>NZ_JBHWJV010000001.1:0-597300 GCF_042731175.1 Pseudarthrobacter sp. NPDC059871
CAAGACAAGAACCCAGCTTCAGGCACAATAGAACAGCAACCCGTGGCCCTGTTTTCAGTCGGCAAAACTGGCCCTATTTTCGGTTGGCGTTAACAGCTGACCGCACGAAGACCGAATCTCTTCGTTGGATAAGAACATCCGCAGCTAAGCCAAGGGTTAGTGCCATTGGCGGAGCCAACGCAGCGGTGTAGTACGTGTGGATTTGGTTACCCATATACGACAAGAGGAGAAAGGTACTGAAGAGCCATATCGCCGAAAGCAATGTCAGCGCCTTCTTCTGCCTCGAGCCCGTCCTGGACCAGGTGGTGGCCACCAACAAAGCTGCTGCTAACAGACTCGCGTAGAGAAGCCAACTGGCCTCCTGCCCATAGTTAGCGTTCAGCAGCCTAAAGACACCAGCGTCGCTGCCGACGGACCTGAACTGTTTAGGAATTAGGACGGTCATCGGTACCTCTTCGCTTCCCGCCACCCTGTCAATCCCGTTGTACGCAAGCGTTAGTTGCAGGACGCTGTTCGAGGATGAGCCTCCCACAAAGGGCCGTTCCTCGCTGGGTGTGAGGTCCACTGTGATTGGCCAGATTCCGCCAACGGCAAGCAGGGCAAGCAGCCCCCCGCAGGCAGTACGCAGCTTTCTTCGAAACGTTTGGGGACTGAACATCAGGAATGAAAGTCCGATGGCGGGGACGCTTAGGAGACCCTGAAGTTGTTTGGTCATGAACGCCATTCCAAGAAAGGCCGCAGTGAGAACAAAATAACCTGGGCGTCCTGACTCCAAATATGCGATTAAGCTCCAGACAGCCGCCACCATGAGAAATAGCATCAGTGGGTCCGGATTGTTGTAGCGGGACATGAGCGTGATGATTGGCGTCGTAAAGAATACGGTTGCCCCAAAAAGCGCGGGAACCGTGCTGATACACCTGCGAAGAATGTTGTAGATCAGAAATGTCGTCGCTACGCCGAGAATTGCTTGTGGGAGCAGTATCGCGACGGGGTTGAAACCAAGCACACGAACTGATAGCCCCATAAGCCAGAGACTGAGGGGCGGTTTGTCCACTGTAATTGAGTTGCCCCAGTCGGAGGATCCATAAAAGAACGCCTTGAAATCAATGGCGCCCGACTGCACGGCGGCACTGTAGTAGTAGTTTCCCCAGCCATTGATGGGCAAGTCCCAGCAGTACAGCACCCCATTCACAATTAGGACCGTCAGTAAGGCGGATCGTTCCCAGGCGGGATCTTTGTCGGGACCACGTAGAAAACGAGTAAGTCCACTCGTGATTCGCGACAGCAGTTGGGGCGTCGTGCGCTGCCTACCCTGCCCTGCTCGCCAGGTTGTAGAGAGAGACACCGTCGACCACCTCCTCCGTGAAGTTTGCTCGCACCCAGTTGCTGATGTCTTTAGTTTCTGTGCTGAGCTCGCCGCGCTCGAGAAGGTCTTGCTGCCAGATGAAGTAGCCAACGCGCTTCTCGGCGACCAGCGCCTTGAACTGATCGAGGGTAGGTGCCGGATCCGTTCCGAGCCACCCACCCAAAGGTATGACGGGAAGTCCACTTTCCAGTTGGTAGAGCGCTGCGTTCTGAGCGGAATACGTGGCGGCTGCCCAAGTACGAGTTGCTGGACCGCTCTGCAGAACTCCGATGACGGCAGGCGAGGGCGGACTGCCTAGCGCAATCTTCTGTGCCCAGGCTGGGTCGCCCGCTTTGATGGCCAGCATGAGACGAGACATCGATGTTGAATCGGCGCCGACGGGTCCGGACTGCGGATTTGTCCCCTTCTGTGGTGTCAGCAGAGTGTAGATGTTGTTGCCGGCGGGCCCGATTAGAAGACTTATGGCGATAAGGAGCAAAGAGAGCAGGGTCCATTTGCCATTGCGAGCCGGAAGTATCCAGGCCGCGGTTCCCGCTAATCCAGCGATGACAAAGGCGACTCTAAACCATATTGGCCACTCATGGCTGTAGTTCATGATTCGCAGCCCCATATAGGACGAGGCTCCGATAAGTACAGCCCCAACAAGTTTAAGGATCGCGCGGTTCCTAAGGCGCCAGAGAGTTGACAAGCCGATTGCCACGACAAAGGCAAGCGGGCCGCCCAAAGCAAATGTGTAGTACGTGTGGATCATCGTCCCCATGAAGCAAAGAAGAGCAAGTACTGTAGCGAACCATACGATGGCAACAATCGAGAGGCTGCGTTGCTGTCTCGTCAATACAAGTGTCTTGCTGAGCACCATCGTGATGATGCAGCAGACAATCCCCGCGAAAAGCAACCAGCCTATTTCCGGCGCAAAGTTTCCGTTGAAAATGCGCCGTATGCCCCCGCCCAAGGGAGCCACGTCTTCGGATGCAGTTGCTCGGCTGCCGCTGCTGTTCATAGGTATTTGCACAAACCGAGCCAAACCGTTGTAGTCCAGCGTGAGTTCGATAGCGCTGTTGTTGACCGAACCTCCCACATAGGGGCGTAAAGACACAGGGATGAGGTCTACAGCGACTAGCCAGGCACCCCCCGTTGTAGCAGCGGGGAGTGAGGCAACCGCGAGCTGGCGAAGGCGTTGTACAAAGCGGCCCTGGCCAAGTGCCAGGACGGCTACACAGAGCGCTGGGACAACCAATAGTGCTTGAACCTGTTTGGCCATGAACGCCAGGCCCAGCAGGAAGCCAGCCAAAGCAAAAGTTCGGGATCTCCCCGATTCAAGTGCCTTAAGCGTCGCGAGTACTGACGACACCATAAGGAGACCCATTAAAGGCTCTGGATTATTGAAGCGCGACATAAGCATCACGACCGGCGTGACCGCATACGCAGCCGCTGCGAACAATGCTGTGCGGGGTCCAAAAGCTCGTCTCGTTATGCGGAAGACGAGATAAGTGGTCGCGAGACCCATGAGGGCTTGGGGGACCAGGATGCTCCAGCTGCTGAGTCCGAACAGACGGACTGAGAGTGCTATAACCCAAGTGCTCAACGGAGTCTTGTCCACCGTTATGAGATTTCCCCATTCCACGGACCCGAAGAAGAACGCCTTCCAGTCATGTGCACCAGCCTGCGCCGCCGCCGAGTAGTACGGGTTGGCCCAACCGTTTGCTTCCAGGCCCCAGAGATAAAGGCATGCAACGCTCGCCAGCAGACCTATTAGCCCAGGACGCTCCCAGGGGTCATTCTGCGCCGGTCCACGCCACAGCAACCTCCAATTCATCGGCACCGACATCAATATCGCCGCGATTGAACGAAACCGTCGCTCCCTTGGTTCACCTGAATGCGATGGTTTACCGGTTCCCAGCGTCTTCAACAGCTGGCTCATAGTGGTCGTCCGTCATGCGCCAATGCTGCCCTGACCAGTGAAACGGCCCGTCCGCTGCGACGCTCTCGGAACACCCAAACTCGGAGGAGAACAAACCGCATCAGCGTTGCCAGAACATTTGCTGCGGTGAGAACCAACAACTCCACGTTAGGCGCGGCATCGGGATGCAATGCGTGGAGCGTCAGCAGCGATGCAGAGGTAATGCTCCAAGCGAGAAGAAAGACTATGAGGCCTTGTAGTTGTTGGGTGAACAGCTTGGCCGGTCCACTGATACCGAAGGTGAAGCGCCTGTTAGCCGCGGTGTTTCCCATGGCGGTCAGAAGCAGTGCAAGGAAGTTAGCTTCCTGTGCACCGAAAGGCCCTTGGAGCACGAGATAAAGGAGCGCGAAGGCGAGAGTTGAGGCAACTCCGACGAGTCCGAAACGTAGAACTTGGCCGAAAAAGCTTGGGCGACCAAAAGGGACGATCGGCCGGCGGCCTAACTCGGCATAGATAGCCTGTACGGGAATCGCTCCTCGGACAAGAGACCCGGCCACCCGGACCATTCCCCGCAAATCGTCATATGCCGTTTGCCTGATATCAACGCGGCTGTCTGGGTCGTCCACCCAATCAACGGGAATTTCGTGGATGCGAAGTCCGGAGCGCTCAGCAATGATCAGCAGCTCAGTGTCGAAAAACCAGCCGTTGTCCTCCACATGGGGGAGCACGCGCTTGGCCACATCAGCCCGAATTGCCTTGAACCCGCATTGCGCGTCCGAAAAACGAACCTGCATCGTGCGCCGGAGCAGGAAGTTGTAAGTACGGGAAATGAACTCCCGCTTTGGGCCACGGATCACCCTTGAGCTCTGGCCCAGTCGCGTTCCAATAGAGATATCGGAATGCCCGGATAACAGGGGCGCCACCAGCGGTGGAAGCGCGGCCAAGTCAGTTGACAGGTCCACATCAAGGTAGGCAAGCACTTTGGCTTCCGAGGCGCTCCAGGCATCTCTCAGTGCCAGGCCGCGCCCTTTAGTTTCAAGCCGCCGGTAACCGACGTTCTCCAAGTGCTCGCTGAGTCGAGCGGCAATCACCGGCGTCCGGTCAGTGCTTGCATTATCGGCAATGGTGATTTTCCACGTCGACGGCATTTCATTCGTCAAGTATTCGGCGAGCCTTGTGATGCTGTTTTCGAGTACCGCTTCTTCGTTGTAGACCGGTACTACAATTTCGAGCGCCAAGCCCCCATAGCTAGGTGTCATGCATGGATCGTAGGGGCCCGCAATTCACCCTGACGAGGCTTTTTGGGAAAGACAGGTACTCGGGCGGGAAATCCAAGTAGCCCAGTACTCGTATCCATCCGAATAGCAGTGGAGGTAGCAACTTACGGGTGCTGTACTTGCCGTCGCGGTTGAGCACTCGTCAGTCCTCGCAGCCACCTTTCTGCGGGCTTTTCCACGAACTCATGGAGAAGCCCGGACAACGAAATGGAGACCAGGACAACAACGGCTGCCAGCCAAGCCGCTTGGTCCGTAGAGGTGGCGTAAGGACTCGCCGTCCTGATCAGGAGTTCGTGAACCAAGTAAAGGGCATACGACCACTCGCCGAGCTTTATCAGCACCGAGGAGCTAAGCACGCTGCTCCTACCGGAAAGGTCAGCTCGCGTGCAAGCGGCGATGAGTGCCAGGAAGGCCGGCAACATGATGAGGTTGGCGAACGTGACCGGTATAGGGACACGCCAGATGGCCGTCGCGATTATGAGAGCGAGGTTCAATGCACCCACAAGCGATGCTGCTTGTAAAACACTGAAACGGGGACGCCAGCCTTCCTTCAGGAGGTTGGCAACGGACATCCCGAGTACGAATTCGCCGAGTCGGTAGAGGGGCATCGTGCCAAGGAGGAAGTCAGCGGCGGCCATGGATGAAAGGGGCGCCAGACCAATTGGCAAGGCAAGCATTGCTGCCGGAACAACGATCATTGCCCTAGCCGCCAAAGAAGGCGTTATGAGTCGCTGACAGAGCAGAGGAAAAGCTAGATAGAAGAAAATTTCGCATGACAATGACCAAGAGACACCGTTGAACGCACCTAAGAAGGGACTAGCGGGAATCCATGATTGGGTTAGGGAGACAACAAACGGGGCAGCCCACCATGTGAATTCCGGAGATGCTGGCAGGGGTGCTGTAAAGACCGCGAGCCCGGTAGTAAGCAGGTGAAGTGGCCATATTCGCGCTATCCGGTGCCAGTAGAAACTGCGTGCTGAGCCGTGTTGCCGTTGAGACCAGGCAAGTACGAATCCCGAAAGCACGAAGAAAAAGCTGACTCCTGTGAAGCCGTAACCGAAGACAGACAGGCTGTCGGCTAGGGGCGGGACATATAGGTGCAAGTGGTACATAACCACTGCCAAGGCAGCGAAGAAACGAAGCCCAGTCAGGCTTGCCAAACGGCGGCCAGTAGCCGGCATAGGACCCCCCAATATATGACGCGTCAGCATCGCTGGCGTGAGCATATCCACGTAATCTCAGCTCCAGGCTCAAGATATCCGCAGATGCTGCGGGACAGACCCGAACACTGGCTCCAAGCCACTGCCACCGCCATCCCATACACTTGACCGGTGTCTAGATTATTTGGAACTGATGGTGTCCGGGGGCTGGCCAACGGGCTGCTGACTGCAGAGCTGGCCCTGCAGCTGGCCCAGGCGGCCGCCGTCGTACTTGGCCACGACCGCAACTCCAACGGCTCCCGGCCCCGCGCCGTGGTGGCCCGTGATCCGCGTGCCAGCGGGGAATTCATCGCCGCCGCGGTGGAGGCAGGGCTCTCCAGCTCGGGCATCGACGTCTACGACGCCGGCGTCCTCCCCACCCCGGCCGCCGCGTACCTGGTGGCAGACCTGGAAGCCGACTTCGGCGTCATGATCTCAGCCTCCCACAACCCGGCACCGGACAACGGCATCAAATTCTTCGCCCGGGGTGGCCAGAAACTCCCTGATGACGTGGAAGACGCCATCGAGGCCCAGATGCACAACGAGGCCGTCCGTCCCATCGGTCCCGACGTGGGGCGCATCCAGCGCTTCTCCGACGCCGAGGACCGCTACGTCGTCCACCTCCTCAGCACCCTCCCGCACCGCCTTGAGGGCCTCACCGTGGTCCTGGACTGCGCCCACGGCGCCGCCAGCGGCTGCTCACCGCAGGTCTTCAAGGACGCCGGCGCGGACGTCATCGTCATCGGCGCCGACCCGGACGGACTCAACATCAACGACGGCGTGGGCTCCACCCACCTGGGCCCACTCAAGGAAGCAGTCCTCCAGTACGGCGCGGACCTTGGCATCGCCCACGACGGCGATGCTGACCGCTGCCTGGCCGTGGATCACGAAGGCAACGAAGTGGACGGCGACCAGATCATGGCGATCCTCGCCGTCGCCCTCAAAAAGGCCGGCAAGCTGAACGACGACGTCCTGGTGGCCACCGTCATGAGCAACCTCGGCCTCAAGATCGCCCTCCGCGACGCCGGCATCAGCATCCGCGAAACAGCCGTGGGGGACCGCTACGTCCTCGAGAACATGCGCGAAGGCGGCTTCAACCTCGGCGGGGAACAGTCCGGCCACGTCATCTTCTCGGACCACGCCACCACCGGCGACGGCCTGCTCACCGGCCTGCAGCTCGCCGCCCAGGTGGCCCTGACCGGGACGTCCCTCAAGGACCTGGCCGCCGTCATGACTAAGCTTCCGCAGGTCCTCATCAACGTCAAGGGCGTGGACCGCACGAAGGTCAACAGCAATGACGTCCTGGCCCAGGCCGTCAAAGCCGCTGAGGCTGCCCTCGGAGAGACCGGCCGCGTCCTCCTCCGCCCCTCCGGCACCGAACCGGTGGTTCGGGTCATGGTGGAGGCCGCCGACGAGGAAACCGCGCAGTCCATTGCCGAACACCTTGCACAGGTGGTCCGCACGGAACTCGCGCTGGAACTCATCAGCGAATAGCTGCACATACGAATGAGGCCCGCTTCCACAAATGGAAGCGGGCCTCATGTGTATATCGGCTAGGACGAGCGGCTTCGCAACTCGTCGCGGATCTCGGTGAGCAGGGCGATCTGCGGATCCTCTGCAGATTCTTCCTTGACGTCAGGGTTGATGCCGAGACGGCGGTTGCGCCGTTCGATCATGTGGTTCATGGGCAGGACCACAACAAAGTAAATGGCGGCGGCGATCAGCACGAACGAGATGACGGCGGAGATGACGCGGCCGTAGAGGAAGCCCTCCCACTGCATCTCCTCGATTCCCTTCGCCTGGAACAGAAGGCCGATCAACGGTGTGAGCAGTCCTTCCACGA
The DNA here is from genome assembly GCF_042731175.1 of Pseudarthrobacter sp. NPDC059871. Taxonomy (NCBI): domain Bacteria; kingdom Bacillati; phylum Actinomycetota; class Actinomycetes; order Micrococcales; family Micrococcaceae; genus Pseudarthrobacter; species Pseudarthrobacter sp. NPDC059871. The sequence continues at coordinate 7,586 of NZ_JBHWJV010000001.1, forward strand.
TCGATGTGACGACGGCGCCGAATGCGGCACCCATCACGACAGCGACGGCAAGGTCTACGACGTTGCCCTTCATGATGAAATTCTTGAATCCGGTCAACATGAGTTCCAAGCTAGCCCACGTCTGTTAACCCTGTGTGAACCCCGGCCCCTATTTTGAACCGTGTTGGGAACCTAACGGCCGAGTTGTCCGTTAGGGATACCCCGGTGCCGCCCCCACGCCGAAGTACTCCTCGAGCGTGACAACCCCGCGTGCGGACATGTCCGTGGCCGCATCCACTCCGATGTACCGCAGGTGCCACGGCTCGTAGTAGTACCCGGTGGTTTCATGGAACATCCACGGATACCGCACCACGAACCCGAACCGGTGGGCGTTGGCTTTCGCCCACACGGCGGCAGGCTGGTCGGCGAAGCACGGCTGGAAGGCGCATGCTCCGCCGCCGTCGGCAATGTCGAAGGACCAGCCCGTCTGATGCTCCGAGTAGCCCGGCCGGGCGCTGGCCGTGTCCGCGTCCGCCTGGCCGCGCGCGGCCACATACCCGTTGTACGTGGACACCTGCGTGGCATAGGAGCGGTACCCGCTGGCCAGGACCATGACCACGCCGTCCCGCGCGGCAGCCGCGAACATCGCCTCGGCCGCTGCCGCCGTCGTACTGTTCAGCAGCGCGGACTCACCCGATGCGGAGATCCCGACGGCGGGACTCACCAGGTCCGCCGGCGCATAGTCAGCGGGGGCCAGCGGCCGGTGCTTGTTGACCACTACCCACGGGCTGGCCGGATCGGTCAGGGAAAACTGGCGGGGGAGCGCCGCTGACGGTGAGGGGGCTGCGGAAGGTTCCGGCGGTGTGCCGGCCGCCGTCGCTGCCTCCGGCGCGGCAACCGGGGTGCCCGCCGACGTCGGGGACGGGACCGGGGAAGCCGACGGCGGGACCGACGACGGCGGCGCAGCCTCAGGCGCGCCGGGCGTGCAGGCGGTGAGTACGGTCAGCCCGGCCCCCACGGCGAGGAAGCGGGCAAAGCTCCGGCGGCTGGCCGTTACGGCTGAAGCGGCGCAGTTGTGGCACACCTGTGCTAGACCTTCCTCAGGAGCATCCGGCGGATGGTGTGGTCGGAGTCCTTGGTGAGCACCAGCTGGGCCCGGCCCCTGGTGGGAAGGACGTTCTCCTCCAGGTTGGGCTCGTTGATGCGCTTCCAGATGTCCCGGGCGGTGCTCTCCGCCTCGTCATCGGACAGGCTGGCATACCGGTGGAAGTAGGACTCCGGCTGCGCGAACGCCGTGGTCCGCAGCTTCCGGAACCGGTCCACGTACCACTCCTCGATATAGGAGGTCTTGGCGTCAACGTAGATGGAGAAGTCGAAGAAGTCGCTCAGCGCCAGACCCTGCCGGCCGTCATGCCTGGGGCGCGCCGGGGCCAGCACGTTTAGGCCTTCCACAATGAGGACATCCGGGCGGCGGACCACCACTTCCTTTTCGGGAACGATGTCGTACGTGACATGCGAGTACCAGGGCGCGTGGACTTCCTCGGCCCCGCCCTTGATTTCGCTCACAAACCGCAGCAGCGCCCGCCGGTCATAGGACTCCGGGAAACCCTTCCGGTCCAGCAGCTGCCGCCGCTTGAGCTCGGCCAGGGGATACAGGAAACCATCCGTCGTGATGAGCTCCACGTTGGGTGTGCCGGGCCAGCGGCGCAGCATCTCCCGCAGCACGCGCGCAATGGTGGATTTGCCCACGGCAACGGATCCGGCAACGCCGATGACGAACGGGGTGCGCTGGGTCTGTTCGCCCAGGAAGGTTGTGGTGGCCGCGTGCAGCTGCCCGGCAGCTTCCACATAGAGGTGCAGGAGGCGGGACAGCGGAAGGTAGACCTCTCGGATTTCCTTCATGTCCAGGGGATCGCCAAGGCCGCGCAGGCGGACAATATCCTCTTCGTTGAGGGGTTGTTCCATCTGGGCTGCCAGCCTGGACCAGGTCTGCCGGTCCAGTTCCACGAACGGGGAAGCACCCTCCCCGTTCGCCTCGTTGCGTTGCAAAGTCACGTTAGAGATTCTGCCCCGCACTCCGCGCATAGCGAAATGGAAGCGGCTCCGGGGCGCGGCGGTCCGGGCAAGAAGTGCTCAAGATCCGGTTCCGGGTTACAAGCAACCAGTTCCCACCCGATACTCTTGAGGCTATGTGTGGAATCGTGGGTTATGTAGGCCGTTCTGTTGACGGCGCTGTTAATGGTCACAGTGCTTTGGACGTTGTCCTTGAGGGGCTTCGCCGGCTGGAGTACCGCGGTTATGACTCGGCGGGCGTTGCTGTGGTCTCGGATGGTGTGATCGAGTCGCGGAAGAAGTCCGGGAAGCTGAGCAACCTGCTGACTGAGCTGGAGGAGCGTCCCCTGCCGGAGACCCTGACCGGCATCGGCCACACGCGGTGGGCCACCCATGGCGGCCCCACGGACCGTAACGCGCACCCGCACCTGGCCGATGGCGGGAAGCTGGCCGTGATCCACAACGGCATCATCGAAAACTTTGCCGAGCTTAAGCTCGAGCTGGTGGAAAAGGGTGTGACCTTCCTGTCCGAGACGGACACCGAGGTTGCTGCCGCGCTGCTGGCGGACATCTTCCGGAACCAGCTGGGCGGGGACGTCTCCAACGGCGGCCTGACCAAGGCCATGGAACTGGCCTGCCAGCGCCTCGAGGGCGCCTTCACGCTGCTGGCTGTCCACGCGGACCAGCCCGACGTCGTGGTTGCTGCCCGCCGTAACTCACCGCTGGTGGTGGGCCTGGGCGAGGGGGAGAACTTCCTGGGCTCGGACGTGTCCGGGTTCATCGATTACACCCGCCGCGCGGTGGAGCTGGGCCAGGACCAGATTGTCACCATCACCGCCGACAGTGTGGTGATCACCGACTTCTTCGGGAACCCGGCCGAGGGCAAGGAATACCACGTTGACTGGGACCCGGCCTCGGCGAAGAAAGGCGGCTTCTCCTCGTTCATGGAGAAGGAAATCCATGACCAGCCCGACGCCGTGGCGCAGACCCTGCTGGGCCGCTCCGACCTGGAGGGCAAGCTGACCCTGAGCGAGCTCCGGATCGACCCCGAGCTGCTCAAACAGGTCAACAAGATCGTGGTCCTGGCCTGCGGCACCGCCGCGTACGCCGGCACCGTGGCCAAGTACGCCATTGAGAACTGGTGCCGGATCCCCACCGAGGTTGAGCTGGCGCACGAGTTCCGGTACCGCGACCCGATCCTGGACGAGAACACCCTGGTGGTCTCCATCTCCCAGTCCGGCGAGACCATGGACACCCTGATGGCTGTCCGGTACGCCCGCGAGCAGGGCGCGAAGACCATCTCGATCTGCAACACCAACGGTTCCACCATCCCGCGTGAATCCGATGCCGTGCTGTACACGCACGCCGGTCCGGAGATCGCCGTGGCGTCCACGAAGGCGTTCCTGGCCCAGATCACGGCCGCGTACCTGCTGGGCCTGTACCTGGCACAGCTGCGCGGGAACATCTTCTCCGGCCAGATCAAGGACGTCCTTGCGGACCTGGCCAAGATCCCGGACAAGATCCAGACCATCCTGGACAACGCCGGCCCCCTGCGGGAACTGGCCCGGTCCATGGCGGACGAGAAGTCGGTGCTGTTCCTGGGCCGGCACGTGGGCTACCCGGTGGCCCTGGAAGGTGCGCTGAAGCTCAAGGAAATCGCGTACATCCACGCCGAGGGGTTCGCCGCCGGCGAGCTCAAGCACGGCCCGATCGCCCTGATCGACGAGGGCCAGCCGGTGTTCGTGGTGGTCCCGTCCCCGCGCGGCCGCGATTCGCTGCACGCCAAGGTGGTCTCCAACATCCAGGAAATCCGCGCCCGCGGCGCCCGGACCCTGGTGATCGCCGAGGAAGGCGACGAAGCCGTGAAGGCCTACGCCGAGCACGTCTTCTACGTCCCGGAGACCCCCACGCTGCTGATGCCGCTGCTGACCACCGTCCCGCTGCAGATCTTCGCCGCGGAACTCGCCGCAGCAAAGGGCTACGACGTGGACCAGCCGCGCAACCTCGCCAAGAGCGTCACCGTAGAGTAGTCCCATGATCGTTGGCATTGGGGTAGACGTAGTAGACATCGAGCGGTTCGGCCGCCAGCTGGAACGGACACCGGGCCTTCGGGACCGGCTGTTCGTGCCCGCCGAGCGAGAGCTCAACACCCGGTCCCTTGCTGCCCGGTTCGCCGCCAAGGAAGCTGTGGCCAAGGTCCTTGGCGCGCCTGCAGGCATGAACTGGCAGGACTGCTGGATCGGCCTGGACCACAACGGGCCCACCGTGCAGGTCAAGGGCACGGTGCTGGCAGTCGCGGAGGCCAAGGGTGTCAAGCGCTGGCACCTGTCCATCAGCCACGACGGCGGCATCGCCACGGCGACGGTCCTGGCCGAGGGCTGACCCGGCCCGCCCGCTGGGACCTCAGACGATGATCAGCGCCTACAGCGGAACCCAGGTCCGTGCCGCCGAGGAGCCGCTCCTCGCCGCCGGGCTCGGTGATGTCCTGATGCAGCGTGCTGCACACGGCCTCGCCAACGCGGTGATCAACGAATTGCGTTCCCGCGGGTGCCGCATCTACGGAACCCGCCTCGTGGTGCTGGCCGGCAAAGGCAACAACGGCGGCGACGGCCTCTACGCCGCAGCGTTCCTCGCCGCCCGCGGGATGCGTACGACGGCGGTCCTCACCGGCGGTGCGGCCCACCCGGCGGCGCTGGCTGCCTTCACACGCGCCGGCGGCCGCGCGGAGGAACTGACCGACGCGGCACTTGGTGGGCTGGCCGCGGAGACTCTGCGTGCCGACGTCGTCATTGACGCCATTCTGGGCACCGGTGCCAAAGGCGGGCTGCGGGGGAGTGCTGCCACGTTGGTGCAGGCCGTCCTCGAGGCGCGCCACCCTGCCCTCAGCGACGGGTTCGTGGTGGCCTGTGACCTGCCCAGCGGCGTGAATGCGGATACCGGCGAGGCAGCCGGGCCGGTGCTGCCTGCCGACTTGACGGTCACGTTCGGCGGAGCCAAGGCGGGCCTGCTGGCTGACCCCGGCGCGGACCATGCAGGCAGGGTGCACGTGGTTCCCATCGGCATCGAGGAACATCTTCCTGTTCCGGTCCTCCGCCGGCTCGGTGAGGCAGAGCTTTCCGGCCTTTTGCCGCACCCCGCCCGCCGGGCGCACAAATACTCGCGCGGGGTCCTGGGCATCGTGGCCGGCTCTGTGCAGTATCCTGGCGCTGCCGTGCTGGCCTGCCGCGGGGCACTTGCCGCCGGTGCGGGCATGGTCCGGTACCTTGGCCCGCCCGAGGTGGCTGACCTGGTGCGCCAGTCGTGCCCCGAAGTGGTGTGCAGCGACGGATCCGTGGCGGACAACCGGGTGCAGGCCTGGCTGGTGGGCTCGGGCATGGGGCCGGAGGACCACGAACAGCTGGCGCGGGCGCGCGATGCCATCGAATCCGGCCTGCCCGTTGTGGCCGACGCCGGCGCGCTGCCGGCGCTGCCCCAAAAGCTCGCACCGAACGTGGTGCTGACGCCGCACGCAGGCGAGCTCGCCGCGCTGATGAAGCGCTTGGAGGGCGAAGCCGACGCCCGGTTTGGCGACCGCGGGGCCGTGGAAGCCGCCACCTTCGACGCAGTCCGCAAGGCGGCGGGCCTGACCGGGGCCACCGTGCTGCTCAAAGGTCCCGCCACATTGGTGGCCGCGCCGGGCGGCGGAGCCTTCAGCCAGGCGGACGGCACGCCCTGGCTTGCCACGGCCGGAAGCGGCGACGTGCTGGCCGGCGTCATCGGCGCCCTGCTCGCCCAGGCGGGTCCCGGCGTCGACCGTTTCCGCCCTCTGGGCATCGACGACGACGTCCGCTGGGCTGCGCTGGCCGCGCTGGGAGCTGCGCTTCACGGCCTCGCCGGGAGGGCGGCGTCGGACGCGCGCTCGGGCGGTCCGATCACCGCCGGTGCGGTGGCGAATGCCATACCCGAAATCTGCGGTAAAGTCAGCATGCTTAGTAACTCTGGAGCCTGGAAACGTAATAGTCACAGCCAACCATTACGGTAGGCATTAGTTCGCACCGGCAGTAGGGGCGTTCCGATGCCCTCTGCTGCTGACCAACAAATGAGGAGCACGATGGAAGTCTGGCCTGGAACTGCCTACCCGCTGGGAGCAACCTTTGACGGCACCGGCACCAATTTCGCACTGTTCAGCGAACAGGCCGAACGGGTGGAACTCTGCCTCCTGGCTGATGACCTGACCGAAACGCGGATCGAACTGACCGAAGTGGACGGCTACGTCTGGCACTGCTACCTGCCCCACATCCAGCCCGGCCAGAAGTACGGTTACCGCGTCCACGGACCGTACGAGCCCGCCAACGGCAGCCGTTTCAACCCGAACAAGCTCCTGATGGACCCGTACGCGAAAGCCATCCAGGGCGAGATCGACTGGGACCCGGCCCTCTTCTCCTACGAGTTCGGTGACCCGGATTCGCGCAACGACGCCGACTCGGCCGCCCACACCATGCACGGTGTGGTCATCAACCCGTTCTTCGAATGGGACGGCGACCGGCAGCTCCGCGTCCCGTACCACCAGTCCGTCATCTACGAGGCCCACGTCAAGGGCCTCACCGAGCTGCACCCGGAAATTCCCGAAGAGCAGCGCGGCACCTACGCAGGCGTGGCCCACCCCGCGGTCATCGAGCACCTGAAGAAGCTCGGCGTCACGGCCATCGAGCTCATGCCGGTTCACCAGTTCGTCAACGACGGCACCCTGCAGGAGAAGGGCCTCAACAACTACTGGGGCTACAACACCATTGGCTTCTTCGCGCCGCAGAACACCTACAGCTCCACCGGCGACGTTGGACACCAGGTCCAGGAATTCAAGGCCATGGTCCGCGACCTGCACCGGGCCGGCATCGAAGTCATCCTCGACGTCGTGTACAACCACACCGCCGAAGGCAACCACCTGGGCCCCACCCTGTCCTTCAAGGGCATCGACAACCAGGCCTACTACCGGCTGGTGGACAACGACCTCAAGCACTACATGGACTACACCGGCACGGGCAACTCGCTTAACGTCCGCCACCCGCACTCCCTGCAGCTGCTGATGGACTCCCTGCGCTACTGGGTCACCGAGATGCACGTTGACGGCTTCCGCTTCGACCTCGCATCCACCCTGGCCCGCGAGTTCTACGACGTTGACAAGCTCTCCACGTTCTTCGAACTCATCCAGCAGGACCCCATCGTTTCCCAGGTCAAGCTGATCGCCGAGCCCTGGGACGTTGGCCCCGGCGGCTACCAGGTGGGCAACTTCCCGCCGCAGTGGACGGAATGGAACGGAAAGTACCGCGACACGGTCCGTGACTTCTGGCGCGGCGAGCCGTCCACCCTGGGTGAATTCGCTTCCCGCCTCACCGGCTCCGCCGACCTCTACGAGAGCTCCGCGCGCCGCCCTGTCGCCTCCATCAACTTCGTTACCGCACACGACGGCTTCACCATGCGGGACCTCGTGTCCTACAACGAGAAGCACAACGAGGCCAACGGCGAGGGCAACAACGACGGCGAATCGCACAACCGGTCCTGGAACTGCGGCGAGGAGGGTGACACCGACGACGAGAAGGTACTCACCCTGCGCGCCCGCCAGCAGCGGAACTTCATCGCCACCCTGCTGCTCTCCCAGGGCGTGCCGATGGTCCTGCACGGCGACGAACTGGGCCGCACGCAGCAGGGCAACAACAACACCTACTGCCAGGACTCCGAGCTCAGCTGGGTGCACTGGGAAGCCATGGACCAGCCCCTGGTGGAGTTCACGGCGTTCGTCTCTAAGCTCCGGCGCGACCACCCCACGTTCCGCCGCAGCCGCTTCTTCGACGGCCGTCCCGTCCGCCGTGGCGAGGGCGAAAAGCTGCCCGACATCGTCTGGCTGAAGACCGATGGCACCGAAATGCTGCCCGAGGACTGGGGCAGCGGCTTCGGCCGGACCATCGGTGTCTTCTACAACGGTGACGGAATCCAGGAGCAGGACTCCCGGGGCCGCCGCATCACTGACGACAGCTTCCTGATGGCCTTCAACGCCCACGACGACGAGGTGGAGTTCCTCCTGCCCTCCGACGAGTACTCGCAGTACTGGGAGGTCATGGTGGACACCGCGGCCCAGGCCGACGCCTACGAACCCCTCAAGGCAGGGGCCACACTGACGCTGGACGCCAAGTCCACGGTGGTACTGCGTGCCTACTCCGGTCCCGAGGCGGAGGTGGACACGTCCGCGGCCGCTTCCCTGGCCTCCATGGCCGAGCATGAGGAAGCCCAGGAGGAGATGGTGGAAGCCCAGACCAAGGCCGCCGAAGCGAGCGAGGCAAAGGCAACGGGCGCCGATAAGGAAACCAAGGCATGAGGACGCCGGCCTCCACCTACCGGCTGCAGATCCGCAGCAGCTTCACGCTGTTTGACGCCGCCGAAAAGGTCCCTTACCTGAAGTCGCTCGGCGTGGACTGGGTCTACCTGTCGCCCATCCTCACGGCGGAACAGGGCTCGGACCACGGCTACGACGTGACCGATCCCTCCGCCGTCGACCCCGAGCGCGGCGGCCCGGAGGGGCTGCTGGCCCTTTCCCGCGCCGCCCGCGAGCACGGCATGGGTGTCCTGGTGGACATCGTGCCCAACCACGTGGGCGTTGCCACCCCGGCGCAGAACCCCTGGTGGTGGTCACTGCTGAAGGAAGGCCGCGGGTCACGGTACGCGGAAGCGTTCGACGTCGACTGGGACCTCGGCGGCGGCAAGGTCCGGCTCCCGATGCTGGGCTCCGACGCGGACCTGGACAAGCTGGAGATTAAGGACGGGGAACTCCGGTACTACGATCACCGGTTCCCGCTCGCCGACGGGACGTACTCCGAAGGAGACTCCCCGCAGGAGGTGCACAGCCGCCAGCACTACCAGCTGATGAACTGGCGCCGCGCCGACGCCGAGCTCAACTACCGCCGCTTCTTCGCGGTAACCACGTTGGCCGGAATCCGGGTGGAAACTCCCGCCGTCTTCGAAGAAGCCCACGCCGAGGTTGGCCGCTGGTTCACCGAAGGCCTGGTGGACGGCCTGCGGGTCGACCACCCGGACGGACTGGCCGACCCCGCGGGCTACCTGCGGTGGCTGAAGGACCTCACCGGCGGCGCCTACGTCCTGGTGGAAAAGATCCTGGAGCCCGGCGAGGTGCTGCCGGGGGACTTCGCCTGCGAGGGCACCACCGGGTACGACGCGCTCGCCGACGTGGACAGGGTGTTCGTGGATCCCGCCGGAGAAGAGTCACTGAACTCGCTGGACGCTGAGTTGCGTGGCACTCCCGAAGCCGCCGACTACGCGGAGATGATCCGCGGCACCAAGCGGATGATCGCCGACGGCATCCTCCGCTCCGAGGTGCTGCGGCTGGCCCGGCTGGTCCCGGAATCCCATGGACTGTCCGTTGATCAGGCAGCGGACGCCCTGGCCGAGGTCATCGCCTCCTTCCCGGTCTACCGGAGCTACCTGCCCACCGGGGCCGAGGTTCTCAAGGAAGCCTGCGAATCTGCCGCCGAACACCGTCCGGACCTCGCCGTTGCAGTGGGGACGCTCCTCCCGCTGCTGCTGGACCCGGCCAACCCCATCGCCGTCCGGTTCCAGCAGACCTCCGGCATGGTGATGGCCAAGGGCGTGGAAGACACCGCGTTCTACCGCTACACCCGCCTGGGCACACTGACCGAGGTGGGCGCAGAACCCACCGAGTTCGCCGTGTCCCCGGAGGAGTTCCATCACCGGATGCGCCGGCGGCAGGACGAGTTGCCGCTGTCCATGACCACCATGTCCACGCACGACACCAAGCGCAGCGAGGACGCCCGGGCACGGATCTCCGTGATCGCCGAGCTGCCGGGGGAGTGGGCCGCCACACTGGACACCCTCCGGAAGCTGGCTCCCATGCCCGACGGCCCCTACGAGAACCTGCTGTGGCAGGCCATCGTCGGCGCCTGGCCGGCCAGCCGGGAACGCCTGCAGGGCTACGCCGAGAAGGCCGCCCGCGAGGCCGGCAACTCCACTAAGTGGACTGACCCGGACGAGGACTTCGAGTCCCGGGTGAAGGCCGCCGTGGATGCTGTGTTCGACGACGCCGGCGTAGCCAAGGTTGTGGAGGACTTCGTGGCCCGCATTGATGCCTTCGCAGCGTCCAACTCCCTCTCCGCCAAGCTGGTCCAGCTGACCATGCCCGGCGTTCCGGACGTCTACCAGGGCAGCGAATTCTGGGAACGGTCCCTCACCGATCCTGATAACCGCCGTCCGGTGGACTTCGCGCTCCGGGAAGCCGAGCTGGCCAAGATCGACGCCGGCACGTTGCCTGACGCGGGCACGGAAGCCAGCAAGCTCCTGGCCACCACTCGGGCGCTCCGCCTCAAGCGGGACCGGCCGGATCTCTTCGAGGGCTACGTCCCGGTGACGGCAAGCGGTGCCGCAGCCGGACACCTGCTCGGGTTCTCCCGCGGCGCGGCCGACGGCACACCCGGGGCGGTGACCCTGGCAACGCGGCTGCCTGCGGGCCTGGACGCCGGCGGCGGCTGGCGCGATACCGCCGTCGAACTTCCCGCTCCTATGCGTGACGAACTGACGGGCGCCGACTTTGGTGCGGGCAGCGTGTTGGTGGCTGACGTGCTGGGTACCTACCCCGTGGCCCTGCTGGTCCCTGTGGATGGAGGAAACGCATGACCCTGGTCAACCAAGGACCCGAACGCTTCGACGTTTGGGCACCCGACGCCTCTTCCGTGACCCTCGTGGCGGGCGGCCGGGAGTACCCCATGGTGAAGAAGGACACCGCGCCCGGCACGGAGGGCTGGTGGACCGCCCCGGACGCGCCGGCCGACGGCGACGTGGACTACGGCTACCAGCTCGACGGCGACAGCCACCCGCTGCCCGACCCCCGGTCCCGGCGGGTGCCCGCAGGAGTCCACGAGCTGTCCCGGACCTTCGATCCCGCCGAGTACGCGTGGCAGGATTCCGGCTGGAAGGGCAGGCAACTCACCGGCTCGGTGATCTACGAACTCCACGTGGGCACCTTCACCCCGGAGGGAACCCTGGACGCCGCCGCAGGGAAGCTCGGCTACCTCGCGGACCTGGGCGTCGACTTCGTGGAGCTGCTGCCCGTCAACGGGTTCAACGGCACCCACAACTGGGGCTACGACGGCGTGCAGTGGTACGCCGTCCATGAGGGCTACGGCGGCCCCGCCGCGTACCAGCGGTTCGTCGACGCCGCTCACGCGGCCGGGCTCGGCGTCATCCAGGACGTGGTGTACAACCACCTTGGCCCCAGCGGCAACTACCTGCCCAAGTTCGGCCCGTACCTGAAGCAGGGCGACGCCAACACCTGGGGCGACTCCGTCAACCTCGACGGACCCGGCTCCGACGTGGTCCGGGAGTACATCCTGGACAACCTCGCGCTGTGGCTCCGGGACTACCACGTGGACGGGCTGCGGCTCGACGCCGTGCACGCCCTGCGCGACGAGCGGGCGGTCCACATCCTCGAGGAGTTCGGTGCGCTGGGTGACGCCGTCTCGGCCGAAACCGGGCTGCCCAAGACGCTGATCGCGGAGTCCGACCTGAACAGCCCCCGCCTGATCTACCCGCGGGACACCAACGGGTACGGCCTGGCAGGGCAGTGGAGTGACGACTTCCACCACGCGGTCCATGTCAACGTCAGCGGCGAAACCACCGGGTACTACTCCGACTTTGAGTCCCTGGCGGTGCTGGCCAAGGTCCTCAAGGACGGCTTCCTGCACGACGGAAGCTACTCCAGCTTCCGCGGCCGGCACCACGGCAGGCCCATCAACGCCTCGCTGGTGAACCCGGCGGCACTGGTGGTCTGCAACCAGAACCACGACCAGATCGGCAACCGGGCCATCGGCGACAGGCTGTCCCAGTCGCTGTCCTACGGGCAGTTGGCCGTGGCGGCGGTGCTCACGCTGACCTCGCCGTTCACGCCCATGCTGTTCATGGGCGAGGAATACGGGGCAACCACGCCGTGGCAGTTCTTCACGTCCCACCCGGAACCCGAGCTCGGTAAGGCCACCGCGGAAGGGCGCATCAAGGAATTCGAGCGCATGGGGTGGGATCCCGCCGTCGTGCCCGATCCCCAGGACCCGGAAACCTTCCACCGGTCCAAGCTGGACTGGGACGAAGCCGGCACGGGCGACCACGCCCGGCTGCTGGAACTCTACAAGTCCCTGACTGCACTTCGGCGCAGCCATCCGGAACTGGCCGGACTCGGCTTCGGCGAGACCGACGTGGCATACGACGACGACTCCGGGTGGCTGCGGTTCCGCCGCGGCAGCGTTGAGGTGCTGGTGAACTTCGCCGACGCCAAGGTCCGGCTGGACGGCGTCAACGGATCCCTCCTGCTGTCCTCCGACGAAGGGACAAGCCTGGACGGCGACGCCCTCGCTTTGGCTCCATGGAGCGCCGCCGTCGTTAAGTCCTGACGCTTCCGTTCCTTGCCGCGTGCGCGAGTTACGCCGCGGGCTGGCATTGTCAGCCCGCGGCGTAACTTTTGCGGTCCTGCCTGTTGCGCCGGTCACAGCTGGCAGGATGGAACCCATGACATATTCCGCGGCGGAAGACCGCTACGAATCCATGCCCTACCGCCGGGTGGGCCGCAGCGGCCTGAAGCTCCCGGCTATCTCCCTGGGCCTGTGGCACAACTTCGGCGACGACAAGCGCTTTGATGAACAGCGGGCCATCCTGCGCCGCGCGTTCGACCTCGGCGTGAACCACTTCGACCTCGCCAACAACTACGGCCCGCCGGACGGATCCGCCGAGACCAACTTCGGCCGGCACCTCAAGGACGACTTCAAGCCGTACCGAGATGAGCTGGTCATCTCCACGAAAGCCGGCTACTACATGTGGCCCGGCCCCTACGGTGAGTGGGGCTCACGGAAGTACCTGCTCTCCAGCCTTGACCAGTCGCTCGAGCGCATGGGGCTGGACTACGTGGACATCTTCTACAGCCACCGGCCGGACCCGGAAACGCCGCTGGAAGAAACCATGGGTGCCCTCGACCATGCCGTCCGCTCGGGCAAGGCACTCTACGCGGGCATCTCCTCCTACACCCCGGAGCAGACCATCGAAGCTGCCCGCATCCTGAAGGAGCTCGGCACGCCGCTGCTCATCCACCAGCCCAGCTACTCCATGCTGAACCGCTGGACCGAGAACGGCAGCCCCAACCTCTACGAGGCGCTCGACCAGGTGGGGGCAGGGTCCATCGCCTTCTCGCCGCTGGCCCAAGGCATGCTTACGGACCGCTACCTGAACGGCATTCCGGACGATTCCCGCGCAGCCAAGGCCAGGTTCCTGTCCGAGGATGCCATCACGGATGAGAAGCTCGCCCGGATCCGCGGCCTGAAAGCCATCGCCGAAGGCCGCGGCCAGACGCTCGCGCAGATGGCTATCGCCTGGATCCTCCGGGACCAGCCCAAAGGCTCGCCGGTGACGTCGGCGCTCGTGGGAGCTTCCAGTGTCCGCCAGCTCGAGGACACGCTCTCCGCCATCAACAACCTCGGATTCAGCGCCGACGAACTGACCGCCATCGATGAGTTCGCGGTGGAATCGGACATCAACCTGTGGAAGCAGACTGTCTGACACCCCCCCCTTTCTTACGCAGCGGGACCGGCGGAACAATAGCCGGTCCCGCTGTGTTGGGTACTATGAATAGGCGCCGCGCGGCGCTGTCCCAGCCGGCCGCCGTCGCAATTTCCCCGACGCATTACCAGGCCGGCTGACGTTTGTCCTAAGGAGTTCCGTGTCTTCACATCCGATCCGTGTCGCAATCGTCGGCGTAGGCAACTGCGCCGCGTCGTTGGTGCAGGGCGTCCAGTACTACAAGGACGCCGACCCCACGGCGACCATCCCGGGCCTCATGCACGTTGAGTTCGGCCAGTACCACGTGGGCGATGTCCAGTTCGTGGCCGCGTTCGACGTCGACGGCAAGAAGGTGGGCAACGACCTCGCCGATGCCATCCTGGCCAGCGAAAACAACACCATCAAGATCGCCGACGTCCCGCCCACTGGCGTAACCGTCCAGCGCGGCCACACCCTGGACGGCCTTGGCAAGTACTACCTCGAGACCATCGAGGAATCCACCGAAGAGCCCGTTGACGTGGTTCAGGCACTCAAGGACGCCGATGTTGACGTCATGGTCTGCTACCTGCCCGTCGGTTCCCAGGCCGCTGCTGAGTTCTACGCCCAGGCCGCCATCGACGCAGGCGTTGCCTTTGTCAACGCCCTTCCCGTGTTCATCGCCGGCACCAAGGCATGGGCCGACAAGTTCACCGCCGCCGGTGTTCCGATCGTGGGCGACGACATCAAGAGCCAGATCGGCGCCACCATCACGCACCGCGTCATGGCCAAGCTGTTCGAGGACCGCGGCGTCACCCTGGACCGCACCTACCAGCTGAACGTCGGCGGCAACATGGACTTCAAGAACATGCTGGAACGCGACCGCCTCGAGTCCAAGAAGATCTCCAAGACCCAGGCCGTCACCTCCAACGTCGAGGCTGAGCTCGCCGCCAAGGACGTCCACATTGGCCCGTCCGACTACGTGCAGTGGCTCGATGACCGCAAGTGGGCCTTCGTCCGACTGGAAGGCCGCAACTTCGGTGACGCCCCCGTGTCGCTCGAGTACAAGCTGGAAGTCTGGGACTCGCCTAACTCCGCCGGCGTTATCATCGATGCCATCCGTGCCGCCAAGATCGGCCTGGACCGCGGCATCGGCGGTCCGCTGCTTTCCGCTTCGAGCTACTTCATGAAGTCCCCGCCGGAGCAGTTCAATGACGACCTCGCCCGTGAAAAGGTCGAGGCCTTCATCCGCGGCGACCTGGAGCGCTAAAACCCCCTCCGGGAACGCGCGCTCACTAGTGGTGGTTCCCCCGGGGACGCGCGCTCATTTGTGGTGGTTCCCCGCCGAACGCTCCTCCGTTTCTCACGGGGGAGCGTTCGGCGTTAACGTTCGTCCGTGATTGTCAGTCGGCGGATGGCGTGGCTTGCCTGGGCAAGGGCCAGCAGCTTGAGCATCAGCTGTGAATGCAGATGCATGCCGACGGCAGCGGTCAGGATGACGCTGTCCGTGTCCTGTCCTGCCGTGGTTGCGGCAAGGTCCAGCCCGGCAATCGAGTCAACCGCGCTGCTGTACTGGTCCAGCAGATCCAGCGTCGACCCGATACCCAGCCCTTCCATCAGGGCTATGTGCCGGTCCAGTGCATCCCGTGCGTCGCTGGGTACATCGGGCCAGCTTCGCATGCGTACGACGGCGTCTGCCGCGGCAGTGCGGGCAACCTCGCCGCCGTCGGTTCCAAGCTTCAGGACCACGCGCTGCACGTGGGCAAGCAGCGCCAGGCGCGGAACGCCGTCGTCCGCCATTTTCACAATGCTGCGGATCTGTTCGATGTTGAGGCCCACAATCTGACGCAGTGAGCGGATCAACTCCAAACGTTTGACGTGGTCCGCGTTGTAGCTGGCGCGCGTGGCGTGTACTGACTCGCCGGGCGGCAGGAGCCCTTCGCGGAGGTAATACTTGATGCTTGCCGCGGACGTTCCGGTGACTTCGCTAAGCTCCTTCAGTTGCATGGCGCCTCCGTAAGGTAGCGGACTGCTGGTCCACTATCTTGATGTACTTTTACTGGATAGTACCTCTATCTTAGAGCTATGGAGCACTGGAACGTCTTACTTGTCAGCCACGTTGTTGCGGCACTCTTCGTCCTGGCCATCGGACCGGTGCAGATTCTCCGACGGCGGCGAGACCGCATTCACCGGACCATGGGTTACCTGTGGGTAGCAGACATGTATTACGTGTGTTTCAGCAGTTTCGGCATCGTCAGCGATGGCCACTTCAGTTGGCTGCACGGGCTGTCCGCGTTCACCATCGTCACCGTCACACTCGGGCTGATCAGCGCAGTGCGGCACAACATCCCGGCCCACCGCGGCAACATGGTAGGGAGCTACATCGGGATCGCCGTTGCTTTTGGGTTTGCTGTGGGGGTTCCGGGGCGCAGCATTCCGCTGCTTCTTCTGGCCGATCCCGGCACAGCCTTTTTCGTCGCCGCTCTGGTGCTGCTGTCCGTTGGCGTAGCTTACGCATCCCTGATCAGAGGCGACAGGAAAATCACCGTTTCCCCGGCCTGGCGGAACCGGGAGTCCCACGGTGACACTAGTGGCGATGCAGTCGTGGCACAGCGGCCCTAGAGAGCACGCGCGAATCCGGCTGAGGCTGCAGGATCCATGGTGGAAGCTCTTATCGCTCGCTTGATGTGTTTGATTGCGGTAGTGAAGTTGTCCTCATGGTCAGCCTTGTCGAACACGAGGACTGTCCAGCCTGCCGCCTCAAAGGCCCTGTTTCTGCGTCGATCGCTGAGGCGCTGCGGCTCTTGAAGGTGATGGCCGCCGTCGTACTGGATCGCGATCCGGCACCGACGATACCCCAGGTCCGCGGAAGGAGAACGGCTGTCTCCTTGCCGAAGGCGCACTTGCAATTCCGGATCCGGAAGGCCGGCGTCCAGGATGCCAAGGCGGAGGAACGTTTCCGGCGCCGAATCTGAGCCGACACGCATCAGATCGAGTGCTTGCCGGGCACGCACGATGCCCTGGAGATTTGAATGCCGGTTGATCAAGGTTTTGAGGTCGGAGATGGACGTGTAGGCCTCCGCCCTGCCCTCGAAAGCGGGACGAGGCATTCGGATCAGCTCATCTCCCAACGCCACAAGGTCATTGAGCGGCAGAATGCGAGCCATGTCCAGCCACGTCCGGGCACGGGTGCTGAGCCAAATCCCCTCCACCAACTCGATTTCGCCGGGCCCGGAGATGACCCGGTGGCCGCAAATGCCCTGCCTCCTAACGCCGGGAAGGGCTTTAGGTTTGCTGAGGTGGAGCTCGTTGGAGTCCGAAAGCCACGGCGGTAAGTACGAATTGCGGAGCCGAGCCGCCGTTACGTGGGATATCCAGGCTCCCGGTGTTGCTTCCGACAGCGCACGCGCCGCATCTTCCAGATCGAAAGACCAGGAAGACGGGCGGAAGAGGCCGCGTCCGACGTGCTCGACGTCGGCACGCGTCAGCCGATCGCGAGTCAGATTGGCGCTCACGGCACTTTCGACAGTGAACGGCTTGGTTGCGAGGTGGACCGGTAAGGGAGGGCTGCTGCGCATACTGCATTCTCACCGAATCATCCGACAAGCATCGGAAGTTATCCACAGGGGTCAGCCCAGTTCGTGGGCCGCTGAATCCGATGCTGAGCGGGCGTTGGGGTTTATACCGCCACGAGTGAGCGGGCGTTGGGAATAATGCCGCCACGAGTGAGCGGGCGTTGGGAATAATGCCGCCACGAGTGAGCGGGCGTTTGGATTTAGGCGGCCACTAGTGAGCGGGCGTTTGGATTTAGACCGCCACAAGTGAGCGCGCGTCGGGAGGGGGGAAGGGCGGGAGACGGGGAGGGGGGATATGGGAGGGGGGAAGGGGGGAAGGGGGAGGGTTGGGGCCGGGGGTTAGGTGAGGCCTACCGGGTTGCCGTCGGGGTCGACGTCCATGCGGAGCGCAGCCGGCACGGCGGGGAGCCCCGGCATGGTCATCACTGCGCCGGTCAGCGCCACGATGAAGCCGGCGCCGGTCTTGGGCAGCAGGTCGCGGACATGGATGGTGAAGCCCTTGGGGGCGCCGAGCCGGGTGGCGTCGTCGGTGAAGGAGTACTGGGTCTTGGCCATGCAGACCGGAAGCCCGCCCCAGTCGTTGCGTTCGATGTCGGCCAGCCGCTTCAGTGCCGGGACGGAGAAGTCCACCCCGTCCGCCCCGTAGATCTCCTGCGCGATGGTGCGGATCTTGTCCTCCACAGAGAGCTCCAGCGCGTACAGGTGACGGAACTTGTTGGGTGCCTCCAGGGCCCGCGCCACCAGCCCGGCGAGCTCATCCCCGCCGTCACCGCCGCCGCCCCGGCCCCACACATCTGCCACGGCAGCCGGAACACCTTCCGCGGCGCACCACGCCAGCAGCCAGTCCAGTTCCTCCGCCGTATCCGTGGCGAACCTGTTGATGGCCACCACGGGTGTGACACCGAACTTCTCCACGTTGTGCACGTGCCGGCGCAGGTTCTCGACGCCGGCCTCCAGCGCTGCCACATCCGGCCGTGTCAGCTGGTCCTTGGCCACTCCGCCCTGCATCTTCAGCGCGCGCACGGTGGCCACTACCACGACGGCGGACGGGGCCAGGCCGCCGATCCGCGCCTTGATGTCCATGAATTTTTCGGCACCCAGGTCGGCCCCAAAACCGGCCTCCGTCACCACGATGTCCGCCAGCCGCCGCGCGGTCTGGGTGGCGATGAGGGAGTTGCAGCCGTGCGCAATGTTGGCGAACGGGCCGCCGTGCACCAGCGCCGGGGTGCCTGCGATGGTCTGCACCAGGTTGGGTTTGACCGCTTCCTTCAGCAGCAGGGCCAGCGCCCCCTGCACGCCCAGGTCCGCCACCGTCACCGGGACGCGCTCATAGGTGTACCCGAACGTGATCCTGCCCAGCCGTTCCCGGAGGTCGGCCAGGTCCGTGGCGAGGCAGAACACGGCCATGATCTCTGAAGCGACGGTGATGTCGAACCCGTCCTGCCGCGGCACGCCCTGGGCCGGCCCCCCGAGGCCGATCACCACTTCCCGCAGGGCCCGGTCATTCATGTCCAGGACGCGTTTGAATGTCATGCGCCGCGGATCGATGTTCAAGGCGTTGCCCTGGTAAATATGGTTGTCCACCAGTGCCATCAGCGCGTTGTTGGCGGAGGTGATGGCGTGGAAATCGCCCGTGAAGTGCAGGTTGATCTCGTCCATCGGCAGCACCTGCGAGTAGCCTCCACCGGTGGCGCCGCCCTTCATCCCCAGGACCGGGCCCAGCGAGGGCTCACGCAAAGCGATCATCACTTTGTGGCCCGCCCGCGCCAGGGAGTCCGCCAGCCCCACGGTGGTGGTGGACTTTCCTTCGCCGGCCGGCGTGGGGGACATGGCTGAGACCAGCACCAGCTTGCCGTGCGGCGGCGGTGCGTCCAGCCGGGCGGGATCGATCTTGGCTTTGTAACGCCCGTACTGTTCCAGCGCTGCTGCGTTCACCCCTGCGGCAGCGGCAATGTCTTCGATGGGCCTGATGCGTGCTGCCCGTGCTATCTCGAGGTCGCTGGGAACGCCGGTCATGGCGTCAGGTTACAGGAACGGCCGGCACAAGGTGGCCCACGTGCCGGTCGACGGCGGCGTGGTAGCTTTCGAGCGTGATGGCGGCGGTGCGGGACCAGCCGGAGTTCTGGGCGCGGATGGCAGCGGCCCGCCCCATGTCCACCCGGGTGGCGGGATCGTCGTAGAGCGCCTCAAACGCGTCCGCCCAATCAGCCGCGTGGTGGCCGTCCACCAGCAGCCCCGTCCGGCCATGGAAGATGGCGCGGGACAGTCCGCCCACGCGGGTTGCCACCACCGGGGTCCCGCAGGCCTGGGCTTCCAGGGCCACCAGCCCGAAGGATTCGCTGAAGGAGGGCATCACCACGACGTCGGCCGCGCGGAACCAGGCCGCCAGCTCAGGTGCCGTGACGGGCGGAAGCTGCGTGACGACGTCGTCCATCCCTGCGTCTGCCACGAGCTTGCGGAGGTTGAACTCCTTGTTGCCGCTGAGCTCGCCCAGGATGGTGAGCCGCAGGTCGATGTCCGGGCGCCGCTGCCGCAGCAGGGCCGCCGCCTTAACCAGCACCTGCGGGCCTTTGAGCCGCTGGATGCGGCCGGCGAACAGCAGGTGGAACGTCCCCGGATCCACGCCGTGGTCCTTGCGCGCTTTGGTCCGGAAGGCCGGGGTAAACGTGGCCAGGTCCACGCCCGGGGGAGCGATGTCGATCCGGTCGTAGTCCGCGCCGTAGTGCGACACCAGCTCTGCCGCCTCGGAGCTGGTGTTGGCGATGAGGCGTGCCGCACCGTCCACGATCTGGTGCTCGCCCACCTCACGCCGCCGCGGCTCGGGCTGTTCGCCGGACTCGAGCAGGAGGTTCTTCACCTTGGCCATGGTGTGCATGGTGTGGACCAGCGGCACACCCCACAGTTCGGACAGCTCCAGCCCGGCGATGCCGGACACCCAGTAGTGCGAGTGGATGACGTCGTAGCGGCCGTGCGGCTGACGGCGGCGGATCTGTTCGATCTCCTCGACCATGCTGTGCAGCAGGCCGGGCAGTTCTTCCTTGGGGATCTTCTTCGTCGGTCCGGCAAGGACGTTGTGGACACAGACGCCGGGATCCGGATGTTCGACGGCGGGCTGGCCTGCCGAGGTGGCGCGCGTGAAGATCTCGACTTCAACGCCGGCTTCGGCCAGGGCCGAGGCCAGTTCACGGATGTAGACGTTCATGCCGCCGGCATCGCCGGAACCCGGCTGTTCCATGGGCGAGGTGTGGAGCGACAGCAAGGCCACCCTGCGGATCAATGCCAAGGGACCTCCTTCCGGCCGCCGGCGCTTGTTACGGGCGCACCTGTCCCGGGTACCCGTTCAGTGCGCACTCGGTAAAACATTACTCCTTCAGCCAACCGGGGCCGCAGCCGCCGTCCCACCACGCCACAGCGCCCGCAGCTCCGGAAATGCTTCCTCATAACCGGACAGGAGCCGGGCCGCCAATTCTTCCGAATCCACCAGCGGATGCCGCGCGAAGGCCGCAAGGGCGGCGCCGCGATCGCCGGTGGTGGCTGCCCGGACGGTGAGCCGTTCAACGTCCTTGACCTGCCGCAGCAACCGGAGCTGCGGCTCCGGTGGAGCCTGCTGGGGAAGCGGCAGCGCGCCGTCGGCCGTCACCATGCAGGGAAGTTCGACGACGGCGTCCGCGGGCAGTCCCGGAATGGCGGGTTCCTGAGCGCCCGGGGCCAGCGCGTTGCGGGTGTTCAGGATCAGCTGCGTCCCGCCGGCCCCGGACAGCGCGCGCATGGCGGCGAGCGCCACGCGTTCGTAGCCGCCGCCGGCGAGGTCGTCTTCATCCCGCTGCGTACCTTCCGGGCGTGCCTCCGCCAAGTAGCCCTCCTCGCGGGACCGGCGGGCAGCATCCCACAATTGGAAGGCGTCCGTACCGGCGCCGGCAAGGCGTGGATAGAGGTCCTGCTGCTGTTCGTGGATGCTCTCGCCGCGCGTCTGCCGCATCGCCTGCATGGCTCGCCGGGCGGCGTCGCGCCGGTAGTAGTAATACAGGTACTCGTTGGGCAGCATGCCGAGGCCGGCCAGGAACGGCTGGTCGAACAGCCGGCCCTCCTCGAAGGACGCCAAGGCGGCGGGATTGGCCAACAGCCCCGGCAGCAGGTCGCGGCCGCCGGACTCCAGCCGGTACAGCCAGCCCAGGTGGTTCAGCCCGAAGTAGCCCACGCCGTCGAGCCTTTCCTGCGCCAGGTCCGCTCCCGCAGCGTGTGCGGCGCGCTGTACCAGGGCACCCGCCGAATCGCAGATGCCCACTACCTGGTTCCCCAGCACCGGAACGAGGGCCTCGGTGACCATGCCTGCCGGGTTGGTGAAATTGATCAGCCGGGCTCCGGGGCAGTGCCGGAGCATGAGGCGGGCCAGGTGCATCATGTGGGGAATGGTCCGCAGCGCATAGGAGATGCCGCCCGCGCCTGTGGTTTCCTGCCCCAGCAGTCCCAGGTCCTGGGCCACCTTCTCGTCCGCGATCCGCCCTGCGGTCCCGCCCGGACGGATGGCGGCGAACACCATGTCCGTCCCGGGCAGGGCGTGGGCCAGATCGGTGGTGGAACGGACCGGCAGCCGTGGTCCGGGGCCCACCGGCATACTGTTGAGCACAGCGGTGACGGCCGCCAGGCGGGCGGGATCGACGTCGTACAGCACCAGCTCGGTGACCAGACCGGCAAAGCGGCCTGAAGCCAGCGCCCGGTAGATGAGCGGCACCCGGAAACCCCCGCCGCCGGCAATCAGAAGCCGCATACCCAGCAGTCTAGGGCGGGCCCGGGCGCTCCTCTACCGGATGTCGTTGGCAGGGCGTAGTGTGCCGGACATGGACGCGATCCCGGCACGCCCTTTTGATCCGCTGGCCTCGGTCCGGAAACATTCCGGCCCCGGGTTCGATCTCCTGCTGGCCGGAACCGTCTTCCAGGACATCATTTTCACCGGACTGCCGCACGGCCCTGAGCCGGGCACCGAAATCTGGAGCGACGGCATGGGCAGCTGCCCGGGCGGGGTGGCGAACCAGGCCATCGCGGCGGCCCGGCTGGGACTTCGGACCGGCCTGGCCGCAGTCTTCGGCGACGACGGCTACGGCGACTTCAACTGGAAGATCCTCGCCGGCCAGGAGCGGGTGGACCTGAGCCTGTCCCGCCGGGTGGAGGGTTGGCACTCGCCGGTGACGGTATCGCTGTGCGTCGAGAAGGACCGGTCCATGGTCACCCACGGGCATGCCGCCCCTGTCACATCCTCCGAACTCATCGGGGAGCCGCCGCCCACCCTCGCTGGCATCGCGGAAGTGGGCCTCGAAGTGGAACCCTGGGCCCGCGCCGCCCACGGGGCCGGCGTCAAGCTCTTCGGGGACGTGGGCTGGGACCCCACCGGGGAATGGGCTCCGGTCCGGCTGGAAAACCTGCAGTACTTCCACGCGTTCCTGCCCAACCAGCGTGAGGCTATGGCACTGACCGGCAAGGACAATGCCTGGTCCGCCCTGTATGCGCTCGCGGACCGGGTCCCCGTGGCCGTGGTGACCCTCGGCCCGCAGGGGGCGCTCGCCGTCGATTCGGAAACGGGGGAGGAGGAGTGGGTTCCGTCCCTTCCCGTCAAGGCGCTTGACCCCACTGGAGCGGGCGACTGTTTCGACGCCGCGTTCATTGTGGGCACGCTGGCCGGCTGGCCGCTGGGCAACAGGCTCCGCTTCGCCAACCTGTGCGCCTCCCTGGCCGTGCAGGAAGTGGGCGGTTCGCTGGCCGCCCCCGGCTGGGGAGACATCGCCGACTGGTGGAAACGTGCCAACGCCCGGCCCGAACGCCAGATGAGCCAGTGGCTGCGCCGCTTCGGATTCCTGGCCGAGATCATCCAGGACGTCCCGCAGGCGGCCCAGCGCAGGGCAGCAGCCACCATCGCCCACCTCTCGGACGCTTGAGCTGCCGCTGCTGCCCGGGCACGGCCGGCCGTCCGATTATTCGGCCGCAGGCACCCCTACTAGAATCACTACCGTGACTTACCCCGCCCCAACCGGTGAAATCAGCGCTGCTTCAGTGCACGATCCCCACTACGAGCGTTCCGCCGTGATCGACCTGGACGCCATCCGGCACAACGTCCGCCGGCTCGCTGCCGCTGCCTCGCCGGCCAAGGTCATGGCCGTGGTCAAAGCCGACGCCTACGGGCACGGTGCCGTCCCCGTTGCCCGGGCAGCGCTGGACGCAGGCGCCGCCTGGCTGGGAGTGGCGCACATCTCCGAGGCCCTCGCCCTGCGCGCTGCCGGGATCGACGCGCCGCTGCTCGCATGGCTGCACACCACTGACAGCAACTTCGGCGCGGCGGTGGCGGCCGGCGTCGACATCGGCTGCTCAGGGTGGGAACTCGAACGGATCGTCGCCGCGGCCCGCGAGCAGGAGCGCCCGGCCAGGATCCACCTCAAGGTGGACACCGGGCTGGGCCGCAACGGCGCCACCCTGGAGTACTGGGACACGCTGGTGGGCGAAGCCATGGAGTACCAGGACCAGGGCCTGCTCCGGGTGGTGGGCATCTTCTCCCACCTCGCCGTTGCAGATGAACCCGAACGCCCCGAAACCGACCACCAGTTGGCAGCCTTCCGCGACGCGCTCGCAGTGGCCGAGGACGCCGGGGTTGACGCCGAAGTCCGGCACCTGGCCAACACGCCCGCCACCCTGTCCCGGCCGGACACCCACTTCGACCTGGTACGCGTGGGCCTGGGAATGTACGGACTTTCACCCTTCGACGGCCAGACCTCCGCTGAACTCGGCCTGCGCCCTGCCATGGCGCTGCTGACCAGGGTGTCCCAGTGCAAGGCCGTCCCGGCAGGGCAGGGGGTTTCCTACGGGCTCCACTACCGGACTTCGGGCGCCAGCACCCTTGGCCTGATCCCGCTGGGCTACGCCGATGGCATCCCCCGGGCAGCCACCGGCGGGCCGGTCCGGGTGGCCGGAACCACGTACCCGGTGGTGGGCCGCATCGCCATGGACCAGATGGTCATCGACCTCGGCCCGGGGGTCCAGGGGGCCGCGCTGCTGGGTGCCGAGGCTGAGCTTTTCGGCAGCGGAGCCGACGGCGGTCCCACAGCTGATGACTGGGCGCGCGCCGCCGGGACCATCAACTATGAGATCGTCACGCGGATCAGTCCGCGCGTGCCGCGCCGCTTCATCAACGAACAGGACACGTCCGGCGGCGGGAACGCTTCAGCCGCCAGCGGGGAAGGTGCCCTGTGAGCGCCGCGAACCACATGCCCGGCCAGACGGCTGAAGCCAACTGGGAAAAGACCTATACGGCTACGACGGCGGACCAGACCCATGCGCTCGGCGCGGGGCTGGCCCGGGTCCTGGACGCCGGGGACCTGGTAGTGCTCTCCGGCGAGCTGGGTGCCGGGAAAACCACCCTGACCCAAGGGCTGGGGGAGGGGCTGGGAGTGCGCTCCGGCATCATTTCACCCACCTTTGTGCTGGTCCGGATCC
Source organism: Pseudarthrobacter sp. NPDC059871 (assembly GCF_042731175.1). Taxonomy (NCBI): domain Bacteria; kingdom Bacillati; phylum Actinomycetota; class Actinomycetes; order Micrococcales; family Micrococcaceae; genus Pseudarthrobacter; species Pseudarthrobacter sp. NPDC059871. The sequence continues at coordinate 32,245 of NZ_JBHWJV010000001.1, forward strand.
ACCCCAACCTCCCTGAGGGGCCCCGCCCCGGCGGCCCGGACCTGGTCCACGTGGATGCCTACCGCCTCGGTTCGGCCGCCGAAGTGGACGACATCGACCTTGAGAACACCATGGACACCTCCGTGACAGTGGTGGAGTGGGGACATGACCGGGTGGAACACCTGAGCGAGAACCGGCTGGAGATCGACCTGCACCGCGCCATCGGCCTGGGCGGCGGGTTCGGCCGCGGGTCCGTCACCACCGGGACAGCTGACGCCGCGAATGCCGGGCAGGACGGCGCACGCGGAAGCCTGGACTTTGATACGGATGAGACGGACGAGCCACGCACCATCGTGATGCGCGGGTACGGCCCCAGGTGGGCCGACGCTCCGGATCTGGACGCTGCCGGGGGGACCAACTGATGCTGATCCTCGCAATCGACACCTCGGCCGTGGCCAGCGCAGCACTGGTCTCCGACAATGCCTTGGAAGGCGTGGTGGCCAACTTCTCCACCGAGGACACCCGCAGCCACGCCGAAGTGCTGGCCCCGGGCATTGCCGGAATGCTGGCCGATGCCGGCGTCGCGGGGGAAGACATCGATGCCGTAGTGGTGGGCGTGGGGCCCGGCCCGTTCACCGGTCTCCGGTCCGGCATCGCCACGGCACGCACCCTGGCCTTCGTATGGGGCAAGCCCCTGCACGGGTTGATGAGCCTCGACGCAATCGCCCTGGAGGTGGCCGAGTCGACGGCGGCTGCTCCTGAGTTCCTGGTGGTCACCGACGCGCGCCGCAAGGAGGTCTACTGGGCCCGCTACAGCCTGGCCGAAGGCCAGTTGCCGGTTCTCGAAGACGGGCCGCATGTTGGCTTCGCCGTTGACCTGCCGGACCTGCCCGCCTTTGGTGCAGGCGCCGGCCTGTACGCGGACGCGCTCCGGGCGGACCCTGACTTTGCCGGTGAGCAGCCGGACGCCCTGTACCTGGGGCAGTTCGCCCTGGCCAGGCTGGCTTCCGGCGCGGCGCTCCTGGACTCCACGCCCCTGTACCTTCGGGAATCCGACGCCCAGGTCCCGGGGCCGCGGAAGAGGGCCCTGTGAGTGCCGCCGGGTCGGACGGGATTCCGGAGCCCCGTTCTGCCTCCTTCGACAGTGTCGCCATCCGGGACATGACAGAGGCCGATATTCCCGCGGTCAGCGCCCTTGAGCAGGAACTGTTTCCGGTGGACGCCTGGCCGGTGCAGATGTTCTTCGACGAACTTGCCCAGCCGGAAACGCGCCGCTACCTGGTGGCCGAAGGGCCGGACGGCATCGTCGGGTATGCCGGGCTCATGTGCATTGAACCCATCGCGGATGTCCAGACCATCGCCGTCGTGCCCCACCGCGAGGGCCGTGGCATCGGCAGCACGCTCCTCACCGAACTGATCGACGAGGCCCGCCGGCGGCGCGCCGCGGACGTCCTGCTGGAAGTACGTGCCGACAACCCGCGCGCCCAGCGGCTGTACCTCCGTTTCGGTTTCCAGCAGATCCATGTCCGCCCCCGCTACTACCGCGACGGCGTGGACGCCCTGATCATGCGGCTGGCGCTGGTGCCGGAAACAGAAACAGAATCCCCAAGCAAAGGAATCCGGCCATGAACCGCACGCAGCCGCTGGTGCTGGGCATCGAATCCTCCTGCGACGAAACCGGCGTCGGCGTCGTCCGGGGAACCACGCTCCTGGCCAACACGGTGTCCTCATCGATGGACGAGCATGTCCGGTTCGGCGGTGTCATCCCGGAGATCGCCTCCCGGGCGCACCTCGATGCGTTTGTCCCCACCCTGGAACAGGCCCTCGCTGAGGCAGGGGCCACCCTGGACGACGTCGATGCCATCGCGGTTACCTCGGGCCCGGGCCTGGCCGGTGCCCTGATGGTGGGAGTCTGTGCAGCGAAGGCTCTGGCCGTGGCCACCGGCAAACCGCTGTATGCCATCAACCACCTGGTGGCCCATGTGGGCGTGGGGCTCCTGGATGACCGGGCAACCGGACAGCAGCAGGCCCTGCCTGAAATCCTCGGCGCCCTGCTGGTCTCCGGCGGCCACACCGAAATCCTCCGGATCAACAGCATCACCAGCGACGTGGAACTCCTGGGCTCCACCATCGATGACGCCGCCGGCGAAGCGTACGACAAGGTGGCCCGCATCCTGGGGCTCGGCTACCCGGGCGGCCCGGCCATCGACAGGGTGGCCCGTACCGGCAACTCGAAAGCGATCCGGTTCCCGCGCGGCCTCAGCCAGCCCAAATACATGGGAACGGCCGAAGAACCGGGCAAGCACCGCTACGACTGGTCCTTCAGCGGACTGAAGACCGCCGTGGCCAGGTGCGTGGAACAGTTCGAAGCCCGCGGGGAAGAAATCCCGGTGGCTGACATCGCCGCGGCCTTCCAGGAAGCCGTGGTGGACGTGATCTCCTCAAAGGCCGTGCTTGCCTGCAGGGAACACGGGATCAAGGACGTGCTGCTGGGCGGCGGCGTGGCCGCCAACTCCAGGCTGCGGGAGCTGACCGGTCAGCGCTGCGCATCCGCCGGGATCCGGCTTCACGTTCCGCCGTTGGACCTGTGCACGGACAACGGGGCCATGGTGGCCGCCCTCGGCGCGCAGCTGGTCATGGCGGGCGCCGAACCCAGCGGGATCAGTTTCGCACCGGACTCCTCGATGCCCGTCACTTCGGTCTCCCTCCCGGCCTGAACACCCGCGTTGTTTGGGGGAGCGGTCGGCTAAGTGGGGTGAAGCGGCAACTCAGGCGGTGGGGCCGCTGCGCATCTGCTTGACCAGGTCCAGGACCACGGCCTGCAGGTTGCCGCCGTTGTCCTCCGCCACGCGCCGCTGGCGCTGGTACCCGGCACCGCGGCGGATGATCTTTTCGACGTCGGCCAGCTCATCCTGGCAGCCCAGCTTCGCCGCCACGGGCTCCAGCCGGTTCAGCGTTTCCATCAGGTGGTCCGTCACCAGCTGCTCTTTGCCGGCGGCGTCCAGGATGATGATGGCGTCCATGCCGTAGCGGGCGGCACGCCACTTGTTTTCCTGGACGTGCCACGGCGGCATGGTGGGGATGGTGCCGCCGTTGTCCAGGGTGGTGGAGAACTCGTCCACCAGGCACTGGGTGAGGGCCGCGATGGCGCCGACTTCCTCCAGGGTGGCCAGGCCGTCGCAGATGCGCATTTCGATGGTTCCCAGGGCCGGCACGGGCCGGATGTCCCAGCGGATCTCGGAGATGGTGTCGATCACCCCGGTGGTGAACATGTCCTGGACGTAGGACTCGTATTCGGACCAGGAGGGGAACTGGAACGGCAGGCCTGCGGTGGGCAGCTGCTGGAACATGAGGGCACGGTGCGAGGCGTAGCCGGTGTCCTCGCCGCCCCAGAACGGGCTGGACGCGGACAACGCCTGGAAATGCGGGAAGTAGTTGACCAGTCCGTCGAGCACCGGGAGGGCCTTCTCGCGGCGGTCCAGGCCCACGTGGACGTGCACGCCATAGATGACCATCTGCCGGCCCCACCACTGGGTACGGTCGATGAGCTTCGCGTAGCGGGCCTTGTCCGTCACCGGCTGCAGCTGCGGCGGGCTGAACGGGTGGCTGCCGGCGCAGAAGAGCTCCACGCCCATGGGATCGGTAATTTCCCGGACTGCGGCCACGGAGCGGCTGAGGTCTTCCTTCGCCTCGGCAGCGGTCTCGCAGATGCCCGTAACCAGTTCCACCGTGTTCAGCAGCAGTTCCTGCTTGATGTGGGGATGTTCGTCATCCTCGTTCAGTTCGGGATGGCGGGAGGCGACACCGCGGAGCACCTCATTGGCGACGGACGCGAGTTCACCGGTGCGGCCGTCCACCAGCGCCAGTTCCCACTCAACACCAAGGGTTGATTGCCTCGATGGTGCGAAGTCGATCTTCACGCATTTCCTCACTGTCCGGGATGCCGCTGGCTGGCGCCGCTTCCGGAAAGTGCCGGCAAACGAACGGGTGTTTCAAGTCTATAGCGCAGGGGTAGCATCATAATGATGTCCCCGTTCCAACGCCTGCGTGACAGTACCCACAAAACCCTCCCCCTGATCGCGGCTTTGTCCGCCGTTGCCCTGGCCTCGTGCACGGCAGGGCCGCCCACTCCTGCGCCCTCAACGCCGGCCCCATCGCCGTCGGCTTCCGCATCGGCGTCGCCCGGCACGCCCTCTTCAGCACCGCGTACGACGCCGGTCCCCACCATGGCGTCCCCGTCACCTGATCCGGGTTCCCGGCCCTTGGGGTGGGGTCCCCAGCAGCGCGACCAGGACGCGGCAGCAGCCGCCGTGGCAGCCATGACACCCGAGCAAAAGGCCGGCCAGGTCCTGCTCCCGTCCTACGGCGGCCAGCAGGTGGAAGCGCAGGCTGCTGCCATAGAACGGCTGCACCTGGCCGGGAGCATCATCATGGGTGACAACGTTCCCCGCGACCCGCAGGGACAGGTGGACGTTGCCGCCATGACGGCGGTCAACCAGCGGCTCTCCCGGGCAACCACCGCTGACGGTGACCCGTGGCCGGGCATCGTCGGCGTAGACCAGGAAGGCGGGATTGTGGCCAGGCTGGGAGCGCCCCTGACCGAATGGCCCACGCCCATGAGCTACGGTGCCGCCGGAAATGCGTCCCTCACGCGGGACGCCGGGCAGGGTGTCGCTGGGGAGCTGGCGCCGCTTGGCTTCAACCTGGACTTCGCGCCGGACGCGGATGTCACCATCGGCCCCAAAGACCCCACCATCGGCGCCCGGTCCATATCCGGGGATCCTGCAGCTGTGGCCACGCAGAGCGTGTCATTCGCCCAGGGCATGCTGGCCGCCGGGGTACTGCCCACTGTCAAGCACTTTCCCGGCCACGGTTCAGTCACCGCCGATTCGCACCTTAGCCTGCCACTCCAGAACGCCGGCGTGGAGGAGTTGCGCGGCCGGGACTGGAAGCCCTTCCAGGCGGCCGTCGACTCCGGCCTGCCGATCGTGATGACCGGGCACATCGCCGTGCCAGCGCTGGAACCCGGCGTGCCGGCGTCGCTCTCGTCCAGGACTTACGCCGCGCTGCGTGGCCTCGGCTTCAAGGGTGTAGCGGTGACCGACGCCCTGAACATGGGCGCCGTCACCAAGCAGTACCCGGCCGGTTCCGCCGCCGTTTCTGCCCTCGCAGCCGGGGCCGACCTGCTCCTCATGCCGGCCGATGTCGCGCAGGCGCACGCCTCAATAGTCCAGGCCGTGACCTCCGGTGCGCTGCCGAAGGAACGGCTGGACGAAGCCGCCACGAGGGTGGCCACCATGATGATCTGGCGGGGGCGGAGTGGTTCCGCGCCGGCGCCCGCTGGCAGCGGCGCGGCATTGTCCGCCAAGGTTTCAGGGTCCGCTGTCACCATCCTGTCCGGCAACTGCAGCGGACCGCTGGTCCCCGGAGCTGTCCGGGTAGCCGGCGGGGGACCGGGCGACAAGGAACGGTTCGAAGCCGCAGCCGCCCGCGCAGGCCTGGCCGTGGGCTCCGGACCCCTGGTCAGCCTCATCGGTTACGGCGGCGCGCCCGCCGGCGGCGACATCGCCGTCACCCTGGATGCCCCCTGGCCGCTGCAGGGTTCCCCCGCGCCGGTGAAGATCGCGCTGTACGGCCGGACCGACGCTGCCTTCGATGCCCTCGCCGCCGTGTTGGCCGGGAAGGCGGCGGCCCCCGGAAAGCTGCCGGCGGCCGTCGGGCCCTATCCTGCCGGCAGCGGCTGCCCCTAACCTCCCGGGCCGCGTTTAATGGAGAGGTGCCTATCCTCAATAAAGACATGACCTTCTGCATCTCCCTCTCGGCCCGGCCCAGCAACAACGGGACGCGCTTCCACAACCACCTGTATGGACAGCTCGACCTGAACTGGATCTACAAGGCCTTCGCGCCCACCAACCTCGAGCAGGCCATTGCCGGCGTCAGGGGCCTCGGTATCCGCGGCTGCGCCGTGTCCATGCCGTATAAGGAGGATGTGATCGCGCTGGTAGACGAGATGGACCCCTCGGCCAAGGCCATCGATTCGGTGAACACCATCGTGAACACGGACGGGCACCTCAAGGCCTACAACACCGACTACACGGCCATCGAGCAGCTGCTGGCCACCAACTCGGTGCCGACCGGCTACTCGGTCCTTGTCCAGGGCGCCGGCGGCATGGCGAAAGCAACCGTGGCGGCGCTGCGCGACGCAGGTTTCACGGATGTCACAGTCATCGCCCGGAATGAGGCGGCCGGCCGGGCGCTCGCCGAGCAGTACGGCTTCCAGTGGCGGGCAGCGCTCGACGGCGGTGCGGCGGACATGATCGTCAACGTCACCCCCATCGGGATGGCCGGAGGTCCCGACGTCGACTCACTGTCCTTCCCCGAGGACGCCATCGCGGCGGCCAAAGTGGTGTTCGACGTCGTGGCGTTGCCGGCCGAGACGCCGCTGATCCGGGCCGCCCGGGCGGCGGGCAAGCCGGTGATCACCGGTGCGGAGGTGGCCACCATCCAGGCGCTGGAGCAGTTCGTGCTGTACACCGGCGTGCGTCCCACGGCGGAACAGGTGCGGGCCGCCGAGGAATTTACCCGGGCGCAGTAACGCTTACGCCGGCTTGACCGGCTCCACCTCGATGGCCACCCGGTCCTCGCCGATGCGGGTGAGGACCAGGGTGGCGGTCCGGCCGCCCTTCCTGCTGCCCGAGCCCTTCCCGCCAAGCAGTTGCTTGCGGAGTTCCTCGGGCGTGACGGCGGTGCCCCGCTTCTTGATGTCCAGCACCGTGATGCCTTCCTGCTTCACCCAGGACTTCAGCGCTTTGACGTTGTAGGGCATCACCCGCCGGACTTGGTAGGCGCGGGCGAACGGGGTGTCGACGAGGGCGGGCGAGCAGATGTAGGCGATGTGCTCGTCCAGCAGGTGCCCGCGCAGTTCGAGGGCGAGGTCGGCCACGAGGCCCGCCCGGATGACGGCCCCGTCCGGCTCGTACAGGTACCCTTCAGCCGGGCCCACCGGCGCCTCGGGACCCTGCCCGAAATCCTCTCCGCTGGTCATTTCGGCGGCTCCCTGCGGTCCCAGGAGCAGTGCTGCGCGGCGGATCCCCGGGCGGCTGACGGTGTTGAACCACAGGGCCACCTCGGTGACGTCCCCGCCCACGGACACCCATTGCGCCTCGCAGCCCTGAGGTACCGATTCGTGGGGCATGCCCGGTCCCATCTTGACGCCCACGGCCTTCCCTGAAGCGGCAAGGGACTCCACGAAGGACAACGGGGGAGAGAACGCCTCAGGGTCCCAGATGCGCCTGGTGCCCGAGGTGGAGGTGACCCGGCGCGCGGGGTCCAGCCAGACGCCGTCCGCCCCGTCCAGGGGCACCGAGGTGGCGTCGGCGTGCACAACCGACGCGTTGGGGAAAGGAATGAGGTTCACCGTGGCGCAGGCAGCCGTGGTTTCATCGAGCTCCACTGCCGTTACTGCGATGTCCAGGGAGGCGAGGGCCAGGGAATCGGCGCCGAGCCCGCAGCCCAGGTCCGCCACGTGGCTGACCCCGGCGGCGGCGAACCGCTGGGCGTGCCGGGCGGCAACGTTCAGGCGGGTGGCCTGTTCCAGCCCCGCCTGGGTGAAGAGCATCTGGCGGGCGAACTCGCCGAACTTGGCCTCGGCCTTCGTGCGGAGCCGGGACTGCGTAAGCACCGCGGACACCAGCTCGGGGCTGTGGCCGGCCTTCCGGAGTTGACCGTTCAGGGCGAAGGACCCGTCCTCGGTGTAGGGGCCCAGCGACGCCAGCAGCTCCCATCCTTCGGGGGTCAGCAGTGGTGCAATCTGGTCCTGGGGAGCGTGAGCCATGCGTTCCAGCCTAGTGCCCCGGGCTGCTGCGGGATGCCGATAGTGTTGAACCCATGGTTGACAGCGCAGGTCCCGAACAGTCCGGAGAACAGCAGCCCCCGGTGCAGGGCCTGGCCAGGTTCGCGCGGCCTGCGTTGATCGCAGGTGCGGTACTGGCTGTGGTGTGCCTGGCGCTGCTGGTCATCATTTTCTTCCTGGACACGTTCAACGCCACGGTGTATTCGGTGGGCGGCAATAACGTCCAGGACAACACGCAGGAAGCGCAGGACATCCGGGGCCTGTATTCCGGTGCGCGGGCGGGAGGAATCGCCCTCCTGGTGGCGTCGCTGCTGGTGGTCCTCGCGTCCTCCGTGGTCCTTTACCGGGCCCGTAACCGGGGCAGCGCCTCCGACGGCGGCGAGGACGTCGACTTCGACGACCTCGGCCGCTGAGGGCGCTGGCCCGCACCCGTCAGCAGGACCCCCGAAATCACCAGGACGCCGCCTGCAACCTGGGCGGCCGTGATGGGCTGGCCCAGCAATACGGTGATGATTGCAGTGAACACCGCGATGAGGTTGAGGTAGTTTCCGGCATGGGCCGCGCTGGTGCGCTTCAGGGCCAGGTTCCACAGCAGGTAGGAGCCCAATGAGGGGAAGACGGCGATGAATGCCAGGGACCACGCCCCGGACTGGGTGGACGGGAATCCTGCACCGGTTACGGCGGCGACGGGAGCGAGGGCAACGGCCGCTATGGCCGCCTGCAGGGCCGTGGAGGTGACGGCGGGGACCGCCACGCGGCGGGCAAGGACCGTGTAGAGCGCCCAGACGGTGATGGCCGCCAGGATCAGCAGTTCGCCGGCTCCCAATGAGAAGGTCAGGAGCCGCTGCAACTGGCCGCCGGTGAGGACAAGCAGGACGCCCGCCAAACCAAGGGCCAGGCCGATCCAGCCCAAGGGCCGCGGCCTGTCCTTCAGCAGCACCGCGGCAAGCACCATGATCAGCACCGGGTTCGCGGCCGTCACGAGGGATGCGTTCAGGGCCGAGGTGTGCTGGAGGGCGCTGTAAAGCAGCAGGGTGTAGGCGGTCATGCCCAATGCGCTGAGCAGCAGGAGCGCGGGCCAGTGACGGAGGGCTGCCCCCCAGTTGGGGCGGTCCACCACGTGCGCGAGGAACAGCAGCGGCAGGGCGGCCAGTGTCCAGCGCCAGAACGTCAGCTGCAGCGGGGCCATGGACTGGACGGCGGCCTGGCCCACCACGAAATTGCCGGCCCAGAAGAGGGTGGCAAGGATCAGGAAGAAGGCAGCTCGCACCGGTTCAATCTACAGGCGAAGTGTTCTCCCATGACGAAATGGCTGGCACTCGCCTTGACCGAGTGCTAACCCCCGCCTAGAGTCTTCATTAGCACTCTCCCTAGGAGGGTGCTAACACATGAAGAGCTGCCAGCCTGGCTGCTGCCGGCACCGCGACGACGGTTGCCAGCCACGGCAAACGGCTTTCAAGTCCACGAATTTGCTGACGAAAAGGAGAGGTCCGAGTGTCGGTCTCTATTAAGCCTCTTGAGGATCGTATTGTTGTCCGCCCGCTCGAAGCCGAGCAGACCACGGCTTCCGGCCTGGTAATCCCGGACTCCGCGCAGGAGAAGCCGCAGGAAGGCGAAGTTGTCGCAGTTGGCCCCGGCCGCTTCGAAGACGGCAACCGCGTCCCGGTCGACGTAGCTGTCGGCGACGTAGTCATCTACTCCAAGTACGGCGGAACCGAAGTCAAGACCGGTGGCACCGAGTACCTCGTGCTGTCCGCCCGCGACGTCCTGGCGATCGTCGTAAAGTAAATCTTCCGGATCCCCGCGCCGCTGGTCATGCCTTGATGCTGGTCAGCTGCGCGGGGTTTCTGTCTTGAAAGGACACAACCATGGCAAAGCAGCTTGCGTTTAACGACGCTGCCCGCCGGTCCCTCGAAGCCGGCATCGACAAGCTCGCCAACACTGTCAAGGTGACGCTCGGCCCCCGCGGCCGCAACGTCGTCCTGGACAAGAAGTGGGGCGCGCCCACCATCACGAACGACGGCGTCACCATCGCCCGCGAAGTCGAGCTGGACGACCCCTACGAAAACCTTGGCGCACAGCTCGCCAAGGAAGTTGCCACCAAGACCAACGATGTTGCCGGTGACGGCACCACCACCGCAACGGTCCTGGCCCAGGCACTGGTTAAGGAAGGCCTCCGCAACGTGGCCGCCGGCGCCGCTCCCGGACAGATCAAGCGCGGCATCGAAGTTTCGGTTGAGGCCGTAGCGGCCCGCCTGCTCGAGAACGCCCGTCCGGTCGAAGGCACCCAGGTTGCCAACGTGGCATCCATCTCCGCCCAGAGCGACGAGGTGGGCGAACTGCTCGCCGAGGCATTCGGCAAGGTGGGCAAGGATGGTGTGATCACCATCGAGGAATCCTCCACCACGCAGACTGAGCTGGTCCTCACCGAAGGCATGCAGTTCGACAAGGGCTACCTGTCCCCGTACTTCGTCACCGACGCAGAGCGCCAGGAAGCAGTCCTCGAGGACGCCCTCATCCTGATCAACCAGGGCAAGATCTCCTCCGTGCAGGAATTCCTGCCGCTGCTGGAGAAGGCGCTGCAGAGCTCCAAGCCCCTGTTCATCATCGCCGAGGACATCGACGGCGAGGCCCTGTCCACGCTGATCGTCAACCGCATCCGCGGCACCCTCAACGTTGTGGCAGTCAAGGCTCCCGGCTTTGGCGACCGCCGCAAGGCCATGCTGCAGGACATCGCCACCCTCACCGGTGCGCAGGTTGTTTCCCCCGAGCTGGGCCTGAGCCTGGACACCGTTGGCCTCGAGGTGCTCGGCACTGCCCGCCGTATCACCGTCACCAAGGACAACACCACCATCGTTGACGGCGCCGGTTCGGCAGAGGACGTCTCCGCCCGCGTTGCCCAGCTCCGCGCTGAGCTGACCCGCACCGATTCCGACTGGGACAAGGAAAAGCTCCAGGAGCGCCTGGCCAAGCTGGCCGGCGGCATCGGCGTCATCAAGGTTGGCGCGGCCACCGAAGTTGAGCTGAAGGAAAAGAAGCACCGCATTGAGGACGCCGTGTCCTCCACCCGTGCGGCGCTCGAGGAAGGCATCGTCTCAGGCGGCGGTTCCGCACTCATCCACGCCCTCAAGGCACTGGACGAGGACCCTGCAGTCAAGGCACTCGAAGGTGACGCTGCCGCGGCAGTCGGCATCGTCCGGCGCGCCCTGACCCAGCCGCTGCGCTGGATCGCCCAGAACGCCGGCTTCGATGGCTACGTCATCGTCGCCAAGGTGAGCGAGCTCCACGCCAACCACGGCTTCAACGCCAAGTCCGGCGAGTACGAGGACCTGATCGCTGCCGGTGTCATCGACCCCGTCAAGGTCACCCGCGCTGCCCTCCGCAATGCTGCCTCCATCGCTGCCCTGGTTCTCACCACCGAGACCCTGGTAGCGGAGAAGCCTGCTGACGAGGACGAGCACGCAGGCCACAGCCACTAAGGCTGTTGTCCCGCGGCTATAGCCGAAAAACAGAGAACCGGTCCGGCATCCGCCGGGCCGGTTTTTTGTGTGTTGTCAGGAGGCCATCTCCCGGGTTTCAACGTCGCCGGCACGCTCATAGACCAGCGACACCGCCCCCTTGGGAAAGGAACGGACCGGCTCGGCGAGGCGGAACGTGGAAGGGACGGTCCCGGCGTCGAACAACCGCTTTCCCTGCCCGAGTGCCACCGGGTACAGCCACAGGTGGAGACGGTCCAGCACGTCGGCGGCCAACAATGACCGGATGAGGTGGCCGCTGCCGAACATCTGCACCTCGTCATACTGCCCGCGGAGCTGTCCCGCCGCCGCAGCGTCCGGGAGCACCGTGGTGCCTTCCCATCCGGGATCGCTGAGGGACCCCGACACCACGAACTTCGGCACCCGGTTGAGCACGCCGGCAATCGCATCTGACTGGTGCGGCCAATACGAGGCAAAGATGTCGTAGGTTTTCCGGCCGAGGAGCAGTGCATCCATGCGGTCGATGGCCGCGGCGATGTCCGCCCCGGCCTCATCATCGGAGACCGGCGCCTGCCAGCCGCCGAAGGCGAAGCCGTCAGCGGGGTCCTCCTCCCGGCCACCGGGCGCCTGGTACACGCCGTCAAGGGTGATGAACAGGTTCGCAACGATGATGCCCATCCGTCCATTCTGGAACCGGCCCCCTCACCTGTCGAGGGTCCGGCGGCGTGGCAGACTGTTGCCATGCTGCTGGACGAGCTTGTGAGGACCACTGACGCCGTTGCGTCCACCCGCTCCAGGCTGGCAAAGGTGGACGCCCTGGCCCAGCTGCTGAAGCGCCTCGACCCCGCGGACATTCCTGCCGCCGTCGGCCTCCTCACCGCCAAGCCCCGCCAGGGGCGGGTGGGCGTCGGGTGGCGCGGCATGTCGGCGGCCATGGGGGAGCCTGCCGCGGAACCCGGCCTCACGCTCGCCAACCTCGATGCCGCCCTGGACCGGCTCCAGGCCCTCGTCGGGGCGGGCTCGGCAGCCGAACGCGCGGCCACGCTCCGCGAGCTCACCGCGGAGGCAACCGAACGGGAACAGGCGTTCATCGGCGGCGTGCTCCTGGGCGAACTGCGAACGGGAGCGCTGGAAGGTGTCCTGACCGATGCAGTGGCCCGCGCCGCTGAGCGCTCCGTCGAGTCAGTCCGCAGGGCCGCGATGCTCTCCGGCGACCTCGGCTCGACGGCCCGGCTCGCGCTGACCGGCACAGCAACGGAGTTGGATGCGGTGGGCCTGAAGGTGGGCCGGCCCGTGCAGCCCATGCTCGCAGGGACAGGCGCGAGCGTCACGGCTGCGCTGGACACCACGGGCGAAGCGTCCGTGGAATACAAGCTCGACGGCGCCCGCATCCAGGTGCACCGGTCCGGCGATGAGGTCCGCATTTTTACGCGCACCCTGGCCGAGGTGACCCACCGGCTTCCCGAAGTGGTGGAGGTGGTGCGCGGGTTCCCTGTGCACGATGTGATCCTCGACGGCGAGACCCTCGCCCTGGGAGAAGACGGCGCCCCGCGGCCGTTCCAGGAGACGATGTCACGGTTCGGCGCCGATGCCGCACGCACCACGGTGCTGCATCCCTGGTTCTTTGACGTGCTGCACATTGATGGCCGGGACCTGCTCGATGAACCCCTGTCCGAACGGATTAAGGTGCTCGAATCCATTGCCCCCGCCCACCGGATCCCGGGGGAGATCACCGCGGACCCGGAGGTTGCCGGGCGGATCTCGCGGGACGCGCTTTCCGCAGGGCATGAGGGCGTCATGCTGAAATCTGTGGGGTCCCTGTACGCCGCCGGGCGGCGCGGGTCCAACTGGATCAAGGTCAAGCCCGTGCTCACCTACGACCTCGTGGTGCTCGCGTGCGAGTGGGGCTCGGGGCGGCGCACCGGGATGCTGTCCAACCTGCACCTTGGTGCCCTTGACCCTGACGGCGAGTTCGGCGATCCCGGCGGGTACGTGATGGTGGGCAAAACCTTCAAGGGCCTCACCGATGCCCTGTTGCAGTGGCAGACCGAACGGTTCCAGGAGATCGAGGTGCGGCGCACTGCTGGCACCGTGTGGGTGGAACCGGTCACCGTCGTCGAGATTGCCATCGACGGCGTGCAGCAATCCCCGCGGTACCCCGGCCGCATCGCCCTGCGCTTCGCACGGGTCAAGGGCTACCGCGAGGACAAGACCGCCGCTGAGGCGGACACCATCCAAACCCTTGGGGCACTGCTGCGCCCCTGACCCGTCCGCCGGCCTGCTGCTTGTCTGGCGCGGGTGCCCGGCGTACGGTGACGCTTAGGCACCGCCGCGGCCAGCGCACGACGGCGGCGGGCCGGCTCGGCGGGTATCCGGAAGGAGGCCAGGTGTCGGCTGAAACAGGACTGGACGGTGGTTTGGACGGCGGCCTGGACCGCGGCCGTGCCGCCTTCCGCGAGCAGCGCTGGACCGATGCCTTCCAGACCCTGCGGGAAGCAGACCAATCGGGTGGACTTCCCGCGGCCGACCTGGAACGCCTTGCCACCGCCGAAATCCTGACCGGCAGTGCCGCTGCCGGGTTTGCGTCGCTGACCCGGGCCCACGAGGAATACCTGGTGGTAGGGGACCTTGCCGGGGCCGCCCGCTGTGCGGGTTGGATGGCGATCCACCTCATGCACTTTGGCGACGGAGAACGCGCGGGCGGGTGGCTGGCGCGGGGGCAGCGGCTGGTGGCGGAGATCCCGCGGCCCGACGCCGTCGAGGGGTTCCTGCTGATCCCGACGTCCCTGGCACGCCTGCACCAGGGTGACCACGGGGGAGCGCTTGAGCTGCTCGCCCGGGCCGCCGGCATCGGCCAGGCCTTCCAGGACCGGGACCTCATGGCGCTCGCCCTGCTCGGTACGGGCCAGGCAGCGGTGGGGCAGGGCAGGGTGAAGGAGGGCCTGCAAATCTTTGACGAGGTCATGGTTGCGGTGACTGCCGGTGAAGTTTCGGCCATACCGTCGGGGATTGCCTACTGCGCCGTCATTGCATCCTGCCAGCTGGCTTTCGACCTCGGCCGGGCACTGGAATGGACGGCAGCACTTGACCGCTGGTGTGCCGGTCAGCCGGACATGGCGGCGTTCAGCGGCCAGTGCCAGGCCCACCGGGCAGAACTGTTCCGGTGGCACGGTGCCTGGGACGAGGCGCTGGCCGCTGCCACCGCGGCGGATGCCCGCACTGCGGAGAACGACCCCGAGGTGCAGTTCGGAGCCCACTACCAGCGGGGCGAGGTGCAGCGGCTTCGCGGCCAGCTGGACGCCGCCGGCCTCTCCTTCAGCGCCGCAGCCAGCAGCGGATACGAGCCACAACCCGGCCTGGCCCTGCTGGTACTCCAGCGCGGAGGCATCCAGCAGGCGCAGTCGATGATCCGCAGGGCAGCCGGAACCGCGGACGCCGTCATCCGCCGGCACTTGTTGCCGGCACTGGTGGAGATTGAACTGGCAGTTCCGGATGTGGCGGCGGCACGGCAGGGAGCCGATGAACTGGGCCGCTTCGCCGCAGGCTCCGCCACGCCCATGGTGCGCGCCGTTGCCGCCCAGGCTGACGGGGCCGTCCGGCTGGCAGAGGGAGATCCGGCCGGGGCCTGCGCAGCGCTGCGGCGGGCCTGGCGCCTCTGGTTCGACCTTGGCGTGCCCTACGAGGCCGCCCGGTGCAGGGTGCTCATCGGGCAGGCCTGCCTTGGGCTTGGCGACGAAACGTCGGCGGACATGGAGCTCACTGCCGCCCACGAGGCCCTGACAAGTCTCGGCGCAGCGCCCGCCGCGGCGTGGGCGGCCTCACTGATGCAGCGTGGCCGCGGCAAAGGTGCCGGCCCGCTCACCCCGCGCGAGGAACAGGTCCTGCGGCTGGTGGCGTCCGGACAGGGAAACCGTGCCATCGCCGTCGGGCTCTTCCTCAGTGAAAAGACGGTGGCACGCCACGTCAGCAACATCTTCCTCAAGCTTGGCCTGACGTCGCGGACAGCAGCCACGCGTTATGCCTTCGAACACGGGCTGGCTGATGGCCCTGGGTAGAAATACCCAGCGGATGTCCCCGCCGATTTGCATATATTGGCCGACGCACCCCGCGCGGGCCCGGGCATAGCCTCAGAGCATGAACGAGAACACCACCGGTACTGCAGGTACCAACAGCGCTCCGGAAGTGCTGGACACCCTGGTGATCGGCGGCGGGCAGGCAGGGCTGGCGATCGGCCACCATCTGTCCCGCCAGGGCCGGCAATTCCTGATTCTCGATGCCAACCCGAGGATCGGTGACGGATGGAGGCTGCGCTGGGATTCCCTGCGCCTTTTCACCCCGGCAAAATACAACGGACTTCCCGGAGTTCCCTTCCCGGCTGATCCGCTGTCCTTTCCCGGCAAGGACGATATGGCCGATTACCTGGAACGCTACGCGGCCGGCCTGGATCTTCCGGTGCTGACCGGAGTCAGGGTGGAGCGCCTCTGGCATGAAGGCGACCGCTATGTGGCCGCCGCAAACGGGCAGCGCTGGGAGGCCCGCAACGTGGTCCTGGCCACGGGGGCGGAACGGCATCCCAAAGTTCCGGTGTTCGCCGCGGACCTGAAGGGCTCAACCGTGCAGTTCCACTCCAGCGCCTACAAGAACCCCGCACAGCTCCAGGACGGCTCCGTCCTGGTGGTGGGCCTGGGCAACTCCGGAGCCGAAATCGCCAAAGAGGTTGCCCGCACCCACGCAACGCTTGTTGCCGCGAACGAGCCCAAGGAAATGCCCTTCAAGCACGGCAGGACAACAGCCCGCTTCGTCCTGCCCCTGGTCCGGTTCGCCGGCCTGCACGTCCTGAGCCTGGGCACCCCGGTGGGACGGAAGGTTGCGCCGGAGTTCACAGCCCACGGGGCACCGCTGATCAGGACCAAGCGCCGGGACCTTGCTGCCGCCGGTGTCCATTTCGTCCCCCGGGTCAGCGGCGTGGAGGACGGCCTGCCGGTCCTCGCAGACGGGACGCGGGCCGACGTCGCGAACGTCATCTGGTGCACGGGATACCAGGAAGATTTGGACTGGCTTGACCCGGCCCTTGCAGGCGCCGGTGGAGGTCAGCGGCAGCACCGCGGAGAGGCACTGGACGCCCCCGGCCTGTATTTCCTCGGCCGGAATTTCCAGTATTCAGCGGCGTCCGCCACGGTGACCGGAAGCGTCCGGGATGCCAGGTATCTGGCCGGTAGGCTGCTCTCACGACACGCGGTCGATTCGGGAAGGAGTGCAGCGTACCGCTAAACTTGACGGTTGATTACGCGCTCCGAAGGGTTTGATGTGCCAACACTGTGGACCAAGGGAGCGACGGCGCCTGCCGCTGACCGCCGGCAGGCGTCCCGAAAATCGTCATTCCGCCCCGAAATCCAGGGCCTCCGATCCCTCGCTGTCCTCATGGTGGTGACCTACCACGTGTGGTTCGGCCGGGTGTCAGGGGGCGTGGACGTCTTCCTCCTGATCTCCGCGTTCCTGATGACCTTCCAGTTCGTTGGGCGCCACGAGCGCAGGGAGCCCTTTGCCCTGCTCAAGCACTGGCTGCACCTGTTCCGGAGGCTCCTTCCCGCGGCCGTCACCGTTATCGTCGCCACCCTTGCCGTCTCCTACCTGGTCCTGCCGCGGACCCGGTGGCTGGACCTCATCGACCAGGGTTGGGCGTCTCTCTTCTACTCGGAAAACCGGCTTCTGCAGGCGCAGGCCGTGGACTACTACGCGAACGACCACAGCCTTGCCAGCCCCCTGCAGCACTTCTGGTCGCTGTCCATCCAGGGCCAGGTATTCATCCTGTGGCCGCTGATCTTCCTCGCGGCAGCCTGGGCAGCCCGCCGGTTCAGGCTTTCCTACCGGCCGCTGCTGGCCTACGTGTTCTTCCTCGTGTTCCTCGTCTCGCTGGCGTACTCGATCTACTTCACGGCCACCAACCAGGTCCAGGCGTACTTCGACACGGGCGCCCGGCTCTGGGAATTCGCGCTGGGTACGCTGGTGGCCCTGGTTCTTCCCGGGCTGCGGCTCTCCCGTGCGGTGCGCATCGTCATGGGCTGGGTAGGTGTGGTGGCCATGCTCGCCTGCGGCATCCTGCTCAACGTGCAGGCAGCTTTCCCGGGCGTGGCAGCACTGTGGCCAACCGTCGCCGCCGCATTCGTCATTGTGGCCGGCCAGACGCAAAGCCCGGCCGGTGTGGACCGGATCCTCAGCTCCAAACCCCTGGTCAAGCTGGGAGACATCTCCTACGGGCTGTACCTCTGGCACTGGCCGGTGCTGGTGCTCGCGCTGGCATGGACCGGCAAGGAACATGCGGGCTGGCTGTCCGGCACGGTCATCATCGTCTCGGCGCTCGCGCTCGCGTACCTGACCACCCGCTTCATCGAAAAGCCCTGGCGGGAATGGAAGTGGCCCGAGGCCAGGAAGCGCCGTGCCGTCCTGGCCATCATGCTGGCTGTCTCCGTGGCAGCGGCGCCCCTGGCACTGTGGCGCCACCAGTTGGACACAGAACGCCGGGTGGCCCAGGAACAGAAAGTGGCGAACAACCCGGGCTCACGGGTTCTGGATCCGGCGTTCACCGGTACCGTGCCCGCCGGCGACGTCACCCTGCTTCCGACGGCCACCGACCTGCCCCAGAACTGGGTCTCCCTCGACGGGCCCTGCACGGGCGACATCACTCCGCAGGACCAGGCGGTGAAGGACACGTGCTTTGAACAGAAACCGTCCGGTAATCCCTCGCGGCGTGTCCTGGTGCTGGGGGACAGCCATGCGCAGCAGTGGTCCGGGGCCGTCAAGCCCATCGCCGCACAAAACAACTGGCTCCTGTACTCCATGCTGAAAGGCGCCTGCAAAGTTGCGCCGGCCGGAAAGGCGGCCAGCGACGATTGCGAGACCTACAACGCGTCCGTCCAGAAGGAAATAGAGCGGCAGCAGCCGGACGCCATCATCCTGCTGGGCACCGCTGCGGCGCCTTCCAGCTCCGCAGAGGAACTGACGCCCGGCTTCGCGGACCTGGTGGGGCCATGGATCGACAAGGGCATCGACGTGGTGGCGCTCAGGGACAACCCCCGGTTTACGTTCAACATGGCTGAGTGCGTCGTGACGGACGGCCCGGACGCCCAGTCCTGCCGGCCGGCCGTACGGGACTCCCTCGCGCCGGAGAATCCCCTTGCCACCCTCAAGGACAGCCTGCCGGGCCTGGCAATCCTGGACCTCACAGACCGGATCTGCACGGCCACGGAATGTCCCGGAGTGGTGGGAAACATCTTCGTCTACCTGGACGACAACCACCTCACGGCCGAATACACGGAAAGCATGGCTGACGAGTTTGGCAGGCGCTTCTTCGAAGCAACGGGGTGGAAATGACAGGCAGCGATAAGGTGCAGCCGGCGGCGGGTACCAAAACCCGGACGGCCTCCTTCAGGCCCGAGGTCCAGGGGCTGCGGGCCCTCGCCGTCCTGATGGTCGTGGCCTACCACGTCTGGCTGGGAAGGGTCTCCGGCGGCGTGGACATCTTCCTGCTGATCTCTGCCTTCCTCCTCACGCTGTCCTTCGTGCGAAAAGCCGAAACGGGCCGCCCCTTCGGTTTACTGGGGCACTGGCTCCACCTCTTCAAGCGCCTGCTGCCCGCCGCCGTCGTGGTGATCCTCGGTGTGCTGGCCGGCACCTGGATGATCCTGCCGCAGGGCCGCTGGCCGCAGATCCTGGACCAGGCCTGGGCATCCCTGCTTTACCGGCAGAACTGGCTGCTCGCCGATACCGCCGTGGACTACTACGCCCAGGACCACGCCGGAGCCAGCCCGCTGCAACACTTCTGGTCGCTGTCCATCCAGGGCCAGGTATTCATCCTCTGGCCGCTCATCTTCGTGGCCGCCGCCGGCATCCTCGCTGCTCTGCGCCGCGTCCCGGCGTGCGCAGGCCTGACCTACCGGGGCCTCCTGGGAATCAGCTTCGGCGCCGTGTTCGCAGTGTCGCTGGCCTACTCCGTTGAGCAAACGGCCGGCAACCAGGCGTACGCCTACTTCGACACCAGGGCCAGGCTGTGGGAGTTCGCCCTGGGCTCCCTGCTGGCACTCGCACTGCCGTACGTCAAACCCGGCAAGGCGCTGCGCGTTGTACTGGGCTGGGCCGGCCTGGTGGGAATGGTGTCGTGCGGCCTCCTCCTGACGGTGGACCGGTCCTTCCCCGGTTTCGTGGCGCTCTGGCCCACCCTGTCCGCCGCCGCGATCATCGTGGCGGGACAAACCGGCAGCCGGTACGGCGTGGACCGTCTGCTCAGCAGCAAGCCGGCCGTGGCGCTGGGCGACAACTCCTACGCCCTGTACCTGTGGCACTGGCCGGTGTTGGTCCTCGCGCTCGCGGCCACCGGCGTCGAAACCCCGAACCTCATCCAGGGGCTGGGCATCGTGGGTGCGTCCGTCCTGCTGGCCGTCCTCACCACCCGGTTCGTGGAGAAGCCGCTACGGGACTGGCACTGGCCCAAACGGCGTGCCTGGCGCACCGCCGTCGTCATTGCCGCCTGCGGTGCCATCCTCGCCGGACCCGTTTCCGTCTGGCAGACCTTCCTCACCGCGGAGGAAGCCGCGACGGCGGCCCAACCGAGGGAGCTGACGCCCGGCGCCGCGGCGCTCACCCCGGGAATCGAGGCGAACCCCGCTCCCGCCGCGAGGATCATCCCGGGCCCCTCAGCCCTGGACAATGACTGGGCCGGTATCCAGACCCCCTGCGTCGGGTCCAACGCCACGGACAATCCCATCCTCGAAGGGTGCCGCCAGGAGATCCCCGAAGGCGGCGGGACCAAGCGAATCGTCGTCCTCGGCGACTCCCACTCTCAGCAGTACCTCGGTGCGCTGGCCCCCATCGCCGCGGCCAAAGGCTGGGAACTGGTCACCCTGCTGATGCCTGCCTGCAGGTTCGGTGCCGAGTCGGACACCAGGACCGCCGAATGCAACGCCTACAACAGGGCAAGCTCTGACTACGTGCTGGAACACCGGCCCGACGCCGTCTTCACCGTGGCATCCCTGACGCACGAGGAAGCCCCGTTCGAGACGGAAGTCCCCGGCTACCTGGACGGCATCCGCCCGTTTGCTGACGCAGGGATCGAAATCCTGGGCATCCGCGACAACCCCCGGTTCACGGTCAACATGCCCGAGTGCGTCCAGCGCAACGGTGCCGACGCCCCGGAATGCAATCCGCCCCTTGCCGAGTCCCTGGTGGAGCCTTCGCCGCTGGAAAATTACCGCGGCAAGGTGGACAGCCTGCACCTGATGGACATGAGTGACTTCATCTGCGCCCGTGGCGTCTGCCCCGCGGTGGTGGGCAATGTCTATGTGTACAAGGACGACAACCACCTGAGCAGGACCTACGCCGAATCCATGATTCCCATGTTCGAGCAACGGCTGCTCGCCGCCACCGGCTGGACCTGAGCCATGCCCCTGACGGCCGCACGCCAAGGTGTGGGGCCGGGGGAGTGCGGTTGCTCACATCGTCCAGCTGGAATAGGGGGATTGGCGCGAAGGTTCTAATATTTACTCAACACTTTCTGCTCCGGATGGCCGGCCGACGCAAGCGGCGATTCCGGAGTATGTCCTGCACAGGCCAGTTCCGTAATGACGGGCTGGTCATCGGCTGCAACCCCTGCCCGCCCCAGCAACCAAGGTAAGAGGCGCACTCATGACCGAGCCCGAACACAACCCCTTTGGCCTTATCGGCCTGACCTACGACGACGTCCTGCTCCTGCCCGGGCACACGGACGTTATCCCGTCGGATGCCGACACCTCCTCGCGGATCTCCAAGCGGATCACCGTGCAGACCCCCCTGCTGTCAGCTGCAATGGACACCGTCACTGAGTCCCGCATGGCCATTGCCATGGCCCGCCAGGGCGGCCTGGGCGTGGTGCACCGCAACCTGTCCATCGCCGACCAGGCTGACCAGGTTGACCGCGTCAAGCGCAGCGAGTCGGGCATGATCACCAACCCGCTGACCATCCGCCCGGAGGCCACCCTCCGCGAGCTCGATGACCTCTGCGCCCAGTACCGCGTCTCCGGCCTGCCCGTAGTGGACGAGGCGAACCGCCTGCTGGGCATCGTCACCAACCGCGACACCCGCTTCGTGCCGGAGTCCGACTTCCCGCTGCGGCTCGTCAGCGACGTCATGACCAAGATGCCCCTGATCACCGGGCATGTGGGGATCAGCCGCGAAGAAGCTTCGCACAAGCTGGCCACCAACAAGATCGAGAAGCTGCCCCTGGTTGACGAGCAGGGCCGGCTCAAGGGCCTGATCACCACCAAGGACTTCACCAAGGCCGAGCAGTACCCCCTGGCCACGAAGGATGACGAAGGCCGCCTCCGCGTCGGCGCAGCCATCGGTTTCTTCGGGGATGGCTGGGAGCGCGCCATGACGCTGATCGACGCCGGCGTGGACGCCCTGTTCGTAGATACGGCCAATGGCCACTCGCAGGGTGTCCTGGACATGATCCGTCGGCTCAAGTCGGACCCCGTAGCCGCCCACGTGGACGTCATCGGCGGCCAGGCAGCCACCCGCGAAGGCGCGCAGGCGCTGATCGACGCAGGTGCTGACGGCATCAAGGTTGGCGTCGGTCCCGGCTCCATCTGCACCACCCGCGTGGTGGCCGGCGTCGGCGTTCCGCAGATCACCGCCATCTACGAATCCGCCAAGGCCGCCATTCCTGCCGGCGTTCCGCTGATTGCCGACGGCGGCCTGCAGTACTCCGGCGACATCGGAAAGGCCCTCGTGGCCGGTGCTGACACCGTCATGCTCGGATCCCTCCTGGCCGGCTGCGACGAATCTCCGGGCGACCTGATCTTCGTCAACGGCAAGCAGTACAAGTCCTACCGCGGCATGGGCTCCCTGGGCGCCATGCAGTCCAGGGGCAAGAACACGTCCTACTCCAAGGACCGCTACTTCCAGGCCGACGTGTCCGGCGATGACAAGCTGATCCCCGAGGGCATCGAGGGACGCGTGGCCTACCGCGGCCCGCTGTCCTCCGTGGCCTACCAGCTCGTCGGCGGCCTGCGCCAGACCATGTTCTACACCGGTGCGCCGACCATTCCCGAGCTCAAGGCCCGCGGCAAGTTTGTCCGGATCACCCCGGCCGGCCTCAAGGAATCGCACCCGCACGACATCCAGATGACGGTGGAGGCGCCGAACTACGGTTCACGCTGACGCTGGCACTGAAGATGGGATGGGCAGCCTGCCCATCCCCTCTTTTTTGCCGCGGGAGTCCGTGCTGCCAGCGGTAATAGGCTGATGGCATGTCCCAACCGAGCCATCCGCCCGAACTAAGCCCCAAACGCGAGCCCGCACGCAGGCTTGCCCTGCGGCCCTACGCCCGCGCGGTGGCCCAGGTCCTGAGGGTAAGCTTCCGGGCGTCTCCGGGGGCCGTGGTCATGAAGGTGCTCGGCTCACTCATCTCCGCCGTCCTTCCGCTCGTCACCACCTACTTCGCGGCCCTCACCACCACAGCCCTGGCGGCGGCGTATGCGGGCGACGCCGGGGCGGGACAACGGGCCATCGTCTACGTCGTCATCACCGCAGTGCTCGGTCTTTTCTGGGGAGCTTTTACCAGCGTTGACCGCTACATCCAGCAGCTCATGAGCTTCAAGGTGGGCGCCATCGTCGGTGACCAGATGTACGAGCGGTTCCTGGCGCTGGAATTCTGGCGCTACGACGACAAGGAAACGGTCGATCTCTACGACCGGGCCAAGCGCTTCTCGGATTCCTATGCCCGGGTCCTGGACCGCATCGCGGCGATCTTCACGCAGCTGGTGTCCGTGATCCTGGCGGTGGGGGCCCTGCTGTTGGTCAGCTGGTGGATAGCGGTGATCGTCCTGGTGGCCATCATCCCCAGCGTCTACCTGCAGTTCAAGCTGTCCCGCGAACAGATAGCGCACTGGAACACCCAGGTGGATTCCCGGCGGCAGCGGCGGATGATCGAAACCAACCTGCTCCGCCCCCAACACATCGCCGAGATGCGGCTGTACGGCGTGGTCGGCTTCCTGATGGGCCTGAGGTCCCGCCTGCGCGACGCGGACGAACGGCGCCGGCTCGATTACCAGCGGCGCTACATTCCCCGCCAACTGGCTGCCGACGCCCTCCAGTACGGTGCGGAGGTGGTTTCGCTGATCTGGGTGGTGGGCCAGATCATTGCGCACGCCCAGCCTGTGGGCCAGTTCCTCTACGTCCAGCAGATCGTCAGCCGGGCCTTGTCCACGGCGAACAACCTCGTCTCCTCGCTCAGCTCCATCGACGAGGACCTCGCCAACCTGAAGGATTACGAACTGTTCATGGACCTGCCCGTCCACTCCGGGCACGCCCCGCCGCTGCCCGCCGCGCCTCGCGAAGTGGAACTCCGGGACTTACGCTTCACCTACACGGGCAGCGACGTGGAGGTGATCCGCGGCATCAGCATGACCATCCGGGAGGGCCAGCACATCGCCATCGTGGGGGAGAACGGCGCCGGCAAGTCGACGCTGATCCGCATCCTCGCGGGCCTCTACCGTCCGGATTCCGGGCAGGTGATGCTCGACGGCGTCGACCTCGCCGCGGTGGACGTCACCTCATGGCACCGGCACCTGGCGGTGCTCAGCCAGGAGTTCCTCAAGTACGAGTTCGCCACCGCCGCGGAGAACATCTACTTCGGCGATGTGCAGAGCCCCCGGGACGAGGCCAGGATCCGCCGCTCGGCGGCCGACGCGGAGGCGCTGGACTTCATCAACAAGCTCCCCAACGGCCTGGAGAACCACGTCAGCAACTGGATGGAGGACCCGCGCGGCCGCAAGGGGAGCGGCCTGTCCGGAGGCCAGTGGCAGCGGCTGGCCATGGCCCGTAACTTCTACCGGGACGCAGCCTTCATGGTGATGGACGAACCCACATCAGCCATCGATGCCCTTGCCGAGCACCGGATCTTCACTAGGCTTTTCGCGGACCGCAGCAGCACCATCATCGCCATCAGCCACCGGCTCGCCACCATCGAGAAGGCGGATGTTGTCTACATGCTGGAGGACGGGCAGGTAGTGGAGCAGGGAACACACAAGGAACTGGTGGCCCTCCGCGGCCGCTACTTCCGGATGTTCGAATCGCAGCTCACCGTGGATGAAGCCGGCCAGCCCTGAGTCAGCGCCGGACTGGATCCTGCCCCTCCACCACGGTGGTCCGCACCCGGGCGAGGCTGGGGCGGGGCGGCACGCTGCTGAACCCGAAGGTCACCGGAGGCACCACCGGAGCCAGCGCACCGGCGTCGGCCCTATCCCAGCTGACGACGGCGGACCTGACATGGTGGAGGTCGCTCACACCGTAGTACTCCAGCCTGCCGCTGCCGGCCGTACCAAACGTCTGCGCACCCTCAGCCACCAGCGATGCGAGGGGGTTGACGGTGGCCAGCCAGCGAGGATGCACGGCCAGCCGGTGCGGAAGCAGTCTCAGCGCTGAACCCAGCAACATCCTGCGTCCGGTCACCGCCCGGATTGCCAGCGGGCCGGCATCGACCGACAGGATCCGGTCCGCCAGGACTGCGCGGACGTCAACCACCTGTACGTCGTCAAACCGGTAGGTGGCGGCGATGAATTCCGCTACGGCTTCGCTGGGTGCCAACAGCAGCCTGTGCCCTGAGGGCTGCTGGACCATGACGTCGGCAAAAGCGCCAAAGGGGGAATGCTGCCACATGCCCACCACAGTACGCAGGCCAGAGGAGGTACCGATCCCGGCAATGTGCCCGTCGAAGATCCAGCGATTGCGCATCGGTCTGCCCCCCGCTACCGGCCTACAGCGGGCCGTAGCCGGCGTTGCCGTGCGGATCCCGCCAAACCGCCAGATCTTCTTCCACAGCACGCCGGAGCCCGGGGTTGGCCTGAACCCGCAGCCGAAATGACTGCCGGGCACGGCCCATTACCGTGGAGGGGACCACGATGCACGCGACCAGGAGGGCCAGGAGCAGCACGAAGGCGCCAACAAGGGTGATGGCCGTGCCGTCACCCTTGGCCGCGGCGGACGGCAGGTACAGAGCCAGGATCCCCGCCAGGGCAACTCCCAGGACCGACACCATGGCGATGCCGCCGCGGGCCGATCCCGGGCCACGGCTGATGAGCAGCCTGCCGGTATCCGGAAGTGAGGTGCGAACCCGCTTCCAGGACCACACGCCGAGCAACGTCAGTGCCGCCCCTAACGGGAGCAACACCAGTACCGGGGCGGGATGCCCGTACATGGCTGAAAAGAATGCGCCCGCAAGGGCCAGAACGGGTCCACCCGCGATCGCGCTGCTCCAACCGGCAGCGAGGGTGCCTTGGGCATCTGCCAACTGCCGCAGCCGGGACGGCGCGTTCGGCGGGCTGACGCGGGCCAGTTCAGGCGAGAGCCAGTGGTCGAGGGAATGCGCGGGTGCGCCGGCGGGGAAAGGAACGTGATGTGTCATGCCGGGAGCAGGCCCAGTCCCCGGCGGAGCTGGTCCTCAAGATCCTCCGATTGCAGCGGCGCAGGGGCAGGCGTGGCGTCATCACCGGTGACGATCTCCAGGGAACCATCGGGCTCCGTCTTGACGTGGACGGAGTGGAAGCGGCCGTCCGCGAGGTGCCTGCGGACCGTGCCGGCCGCCGGGCGTCCGTCCGGTGCGGTCCCAAGGTAGAACGTGACCATCTCGACGGCGGTGGTGAACATGCCGTCGGAACCGGTCAGCGGACGCAGTTCGTGGACACCGAACTTGCTGAGGCTGAGGACCAGGGCGCCGCTGTCCGAGCCGAACAGAAAGTAGACGTGTTCGGCTTTGGGGGTCACCAGGGCAACCTCCAGCCAAGCATCGGAGTCCGCAAGGACCCCTGCCACGCTTGCGGCCGGGCCTGCCGGTACGAGGCTTTCCTGTTCAACGGTCATGAGTCCGCGTTCCAGGAGGGTAGCCACTCCCGCCTGTTCGAGCGGCGCCCCGGCAGCGTGGTCAAGCCTGAAGAGGCTCTGGCACTTCAGTGCGCCAGGCGTTCCGGCCAAGGCAACCAAGGCGATGAGTTCGTGTTCGGTGATGGGCAGGGGTGCGTCTTCTTGGATAGTCACAACAGCCTTAGGGTCGACAGGTCTCGGGTCTTATTCTAGGGAAGCCGGCCCTCAGGTGAGCCAGCCCCACACCTTCTTGGCGCCGTCGGCTACGGCATCAATGGTCTTCTTTGCACCATCAGCCACGGCATCCGCGGTCTTCTTGGCGGCATCTGCCACCATCTCCGAGGCCGAACCGTAACCGAGGTTCGAGGCCAGCAGGCCCATGCCGCCCCAGGCTATCCCTGCCACAGCGAAGAAGGGTCCTGCGCCCGGGATAAAGCTTCCGGCCGCAAGGACCGTGGAGATGCCGCCGTCGATCGCCATTCCGGTGTTGCCGCTCTCCAGGCCCTGTGCGAACTGGAGCCCGCCGGTGACGATCCCCAGGCCACCGGAAAGCCGGCCCAGCATGGACGTGCCGTTGAGGAGCTGGGTTCCGCGCACATAGCCCACCCCCGGCACCTGCGCGTACTGCGCGCTGAGCCAGGGCCACTTTGTGAGCTGCGTGAGGAGTCCGCCCTTGGCCATGGTGGCCAGCAGGTTGTCCGCGTACAGCCCCGCACCGGTCACGGCGGCGTTGGCGCCCCACCAGCCAGGACTCGCGGCGACACCCAGCACACTGTCGAGGGGGTTCGTCGCGTCAGTGCCCGGGGCAGTACTGCCCGGACCCGGCGTGACGGGACCGCCGGATGATCCGCCCGTGCTGGCGTTCTCCTGCTCATCAGCCTGCGTGAGGAGAGTCTTGGAGGCGTCAAGGAGGGATTGCGACGTTTGCTTCATCATGGGGCGCCACGTGTCGCTCCACTCACGGCGGAAGCGGCCCCCGTCGTTACCCTTCCAATCGATGGCCGATACCAGGCTGGTGATCTGGCGTTCGGTATCCATCAGGCGTGATCCGGAACGGTCCATGGATTTGGACAAGGACCGCAATTGTTCGATGTCGGCGCCATAGAGGCCAGGGGCCATGGTGGTTCTCCTCGGAAGCTGGGCACGGGAGCGTTCACCGAGCCCCCCGCCCTAGGCTACGTGCTTGGTCCACGCCGCCGCCATGGGCAGCCCTGCCCATCCGGACCCAAGCTTGTCCGCGCCGGGCCCAGGCCAGGCGAAGCCACCGAACCTGCTGGGATAACCTAGAGCAGTGACTTACGAGATCGAGATTGGCCGTGGCAAGCGTGGGCGTCGTGCCTACTCCCTGGATGACATAGCTGTTGTCCCCAACCGTCGCACCCGTGACCCCAAGGACGTCTCGGTCTCGTGGCAGATCGACGCCTACCAGTTCAGCATGCCTGTCATCGCCGCCCCCATGGATTCAGCCATGTCTCCCAAGACGGCCATTGCGCTTGGACGCCTCGGCGGACTGGGCGTCCTCGACCTCGAAGGCCTCTGGACCCGGTACGAGGACCCGCAGGCAGTCCTGGATGAAATCAGTGCCCTGGGGGACGAGACCAACAGCCCCGCCGTCACCGGCCGGATGCAGGAGCTCTACAAGGCCCCCATCCAGCCCGAACTCATCACGTCCCGCTTGGCCGAAATCCGTGAAGCCGGCGTCACCGTCGCCGGCGCCCTCACGCCGCAGCGCACCCAGGAGCACTACAAGACCGTCCTGGCTGCCGGCGTCGACATCTTCGTCATCCGCGGCACCACCGTGTCCGCCGAACATGTCTCCAAGGACCACGAACCGCTGAACCTCAAGCAGTTCATCTACGAGCTCGACGTACCCGTAATCGTCGGCGGGGCCGCCGGCTACACGCCGGCCCTGCACCTCATGCGCACCGGCGCCGCTGGTGTCCTGGTTGGCTTCGGCGGCGGGGCAACCACCACCACGCGCCGCGCGCTGGGGATCCACGCGCCCATGGCATCGGCGATTTCCGACGTCGCCGCCGCCCGCCGCGACTACATGGACGAGTCCGGCGGCCGGTACGTCCATGTCATTGCCGACGGCGGCATGGGCACCTCCGGCGATATCGTCAAGGCCATCGCCATGGGCGCCGACGCCGTCATGCTGGGCAGTGCCCTGGCCCGCGCCGAAGAAGCGCCGGGCAAGGGCTGGCACTGGGGCCAGGAAGCCCACCACCTGGAACTCCCGCGCGGGGACCGGGCCAACGTGGGAACCGTCGGACCCATGGAGGAAGTCCTGTTCGGACCCGGCCACCACACCAATGGAACGTCCAACCTGATCGGTGCGCTGCGCCGCTCCATGGCGACCACCGGCTACTCGGACCTGAAGGAATTCCAGCGGGTCGACGTCGTGGTTTCCCCCTACGAAGGAAACTGACTCCCACGCTTTCCGGCAGGGCGTCCGAAAGGGCGCCCTGCCCAAGCGTGCCCCAAGCAAGTAGGGTGGTTCTACTACCGGCACTTGAGGCACTGGAGGCGTTCAATGAAGACTGATCCTGCAGGCGGCGGGGCCCTGGGCCCGGAAGCCAGGGAAGCATCCATCCAGCGGCTGCGCGCCACGACGGAACCCGGCCAGGAGCTGGACATCCTGATTGTTGGCGGCGGGATCGTGGGGACCGGCGCGGCGCTGGACGCCGTCACCCGCGGGCTGAGCGTGGGCATCGTCGAGGCCAGCGACTGGGCGGCAGGAACGTCCTCCCGGTCATCCAAGCTCATCCACGGCGGCCTCCGCTACCTGGAGATGCTGGACTTCGCCCTGGTCAAGGAGGCGCTGCAGGAACGCGGGCTGCTGCTCTCCGAACTGGCGCCCCACCTGGCCCGGCCCGTTCCCTTCCTCTACCCGCTGACCAAGCCCTTCGTGGAACGGCCCTATGTTGGCGCGGGCATCGCCCTCTACGACGCCATGTCCGTCTCCAGCGGCCACAGCCGCGGCGTACCCTTCCACAAGCACCTGTCCAGGCGCGGCACCCTGCGGGCTGCGCCGAGCCTGAAGAACGACGCGTTCGTGGGCTCCATCCGCTATTACGACGGGCAGGTGGATGACGCCAAGTACGTCGCCAACCTGGTCCGCACTGCCGCCCATTACGGGGCCCACGCCGTCAACCGGATGGCGGTGGTGGACTTCCTCCGCGAAGGCGAGCGGGTGGTCGGTGCCAAGGTGGAAAACCGCGAGGACGGCTCCCGGTTCAACGTCCGTGCCAAGCAGGTCATCAACGCCACGGGCGTGTGGACCGACGAAACCCAGGCCATGGTCACGGACCGCGGGCAGCTGAAGGTCCGGGCGTCCAAGGGCATCCACCTGGTGGTGCCGAGGGACCGCTTCCAATCAACCGTCGGGCTGATCCTGCGTACCGAAAAATCCGTGCTGTTCGTCATCCCGTGGGGCAGGCACTGGATCATCGGCACCACGGACACGGACTGGCACCTCGACAAGGCCCACCCCGCCGCAACAAGCAAAGACATCGACTACATCCTGGAGCACGTCAACAAGGTCCTCAAGCGGCCGCTGACCCGGGAAGACGTCGAAGGCGTCTACGCGGGACTCCGGCCCCTGCTGGCCGGCGAGAACGACTCCACAGCTAAGCTCTCCCGCGAGCACGTCGTGGCCCACCCCGTGCCGGGGCTGGTGGTGGTGGCCGGCGGCAAATGGACCACCTACCGCGTGATGGCAAAGGACGCCGTGGACGAGGCCACCCGCACCATGGACGAACGCGTGCCGCCGAGCTGCACCGAGACCATCCCGCTGCTGGGGGCCAGCGGTTTCCGGGCAGCCTGGAACCGCCGCAACCGGACGGCCGAGGAAACGGGCGTGCACGTGGCCCGCATCGAGCACCTGCTGAACCGCTACGGCTCCATGACCCCGGAAGTCCTGGCCCTCATCGCAGAGAATCCGGAACTGGCCGAGCCTTTGCCGGGAGCGGATGACTACCTGCAGGCCGAAGCGGTCTATGCAGCCACCCACGAAGGAGCCCGGCACGTCCACGATGTCCTGACCCGGCGGACCCGCATTTCCATCGAGGCCTGGGACCGCGGCGTGTCCGCTGTTCCGGTTGTCGCTAAACTGATGGGTGACGTCCTCGGCTGGAGCGACGCTCAGCGCGAAAATGAGGTCCGGCACTACATTGCCCGGGTTGAGGCGGAACGGCTCAGCCAGGAACAGCCGGATGACGAATCCGCAGACGCCGCCCGCCTGGGCGTGGAAGACATCGTGCCCTTGCGCTAAGGGGTGGATGGCCGGCGCTGCTGACTGAAGGGACACGCCTTGGCGGAACCGCTTGACCCGTACGACGCCGAACTCACCACCCCGGACATGGTCATCCTGGAGTTGGAGGCCACGGACAAGGACGACGCCGCCACTCAGCTGTCCGAGCGGCTGTTCGCGGCCGGCCGGGTGTCCGACCTCGACGGGTTCCTCCTGCACGTCAATGCCAGGGAACACCAGCTCGCCACCGGACTCCCGGGCGGCATCGGCCTGCCGCATGCGCGCAGCGAGTTCGTAGCCCGTACCTCCATCGCCGTGGGCATCACCAAGTACGGCCATGCCCTGGACTTCGGCGCCGCCGACGGCCCGGCCACAGTGATCCTGCTCATCGCCACCCCCGCCAGTTCCTTCTCGGACCACCTCGAGGTCCTGGCCACGCTGGCGCGCTCGCTGTCCAAGGAATCGTTCCGCGAATCGCTCCGCCGGGCCTACGACGCCGAAGTGATCGCCGAACTCATCAACTCCAGCCTGGTGTTCTTCGACCACTGACCGGAGCCGGCGGGCGTGCCCGCAGCTGCGGCGTTTAGTTGTTCTACAGAACTACGAAGTACGGTTAAGACGTGTGGAAAACAGCCCTTAAGTCCCGATGGATTGCGGGATTCATCTTTGCGATCGCCGTGTCCGGGGTCTTCGTGCTGCTGAGCCAATGGCAGTTCGGCCGCTCCACAAGCCCGGAAATGCCGGTAAATCCGGACACCGAGAAGGTCCAGCCGCTGACTGACACCCTCCAGCCCGGCGAGTTCTTCCACGGGTCCGACGCCGACCAAATGGTCAGTGCCACCGGAACCTATGATCCCGCCAAGCAGGTCCTGGTCCCCGGCCGCCTGCACGACGGGAAGTCCGGCTACTGGGTTGTCTCCGCTTTCGCCGTGGACGGAGCACCAGCCCTGACCGGTTCCGCTGCATCACCCCGCACCTGGATCCCGGTGGCCCGCGGATGGGTGGCCGACGCCGCTGACGCGACAGCGCCGCCGTCGGGCCCCGTGCAGGTAACCGGACGGCTCCTGCCCTCCGAAGCGCCCGTGGCCGGTAAGGCCGCCAACCCTGGCGAAGCCACGGCGGTTTCCGTGGCAGAACTCATCAACGACTGGGAAATCAGCAGCTACCCGGGCTTCGTGGCGGCCACCGCCGAGGTTGCCGGGGGAGCGGACGTCAGCGCCGCCGCCGTGCCGGGGAACCTCCTGCCGCTGGAGATCGGTCCGCAGCCGCCCGCACAGCAGATTAACTGGCTCAACCTCTTCTACTCCTTGGAGTGGGTGGTCTTCGCCGGCTTCGCATTCTTCATCTGGTGGCGCCTGGTCAAAGACGATTACCACCGGGACCTCGAAGAGGCCCTCGACGGCGAAGCCGAACCGCATGAACCAGAACAGCAGCCAGGGACCACCCGGCAGCCTGAACACACCGAGCAAAAGGTACAGCCATGATTGATCCGAAGCCGGCCACCGGAAACGAAATGGCCGGGAAGGCCGCCCCCAGGAAGCGCCGGTTCGGCGGCACCGAAGCGCAGATCCGGTCGTCCCTGAAGTTCTACAAGGTGCTGGCCTACCTGACCGGCGCCATGCTGCTGCTCCTGTGTGCCGAGCTCGTGGCACGGTACGGCTTCGGGCAGTACCTCTTCGCCGGCGGCACCAACGCCACCACAGGCCAGCCCTTCGGCTTCGGTTTTGCCGACGCCGAGCCGCCGGGAGTCCTCAACGGCGTCAACCTGTCCATCACGGTGCTGATCGTCCACGGCTGGATGTACGTGGTGTACCTGATTTCGAACTTCCGGCTGTGGTCGCTCATGCGCTGGCCGTTCCTCAAGCTGATCCTGCTGGCCCTGGGCGGCGTGGTCCCGTTCCTCTCCTTCATCGTCGAGAAGAAGTTCCATGCCGAGGTGGAAGCCGAGCTCGCCGCGAACCCGCAGGCGCCGCAGCGGTACTGACCAGCGGCGGTACTGAAACCACGGCGCTGCTGAACCCCGGCGCTCCTGTCCCGGCAGCCCTGCCGCCCGCCCGCCGTCGGACGTTTGCTCCGTCACAGCGCGGCGTCTCAAGGTGCGCCGGTGCAACGCCGCAACGTAGGCTATTACGGTGACTACTCCCACTGCATCCCAGACTTCCCAGAAGCCGGTGCTGGTTGTTGACTATGGAGCCCAGTACGCGCAGCTGATTGCCCGCCGCGTCCGGGAAGCGAATGTGTATTCGGAAGTGGTTCCGCATACCTACACCACCGAACAGCTCCTCGCCAAGAACCCCGCCGCGATCATCCTTTCAGGCGGACCTTCCAGCGTTTATGCCGACGGCGCCCCCAGCGTGGGTGCCGACCTCTTCGAAGCCGGCGTACCCGTCTTTGGCATCTGCTACGGCTTCCAGGCCATGGCCAACGCACTGGGCGGCAAGGTGGACAAGACCGGCCTCCGGGAATACGGCTCCACCCAGACCACCATCCTGGGCGAGGGACGCTCCGTGCTCGAGGGCATGCCCCAGCACCAGAACACCTGGATGAGCCACGGCGACTCCGTTCACGCGGCCCCGGACGGCTTCGAGGTCCTGGCCACAACGGCCGGCGCCGAGGTTGCAGCCTTCGCCAACGAAGAAAAGTGCCTCTACGGCGTGCAGTGGCACCCCGAGGTCAAGCACTCGGCCTACGGCCAGCAGGTGCTGGAAAACTTCCTCTTCAAGGGCGCCAAGATCGAGCCCAACTGGACCACGGGGAACATCCTCGAAGAGCAGGTTGAGCGCATCCGCAACCAGATCGGCGATGCCCGGGTCATCTGTGGACTCTCCGGCGGCGTTGATTCCGCCGTCGCAGCGGCCCTGGTCCAGCGCGCCGTTGGCGACCAGCTCACCTGTGTGTTCGTTGACCACGGACTGCTTCGCGAAGGCGAAGCGGAGCAGGTGGAACGCGACTTCGTTGCTGCCACCGGCGTCAAGCTCTACATCGCGAACGAGCAGGAGCGCTTCCTCTCCGCACTGGCCGGCGTGAGCGATCCCGAAACCAAGCGCAAGATCATTGGCCGCGAGTTCATCCGCGCCTTTGAAGAAGCCGAACTGGCCATCATCGCCGAGGCCGCCGCGCACGGTGAGAAGATCAAGTTCCTGGTCCAGGGCACCCTGTACCCGGACGTCGTCGAATCCGGCGGCGGTGAAGGTGCAGCAAACATCAAGAGCCACCACAACGTGGGCGGCCTCCCCGAGGACCTGCAGTTCGAGCTCGTGGAGCCGTTGCGGGCCCTGTTCAAGGACGAGGTCCGCGCCGTGGGCGCCCAGCTGGGACTGCCCCAGGAGATCGTGGGACGCCAGCCGTTCCCGGGCCCCGGCCTGGGCATCCGGATCGTCGGCGACGTCACCAAGGAACGCCTGGACCTGCTGCGCAAGGCCGACGCCATCGCCCGCGCCGAGCTGACCGCCGCAGGCCTGGACAACGAGGTGTGGCAGATGCCCGTCGTGCTGCTGGCAGATGTCCGCAGCGTCGGCGTCATGGGCGACGGCCGCACCTACGGCCACCCCATCGTCCTGCGCCCGGTCTCGTCAGAAGACGCGATGACGGCTGACTGGTCACGCCTGCCCTATGACCTCCTGGCCCGGATCTCCAACCGGATCACCAATGAGGTGGACGGCGTCAACCGTGTCGTGCTGGACGTCACCAGCAAGCCGCCGGGAACCATCGAGTGGGAATAGCATCCTGAAGTGGCCGGCCTCCGTCAACGGAGGCCGGCCACTTCTGTCTTGCCGCTGTCTCCGGCCACGGTGGCGAATCTCCCGGGAGCCGCCTGTGAAATCTCCCCTATTTCGCGGCTCCAGTGTTGCGGTCTCTCAGTCCGGCCGCGGAAGCGGCTACTCTCGAACCTATGCCGGTATGGTCCAGGGCGTCACGTGCAAACGCAGAAAAGAAGGCAGAAGTGTCAGTTGGTCAAGGCCACCCGGAAGGCTCGGAAGAGCTTCGTAAATGGCTGTCCGGGCTCAAACCCGTCACCGGGGCAGACACAATGCTGCGCTTCACCAAGACGCCCGAAGGTTCCATAGACCTCACCTCGGCCCACCCCTCAGGCCTGGCCCAGCTCATGGCCGGGCGCCGCACCCGCCTGTCCACACTGATCCGCGATCAGCAGCAGTATGTGGTGGCAGCCAGGGCATCCCGCAACATCCGGTCCAAGATCTTCGAACTGTCCAATGACCGCGGCATCGACGCCGGGTACCTCTCCGCAGGCACTGTGGTGTGGACATCCGCCGTCGGAGGCAAACCGCAACGGGTTTCCGCGCCCGTAATGCTCACGGCGATCTCCCTCACCGTCCGGCCCGGGGAAGACGACTACGAGCTCCAGCTGACAGAGCAGGCACACATCAACCCCGCGTTGGTCCGCCACCTGAAGTCCGTCCACGGCATTGTCTTCGACGTCAACGCCGTCACCCGCCTCGCGTACAGCACAGCGCGTTTCGATCCGCAGCCCGTGCTGGACCGGCTGGGCACCCTCATCCGGCCCATCCACGGCGCCGAAGCGCAGCACAACCTGCTGGTATCCACGTTTGCGGACCTCTCCGGGAACCTTGACGACCCCTGGATCAATGACTCCAACCCCGTTGTCTCCGCCTTGGCCACGGCCGGCGGCGGCGAAGTGGTGGATGTCGAAGCACCGGACCCCTCCCGCTTTCCGCCGCTGGACAGCCGGCATCCCCAGGACGAACTGCTCCTCCTCGACGCGGACGCGGACCAGCAGTACGTGGTGGACGCCGCCCGCGCAGGCGACTCGCTGGTGGTCAGCAGCCCGCCCGGCACAGGGCAGACGCAGACAGCCATCAACACCATCGGCGCCCTGGTGGACGCCGGCCGGACCGTCCTGGTGGTGGGGGACCGGCGCGCCAGCCTGAACGAGGTTTCCGGTCAGCTCGAAGCCCTGGGCCTCGACTCAATCCTGTTCCAGTTGTCCGGGAACGTCACCGCGCAGCAACTGAAGTCCCAGCTGGTACGCGCTATTGTCCGGAACGAAAAGTCCCTCAAGCCACAGCTGGGGAACCTGCACAGCACGCTGACCGAACACCGCCATGCGCTGATGGACCACGTGGCGTCCCTGCACAATGTCCGTGACCGATGGGGCTGCTCGCCCTACCAGGCCATGCAGTCGCTGGCCGAGCTGACCTCCATCCATCCCGCACCTGCCACCACTGTGCGGCTGAAGCGGAGCGTCCTGGACAGTATCCGCGACCGCGAGGAACTCGCTGGCCGGCTCCAGCGCGCAGCAGAGCTGGGCAGCTTCAGCAAGGCGTCCACCACCAGCCCGTGGCATGGCGCCCGGCTCCTGACGCGAAAGGAAACGGAAGAAGCCCAGGACCTGGTCCGGGCCATTGCAAAGAGCCTTCCCGTGCTCCGGGAGCGGATGAATGCCGTGGCCGAGCACGCGGAGATCCGCCTTGGTGAATCGTTCGCCGAGTGGGGCGAGCAGCTGGAGCTGCTGGTTGCCGTGCGTGGAAGCCTGGACAAGTTCACGCCGGATATCTTCGACCGGCCGGTCACCGACCTCATTTCATCCACCGCACCCTCGGCGTGGCGGCGGGAACGCGGGATCGAGATGACCTCCATGCAGCGGTCGCGGCTCCGCCGGGTGGCCAAGGAGTACGTCCGGCCAGGCGTCCACATCGCAGACCTGCACACGTCCCTGGTCCTGGTCCAGGAACAGCGTGCCCGCTGGGCCGGCTACGCCACCACCCAGCGGCACCCTGCCGTCCCGTCCGGACTGGCGGAAATGAACGCCCTGTACCTCGAGCTGGACCAGGAGCTTGCGAGCCTTGGTGAATGCCTGAAGCACACAGCCGGGGGCGGGGCGCTGTCCACCATCCGCTACGAAGACCTCCTGGAGCGGCTGGAACGGCTGGTGGCGGACACTGACACGCTCAAGACACTCCCCGAGCGGACGCTGCTGGTGGAGAACATGCGCGAGCACGGCCTGGGCGAGCTCCTGGCCGACCTCGCCGAACGTGAAGTTCCCGCCGGATCGGTGGCTGCCGAACTTGAACTGGCCTGGTGGCAGTCAGCCCTCGAGGCCATGATCAGCGGCGACGACTACCTCGCAATGTCTGACGGCGATGCCCTGCGCCAGCTCGAAGCCGAGTACCGGCTCGCGGACAACGCCCACATCGCCAGCGGGGCAGCACGCCTGCGCTGGGACCTGGCCGAGCGTTGGCGGGCAGCCATCGGGGACCAGCCCCGGCAGGCCGGCCTCCTGCGCAGCCTGCTCAAGGACGGCCGGGTATCAC
Source organism: Pseudarthrobacter sp. NPDC059871 (assembly GCF_042731175.1). Taxonomy (NCBI): domain Bacteria; kingdom Bacillati; phylum Actinomycetota; class Actinomycetes; order Micrococcales; family Micrococcaceae; genus Pseudarthrobacter; species Pseudarthrobacter sp. NPDC059871. The sequence goes on from NZ_JBHWJV010000001.1 coordinate 68,986, forward strand.
TTCCCGCGCTGACCGCCCAGGCACCGGACCTGATCGGCACGCTGGTGCCCGTCTGGTCGGTGAGCCCTTACCTGATGAGCGGGCTGCTGCCCGCGGAACAGCACTTCGACGCCGTGGTGATCCTCGACGCCGAAGCCACCAGCCTGCAGGCGGTCCTGCCTTCCATCGCCCGTGCGCGGCAGGTCATTGCCTTCGGCGATGCCCGGATCGCCAGTCCCCGCAGTTTCACCGTGGGGGTGGAGCGGCTCGCGCCCGGCGAGTCCGCGCATCAGCGGGTCGAGAGCGCCTTCAAAGCTCTCTCCGCGGTGCTGCCGGTGTGGCAGCTCACCAATGTCTACCGAGGTGTGGACGAGGACCTGGTGCTGCAGCTGAGCAGGAACTTCTACGACGGCGGCCTCCGCCGCCTTCCCGAGGGCCAGTCGGCCACGGGGCTGGACCGGTCTTTGCTCGTGGAGTACTTGCCGGACGGCACCGGCCTGCCCAGCGCCGACCACGAGGGCGTGGAGTCCGTGGTGGCCGAGGTCAACCGCGTGGTGGAGCTGGTGTTCGAGCACGCTCGGCTGCGGCCCAGGACGTCCCTGGCGGTTGTCACAGCTAGCCTGCGGCATGCCGCGAGGATCGGCGAGTCCATCCGGCTCCAGTTGCCCAACTACCCCGGGCTGGCCAGCTTCTTCGGTGCGGGGCCTGAGTCCTTCCGGGTTGTAGACCTGGAGCGGGCGCAGGGCCTGGTGCGTGACCATGTCATTTTCTCGCCCGGCTACGGGCGCACACCCCATGGGCGTGCCCTTCACAACTTCGGCCCGCTGTCCGCCGAGGGCGGCAGGGAGAAGTTCGCGCTGGCTATGACCCGCGCCCGCCGTTCCATCCACGTCCTGACGTGCTTCCGTCCGGAGGACCTGGACCACACCAGGCTGTCGTACGGTGCCCTGGACCTGTACGCGCTCCTTGACCGGGAGATTTCGGGGAATACGGACCTCGGCACTCCGGCGTCCCGGGCGGCTGCCAGCGAGCAGGCGCTCGGCGCCGACCCGCTTGTTGCCGACCTCGGCGACAGGCTTCGTGCACGCGGCGCCCGCGTGTGGCACCAGTACGACGGCGTCATCGACGTGGTGGCGGCCGCAGACCCGCTGGGCACCATGGGCCAGGACGAGGCAGACCTTCCCTGGCCGGTGGCGATCGAGTCCGACGGCACCGAGCAGTACCGCACCATGAGCGTCCGTGAGCGCAGCCGGCTGCGCCCGCAGATGCTGGAGCGGCTGGGGTGGCGGTACATGCCGCTGTGGACCATTGAGGTGTTCACCGATCCTTCGGCCTGCGCGGACCGGATTGCAGGGTACCTGGGGCTGGAGCGGGTGGTTCTTCCGGGCCGCTCGGCAGAGTCCGCCGGTTTCCTTGACGACGACGTCCATCAGGCGCTGAATGGAATCGACGCAGCGCAGCCTGCTTCGGTCCCGTACGCGGGCACGAACGGGTCGGGTTTCCGGCGTGACGCCACGCGGGGCGAGGAGCGCCCTGCATCCCAGGACGATTCAGTTTCAGACGGCGCCGACGACGCCGCTGCAGGACCAGACAGTGAGGAGGCGGGCATCATGACCCCGAAGGATGCTTCAGCGCCACAGGATGCCGCGAACCCCGAGGATGTTGACAGCACCGCGGACGCGGCCGAAACCGAAAGCGCCGCAGATTCCGCCGATCCCGCGGACACGGAAGACGCCGGCTCACGGGCAGCTCACGGACAGGTGGAGGGCGTACTGCCCAAAACTGCCGCGGAAGATGATCCCCGGGCCTGGGGCGATCGCGACGACGACCATGACGCGTGGTTGAAAGAGCAGAAGCCCCCGCACTGGGGCTGACGGCCCACAGCCCTACGGACGTGACGGCAGCCCTGCAGGGCACGGCAAGGCCGGTCACGACGGCGGTCCCACCAGGACGAAGAACAACTTGCCCTGCGTGGACGCCCCGGCCAGCCGCGCTGACTGTTCAGCTGTGGCTGCCACCACGATGAGTCCGTCGGTTTCGGCGGTACCCAGCCACTGTCCGCCCTGGCCACCCTTGGCTGCGGTCCAAAGGACGGGGACTCCGGCGGCCAGGACCTCCGAGGGTCCCTGCTGGTCGAACCCGTTTCCGGATGTGAGGACGACGTTCACCAGTTGCCCGGGTGAAACCAACTGAATGGACGAGGCATCGGCCATCCGCAACGGAACGGCAGCCGATCCCGGGGGAGTGCCGGTGAGAAGCCCGGGACCCAGGAGCTGGACATCGGTGACCAGCTGCCCTTTCCGCAGCGGCGTTGCCAACTGTTTGCCTGCCGCCTCAGCCTGCTCACTCAGCACGCCCTCGGAAAGCATGCCGGGCGGTACCCGCACCTGAACAAGGTCCGAGGCCGTGACAGCCGTTCCGGCGGGCAGGTCCCTCGCTGCGGACAGGGCTGTGGCAGTGTCGGCCGGTGCAGGGGTGAGCTGGTGGACCGTCATGGACGCCGCTGCGCAGAGCAGCAGGGCAACAGCGAGGCGCCGGTTGCGGTTGAGCAACCCCGCCACACGGGTCAGCGGGCTGCCGCGCCGGGACGCGGCAGCTCCTTTTTTGGCCTGGAAGACGGACGGTCTGCGGTGGGCACGGAGGGGATGTGCAGGCATCCCTCCACGCTAGGCGGGCAGGCATGCCAGACGACAGCGGCCCCGGTCCTATGTGGACAACATGGCGCTGTCTTCAGGTCCGGGGCCGCGGTCAGCCCGAGTGTGTTGAGGGCCGGTGTGGACCAGTGTCAGCTGGCGGCAGCCGCCGGTGCGGGGGCCGGAGCAGGGGCTGCCGGGGCCGCGGGTGCTGCGGAGACGGTGCTGCCCTTGGAGTCGCGGGAGTCGGTGCGGTAGAAGCCCGATCCCTTGAAGACAACGCCCACGCTGTTGAACTTCTTGCGCAGCGTGCCTTCGCATTCAGGGCAGGACGTCAGCGAACTGTCCGAAAATGACTGGACGATGTCAAAAGCATGGCCGCAATCCTTGCAGGCGTAAGCATATGTTGGCACTGGTGCTCCTCCTCTGGGGCAAACGAGAGGTCCCGTGCTGCCACCCGTTCCACTGGTGGTCCGTTAGCAGTCGCAGGGCCTGAGTGCTAATTCTATCATCCCCGTCCACCGGCGTCCGGGTTCAGGGAGCGCCTGCCAGGACCCGCAGTCCGCCCGGAGTCAGGACGGCCGGAACGGGACGATCGAACTCCTCGGCGGGGATCCGCCCGGCAGGCAGGAGTTCTTCGTCATAGATAACAGCGGCAAGCGGAATATGCTTCCCGGCAGTGTCCAAATGGCCCAGGAACTTGTCGTAATAGCCTCCGCCCTGGCCGATCCGGTTGCCGGAAAGATCAACGGCAGTGGCCGGAATGAACAGCCCGGACGCCCCGCCGGCCGCATCCGGCCCCTGTCGCGGCCCGTCAGGTTCCATGACGGGCGCGTAGCGGCTGCGCGCAAACGGGATGCCGGGAGACCAGAACACCCAACTCAGTTCCCGCGCGGGTTCGCACACCGGCAGGAGGACGCGGTGTCCGCGGGCATGAAGGGCCTGGATCAGCGGCAGGGTAGGGGGTTCGACGCCGACGCCCAGGTAGACGCAGAAAGTTGCGGCCGCGCCGTCCGCGAGGGAGTCGGCCCAGGCTGTGCCATGTTCCGCCAGGGCGTTGCCGGCGTCCTCCAGGGCCGCCGGGGAGAGTTCCGCGCGGCGGGCACGGTGGGCAGTCCGGATGCCGTCCTTGGCACCGGTCTGATGTTCAGTCATGGTTTTCCCTCCATCGCCGCGGGCGGCGGGTTCATGTGCAGGACGGCGCCGGGGCCGGACCGCTGATTACTTAATGCTTGCCGCTGACGCTAGATTAGTCCGGTGACTACCAGTAACCCGAGAGTTCGCAAAGCCGTCATCCCCGCTGCGGGGCTGGGTACCCGGTTCCTTCCCGCCACCAAGGCTATGCCCAAGGAAATGCTTCCGGTGGTGGACAAGCCTGCCATCCAGTACGTCGTGGAGGAAGCCGTTGGCGTCGGGCTCAACGATGTCCTGATGATTACGGGACGCAACAAGCGGGCGCTCGAGGACCACTTTGACCGTGTCCCGTCGCTCGAGTCCACCCTCTCGGACAAGGGTGACACCAAGAAGCTGGAATCCATCCAGGCCGCCAGCAACCTCGGCGACATCCACTACGTCCGCCAGGGCGACCCCAACGGGCTCGGCCACGCCGTGCTGCGGGCCCGCCAGCATGTGGGCAACGAGCCTTTTGCCGTGCTTCTCGGTGATGACCTTATTGATGCGCGGGACGAGCTCCTGGGAACCATGATCGATGTGCAGGCCAAGACCGGCGGTTCGGTGGTTGCGCTGATCGAGGTGGATCCGTCCCAGATCAGCGCCTACGGTTGCGCGGATATAGAGGAGATCGACGGCGAAGGCTACGTCCGGATCAACAGGCTCGTTGAGAAGCCCGCAGCGGACGAGGCACCGTCCAACCTGGCAGTCATCGGCCGCTACGTGCTGCACCCCGCCGTCTTCGACGTGCTGGAGGAAACCGGCCCCGGCCGTGGCGGCGAGATCCAGCTGACCGACGCCCTGCAGGAACTTGCCACCGGCGAGGGTGAAGGCTATGGCGTCTACGGTGTGGTGTTCCGCGGCCGCCGCTACGACACCGGTGACAAACTGAGCTACCTGAAAGCCTGCGTGCAGCTGGCCGTTGACAGTGACGACCTGGGCCCAGGCCTGCGGGAGTGGTTGCCGGGCTTCGCCGCCCAACTTTCCAAGTAGCACCGTGCGCTTCGGTCCCATCTGGCCGGCCACGCTTGAGTGCGGTGACCTGGTCCTGCGGCCCATCCGCTACCGCGACCGGAAAGAATGGACCGACGTGCGGTCACGGAACAGCCAGTGGCTCGCGCCGTGGGAAGCGTCCAACCCCGATCCGCGGGGAGGGCTGCCGGATTACCGGCAGATGGTACGTTCGCTGAACTCCCAGGCGGCCCAGTCCACGGCATTGCCTTTCCTCATCACGGAGCGGGTGGCGGGCAGCCGGACCCCACACATAGTGGGCCAGCTGACGGTGTCATCCATCCTCTGGGGCTCGGCAATGATGGCGACGCTGGGTTACTGGGTGGACCAGGCCCGGGCGGGCCGGGGGATTGCACCCACTGCGGTGGCCTTGGTGACAGACCACTGCTTCCAGACTCTTGGGCTGCACCGGATGGAAATCAACATCCGGCCCGAAAACGGACCCAGCCTGAGGGTGGTGGAGAAGCTGGGCTTCCGCGACGAAGGGTACCGGCCCCGGTATCTCCACATCAATGGTGCGTGGGCTGACCACCGGTCCTTTGCGCTGACCTCCGAGGAAGTCCCGGACGGCCTGTTGCCGCGTTGGTTGTCGTCCCGGCCGTCTTAATTCCACTCATTTGGCAACCGCCCTGCGACACACCGCAGCCAATGCCACTGTGGCAGTGGTGATACTCATACGGTTTTGAGTGTGGACTTCCCCCTTAGCAGCTCTGTGATCCTTGTGGTTGCTGTCGTGCTCTGGATTGTGTGGGTTGCCCCCTACGTCCTCCGGAACCGCAGGCACCAGTTCCAGCCCGCCGGCGATTTCATGGCGGACACACCCGCAGAGGAGAAACCGGAACGGCCGCAAGGCATGGTTCTGAACGTCGCCGCCAAGCAGGAGAAAACGATGGATACGAGGAAGAGCGCCGCACCCGCTGCCAGGCCCGCGGCCGCTGCCGGCCCCCCCGGCGCAGCCAACGGGCGGCTGCGCATCCACTACGGGCGCACATCCATCGCACTCGTGGGGTTCCTCTCGCTCATCACGGCGTTCGTCTCCGGCGTGCTGCTGCCCTTCGGCCTGGGTTCCGCCGTCCTGCCGCTGTCCTGCGTGGCGCTCACGGCGGCCTGCGTCGTTCTTCTGCGCACCCTCGCTGTCCGGAGCCGCAAGGCGAAAGTCAATGCAGCGTTCCGCTCCGCCATGAGCGCCCCGTCCAGGACTTCTGCCCCCGTTGACCGGATACCGCCTATGCCGGAAACCGCACCGGTGCCCGCCCGGCCGGAAAGCCCGCTTTTCGACGCCGAGGCGCACAAGCCCCAGGCCAAGCCGCTGACCGCCGTCGAGCTGCGTGAAGCAGCCATTGCCGTAGCCGTGGCCGCGGGCGATACCAGCGCGGCAGCACCGGCGTCGGACGTTCCCTCCAGTACGCCCTGGGAGCCCGTTGAGGTCCCCAAGCCCGTTTACGTGGAGGCTGCCAAGGCCGAGCGGCCCGAGCCCAAACCGCTTGAGCTTCCCGAGGCGCCGAAAGCCGTCGGCAAGCCGTCGCTGAAGCAGGGCGCGGCCGGCGCTGAATCTGTTGACGCCCAGCAGCTCACCAAGGCGCAGAGCGCCCTGAGCAACCTCGACGACGTCCTGCAGCGACGCAGGGCCTAGTCCCCAGCCTGGCCAGACCGCGGCCCCTGCTCGGGCATTCGCGGTGCCGGGAACGTCGGTTGGCATTGGGACAGTAAAAATGTGTAGCCTAGGGGCACCGGTTCAGATCCCGCCAAAAGGTCACACCGTTTCGGGGCTATAGCTCAGTTGGTAGAGCGCTTCGTTCGCATCGAAGAGGTCAGGAGTTCGAATCTCCTTAGCTCCACAGTTTTCGTTTCATCAAAGGCCATCCTTCCGGGATGGCCTTTGTCGTTTCCAGGCAACATCGGGCGCAGCTGGAGAAGTGCGCCACAGTCCTAGTTGTCAGTTTGATAATTATCAGCTACATTCTAATTATCCGATTGATAATAATGAAAGGAAGCGGCGATGACGGCCCTACTCGACTGGATGAACTCCACCGCTGTGCCAGATCTCCTCGGCTCTCCCGTGAGCTGGATCGAGGTCATCGGCTTCGTCACCGGCGCGGCATGCGTCTACGGCGTCGCGAAGCAGAAGCTGTGGAACTGGCCAGTAGGAATCGTCAACAACCTGGCGTTCATCATCCTGTTCCTGGGGGCCGGCCTCTACGGCGAAACTGTCCTTCAGGTCATCTTCGCTGCTGTGGCCGTTTATGGCTGGTTCAACTGGGTCCGCGGGAGCTCCGCCACCGAGGCCAGCAACGATCTGCCCATCCGGGACGCCACCGGCAAGGAAGTCCTCCTCGGCGCCGGTGCCACCCTGGCCGGCACTGCTGCTGTGGCCATGATCCTGACCCACGGCACCGACTCCCAAGTTCCATGGCCGGATGCCTTTGTCCTGACAGCTTCCCTGGTGGCGACCTACTGGCAGGCGAAGAAGATCTTCCAGCACTGGTACGTCTGGATCCTCATCGATGTGGTCTCCATTCCGCTCTACTTCAGCCGGGGGCTTGCCCTGACAGCCATCCTCTACATCGGATTCCTCGCCCTCTGCATTTACGGGCTCAGCGGCTGGAAACGCACCCGGGCCGCCGAAAATGCCACCCTGATGACCGTCCCGGCAGGAGTCTGACGATGTTCACCCAGTCAATGGTCATCGGCAAGTTCTACCCTCCCCACGCCGGCCATGCCCACCTCATTGCCACGGCCGCCTCGCAGTCCGAAAAGGTGGCGGTCCTTGTCCTCGGCACACGCTTTGAGTCCATCACCGTCGCCGACCGTGCCACATGGCTGGCCGCCGAATTTGAAGACACCAACGTCCAGGTCATCGCCATGCCGAATGACTGCCCCGAGGACTACCGCTCCGACGCCATCTGGAAAGCCCAGAACGAGCTCATGCGCCTGGCCCTGAAATCCCACGGAATCACCGCGGTCGACGCCGTCTTCAGCTCCGAGGCCTATGGCGCCCGGCTGGCGGGCTACTTCGGCGCCGACCATGTGATCGTCGACCAGTCCCGCACCACCTACCCGATCAGCGGCACCATCTGCCGTGACGACCCCGGCGCGGCCTGGCCATATGTGATAGCTCCGGCCCGGCAGGAACTGGCCACCAGGATCATCATTGTCGGCGCGGAGTCCACCGGCACCACCACCCTCACCCGCGCCCTGATGGACCACTACCGGGCACGGTTCCCGCTCATCGCTGAAGTGCCCGAATATGGCCGCACCCACACCTATGAAAAGTTCGACGCCCTGCGGGCCGTGAAGCCGGACGCGGAACTGGCCGACATGGTGTGGACAGCACGGGACTTCAGCGTTATCGGTGCCCGGCAAAACCAGCTGGAGAACGCAGCAGCGGATGCCTGCCCGCTGGTCATCGCCGACACCGACGCCTTGGCCACCACCTTGTGGGAGCGGTACTACCTGGGGGAGCGCAGCTACGGCTCCTATCACGCCATGGATACGCTGCCGCGCCGGGATCTGTACCTGGTCACCGACGACGAAGGTGTGGCCTTCGAAGACGACGGCTGGCGGGAGGGCGAACACCGCCGTGCCGATATGACCGAATGGTTCAAGGGAACCCTGACAGCGGAAGGACACTCCTGGATCCTGGTCACCGGCAGCCACGAACGGCGCATGAAAACCGCCACTGACGTCATCGACCTGGTTCTGGCCCAGCGGAACGGCTTCACCTCCCCGCCCTGGGCCACCCGCACCGTCCTGGAAGGTGCGCCGGCATGAATGACTCCAACGCCGAGCGGGACTATCTCCAGTCCTACCGGCCGGGCGACTACCCGTCCGTTGCCCTGACCGCAGACCTGGTGGTCTTCGCCGTCAACGGCGGCGTCCTCCACGCCGCCCTGGTCCGCCGCGGCGCCCACCCCTTCAAGGGCCGGCTGGCACTGCCGGGGGGATTCGTTGGACCCCGGGAATCAGCGGAGGCAGCTGCCGGCCGCGAGCTCTCCGAGGAAACCGGGCTGGACCTGGGAACACTGCCGGTCCACCTCGAACAGCTGGCTACGTACAGCGACCCCGGGCGCGACCCCCGGATGCGGGTCGTTTCCGTTGCCCACCTGGTCCTGCTGGCGACGGACGGCGCAACCCTTCCGGCCGTCTCGGCCGGGACCGATGCCGCCGGCGCCGCTTGGTACCCGGTCCACGAAATGCTCGCCGGCAGCACCGGCGAATCTTTGGCTTTCGACCATTCGCAGATCCTTGCGGAGGGCCTGCAGCGGCTTGCCGGCAAGATGGAATACACCACCGTGGCAGCCAGGCTCCTCCCCGCAGAGTTCACGCTCACCCAGCTGCGCACCGTTTACGAGGCAGTGTGGAACGCTCCGCTGGCGGCAGGAAACTTCACCCGCAAGATGACACCCCAGCTGGAGGACACCGGAAGAAAGGCCCGCGCCTCAACCGGCGGAGCGCCCGCTGCGCTGTTTACGGCAACCGACAGGTATGTCCACCCGCCACTGTCACGGCCCAGGCAGGAGTGACGCCCGCGCCCCGCGGGAGGCTGTTGAGGCACCGTCCTGCTACAGCCAGCCCTTGCGTTTGAAGATTCCGTACATGAGTCCTGCGGCGGCCACCATCAGGACCAGTGCCATGGGGTAGCCGAAACCCCAATGGAGTTCGGGCATGTGGTCAAAGTTCATGCCGTAGACGCCGGCCACGAAGGACGGCGCGAACAGGATTGCTGCCCAGGATGAAATCTTCTTCACCTGTTCGTTCTGTTCGGCGCTTGCCTCGTTCTGCCGGTTGGCGGTGAGGGTACCGTCCAGGGTCAGGGCGTTCTGCAGCAGGTCCCGGAACGAATCGGCCCGGGAAATGACCCGCTCGGCATGGTCCTCCACGTCCCGCAGGCTGTGCTGTAGTTCGGTTTCCACTCCATATTTCGCAAACCCCCGCTTGAGCTGGTGCATCATGTCCGGCAGCGGGTGGATGGCGCGCTGGAACTGGATGACCTCACGGGCCAGTTCGTAGATCCGGCGCGAAACGCTGCTATCGCCGCTGAACAGCTGGTCCTCGATCTCATCGATGTCGTTTTCCAGGCCGGCCACCACCGGGGCATAGTCGTCCACCACCCGGTCCAGCAAGGCATAAAGCACTGCTTCGGGCCCATGCCGCAGGAGCTCGGGACGGGCCTCAAGCCGCTGCCGGACCCTGGCCACGCCGGCCATCTCCGCATGCCGGACGGTCACCACGAAGTTCTTTCCGGTGAAGATGTGGAGTTCGCCGAACTCCACGGTCTCGCTCGCATCGAGGTAGCGCGCAGGCCGCAGGACGGTGAAAAGGTTGTCGTCGTAGCGTTCCATCTTGGGGCGCTGGTGTGCCGAGATGGCGTCCTCGACAGCCAGTTCATGGAGGCCGAACTCGGCAGCTACGGCAGCCATCTCCTCGGCGGTGGGCCTGTACAGGCCGATCCACGCCATGCCGCCGTGCCGGGCCAAAGTTTCGAACGTCTGCTCAAGGCTTTCCGGCTCCGCATGGCGGGCGCCGTCCACGTACACGGCGTTATCGATGATGGTCATTCAGGAAATCCTAGCGGCCGGCGGATGCCGAATTACTCAGGCCACTGATGAGTGGCTCGGTCCGGTACGGGATGTGGGTGTGGAGGGCCAACACCGTTTCCGTGCGGATGACGCCCTTGATCCGCAGCACCTGGCGCAGCGATGACTGGAGGTTGTGGGTATCCGTTGCCACCACCCGGCACCAGACATCGCCGCGCCCGGAAATTTCGTGGACCTCCAGCACCTGTGGAATCAGCCTCAGGGCTCCCACAACGCCGTCCAGTTCCCGGTGTGACACTTCGATGGTCACGAAGGCCACCACGTCGTAGCCAACGGCCTCCAGGTCCACTTCCCGTCCGCCGGGCCGGAGGACGCCGGTCCTGATCAGGCGCCGCACCCGCGTCTGTGCAGTGTTCCGGGCAATGCCCACGGCATCGCTGAGTTCCCCTACCTGGATCCGGGGGTCCCGGATGAGGGCCAGCAGGATCTTCAGGTCGGTGGCATCCAGATTGTTCAAATGCTCATTCTCCGTCACTCGCTCGCGGCATCTTTGATGATTGTGCTCAATTCTTGCACTTGTTTCGGATCAAAGGGCCAACAGTGCCGCATTCTGGAGCCACACCTGTATTCCTCCGCGCGGCACCCCACAAGGGCCACCCGCGCGGCCAACCCCGGAGGCGGCACCATGACGGTCTTCAGCGAACTGCGGATGCGCCCCGCCACGGCGTCCGGCTGGAACGCCTCTACCACTGCCCGTCTGGTGATCTCCGGCGCGGTGATTTTTGCCCTGCTGGTGGGGGCCAACCTCGCCACCCCGCTGTATCCGCTGCTGCAGGCATCGCTGGGACTTTCCGCACTGGACGTCACGGCAGCGTTCGCCAGCTACGTCCTGGCCCTGGTAGCCACCCTGATGCTGGCCGGGCACTGGTCGGACCATATCGGCCGCAGGGCCGCGCTGCTCCTGGCTGTGCTGGGCGGCCTCGCCGGCAACCTTGTCTTTGCCGAGGCCCACACTCTGGCAGGGCTGTGCGCGGGCCGGGCCCTGCAGGGGATCGCTGTAGCGCTGGCAACGGGCGCCAGCGCGGCTGCCCTGCGCGAGCTGCTGCCCTCCCGCCCGGAATGGGCGTCGCGCTTCACGCTCCTGGCTTCCTCCGGGGGAGTGGCCGCTGGCCCGGCCATCGGCGGCCTGCTGTCCCTCCTGCCGGGCACCACCACGGCACCCTACGGCGTGCATTCTGTGGTCCTCGCCGGCCTGCTGGTCCCGCTCTTCCTCATCCGCGCACGCCCGGCCATTGCGGTTCCGGCCGTGTCCCGGCCGCTCCAGGCCCTTGCCCCGCGCCGCCCGGCGGTGTCCCGGAATGCGCGGGGAGCTTTCTGGCTTGCTTCCGGCGTAGGGTTCCTGAGTTTCGCCGTGTTCGGGTTTTCCCTTTCCCTCGCGCCCGGGTACTTTGCACGGGTCCTCGAGACTGATTCCCGGCCCCTGATAGGTGTCCTCGCCGGTTTGCCGCTGGCGGCCTCGGCCTTCAGCCAGCTGCTCACCGTGCGGGGCCGGTTCGTTGTTCCGGCGGGCCTTGCCGTCCTGGGGGTATCGGTGGTCCTGTTGGGGACTGCCGGGGCCCTGCACAGCCCGCTGCTGCTGGTGGCCGCCTGCGTGGCAGCCGGGATGGGGCAGGGGTTGGCTTTCCGCACGGTCTTCAACGACGTTGCGGGCAAGGTGGAGGCCGCCCGCCATGCCCAGGTGATCAGCACGGTTTACGTCATCACGTACCTGGGCAGCGCCGTCCCGGTCCTGGGCCTGGGATGGGCGTCGGGCATGGTGGGGCAGCCTGCGGCGGTGCTCGGCTTCGTTGTGGTATGCGGCGCAGCGGCGGTGGTCCTGGCCAGCCTTACGCTGGCGCAGGCGTTGCGCGGCCGGCTCGCCTGACGGCAGTAACCCGTCAGTCGGGCAGCGGCCCGTGGTTGCCCTGGATGTGCTCGAAAACCAGTGTGGTTTCGGTATGGCCCACCACGGGGTCCGTGGCCAGGTTGTCGAGCACCCAGTCACGGAGGTCCTCGGTGCTGCCGACGGCGATGTGGAGCAGGTAATCCACGGAACCTGAGGTGTGGAAGGTGGACAGCACCGCCGGCAGGTGCGGGACCCGTGCGGTAAAACGGTCGATCTGGTCGCGGTCGTGGGCGCGCAACCGGACAGCCACCAGAGCCTGCACGGACCTGCCGATGGCCGAAAGGCTCAGCTTGGCTTCGTAGCCCTTGACGATTCCGCGTTCGGAGAGTGCCCGGGCGCGCATCAGGGCAGTGGACGGTGCGATGCCCACCATTTCGGCGAGCTGCTTGTTCGAGATCCGCGCGTCGGCCACCAGCGCGGCAAGGAGGCGCTCGTCGATGGCATCCAGCGGTTCCAAGTGTGCTCCGGGCCTGGGGTGCCGGGGATTCATACTCACTGCGGGTTCCTTCCAACTGTCCTGCATTCATCCTAGACCGCCGGAACCGCCCTCCCAGGCCCTGCAGGGCCACTCACGCCGAATTTCTGCGTTCCCATCAGTTCCTGCGAAGGACTTAATTCGTTGCGCAGGTAGGCGCCGGGGGCGCCCTTCAGGCCGGTGCGGGCTCGCGCGAGGGATGGACGACGGCGACAATCGCCGCCGTGAGGCAGGCCAGCAGCATGACGGCTGCTGCCAGGGCGTTCCAGCCCAGGGACTGGAACAGGAGGCCACCCGCCCAGCCGAGCACGCTGGAGCCCAGGTAGTAGGCCAGGTTGTACAGCGATGCCGCCTGGGCCCGGCCGGACGTGGCGATGGCTCCCGTCCACCCGGCGCCGATGCTGTGGGCCGCAAAGAAGCCGCCGGTGAAGACCACCAGGCCGGCGAGGATCAGGGCAAGGGACTGCGTAAGTGTCAGGGCAAGCCCGCCGACGGACAGCGACAGGCCCGCCAGGAGGACGGACCGGCGGCCGAAGCGCATGGTCAGGCCGGCGGCCCAGCGGGAGGTGACGGTCCCGGACAGGTAGGCAAGGAAAATCAGGCTGATCAGGGTCGCGGGCAGGGTGAACGGCTCGCCCGCCAGCCGGAACCCCAGGTAGTTGTAGACAGCCACGAAGCCGCCCATCATGAGGAAGGCCTGGAGATAGAGCGCCAGCAGGCGGCCATGGCGCACATGCCCGGCAAGCGTCCTGAAAGCCCCGCGCAGGCCGGTGCCCCCGGATGCCACGAAACCCCGCGCTTTGGGGACCAGCAGCAGGAACGCGACGGCTGCGAGCGTGGCCAGGACCGACACCGCAAGGGCGGCCGCGCGCCAGCCCCACAATTCTCCGGCCGGTCCAGCCACCAGCCTCCCGGCCAGGCCGCCAAGGGTGGTGCCTGCCACGTAGCTTCCGGCAGCGACGGCGGCGTGCGCCTTCGTCACTTCCTCGTTCAGGTATGCGATGGCAATGGCCGGGATTCCGCCCAGCGCCATTCCTTCCAGCAGTCGCAGGGCCAGCAGGAGCTGGAAACTGCCGGCCAGGGGAACCAGGAGGCCCAGGACGGTGGCCACGCAGATTCCCCACGTCATGGCACGGACCCTGCCGATCCTGTCGGCGAGGAAGGACCAGGGGATGACAGTCACGGCGAGTCCCACGGTGGCCAGCGAGATGGTCAGGGCGGCCTCGGCCGCGCTGATCTGCAGGTCGGAGGCAAGCAGTGGCAGCACGGCCTGCGTGGAGTAGAGCTGGGCGAAGGTGGCAACGCCGGCAAAGGACAGGCCGGCGAGGATCCGCGCGTAGGCGGCGGATCCCTTCGCATGCCCGGTCCAGCGCGGTGGCGAGGCGTGGGTGCCTGCAAGGCTGGTGTTTGGTGGCATGGGGTAAGCGTAGTCCCGGGCTAATAGATGCTTCCAATGCATTATTCATGTCAGACTTATAGCTACGCTGGATGAGTTTAAGGGGGCAGGGCTGATGGAACCGGACGGCAAACAACTGGTGCAGCTGCTTCCCCTTCTACCTGTGCTGTCCGAGCTGGGCCGCACGGAGCACGTCACCGCGACGGCGGAAATCCTGGGAGTACCCCAGTCCACGGTGAGCCGGGCCATCGCCCGGGCGAGCGCCGTCGTCGGGACCGAACTGCTGGTCCGCGACGGTAGGGGAGTCCGCCTGACCCCCGCCGCCCGGACCCTCCTGCCCTTCATCGAGAACGCCCTGGAGGAGTTCCGTAGTGGGCTGGACGTGGTGCGCAATGAATCGGATGTGGCTCGGGGCAGGATCGCGGTGTCGTTCCAGCACACCTTCGGCGAGGGGACGCTGCCACTGCTCATCAGTGCCTTCCGCAGCAGGCACCCGGGAGCGTCCTTTACGCTGAGCCAAGGCGCCCGGAACGCCTGCCTCGAAGAGCTGGCATCCGGTGCGTCCGACCTCGCCCTCACCGCCCCGGCAGCACCTGCCGGCCGCCACCTGGAGTCGGCGCCGCTCTACCGGGAGCCGCTGCGCCTCGTGGTGCACCATGCCCACCGCCTCGCGGGCAGGCCGACGGCGGACCTTGCCGACATCAGGACGGAACCATTTGTGGCCCTCGGCTCCGGATACGGGCTGCGGTCCCTGACTGACGCGCTGTTCAAAGAGGCGGGCTACCGGCCCCGGATAGCCTTCGAAAGCCAGGATTCCCACACGGTCCGCGGGCTCGTCTCGGCCGGGCTCGGCGTCAGCATCCTGCCGCCGGGCGGTGACGCGCCCGGCCGCACCGTGAGCCCGGAAACCGGCAACCTTGGGTGGGTGGAGGTACCGCTGGGCTCGGCGCTCGCCGTCCGCGAAGTGGGCCTGTCGTGGCGAAGGGCCAAAGCCGGCGCCGAGCCTGCTTCCGTGCGCCTGTTCCGGGAGATGGTGGTGACCGACGGTCCGCGGCTGTTGGCCGGACTGGTCAGGCACCGCACGGAGCACTGACAGCGGCAGTGACATTCCGGCATGCCGCAGCAGCCCTGCTGTCCGCTCCGGACAGTAGTCTTGTGACGTGCAAAACAGCGAACAACCCCCTGCCGTTCCCGTCCAGAACTCCGGTGAGTCCGGCGCCAGCCCGCTGGCCGGCATCATCATCGGCCTCGATATCGGCGGCACCAAAACCCGCGGAATCCGGTTCGAAGACGGCACCCCGGCGGCTGACGAGTCCGTAGGAAGCTCCAACGTCCAGAACGTTAGCCGCGACGAGGCGGCACGCAACATTGCCGAGCTGTTCGCCCGGATCGGTGCGGGGCCCGTGTCCCGCGTCTACGCCGGCTCCGGTGGCATCGATACCGCCGAGGACGCCGAAGCCCTCGCCGCCCTGATCCGGCCGCACGTTCCCGGCGCAGTGGTCACGGTGGTACACGATTCCCGCTTGCTGCTGGCAGCCGGGCGCGCCCGCACCGGCGTGGCAGTCATCGCCGGCACCGGTTCGGCAGCGTGGGGCAAAAACGCCGACGGTGCCGAAGCCCGGGCCGGGGGGTGGGGTTACCTGCTCGGCGACGAAGGCAGCGGATATTGGCTGGGCCGGGAGGCGGTCCGCCACAGCCTCCGCCGGATGGACCAGGGGCTGGCTGTGGATCCGCTCACGGCAGCGCTGCTGGAGTCATGCGGAGTGGACCACCCCAACCGGCTCATTGCCCTGTTCCACTCACCGGACACCGGCCGCAGGTTCTGGGCCCAGCAGGCAAGGCACGTTGTGGAGGCAGCCGCCCGGGGGCACCAGGAAAGCCGGGACATACTCGACCAGGCCGGCAAGGACCTTGCAGGCCTGGCCCTCCAGGTCCTGCGCCAGCTGGGAATCAACGGTCCGGTCATCCTCGGAAGCGGCCTGGGCATGAACGTGGTGCCCCTTCAGGAGGCTTTCCGCCGCTACCTCGCTGATGGCGGCGCGGCCGACGTCAGGGTGCTGGACCAGGAACCCGTATTCGGGGTGCTCCAGCTGGTGGCCGAGCCCGCCTGACGGGCAGGGCCGCCCGGCGTCAGTCCCGGACGGTCCGCCTGCGGGGTGTGAGCCGGACCCCTGGGAGCGGCGGAGCCGGTATCCGGCCGGCCTCAGCGCCGGCCTCCGGACCATGGCCGGCAACCAGCCCGTAGCGTGCGGCTGCCGCCTGGGCACCGGCCAGGCCTGCCTGGGCTTCCCAGTCCCCGCGGGCCTTCTCCACCTCATCATGGGTGCGGCCCACGAAGTTCCACCACATCAGCAATTCCTCCCGGAAGGGCTCCCCACCGATGAGCAGGAACCTGGTGCCGGGATCTGCCTGCAGCCGAAGCTCTTTCCGGCCCGTACCCAGGTAGCCCAGCGGCCCCGGCGGAAGCTCCTGCCCATCCAGGCGCAGCCCCCCGTCGAGCACCAGGATGCCGTGTTCGAACTCCGGATCCAGCGGCAGGACGGCATCGCCGCCGCAGGAGACGTCAGCCCCAACAATGGGTGAGAACATCGTGGCAGGCGAGGCCACGCCGTCGAACGTTCCCACCATGACGGTGGCGGTGAAACCGGCACCGGTGGCCCGCGGCAACTCCCGGTGCTGTTCAAACGCGGGCGCGCAGTGCCGGTGGGCGTCAGGAAGCGCCACCCACAACTGGAGGCCGCGCTGCACGGGCAGGACGCCGTCCTGCGGCAGGACCGCGAACTCCGAGTGGGAGACTCCGTGGCCCGCCGTCATGATGTTCAGTTCACCGGGCCGGACCACCACGTCGCTGCCCACGCTGTCGCGGTGCCGGATGGTCCCGGCAAGCGGCCAGGTCACCGTCTGCAGCCCGGTGTGCGGGTGCGGCAGGACCGACATCGCCGTCCGGTCCGGGCCGAAGCTGTCCAGGAAGCACCAGGCGCCGATGGTGGGCAGGCCGCGTTGGGGGAGGGTCCGCCGGACGTTCATGGCGCGCACCCCGCCGAGCGGCACTTCCCGCTCAGGCCACAGCTGCAGGCACGGGCCGGACGGACCCTCTGCGGCGGCCGGGGGACAGACTTCCTGCTGCGGCGATACTTCCAAGTTGGTCACCCTCCCACTTTAGGGCCGTGGCGTGCCGCAGTGCGGCAGCGGTGTCCCATCCGGACCGCAACCGGCTGCGAATGGTCACAGTAGGGATTCCTTTGTCCGGATCCGTGCCGCAAACTGCTGTGTGCCGGGCCGGCTTGGGCTACCGTAATTATCAGCGTGCTGATGACCATGTCACGTCGCTTTGAGTGGCATCCGAGCAGAACAGGTAAGTCCGCACCATGGACACATCGATGATCGAATTCCAGAACGTGACCAAGGAGTACCAGGGCGGACAACCTGCCGTGGACGGCTTGACCATGTCCATCCGCAAAGGCTCCATTACGGTCTTCGTGGGGCCGTCCGGCTGCGGAAAAACCACGTCGCTTCGCATGATTAACCGGATGGTGGAGCCCACGTCCGGAGTGATCACGGTGGACGGCAAGGACGTCACCTCGGCGCCAGCCGCCGAATTGCGGCGTTCCATGGGCTACGTCATGCAGTCCGCCGGGCTGCTGCCGCACCGATCGGTGTTGGACAACATCGCCACCGTTCCGCGGCTGAACGGCGTCTCGAAAGCCGACGCCCGCAAGCGCGGCGAAGAACTTCTTGACGTTGTGGGCCTTGCCCGGTCCCTCGGGAAGAGGTACCCCGCCCAGCTGTCCGGCGGCCAGCAGCAGCGCGTGGGTGTGGCGCGCGCCTTGGCGGCCGATCCGCCGGTCCTGCTCATGGACGAGCCGTTCAGCGCCGTGGACCCCGTGGTCCGGGAAGAGCTGCAGCAGGAGCTCCTCCGCCTCCAGAAGGACCTGGCCAAGACCATCGTCTTCGTCACCCACGACATCGACGAGGCCACAGTGCTGGGCGACATGGTTGCCGTCTTCGCCGTCGGCGGGAAACTGGCGCAGTACGCCACACCGGAGGAAATCCTCCGGGCGCCGGCCAACGACTTCGTTGCGTCCTTCGTGGGCAGGGACCGCGGCTTCCGCCACCTTGGGTTCACAGCGTCCGACGGCGTCACCATCCATCCGGTGCCAACAATCATCCGGGGGGCGGCCGGCAACGAGTCCGATCCCGGCGCCGCCGGCGGCTGGCAGCTGGTGGTGGATGCGGACATGCACCCACTCGGCTGGGCGGTGCCCGGCACAGACAGCGGCCTCATTCCCGGCGGGTCGCTGTTCCGGCCGGGAGAAAGCCTGCGCCGTGCCCTGGACTCGGCCCTGTCCTCGCCGTCGGGCCTGGGCGTGGCCGTGGACGCCGGCGGCAAGGTACTCGGTACCGTCCGGGGCGGTGAAGTCCTGGCCCTGATCGAAGAGGCCCGCCAGGTCAGGCAGGCAGCGCTCTGATGGAATGGTTCCTGTCGAACAGCGGCGTGGTCTTCGAACGGGCCGGGCAACACCTGGTCCTCGCCCTTGTGCCCATGGTGCTGGGGCTGGTGTTGTCCATCCCCCTGGCTCAGCTCGCGCGCAGGAACGGCGCACTGCGGTCCGTAGTGCTGACCGCAAGTTCCCTGCTCTACACCATTCCGTCGCTGGCACTGTTCATCATCCTGCCCACCATTCTGGGCACCCGCGTCCTGGACCCCCTGAATGTGGTGGTGGCCCTGACCATCTACGCGGTGGCACTGCTGGTGCGGGCCGCGCTGGACGCCTTCGACTCCGTTGACCAGGAAGTGAGCCAGGCCGCCGTCGCCATGGGATACCGGCCGCTGGCGAGGTTCCTGCAGGTCGACCTGCCGCTGTCCCTGCCCGTCATGTTTGCCGGCTTGCGTGTGGTGTCCGTCAGTAACATCTCCCTGGTCAGCGTTGCAGCGTTGCTGGGCATCGGAAACCTGGGCATGCTTTTCACCTCCGGCCTGCAACGGGACTTCGTTACCGAGATTGTGGTGGGCATCGTCGCCATCCTGGTCCTGGCGCTGCTGATGGATGCCGTCCTGGTTCTCCTGGAAAGAATCCTCACGCCCTGGGTACGGGCCGGAAAGCACTCCCGGCCGGGCCTGGACGCTGGTGCTGCCGATGAACCGGCCAACGCCGCGCGGCGCCTTTCCCAGCCGCAGGCCGGAGGTGGCAACGCATGAGCAACGTCTTCACCGATACCTTCGACTGGCTAGCCGACCCCCTGCACTGGTCCGGAAGCATGGGGATCCCCGTTCGGCTGGCCGAGCACCTGCAGTACACGGGGCTGGTGATGCTGATCGCCACGGCGATTGCTGTCCCCATCGGCCTGTTCGTGGGCCACACCGGAAAAGGCCGGGTGGCGGTGGTGGCCCTGGCAGGCGCCCTGCGTGCCCTGCCCACACTGGGCCTCCTGACACTCTTCGTGCTGCTCGCCGGCATCGGCCTCATGCCGCCGGTCTGGGCGCTGGTGATTCTCACCGTTCCGCCGCTCCTGGCCGGAACCTACGCCGGAATCTCCAGCGTGGACCGGAACGTTGTGGATGCCGCCCGCGCCATGGGCATGACGGAATTGCAGGTCCTGTTCCGGGCCGAGCTCCCCAACGCCCTGACCGTCATGTTCGGAGGGTTCCGCACGGGCGTGCTGCAGGTGGTTGCCACAGTCTCCGTGGTGGCTTACATCAACCTGGGCGGCCTGGGACGGTACCTGTTCGACGGACTGGTCCTCAGCGACTTTCCCCAGATGCTGGGAGGCTCGCTGCTCATCGCGGCGCTCGCCATCGCCGTCGACCTTGTCCTAGCCCTGTTCCAGAGGCTCTTCCTCACAACCGGGGCCTCACTCAAGCCACGCCGCAGCCAGCAGGCCGCGGCCGATAGTACAGACCCCGTCCCTGCGGAGACTGTCCTACAAGGAGGTAAGTCATGAAAGAAAACCGTCCGATCAACCTGGGCCGGAGGAGCTTCGGCGGCCTCGCAGCGGGGCTTGGCCTCGCCGTTGCGCTGTCCGCCTGTGGCGGCTCGTCCGATCCGCTCAGCAACGCCCCGTCCAGCAATGGCGGGTCCTCCGGCGGTGCAACGTCCCTGACAGTGGGCTCGGCCGACTTCCCAGAGAGCCAGATCATCGCGGAACTGTATGCAGGGGCGCTCAACGCGGCCGGCGTCACCGCCACCACCAAACCCAACATCGGTTCGCGCGAGGTCTACTTCAAGGCCGTTCAGGACGGTTCCGTTGACGTGGTTCCGGACTACACCGGCAACCTGCTGCTGTATGTGGACAAGGCAGCTACGCAGGTCTCCGCTGACGACATCTACAAGGCCCTGCCGGACAAGCTGGCCGACGGCCTCGCCGTGGCCGATGCATCCAAGGCTGAGGACAAGGACGCCATGGTGGTCACCAAGGCCACCGCCGAGAAGTACCAGCTCAAGTCCATCGAGGACCTCGCCAAGGTCTGCAGCGAGATTGTGGTGGGTGCGCCGGCAACGTTCGCGGAGCGCGCCTACGGGCTGCCCGGGCTGAAGAAGAACTACAACTGCGAGCCCAAGAAGCTGGAACCCTTCAGCGACGGCGGCGGCCCGGTGACCCTGAAGGCGCTCCTGGAAGACCAGGTCCAGGTGGCGGATATTTACACCACCACGCCGTCCATCGCGGACAACGACCTGGTGGTGCTGGAGGATCCGAAGAACAACTTCATCGCCCAGCAGGTAGTGCCGCTGTACAACGAAAAGAACATGACGGACAAGGCCAAGGAAGCGTTGAACTCAGTTTCCCGCATCCTGACCACCGATGACCTCATCAACCTCAACCGCGCAGTAAGCGGCAGCCAGAAGCAGAACGCCAAGGACGCTGCGGCCGCCTGGCTGAAGGACAAGGGCATCGTCAAGTAGTTCCCGCGCCCCTCGGGGCTTGCTTCGCCATGACGACGGCGGCTGCCGGACTTTCAAAAGTCCGGCAGCCGCCGTCGTCCATATGTGGGCGAGGTCTCAGCAGCTGTCCATCCTTCCTGTGGCATATTTGAGGAATGGCAGAATTCAGGCAGTCCACGAAGCTCAACAACGTCCTTTATGACATCCGTGGACCCATCCTGCAGGCCGCCCAGCAAATGGAAGCGGAAGGCCACCGCATCCTCAAGCTGAACATCGGCAATCCCGCCCCGTTCGGCTTCGAGGCCCCCGACGCCATCCTGGTGGACATGATCCGCCACCTCCCGCACGCCCAGGGCTACAGCGATTCCCGCGGCATCTTCTCGGCGCGCACCGCCGTCTCGCAGTACTACCAGACCCGCGGTATCCAGAACATCCACGTGGACGACATCTACCTGGGAAACGGCGTCAGTGAACTGATCACCATGTCGCTGATGGCCCTCCTGGATTCCGGCGACGAAGTGCTCATCCCCACCCCGGACTACCCGCTGTGGACAGCGTCCGTTGCACTGGCCGGCGGCAAGCCCGTGCACTACCTCTGCGACGAGGAATCCGGCTGGCAGCCCGACCTGGAGGATATGGAAGCGAAGATCACGCCCCGCACCAAGGGCATCGTGGTGATCAACCCCAACAACCCCACCGGTGCCGTCTACCCGGAAGAGACGCTGAAACGGATCGTTGCCCTGGCCGAGAAGCACGGCCTGGTGCTCTTCGCGGATGAGATCTACGAAAAGATCCTCTACGAGGACGCCGTCCACGTTAACATGGCCGGATTGACTGGCGACGACGTCCTCTGCCTGACCTTCAGCGGACTGTCCAAGGCCTACCGGGTGTGCGGGTACCGGGCAGGATGGATGGCCATCTCCGGACCCAAGAAGGACGCCGCGGACTACCTTGAGGGCATCAGCCTTTTGGCCAACATGCGCCTGTGCGCCAACGTTCCGGCGCAGCACGCCATCCAGACCGCCCTGGGCGGGTACCAGAGTATCCAGGACCTCATCCTCCCCGGTGGCCGGCTGCTCGAACAGCGCAACAAGGCCTACGAGATGCTCAACGCCATTCCCGGTGTCAGTACCCAGCAGGCCAAGGGAGCCCTGTACCTGTTCCCGCGGCTCGACCCCGAGGTCTACCACATCCGCGACGACGAGAAGTTTGTCCTGGACCTCCTGCGTGAGCAGAAGATCCTGGTATCCCATGGCCGCGCCTTCAACTGGGTGCGCCCGGACCACTTCCGGATGGTCACCCTGCCCAACGTCAAGGACATCGAAGAAGCCGTCGGCCGGATGGGGGACTTCCTCAGCAGGTACCAGGGGAACTAGCCTGTGCTCACGGGCTCAGCGCCCGCGAGCACAGCGCGAAAGGAAACCCATGGCCGGCCCCGAGACATTTGACGAGCATCCGTCCGAGACGCTTCGGGCTGGGAAGGGGTTCGTCCTTAACGACGTCGACCCAGATTCCACCCCCGGCTACACCGGAACCAAGGACGACGGGCGGGCGCTGCTGGCCGAGATGGACAGCACGCTCACCGAACTCCAGGAAAAACTGTTCGCTGCCTCCCGCTTTGGGAGCCGCAAGAGGGTCCTGCTGATCCTCCAGGCCATGGACACTGCCGGCAAGGGCGGGATCGTCAACCACGTGATGGCGGCCATGGACCCGCAGGGCGTCCAGTTCAAAGCGTTCAAGGCACCCACGGACGAGGAGAAGTCCTACGATTTTCTCTGGCGCATCGAGAAGGAAGTGCCGGCCGTCGGCATGGTGGGGGTTTTTGACCGTTCGCACTATGAAGACGTTCTGATCCACCGGGTCCACCGGTGGGCCAGCCCGGATGAAATCAAGCGCCGCTACGTGGCCATCAACGAGTTCGAGGCCCGCCTGGCGGACTCGGGAACCACTGTGGTGAAAGTGATGCTCCACATCAGCGCGGAGGAGCAGAAGTCCCGGTTGCTGGCCCGGCTGGACGATTCTTCCAAGCACTGGAAGTACAGTAGCGGGGACCTTCAGGAGCGGGCGTTCTGGGAAGACTACATGGCGGCCTACCAAGCTGCCATAGACGCGACGAGCACCCCGGGTGCGCCGTGGCACGTGGTACCGGCCAACAAGAAGTGGTACGCCCGGATAGCGGTCCAGCAGCTGCTGCTCGGCGCGATGAGCGGATTGAACCTGGAGTGGCCGAAGGCAGAGTTCGACGTTCCCATGGAACGCGAGCTGGTGGTTCGGTCCTGAGGCTCTTAGCTCCCTGGACGTTTCGGATGGCCTAGAGCGGCTGGTCCCGGGCAGCGGCGAGCCGTTTGCGGGCGCCCTCCAGCCATTCCTCGCAGCGTGCCGCCAGGGCCTCGCCGCGTTCCCACAGGGCAAGGGACTCCTCAAGGCTGGCGCCGCCGGCTTCAAGGCGGCCTACGACGGCGATGAGCTGTTCGCGTGCTTCCTCGTAGCTCAGTGCGGCGGTGCCGTTATCCGGCGTCTGCTCGGTCATGTTGTTTCTCCCGTTTCCGGATGGTGCTGGTCAGGTGTTTCTGGTTTTTCCCCGGGGCTGCCGGTGCCAGTGGATGTGGCGCCGAACCGGCCTTCGGCGACGCGGATGGCCAGGGGCTGCCCGGCGGGGGCATCGGCCGGGCGCCGCACCACTGCGTGGCCGGTGCCTGACGACGCCGCGTGCGGCCCGGCGAGCTCCACCACCGCGTACCCTCGGTCCAGCGTATTTTGGGGGGACAGGGCACGTACCTGCGTCCTGAGGTGCTCCAACCGGTCACCGGCACGGACCACAGTGGAGTTCACGGCCGTGGACGACCGCCGAAGCAGCCGTTCAATTTCCTCGCTGCGCACAGTGACCAGGCCTTCCGGCGACGCCAGGACAGGACGGGAATTGAGGGAGGCCAGCCGGTCCGATTCCCGGTCCACCAGCCGTTCAATGCAGCGGCGCAGCTGTTCCCGGGCCTGCCGGACACCGGCCAGTTCCTCGGAGACCTCCGGAACGATCCGCTTGGCCGCATCAGTGGGAGTGGACGCCCGAAGGTCGGCGACGTCGTCGAGCAGCGGCCGGTCGGCTTCATGCCCGATGGCGCTGACTACCGGCGTGGCTGCCGCCGCCACCGCCCGCACCAGCTCTTCGCTGTTGAACGGCAGCAGGTCCTCCAGTGCCCCGCCGCCCCGGGCGATGACAATGACGTCGACTTCCGGGAGGCCGTCCAGTTCCCGGAGGGCGCGCACCACCTGCGAGACGGCGCTGTTGCCCTGGACCGCCACTTCGCGGATCTCAAATTCAACGGCCGGCCAGCGCAGGGCGGCGTTGCGCACGACATCTTTCTTGGCATCCGAGTCCCGGCCGGTAATGAGGCCGATGCGGTGCGGCAGGAGGGGGAGGGGCTTCTTCCTCGAATCAGCGAACAGGCCCTCAGCTGCGAGAGCCTGGCGGAGCCGTTCGATGCGCGCAAGCAGGTCCCCAAGGCCGACGGGGCGGATATCCCGGACCTGCATGTTCAGCCGGCCGGTCTTCAACCAAAACTCGGGTTTGAGCAGGGCCACCACCCGTGATCCGCGCTCCAAGGGAAGATTCTTGCGTTCCAGGACCTTGGTCCACACAGACGCCGGCAGCGACACCTCGGCATCGACGTCGCGCAGGGTCAGGTAGGCGTTACCTCCCCGGCGGTTCATCTCGATGACCTGGCCCTCCACCCAGGCAGACGGCGTGCGGTCGATGTGGACCTTCAGCTTCTGCGAGAGCAACTGCAGGGGCCACGGGTTCTCCGGCGTGGTTTCAGCGGCCGTGGCCGGCAGGGTGGTCGGCGCGGTGTCCGGCAGGGAAGGCTGCTCAGACATGCGGGTGCCCCTGCGGGACTGGAACTGCGGGCATGGGGTCCTTTGGTGGCTGTGACAATCAGGCTGTCAGAAAATACTGCGTCAGGAGCTGAGTCAGAAAATGATGCGGGTACCGGTCCTTCAACCTTATCCATAAGCAATAGCACGCGGGACTGACAGAGCCCGGTCAGGATACCTGCCTAGGATGGGGTTACCGCCATCAACCTGAAGGACCTGCTGTGCGCACTTTCGTTTCCGCCTTGGCTACCGTGCTGGGCATCCTCCTGGCCGCCGTGGCGGTTCCTGCCATCTGGCTGGACCGCAACATCGTCGGCGAAGACGGTTTCGTGAGCCTTGCGGCGCCCATGGGGCAGGACCCCGAATTCCGGCAGCAGCTGGCGACGGCCGCCGTCGGGACCATCGACACGAGCGCCGTTCCCGGGTTCCTGAACGACCTTGTGCAGCCGGTCCTGGAGAACGCCGCAACAACCCTGACGGGACTTCCCGGGTATCCGGCGGCGTGGGACGAGACGCTGCGCAAGAGCCACCGCTTGAGTTTCGCCTCCACGGCCGGTGATGCAGGCGCCGCCGGGCAGGCATCGTCCCTGACGCTCGACGTCGCGCCGCTGGTGGCCCTCGGAGTGGAGGAAATTTCCAGGACAAGCGGGATTCCCCTCGATGCACCGCAGGAGACACTGATCAACGTCGGCCAGCCGGAACACCGGGAGTGGGTGGAACGCCTCGGTACCTACGCGCCCATGGGGTACCTGCTGGCCATCGGTTCAGGTGTCGCCTTCCTCCTCGCGCTGGTGGCGGCCCGCCGCCGCTGGACAGTGGGGGCTGCTGCCGGCATCGGTGCACTCCTGATGGCCGGTGCGTGGAAGCTGGCCACGGATGCCGGAACGGCCAGGGCCCTTGCGACAGACACGGGCAATGATGTGGCTAACCTTTTCCGTGACGGGTTCGTTCCCGCTGCGGCATCCAATTTCGGGGGCTGGACCCTGGGCACGGCCGTGACCGGTGGGGTGCTGCTGGTGCTGGCGCTCGTGGGCGGAGCCGTATCGCGAAGGCGGCCCCGGGCAACCCGGTAGCATGGAGAGATGACCTCCACAGCTGTTTCCCTCTCGATGCCAACCGTCCCGCGTAGGCGCCGCTCGCCCGAGGAAGTAGCAGCTGCAGCGCCCGTCACCGGGGCCAAGAAGGTGCTGCTCGCAGCCCCCCGGGGCTACTGTGCGGGAGTGGACCGGGCCGTGATCGCCGTCGAAAAGGCACTGGAGCACTACGGTCCTCCCGTCTACGTCCGCAAGCAGATTGTCCACAACGTCCATGTGGTCAGTTCCCTCGAAGAGAAGGGTGCTGTGTTCGTTGACGAGACGGACGAGGTTCCCGAAGGTGCGCTGGTCATCTTCTCCGCGCACGGAGTGTCACCTGCCGTCGTCGAGTCTGCCGGCCAGCGCGGACTGCGCACCATCGACGCCACCTGCCCCCTGGTGACGAAGGTGCACAAGGAAGCCGTCCGGTTCGCCAAGGACGATTTCGACATCCTCCTGATCGGCCACGACGGCCACGAGGAAGTGGAAGGAACAGCAGGCGAAGCGCCCGACCACATCCAGATCATCAACGGCCCCCACGAGGTGGACAAGGTCACCGTGCGTGACCCTGAAAAGGTCATTTGGCTCTCACAGACCACTCTCAGCGTCGACGAAACCATGGAAACGGTCCGGCTGCTGAAGGCGCGGTTTCCCACCCTGCAGGACCCGCCCAGCGACGACATCTGCTACGCCACCACCAACCGGCAGGTGGCCATCAAGAAGATTTCTCCCCAAGCGGACCTGGTGATCGTGGTGGGGTCGGCAAACTCCTCGAACTCCGTGCGGCTTGTGGAAGTGGCCCTGGAATACGGCGCCAAGGCGTCCTACCGCGTGGACTTCGCCAACCAGGTGGACGAAGCATGGTTTGAAGGCGTGGCGACCGTCGGCGTGACCTCGGGGGCCTCCGTTCCCGAGGTGCTGGTCCAGGACGTGCTGCGGCTGCTCGCTGACTACGGGTACGGAAGCGTGGAAGAAGTGGTCACCGCCGAGGAAGACCTCCTGTTTTCGCTGCCTAAGGAACTCCGCGCAACCCTGAAGGAAGCCGGCGACGTCAGCCGCGCCCTCGGTGGACGGCGCCCGCGCGACTGACGTCCGGCGTCCTACGCGGCGGCCCCGTCCTGCTGCAGCTCGGGGGCCGCAAGGGCGCGGGGCGTGACTTCGACGGGCGCCGGTGAAGCCAGGCCCGCTTCATCCAGGGTGTTCAGCTTGCGGGCCGTGGGCAGCACTCGGGCCTCCAGCGTCCCCACCAGCGAGTTGTAGCGGTCGACGGACGTCTTTAGCGATGACCCCAGCTTCGTGACGTTCTCGCCCAGGGTTCCCATCCGGTCATAGAGCTGCCGGGCGAGGTCAAACAGTTCCCGCGCATTGTCGGTCAGGACGTCCTGCCGCCACGTGAACGCCACAGACTTCAGTACGGCAAGCAGGGTCCCCGGAGAGGCCAGGACAACGTTTTTGGACAGTGCGTGGTCCAGGAGCGACGCGTCAGCTTCAAGGGCAGCCGCAAGAATCGATTCCGCAGGGATGAAGCAGACCACCAATTCGGGGGAGTTCCCCGGAATGTCCCAGTACCTCTTGTTACCCAGCGCATCCACGTGGGCCCTCAGTGCCTTTGCATGGGCGGCCAGGAGCGCCTGCTGTGAACGGCGGTCGGAGACCGACTGGGGTGCCGGCCGTGCCTCGGCATGCTGCGTGAAGTGTGCCGCGGAAGCGCCCATCTCCTGTGCCTCAAGGTAGGCGGACAACGGGACCTTGGCGTCCACCACCAGGATCTTCTCGCCGGGAAGCTGGACTACAAGGTCGGGACGGACTGCGGAGTCTCCGCCCGCGCTGTGGACCTGCTCCACGAAATCAACGTGGCGCAGCATGCCGGCAGCCTCCACCACACGCCGCAGTTGGACTTCACCCCACTGGCCCCTTGCGCTGTTGGACCTGAGGGCCGATTCCAGTGCGTGCGTGGAGCGCATCAGCTGTTCGTCGGAGAGGCGCGCTTCCTGAAGCTGCTGGGCAAGCTGGCCGTACTGTTCCACGCGGTCCCGTTCCAGCAGCGCCACCTGCTGCTGGACTGCCGTGAGCTTCTCCGCCACCGGGGCAAGGGCGCGCAGCACGCTGCCGTCCTGTGACCTGGCCTCACCCAGCTCGCGGTTCTGTGCCGCCAGAAGCCGGCGTTCGGCGTCGGCCGCTGCAAACTGTGCGCTGACCTCCGACAGCCGGGCGGACACGGCGTCAAAGTCAGCTTCAACGCCGTTGGTGTTCTTCCGCAGCACAAAGTAGGTGGCGGCCGCACCGGCCAAGGCACCGACAAGAAGCATGAAGAGGGCAAGAATTAAGGCAAATCCATCCATGAGTTCACTGTTGCACGGGGCACTGACAATCAACGGGAGTGACATCCGCCGGTACGGGCGGACGGGACGCTGCGGGTAGAATCAGTGCTCGTGGCTCTTACTATTGGCATCGTCGGACTGCCCAACGTCGGCAAATCAACCCTCTTCAACGCGCTGACCCGCAACCAGGTCCTGGCGGCGAACTACCCGTTCGCCACCATCGAACCGAACGTCGGCGTCGTGAACCTGCCGGATCCCCGGCTGCAGCAGCTGGCTGGGATCTTCAACTCGCAGCGCGTCCTGCCCGCCGCCGTGTCCTTCGTGGACATCGCCGGCATCGTCAAGGGCGCGTCAGAGGGCGAAGGGCTGGGCAACCAGTTCCTGGCGAACATCCGCGAGGCGGAGGCGATCGCCCAGGTAGTGCGTGTATTCGATGACCCCGACGTCATCCACGTGGACGGCAAGGTTGATCCGCGCTCGGACATGGAGACCATCAACACCGAGCTGATCCTCGCGGACCTGCAGACCATCGAGAAGGCCATTCCCCGGATCGAAAAAGAGGTCAAAATCAAGAAGCGGGAGGCCGCCGAACTGGCTGCCATCAAGGCCGCCCAGACCGTCCTCGAGCGCGGCGACACCGTTTTTTCCTCGGTCAAGAGCGACAAGCTGGAGATGGAGCACCTCAAGGAGCTGGGGCTCCTGACCGCCAAGCCGTTCATCTACGTCTTCAACGCCGACGAGGCCATCCTGGGCAGCAAGGAAAAGCAGGACGAACTGCGGGCCCTCGTAGCCCCCGCGGACTGCATCTTCCTCGACGCCAAGCTCGAAGCGGACCTCGTCGAACTGGACGAGGATGAAGCCCGCGAAATGCTGGAGATGAACGGGCAGGAAGAGTCCGGCCTGGACCAGCTGGCCCGCGTCGGTTTCCACACCCTCGGCCTGCAGACCTACCTGACGGCAGGTCCCAAGGAAGCGCGCGCCTGGACCATCCGTCAGGGTGACACGGCCCCGCAGGCCGCGGGAGTGATCCACTCGGACTTCCAGCGCGGCTTTATCAAGGCTGAAGTGGTCTCCTTCGCCGACCTCGTGGAGGCCGGATCCATGGCCGAGGCGAAGTCCCGCGGCAAGGTCCGCATCGAAGGCAAGGAATACGTCATGTCCGACGGCGACGTTGTGGAGTTCCGCTTCAACGTCTAATGGAGCCTTTCACCTCGAAAGGCTTAGGATCCTATCCATGACGACTCTTCAGGGAGCGGTTGTACTGGTAGTCGGCGCCAGCGGCGGACTCGGTTCGCGCGTCGCTGCCCTGCTGGAGAGCAACGGCGCCATCGTTGCCAGGTCCTCAAAGTCAGATGGGCACGATCTGCGTGTACCTTCCGTAATCCAAGCGATGCTGGATGACACGAATGCGCACTACGGTCGTCTCGACGGGTTAGTGGTTGCGTCAGGGGTCGTGGCCTTCGGCGCAGCATCAGAACTTGAAGCCGCCACTGTGGACGAACTTTTCGCGGTGAACACGACCGGTCCGATCCACCTCATCACCAAGAGCCAGCCCTACCTCGCGGTGTCCGCACGTGAGGGCCGGGAGCCCTTCGTTGTCACATTGAGTGGCGTTGTGGCCGAGGCGCCCGTCGCTGGCCTGGCGGCGTATTCGGCGTCGAAGGCTGGACTCGCGGCCTTCGTTGTCGCAGCGGCCCGCGAGTATCGCCGGGCGGGCATCAGAATCCTGGACGCACGCCCAGGCCACACCGGCACCGCCCTGTCTGAGCATCCGATCGCCGGGACAGCGCCGCGGTTCGGCGCGGCGCTGGATCCCGACCTGGTTGCAGCGCGGATTGTCACAGCCATTGCCGACGGCGAGAAGGACCTGCCCAGTACCGCCTTCTAAGTTCGTCAGGCTCCGGCCGGTGCCCAGCCAAGGGCCGGACCCAGCCGGGTGGCGATGTCGGTGAGGATCTGGACGTAGTCCTCGTGCTCAAAGCTGAAGGGTAGTGCGAAGGCCACTTCGTCAACTTCCTGGAAACCCGCGTGGGAGTACAGTTGCTCCGCGATTTGCTCACTTGTGCCGATGAGGTCCCGGGCGAACAGCATCCTCTTCGGGCCCTGCGGGGCGGCCGTGCGGGGAGTGCGTTCGTTGACGTACTGCTGGTACTTCTCCCGCTGTGCCGCAGAGGCCGAATCGGTGGGAATGACCACCAGCCCCTGCGATACCCGGGTCCGCTCCTGCGGCTGTCCTGACGCTGCGGCCGCGTCCCGGTAGGCGCGGATCTGGGACTGCTGGATCCGGGCGAAGTCGGGTTCTTCGCCCGCGCCAGGGAAAATCACGCTGCTGGAGAGCAGGTTGAAGCCGTTTTCGCCTGCCCAGACCGCTGATTTCCGGCTTGCAGCACCGTACCAGAGGCGATCGCGCAGACCCGGGGAATGCGGTTCCACGCGGTTGGAAAACTCCTCCACCACACCCTGCTTGCCGGAGAAATCGCGGACAGGTTCGCCCGCAACCAGCCGGGCGAACCGGGCCACGCGGGCGTAGCTGAAGTCCTCCACATCCGCGGAATCGGGGTAAAGCTCATGCTTCACCGTGTCCCAGTGCATCGGTTCGCCCACGCTGAGGCCGGGGTTGATCCGGCCCCCGGCCAGCAGGTCCGTGGTGGCAATGTCCTCGGCCAGGCGCAGGGGATTCTCCCAGCCCAGCGGCGTGACGGCGGTGCCAAGCTCGATCCGGGACGTGCGCTGGCTGGCCGCAGCCATGACGGCCACGGGCGAGGAAATGCCAAACTGCAGGTGGCGGTGCCGCAGCCATGCGCTGTCGAAACCCAGCCGCTCACCCAGTTCGATGACTTGCAAAGTGGATTCGTGGCCTGCGGCCGGGTTGGCCGGATCGAAAAGTCCGATCGTGAGGAAGCCAAGCTTTCGCAGGGGGCGGTTCTGATCTGGCATGGGCTTCCTTTGCTTGGGTCTGGTGGGTGACCCCAGAATATGCTCGCTTGGCCCGCCGTTCGTGGACGGGGCAGGTGGAGGTTACCGTTTGCGACAGCGGGGCCGGTGTCCGCTCGGCAACGTCCGCAGAGCCTTCCAACTATCGTTGGGGCATGCAATCCGGCCAGCACCTGCGCCTCGTCCTGCCGCACCAGCTCTTCGGACAGCAGCTTGACCTGCCGGCTGACGGCACGGCGTTTGTACTGATCGAGCACGACCTCATGTTCCGGCAGTACGCCTTCCACTCGCACAAACTGGTCCTGCACCGGGCATCGATGGCACGCTTTGCACGGCGGCTCCGCAGCCATGGCCATGAGGTGGCCGTCTTGGCCAGCCACCCCTCCCTCACGTCGCGCACCCAGCTGGGGCAGCTCGTCCGCAGCAGCCGCCCGCGGCAGGTGACCTGGTTCGACGTCGTGGATGACTGGCTTGAGAAGGACCTGTTCGCCGGCCTCGCTGACGGCGGCTACCGGATGCAGGACGGCGACGTCCTGGAGACTCCCAACTTCCTCACAGACCGCCATCGGATCGACGAATGGTTCGCGGGCAATCCTGCCCGGATGCACGACTTCTACGTGTGGCAACGCCGCCGGCTCAACGTCCTGGTGGATGGCGGCGGCCCCGTGGGCGGCAAGTGGTCCTTTGACGCCGAGAACAGGAAGAAGCTTCCCCGCGGGTATGTTCCGGCCGCCGTCGGCCGGTTCAACAGCGGAAACGACGCCGGGCAGGCGATGTTCGACCTTGACGCACTGATGGACGACGGCGGCGGGCCGGGGGACACTCCCGACGCCAGGTCAAGCGAGGTCGAGGCAGCCATCGCCTGGGTAGCCGAGGAGTTTCCGGATGCCCCGGGGGACCCTGCTTCCTTTGCCTGGCCCACCGAAGCCGCGGAGGCCCGGAATCACCTTGACGAATTTGTCCGCGAGCGGCTTGCCGGGTTTGGTGCCTACGAGGACGCCATCTCCACCGCGCACCCGTTCATCAACCACGGGCTGCTCACCCCGGCACTCAATATCGGGCTGCTGGACCCCCGTGAGGTCCTGGACGCAGTTTTGGACGGCGCCGGCCAGGACACCCCTTTGGCTTCGCTCGAGGGTTTCGTGCGGCAGCTGATCGGATGGCGGGAGTACATGCGCGCCACCTACCGTCTCCGCGGCCGGCAGATGCGCAGCGCAAACCTGCTCAACCACACGAATGGGCTGGGCGCCGGGTGGTGGGATGCCACCACCGGGCTGGCCCCAGTGGATATGGTGATCTCCCGGGTGCTCGCCACCGGATACAGCCACCACATTGAACGGCTGATGATCCTGGGCAACGCCATGTCACTCCTGCGCATCCACCCGCACGACGTCTATGAATGGTTCATGGCCATGTACGTGGATGCCTACGACTGGGTCATGGTTCCCAACGTGTACGCGATGAGCCAGTTCGCCTCCGGTGCCGGAATCACCACCAAGCCATACGTCTCCGGCAGCAACTACCTGCGGAAAATGTCCGATCTGCCGCCGGGGGAGTGGATGCCCGACTGGGATGCCCTGTACTGGACGTTCATCGATGACCACCGTCCTGTCATGGAGCGCAACTCCAGGTCCCGGATGGCAGTCTCCCTTCTCGACTCAATGGATCCGGACACCCGGAACGGCCACCGGCGCCGCGCGAAGGCGCTGCTAAAACCGGACGACGGCGGCGCGCGGCTGCTGCGGCCGGCCCCGGACCCCGGGGCATAGGGGTCCTCCTCCCTGCCCAGCCGGCGGCGCCAACGTATCCTGACTGTGTAGGGCGCGTTCCTGGCGACTCCAGGCCCCCTTTCCCGGAATGGATTTCACAAGGAGGCGGACGCATGCCAGTCAGGCGCCTGATGCAGTACATCACCGCAGCGGCAGTGGCCGCAGTGACTCTTTCAGGCTGCTCAGGCGGCGGCAGCGCACCGGTGGTGGTGGGCGAGGCCAAGCGCGGGGGCAGCGCCACCGTGGCTGAGGTCAACGCTTTTTCCTCCTTCAACCCGTTCAGCACCGACGGCAACACGGACATCAACTCCAAGATCGGCTCAGCGACGCATTCCGGTTTCTACTACCTGGACGACAAATCCGTGGTGGTGCGGAACGATAAGTTCGGCCGCTACGAAAAGGTCTCCGATGACCCGCTCAAGGTGCGGTACACAGTCAACGAAGGCGTCAAGTGGTCCGACGGCGCGCCGATCGACGCCGGCGACCTCCTCCTGAGCTGGGCCGCAGGTTCGGGTTACTTCGACGACGCGGATCCCGCGGCAGGGACGGGCACCAGGTACTTCTCGGCCGCGTCAGCCGCCGGTGGCCTCACGGGCACGGCGTTCCCCGAACTCGGCGACGACGGCCGGTCCATTACGCTGCAGTACGCCGCGCCTTACGCGGACTGGCAGACCGCGTTCGACGTCGGCCTGCCGGCCCACGTGGTCGCCGCCAAGGCCGGGTTGAGCGACGAGGAGGACCTCGTCGACCTGATCAAGGATGCTCCCAAGGGGAACCCCGGGAAGCCGGCAGTAAATTCGGCGTTGAAGACGGTGGGAGATTTCTGGAACAACGGATTCGACACGAAATCCCTTCCCGACGACCCCGCGCTGTATCTTTCCAGCGGACCTTACATCGTGCGGGACATCGTTCCGGAAGTATCCATGAAGCTCGTTCGGAACCGCGACTACGTCTGGGGGACCGAGCCGTGGCTTGACGAGATCAACGTCCGGTTCACCGGTGCCCTTCCCGCGGCTGTTGATGCGCTCCGCAGCGGGCAGGCGGATATTATCTCGCCGCAGCCTTCTGCCGACACGGCGAAACTCTTCGCCGGCCTGGCGGACCAGGGAAACACAGTGGAGCAGTACAGCCAGTCTGGGTACGACCACCTCGACCTCAACTTTTCCGGGCCCTTCGCGGACGAAGACGTGCGCAAGGCCTTCCTGAAGGCCGTGCCCCGGCAGGCCATCGTGGATGCGGTGGTGGGGGACCTGATTGCGGACGCCAAGCCGCTTGATTCGCAGGTCTTCCTTCCCGGGCAGCCCAAGTACGCGGATACCGTGAAAAACAACGGCTCGGCCGACTACGCCAAGGTGGACATCGAGGCAGCCAAGGAACTTCTCGACGGTGCCACACCGACGGTCCGGATCCTGTACAACCGTGACAATCCCAACCGGGCCAGGGCGTTCAGCCTGATCCGCGATTCGGCGCAGCTGGCCGGTTTCCGCGTGGTTGATGCCGGCCAGGC
This sequence comes from Pseudarthrobacter sp. NPDC059871, assembly GCF_042731175.1. Lineage (NCBI taxonomy): Bacteria > Bacillati > Actinomycetota > Actinomycetes > Micrococcales > Micrococcaceae > Pseudarthrobacter > Pseudarthrobacter sp. NPDC059871. Next base: position 103,487 of record NZ_JBHWJV010000001.1, read on the forward strand.
AAACGCGGACTGGGCAAAGTCGCTTGGGGGCGCAGGGTACGACGCCGCGTTGCTGGGGTGGATCGGAACGGGCGCCGGAGTGGGCCGCATCCCCCAGATTTTCCGCACCGGGGCGGGCAGCAACTTCAACGGATTCTCCGACGGCGACGCGGACAAGGCGATGGAACAGCTGGCTACCACCACTGACCTCGGGAAACAGGACGAACTGCTGGCCGGGATCGATAAACGCATCTGGGAGAAGGCGTACGGACTGCCGCTGTACCAGACGGTCGGGGCCATAGCCTTCAACGCCCGGGTGGCCGGCGTCAAACCCAGCCCGGGTCCGCTCGGGGTGTGGTGGAACGTCTCCGATTGGCGCCTGGCCCAGCAGGGCAGCAAGAACTGATCCCACCCGGCAAATGGGTGATGCAGGCCACGCTTCGATTTCGCCGTGGCGCTACCGCCGAGTAGCATGTGACTTGCACAACTTCCGTTAACCGGTTAACGCGTTTCGAACGCCCCGGTCACGGTTTGGCAACGGAGTACCAGTATCTGGACTTCGTGCGGTTAGGCTACTCGTACATGTAGGACAGGTCACAGTTCACAGCTGTGCCCCGGCCTGCGGGGAAACACCAGATTTCCCCTCGTTATCTCCCACAACTCATAGGAGGCGGAATGCGTTTCACGCGCACTTCCAAAGCACTGGGCATCGTGGCAATCGCTGCGCTTGCCCTGACCGGGTGCGGCGCTGGAGGCGGCACCACGGAGGGGTCCAGCGACGCCACCGGTGATCCCAACAAGGTCATCACGGCCTACAGCAACGAACCACAGAACCCGCTGCTGCCGGCCAACACCAATGAGGTCTACGGCGGCCGCGTCGTCGAACTCCTCTTCGAAGGCCTGCGGACCTACGACGCCGACGGCAAGCCGGTCAACGCGTTGGCAGAATCCATTGATTCCTCCGACGCCCAGAACTGGACCATCAAGGTCAAGCAGGGCCAGAAGTTCACCAACGGTGAGGCCATCACGGCCAAGACGTTCGTTGACTCCTGGAACTTCGCAGCCAACTCGAAGAACCTGCAGAACAACGGCTTCTTCTTCGAGTCCATCGCCGGCTACGAAGAAGTGTCGGCGGTCAACAGCGAGAAGACGGCCGACGGCAAGACCAAGACCACCCCTGCCCCGACGGCCGAGACCATGTCCGGCCTGGCAGCAACCGATGACTCCACGATTACCGTGAAGCTTGCCCAGCCTGAAGCAGACTGGTCGCTGCGCCTTGGCTACTCCGCCTTCTTCCCGCTTCCTTCCGCTGCCCTGGCGGACCCGAAGACCTTCGGCGAGAACCCGGTGGGTAACGGCCCGTACAAGTTCGAGAAGGAAGGCGCCTGGGTACACGACCAGTCGATCGCCCTCGTCAAGAATGCTGACTACAGCGGCCCGCGCGAGTCCAAGAACGGTGGCGTGACCTTCAAGTTCTACACCGATCCGGGCCCCGCATACACGGATCTCCAGTCGGACAACCTGGACATCACCGATGTCCTGCCGTCCAACGCCCTGAAGACCTATGAGACGGACTTCCAGGACCGTAACGCCACCAAGGCAGTTGCCACCAACTCCACGCTGAACATCCCGCCGTACAACCCGAACTTCCAGGGTGAAGCCGGCAAGCTGCGCCGCGAGGCCCTCTCCTACGCCATCAACCGCGAGGAAATCGCCAAGGTTGTCTTCAACGGCACCCGCACCCCGGCCAAGGCCTTTGTCCCGCCGGTCATCGACGGGTTCAAGGGAGACCTCAAGGGCAGCGAAATCCTGACGTTCGACGCCGCCAAGGCCAAGGACCTCTGGGAGCAGGCCAACAAGATCCAGCCGTACGACGACTCCAAGCCGCTCCAGATTGCTTCCAACACCGATGGTGGCAACAAGGAATGGATCGACGCCGTAGCCAACGGCTTCAAGAACAACCTCGGCATCCAGGCTGAAATCCAGCCCTTCGCCAAGTTCGCTGAAGTCTTGAACCTGCGCAAGTCCCAGCAGCTCCCCGGCCTGACCCGTGCAGGCTGGCAGGGTGACTACCCGTCGCTGTACAACTTCCTCGGCCCGGTCTGGGGCACCAACGCTTCCTCCAACTACGAGAAGTACACGAACCCCGAGTTCGACAAGCTCCTCAAGGAGGGCCTGGCTGCCACATCCACCGAGGATGCAAACGCCAAGTTCAACCAGGCACAGGAAGTGCTGTTCGAGGATCTGCCCGGCCTGCCCCTGTGGGACCAGGCACGTCCGATCGTGTGGAGCAACAACGTCGTGAAGGCCGAAACCGGCTGGAACGGCAGCATCCTCTACTACAACATCACGGCTAAGTAGTCCTTGATCTAACTTGCCGCCAAGGCTAATGGGGGTCCGGTTACGGCCGGGCCCCCATTGGCTTGCACGGCAGGAAGGTATGCATGAACCTGTTCACTTCCTCCCCGGAAGGCTGGTGATACCGTGGTCCGCTTTATCCTTCGCCGGCTCCTCCAGGTGATCCCTGTCTTCATCGGCACCACCCTCCTCGTGTACTACATGGTGTTCGCCCTGCCGGGCGATCCCATCGCGGCACTGTTCGGCGACCGCCAGCCACCCCAGGCCGTCATCGATACCCTTCGCAGCCAGTACCACCTTGATGAACCCTTCATTGTCCAGTACGGCCTGTTCCTGAAGAACCTCTTCACGTTCAACCTCGGAAACGACTTCACTGGCCAGCCCATTGCGGCAAGCCTCGCCCGCGTCTTCCCTGTAACGGCGATGCTGGCCGTCGAAGCGCTGGCCATCCAGGCCATCTTCGGTGTGGCTTTCGGCGTATTCGCCGGCCTCCGCCGCGGCGGTTGGTTTGACTCCACTGTCCTGGTGGCTTCCCTGGTGGTCATCGCAGTTCCCACCTTCGTGCTGGGCTTCGTGTTCCAGCTGGTCTTTGGCGTACAACTCGGCTGGGCGAAACCCACCGTGGGCGCCAACGCCGACTGGGGCAGCCTGCTGCTACCCGCCGTCGTGCTGGGCCTTGTCTCCTTCGCGTACGTTCTCAGGCTGACCCGTGCGTCGGTCAGCGAGAACATGAACGCGGACTACGTCCGGACCGCCACAGCAAAGGGCCTGTCCCGGCCCCGGGTGGTCCTGGCACACATCCTGCGCAACTCGCTGATCCCCGTGGTGACCTACCTGGGTGCCAACCTTGGCGGCCTGATGGGCGGCGCCATCGTTACCGAAGGCATTTTCAACGTCCCGGGCGTCGGCAACAAGCTGTACCAGGCAGTCCTGCGCACTGAGGGCCCCACCATCGTGTCCATCGTCAGCGTGCTGGTGCTGGTGTTCGTGGTGTCCAACCTGCTCGTTGATCTCCTGTACGCCTGGCTTGACCCGAGGATTCGCTATGACCAGTAACAACAGCCACTTCGTGGCGCCCATCGATGAAACCCCGCTGCAGGCGACGGACGCGGTCAAGACCGACCAAGCCCCGCTCAGCCTGTGGGCAGACGCGTGGCGCAAGCTCCGCCGTCGTCCGCTGTTTATCATCTCGTCGCTGCTGATCCTCGCCCTGATCGTGATTGCGCTGTTCCCCGGCCTTTTCACGTCCACCCCGCCGAACGACGGCTGCGAACTCGGGAACTCGGAAGGCGGGCCTACTGCCGGCCACCCGTTCGGGTTTACTTTCCAGGGTTGCGACATCTACTCGCGGGTCATCCACGGCACACAGGCTTCGCTGTCCGTTGGCATCCTTTCCGTGCTCTGCGTATTGGTGATCGGTGTAACCCTCGGCGCATTGGCTGGCTATTACGGCGGCTGGGTCGATGCCGTATTGGCCCGCCTTGGCGACATCTTCTTCGCGCTGCCGCTGATCCTCGGCGCCCTGGTGATCACCCAGCTGCCGCTGTTCCGCGAGAACAAGAGCGTGTGGACAGTAGTGTTCGTCATATCGCTCCTGGCCTGGCCGCAGATGGCACGTATTACCCGTGGCGCCGTCATAGAAGTACGCAACGCAGACTTCGTCACCGCGGCGCAGGCACTCGGCGTGTCAAAGTTCAAGGCGCTGGTCCGGCACGTCCTGCCCAACGCCCTGGCACCGATCATCGTGCTGGCAACGCTGGAACTGGGCGTGTTCATCGTGGCCGAAGCCACGCTGTCCTTCCTGGGCATCGGACTGCCGCAGAGCATCATGTCGTGGGGCAATGACATTGCAGGTGCCCAGGCCTCCATCCGGACCCGGCCCGAAATCCTGCTGTTCCCGGCTGCAGCCCTGTCCATCACCGTGCTGAGCTTCATCATGCTGGGCGACGCCGTCCGTGACGCCCTCGACCCGAAGAGCCGCCAGCGATGAGAGATAAAGAGATGACAACTCCAGACGTCAGCATCGGCGAGGCCCGGGCCAACGGCAACAAGCCTCTCCTGGAAATCCGCGACCTTGCCATCACCTTCAAGACCGGCAGCGGCGAAGTCCAGGCCGTGCGCAACGCACACCTGACCATCATGCCCGGTGAGACGGTAGCCATTGTGGGGGAGTCCGGCTCGGGCAAATCCACCACGGCACTGGCGGCCATTGGGCTCCTGCCGAATAACGGCAGCGTCTCCGGCGGCCAGATCCTGCTGGACGGCGAGGACATTTCCCACGCCAGCGAGCAGCGGATGATCGAGCTGCGCGGAAATACCATCGGCATGGTTCCGCAGGACCCGATGTCCAACCTCAACCCGGTGTGGAAGATCGGTTACCAGGTGCGGGAGACACTGCGCGCCAATGGCCGTCCGAGCGGACCGGAGGACATCGCCAAGGTGCTGTCCGAAGCGGGCCTGCCCGACGCCAAACGCCGTGCGAACCAGTATCCGCATGAGTTCTCCGGCGGTATGCGCCAGCGTGCACTGATTGCGATTGGCCTTTCATGCCAGCCGCGCCTGCTGATTGCCGACGAGCCCACGTCCGCGCTGGACGTGACTGTCCAGCGGCAGATCCTGGACCACCTGGACACCATGACCACGGAACTTGGCACCTCGGTGCTGCTGATCACCCACGACCTGGGCCTGGCAGCAGAACGCGCCAACAAAGTGGTAGTCATGTACCAGGGACGCGTCGTGGAAGCGGGACCGTCACTGGAACTGCTCCGCAATCCGCAGCACCCCTACACCAAGCGCCTGGTTGAGTCCGCACCATCCCTTGCCAGCCGGCGCATCCAGGCAGCCAAGGAGCAGGGTGTTGAGACGGCAGACATGCTGGCTCCTGCAGCGGAAACGTCCGTCGCTGACAACGTCCTGCAGATCCAGGACTTGCGGAAGGTGTATAAGCTCCGCCAGGGCCTGGGTAAAGCCACGGACTTTGCGGCCGTGGATGGCGTGAGCTTCGACGTCAAGCGCGGAACAACGACCGCGATCGTGGGGGAGTCCGGTTCGGGCAAGTCCACGGTGGCCAAGATGGTGCTCCAGCTCGAAAAGCCTACCGACGGCAAGATCCTCTTCGACGGCGTGGACACCTCGCTGCTGAAGGCCGGGGACCTGTTCAAGTTCCGCCGGCGGGTGCAGCCGATCTTCCAGGACCCGTACGGCTCGCTGGACCCGATGTACAACATCTACCGCACCATCGAGGAGCCGTTGCGGGTCCATAAGATCGGTGATGCGGCCAGCCGCGAGAAAAAGGTGCGGGAACTGCTGGATCAGGTGGCACTGCCCCAGTCCGCCATGCAGCGGTACCCGAATGAGCTCTCGGGAGGCCAGCGTCAGCGCGTTGCCATTGCCCGAGCCCTCGCTCTGGACCCCGAGGTCATCATCTGTGACGAGGCGGTGTCCGCACTGGACGTCCTGGTCCAGGCGCAGGTCCTGAACCTGCTGGCTGACCTGCAGTCGAACCTGGGCCTGACCTATCTCTTCATCACCCACGACCTGGCAGTCGTCCGGCAGATTGCCGACCATGTCTGCGTCATGGAGAAGGGCCGCCTGGTGGAAACCGGAACCACCGACGAGGTCTTCGAAGCGCCGCAGCAGGCGTACACCAGGGCACTCCTGAACGCCATCCCGGGTGCGAAGCTGATGCTGCCGCCGGAAGTGGCATAAAGCCGCGATCCGTCGCTGTACAGCTGAAGGGCTGGGGCGCCACTCCGAAAGGAGCGGGGGCCTCAGCCCTTCTTGCTGCCGGCTCCGGCCTGTGCGGGGGCCGCGGCAGTGGCCGTGATGTCCGGAATTCCCAGTTCCCGGAGGCGGCGTTCCAGCACCGTCCCCAGCGCCTTCCGGCCTTCGCTGTCCATGTGGACGGGGTCCGCAAGGTGCTGCGTGAGGTTGTACTTGGTCAGCCAGTCTCCCGCACTGACAAACGTAATGCCCTGCTTGGCTGCGATGCTTGAGAGCAGGTTGTCCACCTGGCTCCGGCGGCCGCCACCGTTGTTGGCGCCCTTCGCGAGGGTGCCCACCATGACCATCCTGGTAGTGGGGTAGCGGGCTTTCATGGCCTGGACAAGGCGGTTGGCGTTGGCGGTGATCTGGGCATCCGAGGCGCCGCGGGCAGCATCGTTGCCGCCGCCTTCAATCACCACCAGTCCGGGAGTTCCCACCGGCAGCATCCAGTCGCCCCGCTCCAGGGCGTCAATGTAGTTGCCCACCTTGCCGTTGGCTGCCGTGAAGCCCGTACCGCCATAACCGCAAAAGTGGACGTTGTAGCCAAGGGAAACCAAGGCGCGGCGGGGCCAGCTGTCGTCCGGAACCGACTGGGAGTCGCCGATCAGGACAGCGGTGTTCCGTACGTTCGGCACCACTACTTCGTTCCGCCCAAAGACCGGGTTCCGGAAGACCTCCCCTGGGCGCATGGCGGGGCGGGAGAGGACCTCGGACAGGTCGGCGCCCGGCGTGTATCGGGGCGCATCCGCCGGATCCGTCGCAGCAGCCCTGAGCAGCGAAGGCGGAACCTGGTCCGGGCTGGCCGAGGCTGCCGGTGCATCCGACGCCGGAAGTTGTGCCGGTTGGCCCGGGGCCGCCAGGACGATGCCGGCGGCAATAGCAAATACCGCGATCCGCGTTAAAGCGGATGCGGGACGCATGCTGGTTTCTCGTGGTATTCGCTGCTCATCAACAGCAATAATGGGGCATAAATCCGTATTTATCCAGTGAGTGTGACTGCTCTCAATTTCCGTCCCGCGGGGGATCGACGGAGGGCAGGATTCCTGCCGGTTCCGGACCGGTTTTAGGCCATCACTTGCCACTGCGGTTAGACTTGTTGAAGGAGCCCTGTGTTATGGGCCTGATCTGTCGTGCGTTTCGGTTGGAAATGTCGCGATGACTACAGCTGACCACGGAATCGAGTCTTTACGCATGTCTGAAACCACCACCAACACCGCGGTAGCCACTGCCTCGCGCAGTGACCTCCGCAACGTCGCGATTGTGGCCCACGTTGACCACGGCAAGACCACGCTGGTTGACGCCATGCTCAAGCAGACCAACTCCTTTGCCGAGCACAACCACCTCGAAGACCGCGTGATGGACTCCGGTGACCTGGAGCGCGAAAAGGGCATCACCATCCTGGCCAAGAACACCACGGTGGCCTATAACGGACCGTCGTCCAACGGTGAAACCATCACCATCAACGTCATCGACACCCCCGGCCACGCCGACTTCGGTGGCGAGGTGGAGCGCGGCCTGTCCATGGTCGACGGCGTCGTCCTTCTCGTTGACGCGTCCGAAGGTCCGCTGCCGCAGACCCGCTTCGTCCTCCGCAAGGCCCTCGCCGCGCACCTGCCGGTGATCCTGCTGGTCAACAAGACCGACCGTCCCGACGCCCGCATCGAGGAAGTCGTCCACGAGTCCATGGACCTCCTGCTGGGCCTCGCCTCTGACCTCGCGGACGAAGTTCCGGACCTTGACCTGGACAAGATCCTCGAAGTTCCCGTTGTTTACGCTGCCGCCAAGGTTGGCCGCGCCTCCCTGGACCAGCCCGCCGATGGCGCCGCCCCGGACAACGAGGACCTTGAGCCGCTGTTCAAGACCATCATCGAGCACATCCCCGCTCCCACGTACAACCCGGAGGGCGTCCTCCAGGCGCACGTCACCAACCTTGACGCCTCCCCGTTCCTGGGCCGCCTCGCCCTGCTCCGCATCTACAACGGCACCCTGCGCAAGGGCCAGACCGTGGCCTGGGCACGCGCCAACGGTGAACTCAAGAACGTCAAGATCACCGAACTGCTGGCCACCAAGGCCCTGGACCGTGTCCCGGCCGAGTCCGCAGGGCCCGGCGAGATCGTCGCCGTCGCCGGTATCGAGGAAATCACCATCGGTGAGACCCTGACCGACGCCGAGAACCCGCAGCCGCTGCCGCTGATCACCGTGGACGATCCCGCGATCTCCATGACCATCGGTATCAACACCTCGCCGCTGGCCGGCAAGGTCAAGGGCGCCAAGGTCACCGCACGCCAGGTGAAGGACCGCCTGGACAAGGAACTGATCGGTAACGTCTCCATCAAGGTCCTCCCCACCGAGCGTCCCGACGCCTGGGAAGTCCAGGGCCGTGGCGAGCTCGCGCTGGCCATCCTCGTCGAGCAGATGCGCCGCGAAGGCTTCGAGCTGACCGTGGGCAAGCCGCAGGTAGTCACCAAGACCATCGACGGCAAGATCCACGAGCCGATGGAGCACATGACCATCGACGTCCCCGAGGAGTACCTGGGCGCCGTCACGCAGCTGATGGCCGCCCGCAAGGGCCGCATGACCAACATGGCCAACCACGGCACCGGCTGGTGCCGGATGGAATTCATCGTTCCGGCCCGTGGCCTGATCGGTTTCCGCACCAAGTTCCTCACGGACACCCGTGGCGCCGGCATCGCAGCGTCCATCTCCGAAGGCTACGAGCCGTGGGCCGGCCCCATCGAGTACCGCACCAACGGTTCCATGGTCGCCGACCGCGCCGGCGTTGTGACCCCGTTCGCCATGATCAACCTGCAGGAACGTGGCTCCTTCTTCGTGAAGCCCACCTCCGAGGTGTACGAGGGCATGATCGTCGGCGAGAACTCCCGCGCCGACGACATGGACGTCAACATCACCAAGGAAAAGAAGCTCACCAACATGCGTGCGGCTTCCTCCGACACCTTCGAGAACCTGACGCCGCCGCGCGACCTGACCCTCGAAGAGTCCCTCGAATTCGCCCGCGAAGACGAGTGTGTTGAGGTGACCCCGGACGCCATCCGCATCCGCAAGGTCATCCTGGACACCAACGAGCGCGCCAAGGCAGCCCGCGCCCGCGCCAAGTCGTAACACCCCGCAACATACAGAATGCCGCCGGCTCCCATGCCGGCGGCATTCCGCGTTTAAGCAGGCCTGCGGCTCAGCCCCGGGGGCGGCGCGGCTCCGGAGCCGGCGGAACCTCTTTGGCCGCCACCACGGCGGCGAGGGGGATCACGACGTCGGCCTGCCGCGTCCGGACGGTGCACGCACCGCCGTCGCACGAGACAAGGTGGCCCAGGGCGTCAGTGAAGCCTCCATCGATCCGGTACCGCACCACGACGCGGATTCCGGGGGCGGCAGCGGACAGGAAACCGGCGGGAGCGGGGGTGGGCAGCGTCACCACTTCATACTAGGAGGCCCGGCTAGGTTCGCGGGAACGGCGTGGGAGATAATAGGCTCAGATGTCAATAGTCCGGCCGCGCCGGGCGAAAGAGCCGGCGGGATGCCGGAACCAACGTGGAGAGGCCAGGGACGTGACGTACGTAATCGCGCAGCCGTGTGTAGATGTCAAGGACAAGGCATGCATCGAGGAATGCCCGGTCGACTGCATCTATGAGGGCGAGCGTTCGCTGTACATCCATCCGGACGAATGCGTCGACTGCGGCGCATGCGAGCCGGTGTGCCCTGTGGAAGCCATCTACTACGAGGATGACACCCCGGACGAGTGGGCTGACTACTACAAGGCGAACGTCGAGTTCTTCGACGACCTCGGCTCGCCTGGCGGCGCCGCGAAGATCGGCAACACGGGCAAGGACCACCCGATGATCGCCGCGCTGCCCCCGCAGAACCAAGACCACTGATACGGACGTAACGGTGACCGCTGCAGTGCGAACTTTCGGCCTGGACCTGCCCGACTACCCCTGGGAGGCCATGGCGCCGTACCTGGCGAAGGCTTCCGAACACTCGGGAGGGGTAGTCAACCTCTCCATCGGAACGCCGGTGGACCCCACGCCGGCCATCATCCAGGACGCGCTGAAGGCTGCAGCGAATGCCCCGGGCTATCCCACGGTCCACGGAACCCCCGCGCTCCGCGAATCCATTTCAGGCTGGTTCGAGCGCCGGCGCGGGGTATCCGGCCTGGACCCGCGCAACATCATGCCCACGGTGGGTTCGAAGGAACTTGTGGCGTGGCTCCCGCTGCTGCTTGGCCTGAAGCCGGGAGACGTCGTCGTACGTCCCAAGGTGGCTTACCCTACGTACGATATCGGCGCCACGTTCGCCGGCGTCACCTCCGTGGCCACGGACAATTTGGACGAGCTCGATGACGCCGTCCGCTCCCGGGTGCGGCTCATCTGGGTCAATTCCCCGGGCAATCCCACCGGCAGTGTGCGGGACGTGGAGTCGCTGAAGGCACTCGTGGTCCAGGCACGGGAGCTCGGCGCCGTGGTTGCCTCTGACGAATGCTACGCAGAACTCGGCTGGGGGGATTGGGACGTCCAGCGCGGCGGCCAGCCGGTCCCCAGCATCCTGGATCCGCGCGTGGCCGGCGGATCCCATGAAGGCCTGCTGGCGGTGTACTCGCTCAGCAAGCAGTCGAACGTGGCCGGCTACCGGGCGGCGTTCGTTGCCGGTGACCCGGCGCTGATGCCCAACCTGGTCAACAGCCGCAAGCATGCCGGAATGATCGTTCCGTTCCCGGTCCAGGAAGCCATGCGGGTAGCGCTCGGCGACGATGCGCACGTCGAGGCCCAGAAGGACCTCTACCGCAAACGCCGGGAGGAGCTGGTACCCGCCCTGCGCGGGTTCGGCCTCGAGATCAAGGATTCCGACGCCGGCCTGTACCTCTGGAGCTCGGCAGGGGAGAGCACCTGGGACACGGTTGCACGCCTTGCCGATCGCGGCATCGTGGTGGGGCCCGGGGTGTTCTACGGCGAAGCCGGCAACGGGTTCGTCCGCGTTGCCCTGACGGGCTCCGACGAACGGATCGGCGCTGCTGTGGAGCGGTTGTCCTGATCGCATGGGTGATCCCGTAACAATCGTGTGACTCGCAACACACTGCCCGCATTTTAGGGGCATTTGCGCCGACCCGGATTAGTGACACGTGCCCAACTGGCGGTAGTTTTTAAGTGACTATCAATGGTGGCTTTCTACAAGAAGGCAGTCCGGGTGTTGGATCCTGTCTTCTCAGGCTCAAGTGCGCGGCTCACCTGATGTTGGATCAAGCTTTCGACAGAGGCCGAGAAGCCTCATGAAGGGGACTCCATGACTGAGACCAACAACGCGGCCACCCTGCTTCACGCAGGCGGAGAGCTCAAGCTGCCGCGCATCCAGGTTATTGAAGGAAACGAAGGCTACGACGTTTCCAAGCTCCTGAAGCAGACGGGCGCAGTCACCTTCGACCCCGGCTTCATGAACACCGCGGCGACCACGTCCGCGATCACCTACATCGATGGCGATGCGGGCATCCTGCGCTACCGCGGGTACCCCATCGAGCAGCTGGCCCAGCACTCCAGCTTCCTCGAGGTGTCCTACCTCCTGATCTACGGCAACCTGCCCACGCCCACGGAACTGGACGAGTTCGACCAGAAGATCCGGCGCCACACCCTCCTGCACGAGGAGCTGAAAGGCTTCTTTGGCGGGTTCCCCCGCGACGCGCACCCCATGCCGGTGCTGTCGTCCGCAGTGTCCGCGCTGTCCACGTTCTACCAGGACTCGCTGGACCCGTTCAACGCCGAGCAGGTGGAAGTTTCCACCATCCGCCTCATGGCCAAGCTGCCGGTCATCGCTGCGTACGCGCACAAGAAGTCCATCGGCCAGCCCATGCTGTACCCGGACAACTCGCACAACCTGGTGGAGAACTTCCTCCGCCTGAGCTTTGGGCTTCCGGCCGAGCAGTACGAGGTGGACCCGGTGGTCGCCAAGGCCCTGGACCTGCTCCTCATCCTGCACGCCGACCACGAGCAGAACTGCTCCACGTCAACCGTGCGCCTGGTGGGCTCGTCCAACGCCAACCTGTTCGCGTCCGTTTCTGCCGGCATCAACGCCCTGTTCGGCCCCGCCCACGGCGGCGCCAACGAGGCTGTGCTCAAGATGCTGCGCCAGATCCAGGCCGAGGGCCTCAAGCCCGAGGACTACATGGAGAAGGTCAAGAACAAGGAAGACGGCGTCCGGCTTATGGGCTTCGGACACCGCGTGTACAAGAACTACGATCCGCGCGCCAAGATCGTCAAGGCCACTGCACACGAGATTCTCACCAAGCTCGGTGGTAACGACGAACTGCTGGACATCGCCCTCCGCCTCGAAGAGAAGGCGCTGAACGATGACTACTTCATCCAGCGCAAGCTCTACCCGAACGTGGACTTCTACACCGGCCTGATCTACAAGGCAATGGGCTTCCCCGAGAAGATGTTCACCGTGCTGTTCGCCATCGGCCGCCTCCCCGGCTGGATCGCCCAGTGGCGTGAAATGATCAGCGACCCCAACACCAAGATCGGCCGCCCGCGCCAGCTGTACATCGGCGAACCGGAGCGCGACTACCCCGTCCGCTGATTTCGCCCACATTGCGTTAACTACGACGGCGGCCGCCCACCTTCCACAGGTGGGCGGCCGCCGTCGGCAGTACCGGTAGTTGAAAAGCGTCAGGAAGCGTAGCCCTGGGGGTTGTTCTTCTGCCAGCGCCAGTGGTCCTCGCACATCTGGTCCACGGTCTTGGTGGTGGACCAGCCCAGGTCCGCCAGTGCGGAGGCGGCGTCCGCCCAGAAGGCCGGGAGGTCGCCTGCACGGCGCTCCGTGATTTCGTAGGGGATGGGCTCGCCCACGGCCTTTTCGAAGGAGCGGAGGACTTCAAGTACGGATGAGCCCCTGCCGGAGCCAAGGTTCCAGCGGAACACGCCGGCACGGCCGGCCACGTAGTTCAGTGCCGCGACGTGCCCTTCGGCGAGGTCCTCCACGTGGATGTAGTCGCGGAGGCATGTGCCGTCCGGGGTGTCGTAGTCGCCGCCGAAGACCATCAGCTTTTCGCGGCGGCCCACGGCCACCTGGGCGATGAACGGCACGAGGTTGTTCGGGATGCCCTGCGGGTCCTCGCCGATCCTGCCGGACGGGTGCGCGCCCACCGGGTTGAAGTAGCGCAGCAGTGCGATGTGCCAGCGCGGGTCGGCATCGCCCAGGTCCGAGAGGATGTCCTCGATCTGTTCCTTGGTGCGGCCGTAGGGGTTGTTCGCGCCGATTTCCATCTTTTCCACGTAGGGGATGGGGTTGTGCTCGCCGTAGACGGTGGCAGATGAGCTGAACACGAAAGACCGGACGTCATGGCGGTCCATGACGCGGATCAGGTTCAGCGTGCCCACCAGGTTGTTGTAGTAGTACTTCAGCGGTTCGCGGACGGACTCACCCACGGCCTTCAGCCCGGCAAAGTGGATGACGGCGTCGATGCCGGCACCGGCGAACACCTGCTCCACTGCGGCTTCGTCCACCAGGTCCACGTTGTGGAACTCCGCTGCCTTTCCGCTGAGTTCGGCAACACGCCGCAGGGACTCTTCGCTGGAGTTGACCAGATTGTCGATGACGACCACGTCGTGGCCGGCTTCCTGCAGCGAAAGGACAGTGTGGGAACCGATGTAGCCGGTGCCCCCCGTAACCAGAATTTTCATGCCTCAACCCTATCCAACCGAACACTCTCCCGCCGCCGCATTCCGGATATCGGGCAGCGGCGCCGGTCACGCGTTTGGGGCACAAGTGTGCTAAATAATAAGGGTGCCCAAAATTGTTGACCCGGATGCCCGGCGCCGGGATGTAGTAGACGCCGTCCTGCGCATTATTGCCGTCGACGGACTGGAGCGGGCGTCACTGCGGGAGGTGGCAGACGAGGCGGGACTCGCCGTCGGGTCCGTCCGCCACTACTTCGCAGGCAGCGACGAGCTTCTGGCGTTCTGCTTCGCCAGCGTTGTGGACCGGGTGGTGGGACGGCTTCAGGCCATGCTCCCCGCCACGGATGCTGCACTCCCCGGCAGCGCAGCCCACCGCGAGGCCGTATTAACACTGCTGGGCGGGATGCTGCCGCTCGACGAAGAGCGGGCCGTGGAGATCTGTGCCCTGATGGCCTTCAGGAGTGCCGCCCGGATCAAACCCTTCCTGGCGCCCGAGGCGGACCGCAGCCACCGGCAGGTGGCAGCCATCGCCGGCCGCATCGTAGCCGGACTGATGCCCGCTGACGAGCCGCAGGAGAACCTGGTGATCGAGGCCGAGCGGCTGCTGGCAACCCTCGACGGCCTGGGCATGCACGCACTGCTGCAGCCCGCGTGGATGACCGCGGAGATGTGCACTGGAGTCCTGGAACGCCATCTTGACGGACTGGGGCGCTGACGGACATTAACGTGGGGTGGAACCGGGAATAGACTGGGAGCCGGGGCTGCTGGTGATGGTGCGGTCAGCCCGGGCAGGGGAGTACTCCAGGAAGGACTTCGGATGCAGCAGGCAAGCGGTTCCAGGTGGCAGATCACCACGGACACCTCGGGGCCCATGATGATCGCGCTCTTTCTCCGCGACACCGCAGGACTGAACGGAGCCGGGCATCCTGCACTCTCGCACGCCAAGCCCAAGGTCCGCCCTGCCGACCACAGCCACCTCACCGCGGATGTCGGCGGCCTGGGTGCCCTGAAAACCGAGTGGGAGGCGTGGTGGGAGCAACTGCTCAAGTCTTACCCGCACACCTCGCCGGACCTCTCGCCGCCGGACTTTGAGGCGTTCGGGAACTCGCCGGCCCTCCAGCGTGTCCTGCAGGCACACTTCGGTTCCGCACTGACATGGGCCAGGGAACGGCGAAGCGAGTACGCAGAGCTGGAAGCGGAACGGGAGGCCAACGGCGCTGATCACCTGCTCACCGACATGGTGGATGACAGGCTCATGGAGGTAGGCCGCGATTCGCGTGACTTCAAGCTGTCCATCATCGAGTTGCCTCTCAACGAACACCGGGCGTGGTACCTGGAGCCGGACAAGATCATCATGAGTCAGCAGCTGATGGGCGAGCCGGAGCTGTTCCGCAGCTACGTGCAGCCGGTAGTGGAAATCCTCGTCTGATCAGCAGCCGGGGCTCAGGCGCCGGAGGGGGCCCGGGACACGGTAATGCGGATCTGGCCGTCGGCTGCGTCCGAATCCTGCCAGCCGGCACGTTCGTCGCGGTCCCAGCTCCTGCCCGCGACGTCCACCCGGACAACGTCAAGGCCCTTGGCGTTGGCTACGGCCCATTGGGCGACAGACCACGCCGTGCTGCCGCTGGCCTCCACCACCAGGGCCTGACCTTCGTCCGTTGCCGGAAGGCTTCCGTAAGCACGGCCGAGTTCGGCCAGGACTGCGCCCGTGTCACCCTCGGTGCCGGCGGACCGGAGCGTGCACTGCACGGCCCCGGGGATCTGCCCGGACAGTCCGGAGGCGAAGGAACGGCCCATGTCCTCGTGTTCGGCGTAGGCGGTGGGGAAGGCGGAGCGCTGCACGCGCTGGGCGGCGTCTGTAATTTCGAGCGTTTCGTAGCCCGGTACCTTCACCAGGGCGTCGTAGAACGCATTGACGGCGTAATAGGGGTCCATGACCTGGGCTTCGGTTCCCCACCCCTGTGACGGCCTCTGCTGGAAAAGACCGCGCGAATCAGGCCCGGCCTGGTCGCCGTGGCCGATGTTGCGCAGCTTCGATTCCTGCATGGCAGTGGCCAGCGCGATGCTGGCGGCCCGGGGAGGCAACCCACGCTGTACCGCGACGGCGGTGATCAAGGAGGCGTAGACGGCCTGGTCCGGAGCCAGTTCGGCCTTCCTGTCGCCCACCACAGCCGTGCAGCGCTCAGAAACGAGGGTTTCGGAGCGCTGCACGAAAAACACGGCAGAGTAGATGCCGCCGGCTACCAGGACCAGGACGAGCGACAGGACGGCGAGTCGGCGGAGGCCGCGTCTGCGTGCCACCGTGGAATCAGTTGGCGTGGAGCGCGTCGTTCAGTTCCACCGTCTGGCCCTGACGGGGGAGGACCTCCACGGCGCCGGTAGTGGAATTGCGGCGGAAGAGCAGGTTGGGCACACCGGAAAGCTCGGCGGCCTTGACGATCTTCGTGGTGTCTTCGCCTACTTCGTCCTTGGGTCCGGGCACGCGGACGCGGGTACCGGCCGTCACGTACAGTCCGGCTTCAACGACCGAGTCGTCGCCGATGCTGATGCCGACGCCGGAGTTGGCTCCGAGCAGGACCCGCTCGCCGATGGTGATCTTTTCCTTGCCGCCGCCCGAGAGGGTGCCCATGATCGACGCGCCGCCGCCGACGTCGCTGCCGTCTCCGGTGATCACGCCGGCGGAAATGCGGCCTTCAACCATGGAAGTTCCCAGGGTTCCGGCGTTGAAGTTTACGAAGCCTTCGTGCATGACGGTGGTGCCGGCGGCCAGGTGGGCACCGAGGCGAACGCGGTCGGCGTCGGCGATCCGGACGCCGGCGGGAACCACGTAGTCCACCATGCGCGGGAACTTGTCGACTCCGTAGACGGTGACGGCGCCGCGGCGGCGGAGGCGCGCACGGGTGAGTTCGAAGCCTTCGACGGCGGCGGGACCGAAGTTGGTCCACACCACGTTGGGGAGTTTGCCGAAGATTCCGTCCAGGTTGATGGTGTTGGGCCGGACCAGGCGGTGGGAGAGCAGGTGCAGGCGGAGGTAAGCGTCCGCCGTGTCTGCCGGTGCTTCGTCGAGGTTGATCTGGACGAAGACCACCTTCTGTTCGGTGCCACGGTCCTCGTCGGCTCCGTTGTCCGCGATCTGGGTCAGCACCGGATCGGCGTCTTCCACCGAGCGGAGGTTCTCCGCGGCAACACCCAGCGACGGTGCTGGGAACCATACGTCCAGGACAGTTGCTTCAGCCGAACCATCGCCGGTGGCACTGGCGATGGTGGCAACGCCAAAGCCGTAGGCGGATCGGCTGTCAGTAGTGTCGTTCAGGGTTTCGGGCACGGCGGAGGAAGCGGTCTCAGTCATGTGGTCCAGTCTATCGAGGGGTGGCCCCAGGGTTCGAACTAGACTGGCTTCGTGACTGCCGAACCCACCCCCCACACATACTTAACCGCACTGGACCTCCGCCAGGACGTCGCGCTCCTGACCGCAGCCGTGATGGACATCAACAGCGTCTCCGGCAACGAGAAGGAGCTCGCCGACGCCGTGGAAGCCGCACTGCTGGAAATTCCCCAATTGACGGTAGTTCGGGACGGCGATTCCATCATCGCCCGCACGGAGTTGGGGAACACTGAACGCGTCATCCTCGCCGGGCACCTGGACACCGTCCCGTTGCCGCTGACGGAGGGGTCGAAGGGAACCGTGCCCTCCACTTGGGAATCCGGAGTGCCGGGGGAGGGGGTGCTGTACGGACGCGGTGCCACGGACATGAAGGGCGGGGTGGCTGTCCAGCTGGCCCTCGCTGCCACCATGTTCGACGACGGCGCCCAGCCGCAGCGGGACGTCACTTTCGTCTTTTACGACCATGAGGAAGTCGAGGCCGTCAAGAGCGGCCTGGGGCGCCTGGTCCGTAACCATGGCCACCTGTTGGTCGGCGACTTTGCCATCCTGCTGGAACCGACCCATGGAACCGTGGAAGGCGGCTGCAACGGCACCAGCCGCTTTGAGGCCACCACCGTCGGGGAGGCTGCCCACTCGGCCCGGGCATGGATGGGCAGCAATGCCATCCACGCGGCGGCCCCGATCCTTGCCCGGCTGGCCGCCTACGAGCCGCAGACTGTCAACGTTGACGGCCTCGACTACCGCGAGAGCCTGAACGCCGTGAAGATCAACGGCGGAACGGCCGGCAACGTCATTCCGGACCGGTGCGTGGTGGAGATCAACTACCGCTTTGCGCCGGACAAGTCCCCTGACGAGGCCGAGGCCGTTGTCCGCGAACTCCTCGAGGGCTTCGAGGTGGTCCGTACCGACGCCGCAGCCGGTGCCCGGCCGGGCCTGAACCACCCGGCTGCAGCGTCGTTCGTGGCCGCTGTGGGAGCCGAGCCGAAGCCCAAATACGGCTGGACCGACGTCGCGCGTTTCAGCGAGCTTGGGATTCCCGCCGTAAACTTCGGCCCTGGTGATCCGCTGTTGGCCCACAAAGACAACGAGCACGTGGATGCCCAAGCCATCCGTGAGTGCCTTCGGGCGTTGCGGGACTGGCTTCAGGACTGACCGCCAGCTTCAGCCCAGGCAGCGCGGCGCTTAATTAGTTATGGCCCGGATCGTCAGATCCGGGCCATAACTGTTGGGAGGCAACGCGCGGGGGCTAGGGAGCGCCCGCTTCAGCAACAGCCGGGTCAGCCTTGGCTGTGCCCCCGGCGGCCTTCTTCGAACCGCGCCGTTCGATCCACACAGCGAGCCGTGAGATGGCGATGTTGATGGCGATGTACATTCCGGCGGCGACGAAGAACACCGGGAAAAGGAACGCCGGCCCCAGGACGTCAGCCATGAGCTGCACCGCCCGCAGCAGTTCTCCGTAAGCGACGATGTAGCCCAGCGACGTGTCCTTCAGGAGCACCACCAGCTGCGCCACCAGGGACGGCATCATCCGGCGGACAGCCTGGGGAAGTTCAATCAACATCCGCGACTTGAAGCTGGTCAGGCCAATGGCCAAGCCTGCCTCGCGTTGGCCCTTGGGGAGGGACTGGATGCCGGCGCGGATGATTTCCGCAAAGACTGCCGCGTTGTAAACCACCAGGCCGGCAACGACCGCAATAAACTGCGACGTGCCGAAGCCGAGGAGGATGAACAGCATCATCAGCACCACCGGCATGCCCCGGAGGAACTCCAGGACCACTCGGGTGGGAACACGGATCAGCTTGACGTCCGAAATCCGGAACAGGCACAGCAGCAGGCCCAGGGGGAAGGCGATGACGGCGGCCAGCGCTGCAGCAGACAGCGTTGCCCCCAGCCCGTTGCCAAGCAGCCGCCAAACGTCCGCCCGGGTGAAGATCTGCCAACGGCGGCCTTCAAAGATTCCCTGCTGGCCCAGGGTGAAGATGATCCAGGCGAGCAGGCCGAGGATAGCCAGGCCGCCCACCACCGAACCGATCAGGGAAATCCGGCGGGCCTTGGGGCCGGGAACGTCGTAAAGTACCGAGCTCATCGGGCAATCGCCACCTTTCGCTCCACCGTGCTGGCAAGGATGCCCAGCGGGACGGTGAGAAGGAGATAGAAGAACGCGGTACCCAGCAGGACCGTGATGACCTGGTCACCGTTGGCGTTGGCCAGCTGGCGGCCGTAACCGAACAGTTCAAGGACGAAGAAGGCGCCGGCCACGGACGAGTTCTTGACCAGGGCAATCAGGATGTTGATCAACGGCGGGATCACCGTCCGGAGGGCCTGCGGCAGGATGATGAGGTTCAGGACCTGGCCGAAGTTCATGCCAATGCTGCGGGCGGCTTCGGCCTGGCCCACAGGCACGCTGTTAACACCGGAGCGGACAGCTTCAGCGATGAACGCTGCGGTGTAGGTGCTGAGTGCAATGATGGCTGCCACTTCGAACTGGGCGAACTGGACGCCCAGGCGTGGCAGCACAATAGCTGCGAAGAAGAAGGCAATGGTAAGGGGGGTGTTGCGGAGGATTTCAACGTAGACAGTGCTGAAACCGCGAAGCGCTGCCACCGGCGAGACCCTGGCGGCTGCCAGGAGGGTGCCCAGTACAAGCGCGATGACCCCGGAAACAGCTGACAGGAAGAGGGTGCGGAGAAAACCTTCCCAGTACAGCGGGAGGTTTTCAATGATGACGTCCATGGGTTCCTTCGGCTCAAGAAGCGGAGGGTAGGGGAACAGTGCAGTGCCGGGGCCGCCGAAGCGCGCCCCGGCACTGCCGTTGAGCCTTAGTAGCGGTTGATCGCGGGCAGGCTCGGGGCAGTCTTGATGACTGAACCGGCAGTGGCCTCCCAGGCCTTCTTGTAGTCGCCGTCCTTGTCGAAGGCTTCAAGCTGGTCGTTGATCCAGTTACGGAACTGGGTGTCGTCCTTCTTCAGGCCGATGCCGTAGGGCTCCTTGGTGAAGGTTTCATCCGAGGCGAGCTTGAAGGCGTCCGGCTCCTTGTCAACAAAGCCGGCCAGGATCACGTTGTCCGTGGTGACTGCTTCAACCTGCTTGTTGCGCAGCGGCTCCAGGCAGGCGGAGTAAGTGGCAGCGGGAACCAGTTCCGCGCCGTACTTATCCACGATGGTGGCGGCCGGGGTGGAGCCGGTCACGGAGCAGACCTTCTTGCCCTTGACGTCTTCGGGCTTCTTGATGGAGTCGTTGTCCTTGTTCACCATGAGGGCCTGGCCGGCTTCGTAGTACGGCCCGGCGAAGCTGACAACCTGCTTGCGCTTGTCATTGATGGTGTACGTGGCGATCACCAGGTCTACCTTGCCCTGCTCGATGAAGGGTTCGCGGTTGGCGGAGACGGTCTCGGACCATTCGATCTTGTCTGCAGCGATGCCCAGCTTGGCGGCGATCAGCTTGCCGATCTCAACGTCGAAACCGACGGGCTTGCCGTCCAGGCCCACCTGGCCGAAGAGCGGCTGGTCGAACTTGGTGCCGATCTTGATGGTGCCGGCCGAGGCGATCTTTTCCATGGTGGTGCCGGCTGCAAACGTCGGCTTTTCCACGGGAGCGGGATTGCTTCCGCCGCCGGCGTCGCCTCCGCCGCAGGCGCTCAGGGACAGGGCAAGGGCGGCGGTCGCCGCCACAACAAATGATTTCCGCCGGGTCAAAAATGCCTTCATGACATTCCTTTCATTGATGGCCGCGGATCACGGCCTGGGTGCGAACTTGGAGTGTTTGTTCGAAGGGGAATCAGTGGGTGAGGAGCTTGGAGAGGAAGTCCTTGGCGCGGTCGCTCTTGGGGTTCGTGAAGAACTCCTCGGGCGTGGCGTCCTCGACGATCTGGCCATCGGCCATGAAGACGACCCGGTCCGCGGCTTTGCGGGCGAAGCCCATCTCATGGGTGACCACGATCATGGTCATGCCTTCCTTGGCCAGCTGGACCATGACGTCCAGGACCTCGTTGATCATTTCGGGGTCGAGCGCGGACGTGGGCTCGTCGAACAGCATGACCTTCGGCTTCATGGCGAGGGCGCGGGCAATGGCCACGCGCTGCTGCTGGCCGCCGGAGAGCTGGGCGGGAAGCTTCGGTGCCTGGTGTCCGACGCCCACCCGCTCGAGCAGGGCCATGGCGTCCTTGTCAGCCTCAGCCTTGGAAACGCCCTTGACCTTGATGGGGCCAAGCGTCACGTTTTCGAGGATGGTCTTGTGCGCGAAGAGGTTGAAGGACTGGAACACCATTCCGACGTCGGCGCGCAACTGGGCGAGTGCCTTCCCTTCTTCGGGAAGGACCTTCCCGTCAATGCTGATGGTGCCGTCCTCGATGGTCTCAAGGCGGTTGATGGCGCGGCAGAGGGTGGACTTACCGGAGCCCGACGGCCCGATGACCACGACAACCTCGCCCTTGCGGACCTGCAGGTTGATGTCCTTCAAAACGTGCAGCTGGCCGTAATGCTTATTGACGGCGTTCAGGGAGACGAGGGCATCGCCGGGCACATGAGTAGTCATAGGAAGAATCTAGCGAAGAACGGCGGGTTATGACGCGAATCACGGCATGTTCCTGCACATCGTGACTCAAGAGATACCTGCCGTGGCTGCGCCACGAGTCGCGTTAGCCTTGGGGAATGAGCATCAGTGCAGATCCGGCCAAGAACATCCAACCTCGCCGCAAAGGCCCCCTTGAACTCCGCCGAAAGCAGGCGGCGGTGGAAATGTCGGACCAGCATCTGCTCGATACCAAGGGCCCCGGTCAGTTTGTCCATACCGATCCGTGGCGCGTGTTGCGGATCCAGAGCGAATTCGTTGAGGGTTTTGGCGCCCTGGCGGACATCGGCAAGGCGGTCAGCGTCTTCGGTTCGGCACGTACGAAGCCGGGCAGCGTCTACTACGAAATGGGCGTTGAGGTGGGCCGCAAGCTGGCCGAAGCCGGCGTTGCTGTGATCACCGGCGGCGGCCCCGGCTCCATGGAAGCGGCCAACCGGGGCACCGTGGAAGGCAACGGAGTCTCTGTGGGCCTCGGCATCGAACTGCCGTTCGAACAGGGGCTGAACCAGTGGGTGGACCTCGGCATCAACTTCCGCTACTTCTTCGCCCGCAAGACCATGTTCGTCAAGTACGCCCAGGGATTCATCGTCCTGCCCGGCGGCCTGGGCACCCTCGATGAACTCTTCGAAGCCATGGTGCTGGTGCAGACGCGGAAGGTGACGTCATTCCCCATCGTCCTGCTCGGCGTCGAGTTCTGGGGCCCCATGATCGACTGGATCAGGGGAACCCTGGTGGCCGAGGGCATGGTCTCAGAGAAGGACCTCGACCTGATCCAGGTGGTGGACAGCCCCGCCGAAGCCGTTGAGCGTGTGCTCCACGGTGGACCCATCCCGCCCCTGAACGGCGAGCAGCGCCCGGAGTAGCACGCATCCTGCCCGGCACGGTTCTGGCACGATGGGACGGTGACCTTCTTTCTCGTTTTCCTTGCCATCGTGCTGGTCGGGGCAGTGCTGTGGACCGGCGTCGGGCTGCGCTCGCGGAAGACCGGCCGGCAGGCGTTGCCCGCGCTGCTGGACGGCGGTTTTGAGCAGCCGCCGGCAAACCTTCCGCCGGTGCTGCTCCCCGCCGATGCCGCGCCCCGCGATGTGGACCGGGTCCGTTTTGCGCTCGGCCTCCGGGGTTACCGCATGGACCAGGTGGACCAGGTCCTCGACGAGCTGCGGGACCAGCTCGCTGCGGCCCGGCAGGAGTCCGACGGGCTGCGGTCACGCCTCCAGGCCCTGGAAGCCAACGCCGGGCGTGGCGACAGCCAAGGCGCGGTGTCAGCCGTGGAGCCCGGGAAGACGTCCGACGGCGGGACCGCGCCATCCGCTGCGGACGTCCAGTGAGCACCGTGGACAGCCGCCGCGCGAACCT
This sequence comes from Pseudarthrobacter sp. NPDC059871, assembly GCF_042731175.1. NCBI lineage: Bacteria > Bacillati > Actinomycetota > Actinomycetes > Micrococcales > Micrococcaceae > Pseudarthrobacter > Pseudarthrobacter sp. NPDC059871. The sequence continues at coordinate 126,578 of NZ_JBHWJV010000001.1, forward strand.
TGGTTCTGCGCAGGCTGCGGCCGCCAGGGTAGGCGAGGTGGTCCGGCGCTGGCCGTGGTGGGCGCAGGTGTCCGGCATCTACGTAGCCGCCCGGCTCGTCAGCGCCTGCATCTTCATGGCTGCAGCCCTGCACCAGGGCACCAACCCTTGGTTCCCGGCCAAACCTGACTACTGGAATTTCATCAATATTTGGGATGCCCGGTGGTACGGCGAGGTCATTGTCAACGGCTATCCCACGCAGCTGCCCACTGATGCCCTGGGCAACGTGCAGGAAAATGCCTGGGCGTTCTATCCGCTTTTCCCGGCGCTGGCCCGCGGCCTGGGTGGCCTGACCGGGATGAACCCCGCAGCCTCGCTGACCATCATCGCCATGTTGTCCGGCTGGGCGGCCGCGCTGGTGGTTTACGTACTGTTCCGGCACAAAGCGGCCCACGCTCCGGCGTTGTGGGGGGTGGCGTTCTTCGCCACGTTCCCGGTGTCGGCCGTCCTGCAGGTGCCTTATGCCGAGCCGCTCACGCTGCTGCTGCTGGCGGCGGCGCTATTGCTGGTGGTCCGCCGGCAATACCTGTGGGCGTTGCCCGTGGTGGTGCTGATGTGCCTTTCACGCCCGGTGGGGGTGCCCTTCGCCGTTATGCTGGGGATCCTTTTTCTAACCCGGTTGGTGTCCCGGTTCAGGCAAGGACAAGCGATTACACCGAATTACACCGGGCACTCGGCCGGTGAACTGGTCCGCCTGGGGGCCCTGACCGGTGTCGCCGGTTTGTCCGCCCTGGCTTGGCCGGCGGCAGCGTGGGCTGCAACGGGAGACATCGAGGCGTATACCAAAACCGAGACAGTGTGGCGCGGGCATGACCTGGTGCCGTTCAGGCCCTGGTTCGATACCGGCGTCGACCTGGTCGGCCCGGTGCTGGGCGTACTGGCCCCGTTTGTTTTCGTGGCGCTGTTCGGCGCCATGCTGTTCCTTCCGCCGGTGGTGCGTCTCGGCGTCGAGATGCGCCTGTGGTGCGCCTGCTACATGGGTTACCTGGTGGTTTTCCTGCACCCGCAGACCAGCACCTTCCGGATGCTGTTGCCCCTTTTCCCGCTGGCACTTGGGGCCGTCCTGCTGTCCCGCTCGAGGGCATACCGGGGGACTGTGGTGACAATGTTCCTGCTGCTGCAGATGGTCTGGATCGTGTGGCTGTGGGCCTGGGCGCAGTTGCCCGGCGGCGGCGATTACCCACCCTGATTAATTGCGCTTCCGTGCAGGTCAAGGCCGGAATTGAGGCGTGCCGAAAATGTCCATCGATTAGCTACGTACGGGTAATTCCGGGATAATAGTCAGTAAGCAAGGACAAAAAGCATTCAGAATACGTGCAGCTTTGGCGGTGGAGAGCCCCGCCGTCATAGCAGCCTGATCGACATGCGGACACAGCCCGACCGGGCTGATCAGTCCTGGGACTAAATGGAGGGGAATTCCTCATGGCTGCTATGAAACCACGCACCGGCGACGGCCCAATGGAAGTCACCAAGGAGGGCCGCAGCCTGATCATGCGCGTCCCGCTCGAAGGCGGCGGGCGCCTTGTGGTTGAGCTGAACGCTGCGGAGGCAGCAAACCTCAAGGAATGCCTGGTAGGCGTTACCGAATAATCGTGCCGGACAGGGTCCGCGGCCTTTGGCTGCGGGCCCTGTCCCGTTCCCGGTGCTTTTCCTGCTGCTGTTCCCTTGCCGGCAAGGTGCCGTCGCGGAAATCAGGCGGCGTTACTTCTTGACGGCCACCAGCAGGCCGTCACCGGTGGGGAGCATGGCGGTGGCCAGCCTGTCGTCCTCGCGGATTGCCTTGCCTACCTGACGGAGGATGACCGTGTTGGGTTCGCGTCCCGCCGGATTGGCGACCTTGTCCTTGTCCAGGGCGTCGTTGATGATCAGCAGCCCGGCACGCTTCAGGAGGCGGACGGCCTGCTCGACGTAGCCGGGCAGGCCGGGCTTGTCCGCGTCGATAAACACGATGTCGTAGGCGTTGTCCGTGAGGCGGGGCAGGACGTCGCCGGCGCGGCCCGAGATGGTGCGGGTCCGGTTGGCGGGGCTGCCGGCTTCGGCGTAGGCCTCGCGGGCGGCTTTCAGGTGTTCAACATCCACATCAATGGTGGTCAAAACGGCCTGCGGGCCGAGGCCGCGCAGCAGGCAGACGCCGGACACCCCCGCACCCGTTCCAATTTCGACGGCGGTCTGGGCCTTGGACGCGGCCGCCAGGACAGTAAGGACGGCCCCTACCCCCGGGCCGATGGGGGTTACGCCGAGTTCAAAGGAACGCTCCCGGGCCCGAAGCATGACGTCATCCTCAGCGGGCAGATCTTCTGCAAAGGACCAGCTGATGGACTTGTCGGCACTCATTAATGTTCGCTTTCTGGGCGTAGAGGGGTTGTCTTCTACAGCCTAATGGGTCGGGGCGAAACCGTATGGCAGGCGGGCGGTTGCGCCCACGGCATAACTTTCCCGCAGTCAGGAAATTCCCAGCCAAGTTTGAAATGATTATTATCCGCTCATCCAAGAGATGACCGGCGCCGAATCAGAGATGTCAACAGTATCCGGGCGTTAGCATTCCACGAGGGGAGTGGACGATGTCATCTTCAGTTGTGGCACCTGTCCCAGCAGTTCATCATCCCGAAGCCGATTGGGTCCGTCCCACCTGGGAAGAAGTGGTCACCAACCACTCGGCAAAAGTTTACCGGCTGGCCTACCGCCTGACCGGCAACAGGTTCGACGCCGAAGACCTCACCCAGGAGGTGTTTGTCCGCGTCTTCCGCTCGCTGGAGAACTTCAAGCCCGGAACGCTGGATGGCTGGCTGCACCGCATCACCACAAACCTTTTCCTGGACCAGGCGCGCCGCAAGACCCGCATCAGGTTTGACGCATTGGCCGAGGACGCCGAGTCCCGCCTTCCCGGACGCGAGCCGGGTCCGGAGCAGAGCTTCGAACTGAATAACCTGGATCTGGACGTCCAGGCCGCCCTGGAGGAACTGCCGCCGGACTTCCGCGCCGCCGTCGTGCTGTGCGACCTCGAAGGCCTGTCCTACGACGAGGTAGCAGCAGCCCTTGATGTGAAGCTCGGGACCGTCCGCTCCCGGATCCACCGCGGCAGGACCATGCTGCGGGAAAAGCTGGCTCACAGGGACCCGCGCCCTCAGCACGCCCGGCGCAAACTGTCCATGCCGCGCATCGCCGGCATCCTCTGATCGGCGCATGAGGCCCCCCTTCAACTCCGGCGGCAGGCATGCGCGCACCCCCAGCCACGTGGCGTCCTGTCCGGAATGTGCCCTGGCCATGCGCAGGGAACGCCAGTATCTGGAGCGGCTCCGTGAGGCTCCCATCCCGCCGGCAAGCAATGACCTGACGGCGCGGCTCCTGGAACGGACGTCTCTGCTCGCAGCGCAGCCGGTTCCGGCCACGCCTGCCGTCACTGCGCCCCGCACGGCCGCACGGGTCCTGGCTATGGCCGCGGGCGGTACCGTGGCCGCCGCTGGTGTCCTCGGTGTCGGTGCCCTCGCTGCGGCCGGAGAGCCCCTTCCCGGAAATGCCGTTGCGCCGGCGACGCTTGCCCAAGTCTCGGCACACACTCCCGCTGACGGCAGGGCCCTCACTGCGGACCAGCTCAGCAGCCTGCGCCAGGAGGGCTGGGCTTGCCCGGTTCTCGAAGCCATGGGGTTCCGCCTGGAGTCCGCCAAGGCAGTTGTCAGGGGCGGGCAACCGGCGGTGGAACTGCGGCTTAGCGACGGATCGCACTACGCCACGGTGACCGAGCAGCACGCAGGCAATGTGGCGGCGTCGGTGGAGGCGGTGGGCCGCCAGGGCAGTCCAGTCCAGGTCCTGGGAACCTCGCCGTGGTCAGCCACCTACACGTCCGGGGGACGGACGTTCACTTTCGAATCGAACCTGCCCGCCGATCAGGCGGATGATGCAGGGCCCATCCTGGAGCAAGTCGGCGGCGTGGCCGCGGAGGGGCTCACGGCCGGGGTCGACGGCAACGCCCAAGGCACCGCCGGGGAGCCTCTGGGAAACCGATTACAGCGCGGAATCAACAGGATTGTGGCCGTCTTTACCCAGTAATGCAGGCTGTTTCCGCCCCCGCCGGGCGCGAATCGTCACTGGCAGCCTTGAGAGGGTAATCTTCCTAAAGTGTTTGGTATCAACGGCCCGGAGTTCTTCCTCCTGCTGATCATCGGTGTCCTGGTGATCGGCCCCCAGAGGCTGCCCGAATATACCCAGAAGCTCGCCAACCTGGTGAAGGAAGTCCGGCGCATGGCGTCCGGTGCCCGCGAGCAGATCAAGGAAGAAGTGGGCATCGACATCGACGATGTCGACTGGAAGAAGTATGACCCCCGGCAGTACGACCCGCGGCGCATCATCAAGGAAGCGCTGCTGGATGACGACACCAAGCCCGTCAGCTCCGGCGCCCCTGCCGCAGTGGCAGCCGTTGCAGGCGCAGCAGCAGTAGGAGCGGCAGATGGGTCCGCCCCGTCCCGGCCGGAACGAGCAGTGCAGAGCCTACCGCCGGGCGAGGCCGCACCCTTCGACACCGAGGCCACCTGAGCCACTCCGGCCCAGCGACAGCGGGAGCAGACCAGCGTGACTAGCGGGGCTGCAGACCCAGCTTCATCCCGGCCAGGCCACGCGGCCTCGAAGCCAGGTTCGCGGCAATTTCCGTCAACGCCTTAGCCGCCGCAGTGTCCGGCTGGCCAATCACGATGGGCGCCCCGGAGTCGCCGCCTTCGCGCAGTTTGATGTCCAGCGGGATCTGGCCCAGTAATGGAACGTCGGCGCCCATGGCTGCAGTCAGCCGCTCGGTGAGCACCGCCCCGCCGCCGCTTCCGAACAGTTCCATCCTCCCGCCGTCGGGCATCTCAAGGTAGGACATGTTCTCAATGACGCCCGCAACCGTTTGCCCCGTCTGCGTGGCGATGGCGCCGGCGCGTTCGGCGACGTCCGCGGCGGCAGCCTGCGGAGTGGTGACCACCAGGATCTCGGCCTTGGGCAGCAGCTGGGCCACCGAAATGGCAATGTCTCCGGTGCCTGGCGGCAGGTCGAGGAAGAGCGCGTCCAGGTCGCCGAAGTAGACGTCCGTGAGGAACTGCTCCAGTGCCCGGTGCAGCATTGGACCGCGCCAGGCCACGGGCTGGTTGCCGGTGACGAACATGCCGATGGAGATGACCTTCACGCCGTAGGCCACCGGCGGCAGGATCATGTCGTCCACGCGCGTGGGGGCCTGGGTGATGCCCATGAGCGCCGGAACAGAGAACCCGTAGACATCCGCGTCCACGATCCCCACACGGAGCCCCTGCGCGGCCAGTGCCGTGGCGAGGTTGACCGTTACGGAGGACTTGCCCACCCCGCCCTTTCCGCTGGCAACCGCATAGACCTTCGTCAGGGAACCGGGCTGGTTGAAGGGGATGCCGCGCAGCCCCCCGGGCCCGCGGAGTTTCTCCTTCAGGGCATCCCGCTGGGCCTGGTCCATGACCTTGAGTTCGACGTCGACGCCGGTCACCCCCGGGACTGCTGCCAGGGCCGACTCGGCGTCCGACGTGATGGTGTCCCTCAGGGGGCAGCCGGCGATGGTGAGCAGGACCGTGAGGTTGACCTTGCCGTCCCCGGACACGTGGACGGCGTCCACCATTCCGAGTTCGGTAATGGGACGCCGCAGTTCAGGGTCAATGACGGTGGCGAGGGCGTCGTTGACGTCCTGGAGCAGCGGGGAGTTGCCGGGTGTTGCTGTATCCATGAAGGGTGTTTACCGGTCCTGGGTGGAATGGCCGGGCTTGACCCGGGGGATCTGCTGGGTGCGGGGATTGCGCTGCCGGTCGCGTTGTTCGCGGAGCTTTTCCTTGACTTTGTCCTTGGGTGACTCGTGGCTGCCCTGGCCGGTGGAGTCGTGCGTGCGCAGTTCTTCCTGGGCTTCCAACATGTCCTCGAGGAGGGAGCGCAGCTCGGCCCGGACGTAGTCGCGGGTGGCCACCTCGCGCAGGGCGATCCGCAGCGACGCAAGTTCCCGGGTGAGGTACTCGGTGTCGGACAGGTTCCGCTCGGCACGCTGCCGGTCCTGCTGAAGGGACACACGGTCGCGGTCGTCCTGCCGGTTTTGGGCCAGCAGCAGCAGCGGTGCCGCGTAGGACGCCTGGAGGGACAGCATCAGCGTCAGCAGCGTGAAGCCGAGGTCGCGGGAGTCGAACTGCCAGTCAACCGGCGCCCAGGTGTTCCAGCACAGCCAGAAGATACAGAAAATGGTCATGTAGACCAGGAACTGCGGAGTGCCCATGAAGCGGGCGAAGCCCTCCGTGGCGTGCCCGAAAGCGTCCGGGTCCGGAGAGAACTTGGGCAGGATCCGCTGCCTGCCACTCAGCGGTGTATCCAGGCTGCCCTTGTTGTTCTTGGCCGCGGCGTTGCCGGTGTTCCGCTGGTTGGGGTTCTTCGGAGCGCTGTTGTCAGCCAATACGGCCACCGAGCCTTCTTATCGGGGCCTCGCCATCATGGGCGCGCCAATCATCCGGCAACAGATGATCCAAAACGTCATCAACAGTCACCGCCCCCACAAGCCGGCCGGCGTCGTTGACCACCGGAAGGGAGTTCAGGTTATAGGTCGCCAGTGTCCGTGCCACTTCGCTGATGTGGGCCTGGTCGGACAGTGGCTCAAGGTTCTTGTCCACCAGGTTGCCCAGCGGCTCGAACGGCGGGAACCGGAGCAGCTGCTGGATGTGCACCACACCCAGGAACCGGCCGGTGGGAGTCTCCATGGGCGGCCTGGCAATGAAGATGGACGAGGCCAGGGCGGGGGAGAGTTCCTCGCGCCGGACGTGCGCCAGCGCTTCAGCCACAGTGGCTTCAGGGGGCAGAATGACCGGTACCGGCGTCATAAGCCCGCCCGCGGTGTCCTCGTCGTATTCCAGCAGCCGGCGGACGTCCTCGGCGCCCTCGGGCTCCATGAGCTGGAGGAGTTCCTCGGCCTGCGCCGAGGGGAGCTCGCCCAGGAGGTCGGCGGCGTCGTCCGGGTCCATTTCCTCGAGCACGTCGGCGGCCCGCTGGATGTCCAGGGCGGAGAGGATCTCCACCTGGTCGTCCTCCGGGAGTTCCTGGAGGACGTCTGCCAGGCGCTCATCCTGCAGTTCGCTGGCCACTTCGAAACGCCGCTTGTCGCTCATTTCCTGGAGTGCCTCGGCGAAGTCGGCCGGTTTGAGGTCCTCGTGGTTGGCAACGAACTGCGTTGCTGCCTGCGGCTCGGTGCGCGCGCCTTGCTGGGCGTCGGCCCAGTCAATGATGAGGGTTTCGTTACGGCGCAGGCGGCTGAGGGGGGACAGGGAGTGCCCTCGCCGGACGAAGAGCTTGCTGACGAACCAGTCGCGGGACCTGTGCTGGTCCATGGCGATGTCCTCGATGGTGGCGTCGCCGCTGCCGTCCCGGAGGGTCACGCGGCGGTCGAACATCTCGGCCACCACCAGTGTTTCGGCGCCGCGCTGTTCGAACCGGCGCAGGTTGACCAGGCCGGTGCAGATGACCTGCGTCTGGTCGATGGAGGTGATGCGCGTCATCGGCACGAACACGCGCTTCTTCCCGGGTACTTCGACGACGATGCCCACCACGTGCGGGGCCCCCTGGGAGCCGCGGGAGAGCACCACAACATCGCGTAACCGGCCCAGCCGGTCACCCAGGGGGTCGAAGACGTCGAGTCCCAGAAGGCGCGCCACGAAGACACGGGTAGGTGTTGTGCTCACTTGTACAGGCTACCGAGTCTGCTCACTTTTAGCTGAATTTACAGGCAGCACACAACCTCATGGGCAAGAATGGGGGTATGGCAAACATTTTTGGTGCTCCCCGGACAGGTGGCCCCAACGGGCTTGACCAAGCCAGGGCCGTCCCCACCGGCGACACCGTGGGTTCCTACACCTCCTACCTGGATGCCCAGAAGGCGGTGGACTACCTCGCCGACCAGCAGTTCCCGGTGCAGATGGTGTCCATCGTAGGCAACGAGCTGAAGATGGTGGAACGGGTTACGGGGCGCCTCAGCTACCCCCGTGTTGCCCTGTCCGGAGCCCTCAGCGGCATGTGGTTCGGCCTGTTCGTCGGTGTGATGCTTTCCTTCTTCGCGCCCTCGCCCGGCTACTTCTCCATCCTCACGTCCGTGTTGATGGGTGCCGCATTCTTCATGCTGTTCGGCATTGTTACCTACGCGATGCAGCGCGGAAAGCGTGACTTCACGTCCACCAGCCAGGTGGTTGCCACCAGCTATGACGTGATCGTGGCGCCGGAGGCAGCACAGGAGGCCCGCCGCCTGCTGCAGCAGCTCCCCATGACCCGCTCGGACGCCGCAGGTGGCAACACCCACCAGCCGCGGCACGGCTACCAGAACCAGCCGTACGACCAGCAGAACCAGCCTTACAACCCGCAGAACCAGCAGAACCAGCCGTACAACCAGCCAAACAACCAGCTGGGTCCGGCGCGTCCCAACAGCTGGAACGACCCCTACGGCCAGCAGGGACACCCGCAGGATTCCGGCTACCCCGCGCAGGGCCAGCAGGGCCAGCCTCCCGCGCCGCAGCAGGACGCGCAGCAGCACCAGGGGCAGCAGTACGACGGCGGCCAGCACCAGCAGCCGGCGGCCGCACCGGCCCGTGCGGTCCGGTACCCCGACCTCCCTGATGGGCGGCCGCAGTACGGCGTCAGGCTGCCGCAGGGCCAGGACGGCGGAACACAGCAGCCTGCCGCGCCCGCGCAGCCGGAGGCCGGTCCGCAGCGCCACGGTGATGCACCTGCCGGCGAAGGCCAGGACGCCGGCACTGCAGAGCGGCCTGCGGACCCGCGCCACTAGGTAGAGCAGCAAAAAGCGGTGCCGCCGGAGGAATCCGGCGGCACCGCTTTTTAGTGCCTGTTGTGCGGCCGGCCAGCCAGGCGTCAGCCCTGGGACGCCTGCCGGGATTCGTCTGCTTCGCGGTAGATGCCGGCCATCCACGTCTCTACGTCCTGCGGCGTGCGGGGCAACGCCGCACTGAGGTTGACCGGCCCGTCGGCGGTCATCAGGATGTCGTCTTCGATGCGGACACCGATGCCCCGGTATTCCTCAGGGATGGCCAGGTCCTCGTCCTTGAAGTAGAGGCCCGGTTCGATGGTGAACACCATGCCTTCGGCCAGGATGCCGTCGAGGTACAGCTCCCGCTTGGCTTGCGCGCAGTCGTGGACGTCGAGGCCGAGGTGGTGGCTGGTGCCGTGCGGCATCCACCGCCGGTGCTGCTGGCCGTCGGGGCTGATGGCCTCTTCCACGCTGACGGGAAGGAGTCCCCATTCGGCGAGGCGTTCCGCCAGTACGGTGGTGGCGGCGGTATGGATGTCGCGGAACTTCGTGCCCGGCTGCGCTGCTGCGAACCCGGCGTCGGCCGCGTCCAGGACCGCCTGGTAGACCTTGCGCTGGACATCGCTGAACGTGCCGCTCGCGGGCAGGGTGCGGGTGATGTCGGCCGTGTACAGGGAGTCGGCCTCGACGCCGGCGTCCAGGAGCAGGAGCTCGCCGGCGTGGATCTTCCCGGTATTGCGCGTCCAGTGCAGCACGGTGGCGTTGTTGCCGGAGGCGGCGATGGTGTCGTAGCCCAGCTCGTTGCCCACCTCGCGGGCGCGGGCGAAGAAGGCGCCTTCCACTACCCGCTCGCCGCGGGCGTGGGTCAGGGCGCGCGGCAGGACCTTGACCACTTCTTCGAAGCCTTCCACCGTGGCGGCCACGGCCAGCTCCATCTGCCCGATCTCCCACTCGTCCTTGATCAGGCGCAGCTCGGAGAGGGCTTCGCTGAGCTTCTCGTCCAGGGCATCGAGGACGCCCATGTCGAGGTTTTCGGGATCTTTGGCGGTGTTGTACCGGGCGGTGTCCACCAGGGCGTCAATGTTCTCGTCCACCTTGCGGACCAGGCGGATGGAGATGCCGCCGATCTCCGGCGCGCCCACGTTCTTGGTGATCGCCGTTTCCAGCTGGTCGATGTGGCCGGTGGCCAGGCCAAGGCGGGCTTCGAACTCAGCCAGGGTGGGCCGGGCGCCAATCCAGAATTCGCCGGAGCGGGAGTCGGCGTAGAACTGTTCGGTATCCCTGCCGGCCAGCGGACGGAAGTAGAGCGTGGCGCAGTGGTTCCCGCCGTCGTCGCCCTTTCCTTCATCAACGGGCTCCAGCACCAGGACGGCGTCCGGCTCGTGGTCCAGGCCCAGCCCTGTCAGGTGGGCAAAGCCGGAATGCGGGCGGAACCGGTAGTCGCAGTCGTTGGAGCGGACTTTGGGCGGACCCGCGGGAAGGACCAGGCGTTCACCTTTGAACTGGGCCGAGATGGCCTTGCGCCGGGTCGCGGCGTGGCCTGCGACGTCGTCCCGGCCGGGAAGTTCCTGGCTTGACGGCGCCCAGTTGCTGGCCATGAAGGCCTTGAAGGCGTCGGAACTGGGCCGCTGCGAGCGGTTGTTGACGCGCTCCTCCAGCGGCTGGTTAGCAGAGGTTGGGGTGTTTTCGGCATCGTTCACGGGACCATCGTCTCACCAGCGTCCCGCCTGCGCGAACAGCCTCCGGTGCCGGAGCCGCAGGGTCAACTAGTCTGTACAGGTGAGGATCGACCTGCATGCCCACTCCAATGTCTCCGACGGCACGGAGAAACCCGCCGACGTCATGGCCTCTGCCGCCCGCGCGGGCCTGGACGTGGTGGCCCTGACTGACCATGACTCCACGGACGGGTGGGCGGAAGCATCTGCCGCCGTGGTCGACGTCGGGGTGGCACTGGTCCCCGGCATGGAGGTGTCCTGCCGGACGGCTGAGGGCATCAGCGTCCACCTGCTCAGCTACCTGCACGACCCCGCGCACCCCGGGCTGCTCGAGGAAATCACCAAGGCCAAGCAGGCCCGCCATACCCGCGCGGAGCGGATGGTCACGCTCCTGGCCGAGGACTATCCCCTCACCTGGGACGACGTGATCCACCATGTGGCGCCGGGGGCCACTCTGGGCCGCCCGCATATTGCCGATGCCCTGGTGGCGGCAGGTGTGGTGGAGGACCGCTCTGAGGCCTTCGCTTCCATCCTGACCTCCCGCTCCCGCTACTTCATCCCGCACTACGCACCCAACCCAGCGGTCGCCGTCGAGCTGGTCTGCGCTGCCGGCGGTGTTCCCGTCTTCGCCCATCCGGTGGCGTCCTCCCGCGGAAGGATCGTGGGGGAGCGGGTCTACCGGGACATGATCGATGCCGGGTTGGCGGGGCTGGAGGTCAACCACCGCGACAACCCTGAGGAGGGCCGCAGCTTCCTGCGCCGCCTGGCCGCGGAGAACAACCTGCTGGTCACCGGGTCCTCGGACTACCACGGCACGGGCAAGCCGAACCTGCTCGGCGAAAACCTGACGGCACCGGAGGTGCTGGCACGGATCGAGGAACTGGGTTCGGGAACCGCCGTCGTCCGCCGCTGATTCCTGGGCGCCTTCCCAACTGGGTAGCAGCAGATGCCGTTTTGGAGGCTCAAAACGGCATCTGGTGCGACCTACTTGGGCGGGAAGGATGTTAAGGCTGCGTGCGCACCCAACCGTTTGGCCATGATGTCCACGGCCGGCTGGTTCTGGTCCACGCACACGAACTTGCGGCCCAGCTTGGCCGCCACCGCACCGAGGGTTCCGGAACCGGCGAAGAAATCCAGGCACCAGTCGCCGGGCCGGCTGGACGCTGAGACGACACGGCGGATGAGACCCTCGGGCTTCTGCGTAGGGTACCCGGTCTTCTCCTTGCCGGTGGGGGACACAATGGTGTGCCACCAGACGTCGGTGGGGAGTTTTCCCAGCTCACGCTTGGCAGGCGTAACAAGGCCCGGCGCCATGTACGGCTCGCGGTCCACCTCGGCGTTGTCGAAGTGGTACTTGGACGGGTTCTTGACGTACACGAGGATGTTGTCGTGCTTGGTGGGCCAGCGGTTCCTGGCGCGGGCGCCGTAGTCGTAGGCCCAGATGATCTCGTTCAGGAAGCATTCGCGGCCGAAGATGGCGTCCAGCATCACCTTGGCATAGTGCACCTCGCGGTAGTCCAGGTGCAGGTACAGCGTGCCGTCGTCGGCCAGCAGCCGCCAGGCTTCCACCAGGCGCGGCTCCAGGAAGGACCAGTAATCGCTGAAGGCGTCGTCGTAGCGGTGCAGGGCGCCTTTGATGGTGTCATAGGAGCGGCCCTTGAAGCCTACGCGGTCACCGCTGCCGCCGGCGTTGGCAACCATGCGGGTTTCCTGCCGGCTCTGCGCCCGGCCCGTGTTAAAGGGCGGGTCCACGTAGATCAGCGTGAAGGCGCCGTCCGGCAGCGTGGGGAGGTACTGCGCGTTGTCCGCGTGCACCACCAGGCTGCCGCCGTCCGGCGCCCAAACAGTGTTCGTCATTCCGTCCGGTCAGCCCTCGGTGCTGCCGGGTTGGGTGCCTTTGTCTGCACCGGCCACGACCTCGCCGTTGCGGCGCCGGGTGCGCGTGCGGGGGCGGCGGGTACGCGAGGTCTTCTCAGCGTCGGAGGCGGCTGCCGCTTCCGGAGCGGCAGCCGGGGCTGCGGGGGTTTCGGCAGCGTCAGGGGACGTACGACGGCGGCGCTCACCTGAGCGGCCCGTTTCCGGGTTGCGTCCGTCGCGTCCGCCCGAACGTGACCGGCCGCGGCCTTCGCGGTCCCGGCCATCGTTTCCGCGGCTTTCCCGGCTGTTCTTCTTGCCGGTTTCACCCAGGTCCTCGAGGACCTCGGCGTCGACGCCCGCGAGGGTGCGCTTGTTGCGGGGCAGGCGGCCTTTGGTTCCCTCGGGGATGTCCAGCTCTTCGTAGAGGTGCGGGGAGGAGGAGTACGTCTCCACGGGCTCGGGGACGCTCAGGCCGAGGGCCTTGTTGATCAGGCCCCAGCGGGGCATGTCGTCCCAGTCCACGAAGGTCACGGCCGTGCCCTTGTTGCCGGCACGGCCGGTACGGCCCACGCGGTGCAGGTAGATCTTCTCGTCCTCAACGCACTGGTAGTTGATCACGTGCGTGACGTCATCCACGTCGATGCCACGGGCAGCCACGTCGGTTGCCACCAGGACGTCCACCTTGTTGTTGCGGAACGCGCGCAGGGCCTGCTCGCGGGCACCCTGGCCCAGGTCGCCGTGGATTGCCGCGGCCGCAAAGCCGCGGTCCACCAGTTCCTCCGCCACCTTGGCTGCGGTGCGCTTGGTCTTGGTGAAGATGATGGTCCGGCCGCGGCCGCGGGCCTGCAGGATGCGGGCAACAACCTCGGTCTTGTCCATGCTGTGGGCACGGTAGATCAGCTGCCGGATGTCCCGCTTGGTCAGGCCCTCGTCATCGGGGTCTGCGGCGCGGATGTGCGTGGGCTGGGTCATGTAGCGGCGTGCCATGGCGATGACCGGGCCGGGCATGGTGGCGGAAAAGAGGAGCGTCTGGCGGACGGCAGGGGTGCCGGCGATGATGGTTTCCACATCCGGCAGGAAGCCCAGGTCCAGCATTTCGTCGGCCTCGTCCAGCACCACGATGCGGACGTTCTTCAGGCTCAGGTGCTTCTGCCGGTAAAGGTCGATGAGGCGGCCGGGGGTGCCCACCACCACCTCCACGCCGTTCTTCAGCGCTTCCACCTGGGGCTCGTAGGCGCGGCCGCCGTAGATGGTGGCGATGCGGGCGTTCCGCTTGGTCGAGGCGGTCTGCAAATCGCTGGCAACCTGCACGGCCAGTTCACGGGTGGGAACAATGACCAGCGCCTGGGGTGCGCCCGGTACTGCCAGCTTGTCGTAGCCGGCGTCGTCCCTGCCGACGACGCGCTGCAGTGCGGGGATGCCGAAACCGAGGGTCTTGCCGGTTCCGGTCTTGGCCTGGCCGATGATGTCGTGGCCGGACAGTGCGACCGGAAGCGTCATGGCCTGGATGGGGAAAGGGTGGGTGATCCCGGCGTCGGCGAGGGAGTCCACGATGTCCTGGCGGACGTTGTAGTCGGCGAAGGACTTTTCCGCAATTTCGTGCGGTTTCTCATCGGAGATGATGGTCTCTTCGGGCTCGATGGTCTCGGTGCCGGTGGTGTCCGTCAACAGCTGGTGGGTATGCAATTCACTCACGGGGAGTTTCCTTATTCATTTGGGCAATCGCGCAGCGTGCTCAACAGGCAGGCCGCTGGGGCCGATCCGGAGCACGAACAAAGCGCGCAAGCAATTCCAGTGGAAGCCGATCGCGGGCTATCTAACGCTGGCACTGGCGACCAGCGGGCAAATCTCAAGATCGCGTAGGGGCGGGCTTGTTGGTTTCAGTTCAAGGAAATCAACGACCGGGCATCCATTTCTACCTCTTCAGTCTAGCCGCATCAGCCCGGAATCCCTGTTTCCGCGCCGTGTGGAAGCCGGGACCGGAGGGCGTCAGGCTCACTGAACCAGTTCGAAGTGCACTTCCCGGGCGGCAATATCCGACGACACCAGACGGACCCTGACCTTGGTGCCGGACTCCAGTTCACCGGCGCAGCGGGCTGTCACGGCAGGGTCGGCGATCTGGATGATCCCGGAGGACCCGTTCCCATTACCGTTCCTCCCGTTCCCGTTCCCGTTCCCGTTCCCGTTCTTGCTGTTGCCGTTGCCGTGGCCGTTGTTCCCGTTGCCGTTCTCTTTCTGCGGCTTCGACCCCGAAATCACAATCGCGTCGAACTCCTGGCCGATGTGGTTGACCAGCAGGGCGGCCTCCACCGTATCCAGCGCCATGCGCTCCATCCGGGATGCCAGCTGGTCCGAGCCCGCCATGATCTCAGGGAGGGTCGGCAGCGCGTCCCGCACCCAGCCGGGGACAGTACCGCCGTTGCTCAGCGCCTCGCAGGTCACCAGCACAAAGCGGTCCACCAGGCGGCGCAGCGGCGCAGTGGTGTGGGCATAGGCATCCCCGATGGCCGCCTGGACCGCGGCCTCCGGAACATTGCCGTCAAAAGCGGTGTAGCCGGCGCCGCGGAAGAGCATGCCGGCCGAGTGCATGATGGCCAGCTGCCGGGGGTCCGTTGGGTCGAGGGTCCGCAGGTATTCGCCGTATCCCACCTCGCCGTCCCAGGGTTTGCCCAGAGCTTCTGTCTGCAGCCGGAAATGGTGCAGGGAACGCTCGTCCGGTGGCGGCATGGTGCGCAGGATCCCCACCTTGGCATCGAGCATGATCTTGGCGGCGGCCATCCCTGTCATCAGGGAAATCTGGGCGTTCCAGTCCTCCACCGGCAGCTGGGGAGCAGCAGCAATGCGGTAGCCGCCATCCGGCAGCTGGACGATCTCCTGGTCCGGCATGTTCAGGCTGGCGCCGTTCCGGGCGCGTTCCAGGCGGACACGCTTGAGCCCCACTTCCCTCAGCAGGCCCAGCAGGGGAGTGGCAGTACCGGCGTCCAGGTCAGCCTGTGCACCCTTGTAGCTGAGTTTCGCACGGCTTCGAACGCGTGCCCGGCGGACACCGACGGTCGTGACCTCGGCGTTGCCGTCGAGCTGGAAATCCCACACGAAGGCCGAGCAGTCCTGGTCCGGCAGGAGGCTGCCGGCGCCCTCGCTGATGACTTCAGGGTGCAGCGGAATACGCCCGTCCGGGGCGTAGAAGGTCTGGCCCCGGCGCCGGGTTTCGGCATCCAGGGGTCCGCCGGGCGCAACGAACGCGGGGACATCGGCGATGGCGTACAGGACGTGGTACCCGCCGTCGTCGTCCGTTTCGATGAAGACGGCCTGGTCCAGGTCCGTGGACGACGCCGGATCGATGGTGACGAACTCCACCGCGGTCAGGTCGTAGTCCGGCAGGTGCAGCGCTGCCACCGCGGCCTCGGCGTCCTTGACCGCGTCATCGGGGTAGGGGCCCGGAAGTTCCAGCTCCGTCCGCAGCGCGGCCAGGGCCTCTTCCAGGGCATTGGTGCGCTCATGGACGTTGGGAGCCAGCCGATGATGTGACACGAAAATCAGCCTAACCCCAAGTCATCCGATTACGCAGGGAATCGGTGCGGGGCGCGCTCCTGACGTGTTGCTGCGGGGCGCCGCACGTTCGGGAAACCGGGTTGTGGGGTGTCCGCAGCTTCAGGAAGCCGCGGCGTCCAGCGCGGTACGAAGCGAGGCAGCGGCGGCAGCGGGATCGGCTGCGTCAGTAATGGCGCGGACCACCACGATCCTTGACGCGCCGGCTCCGACCACCTGGTCGACGTTGGAGTGGTCGATCCCGCCGATGGCGAACCACGGCACGTCACTGGGCGCCTTCGCGGCCGCATACTTCACCAGGTCCAGGCCGACGGCGGCCCGGCCGGGTTTGGTGGGGGTGGCCCAGAGGGGGCCCACGCAGAAGTAGTCGAGGCCGGCAGGTCCTGCGGCGTCGGCCAGCGCGGCGTCCACCTGCTCCGGCGTGTGGCTTGACAGGCCGATGGCGGCGTTGCCGTTGAGCAGCGTCCTTGCGGCAGGTACCGGCAGGTCCTTCTGGCCCACATGGAAAACGGGGGCACCGGAGAGGACCGCAATGTCCGCCCGGTCATTGACGGCCCACAGCCGCCCGTGCCGTTGGGCGGATTCCTTGAGGACGGCCAGCAGGTCCAGTTCCTCGGCCGCCTCGATGGACTTGTCCCGCAGCTGGATGATGTCCACGCCGCCTTCGAACGCCGCGTCCACGAACCCGGCGAAGTCACCGCGGCCGCGGCGCGCATCAGTGCAGAGGTACAGGCGTGCGGATTTCAGTGCGCCGTTACCCGCTGCGGTGGTGAAGGCATCGGTGCCGGGTGCTGCGGCGGGGGCAGGGGAGTGGGACACATTCATGGCTGCAAGCCTAGTTCCTCTACACTTGCCTCGTACTGCGGGAGCCCGCGGCAGCTGTCACAAAGCGCCGGGCTGAGAGGGCGTCAGAGCCGACCGCTTGACCTGATCCGGTTAATACCGGCGTAGGGAAGGAGACACCATGGGCATCCCCGAAAGCCCTCCGGGCATCCCCGAAAGCCCTCCGGGCACCATCGCAGAGTCTGCCACTGTCCCGGCAATATCCGCCGACGTAGCAGTGATCGGCGGGGGCGTCATAGGCCACGGCATCGCCTGGGAAGCCAGGTGCTCTGGCAGGTCCGTGGTGCTGATCGATGATGCACCGGGATCCGGAGCCAGTTGGGCGGCGGCAGGCATGCTGGCCCCCGTCAGCGAGCTGCATTACCAGGAGGAAGAGCTCCTGGGCCTCATGCTGGATGCATCGGAGCGTTGGCCGCAGTTCGCCGCGGACCTTGGCCGCGTGTCAGGCCGCGGTTCCGGATACCTGGCGACGCCCACGCTGACCGTTGGCGCCGACGCCGCCGACCGGCAGGCACTCATGGACCTGCGTGGCGTGCAGCAGGCTAACGGACTCGCCGTGGAACCCCTGACGGTCCGGGAGGTCCGGCGCCGGGAACCGCTGCTCAGCCCCGCCATTGCCTGCGCACTCGATACCCCTGCGGACCACCAGGTGGATCCCCGGCGACTTGTGGAGTGCTTCCGGGCAGCCTTGGCCAACCACCTGACGGCCGGCAGCGGCCTTGCCGGCACTGCGGGTGCAGACACTGCCGTTGCCGGCGCGCTGGACGGATTCGCCGTGGCGGACAGGGCAGTGGCACTGGAGTGGGCGGACGGGGGCGTGGCTGGCGTCCGGCTTGCCGGAGGCGGACTGGTGCTCGCCGGCGAAACGGTGGTTGCCAACGGCATGGCGGCGGGTTCCCTCGACAACCTGCCGAGTGGACTCCGGTTACCTCTGCGCCCAGTGCACGGTGACATCCTGCGGCTGTCCGTCCCCCAGCACCTGCAGCCCCTGCTGACGTCCACGGTCCGCGGACTGGTGCGCGGTGTGCCCGTCTACCTGGTTCCACGCGAGGACGGAACCGTGGTCATCGGCGCCACCCAGCGGGAGGACGCCCTGGCGGGAGTCGGCGCTGCGTCCGGAGTGTCAGCTGGTGGCGTGTACCAGCTGCTTCGGGACGCCCAGGTGCTGGTGCCTGCGGTCGCAGAGCTGGAGCTGCTCGAATGCACGGCGCGGGCCCGCCCGGCCACCCCGGACAATGCCCCGCTGCTGGGCAGGGTTCCCGTGGACGGGGCAGACGGCAGTCCAGCGCATATCCCCGGACTCATCGTGGCCACAGGATTCTTCCGCCACGGCGTCCTCCTCACCCCGGCCGCGGCCGCCATCTGCCGTGACCTGATGGACGGGAAGGCTGACCCCCGGTGGCAGCCGTTCAGTCCGGACCGCTTTTCCGGCCGGATCCCGGCCCCCAGCATCAACATCAAGGAGACAGCATGAACATCACCCTGAACGGGGCATCCCGCACCGTGGCGGACGGTGCGTCCATCACGGCTTTGGTCAGCGAAGTGACCGGACGCGCGCTTGCGGCAGACGGCCAGGCAACCGACGGACAAAGACTGGGGGTGGCGGTAGCGCACAATTCCGAAGTTGTGCCCCGCAGCCAATGGCACGGCACCGCGCTCGCTGACGGAGACGACGTCGAACTCGTCACCGCAGTACAGGGAGGCTGACACCATGATCGAAACGAACACCGTTCCCGAACCGGCCCTCCTTACCTCCGCGGCACCAACCAGGCCTGACGCCCTCGTCATTGACGGCGTCGCCCTGGAGTCGAGGCTCATTATGGGGACGGGGGGTGCCCCCAGCCTGGACGGCCTGGGCGCCGCACTGGTTGCCTCCGGAACATCCCTCACCACCGTGGCCATGCGGCGCTACTCACCCGCGGAGTCGGGCTCCCTGTTCCAATTGCTGGTGGACCACGGGATCAGGGTCCTGCCCAACACGGCAGGCTGCTTCACTGCGCGGGACGCCGTCCTGACCGCTGAACTGGCCCGGGAAGCGCTGGAAACCGACTGGGTGAAGCTCGAGGTCATCGCGGACGAGCACACGCTCCTGCCGGACGCCGTTGAACTGGTGGAGGCCACCGAACAGCTGGTCAACCGCGGCTTCAAAGTCTTCGCCTACACCAACGACGACCCCGTCCTGGCCCTCCGGCTGGAAAACCTGGGTGCCACCGCTGTGATGCCGCTGGGATCTCCTATCGGCACCGGGCTGGGAATCCTTAACTCGCACAACATCGAACTCATCGTTTCCCGGGCCAACGTGCCCGTGGTCCTGGACGCAGGGATCGGCACGGCATCCGACGCGGCGCTGGCCATGGAACTTGGGTGCGACGCTGTCCTGCTGGCCACGGCGGTGACCCGGGCCCAGAACCCGGCCCTGATGGGTGAGGCGTTTAAGCACGCCGTCATCGCCGGGCGGCTGGCGAAGGAAGCCGGCCGCATTCCCCGCCGCGAGCACGCACTGGCGTCGTCCGCCATGGAGGGCCGGGCCGAGTTCCTTTAGGCAGTAATGCTTCACGGACTTTGACGCGACATTGACCATGACGTTTTGGGGACTGTACCGGTTGGGGGATGGCCCCGATTAAAAGGCTGTGGCCGCCACCGTTGAAGGTGGCGGCCACAGCCTTTTTTCGGTGACTAGCGCCTCAGAATGGCGGTCAGCCGGTGGGTATCGTTCCTTGCCCGGGTGCGGCCCAGAACGAGCGCCGCCCCGACGGATGCAGCCGCGCCCAGCACTATGGGCAGCACCCAGGGAAGCCATGTCAGTCCGGGAAGGTAGCCGAACCCCGCCGCCATCAGGATGATCCAGCTCAGTGCAGCCACCCCGACAGCCACGCCGGCCGGAAGGCCTGCGCCATACTTGGCGTGACGCTTGTCATTGGCCCAGACAATGAAGCCAGCCGCGAGGGTGGCCAGCACAACAATGATCAGGGAAAGCATGGGTCTCCTCCGGGACGCAGGGCAGTTCCGGCCGGTGCTAGAACTGGCCGAATCCTACGCGCCGGACTTCTTCCGCGCCGATTTCCACGTAGCCCAGGGCGTTGCCGGGAACAATGATCAGGCGCCCCTTGTCATCGGTGAGGCGCAGTTCGCTGCCGCCCTTGATGGCTTCTCCCACAACCTTGGCCACGGTCTCCGCATCCTGGTTTGATTCCAGGACGATCTCGCGGCCAACGTTCTGCACGCCGATCTTAATTTCCACAGGGGCCTCCCAGCCGGTCAGGTTCTTTGATGATGGTCTATTTGTAGTCTAGGACTCTTTGGGGAAGCGAGAGATTCCGCGCCAAGCTAAACGGTAGATGAGGTCGCTGGCCACATCGAGGTCCAGGTTGCCGTCCGTTTCCAGCCAGTACCGGGCGCTGACCTGCGCCATCCCCGCCAGGCCGCGGCCCAGCAGTTCCGCTTCGAGGTGGGGCAGCTTGGTGTCCCCGGCAATCACCCGGGCAATGGCATCGGCAAAGGTCCGGTTGAAAGTCTCGAGGCGCGAACTGACGTCGGGATCGTTGACGAGGTCGGACTCGAAGACCAGGCGGTGGGCCTGGTCATCGCTGGCAATGAACCGGAAGTATGCCCGCATGACAGCCTGGACGCGTTCCTTGTTGTCAGTGGTGGAGTTCAGCGCCCCCAGCATCAGATCGGTCAGGGACGCAAGGTGGCTGTCCAGGAGGGCCAGGTACAGCTCGCGTTTGGACGGGAAGTGCTGGTACAGGACCGGCTTGCTGACATGGGCGGTCTCGGCGATCTCATCCATGGCGGCACCGTGGTACCCGTTCGCCACAAAGACTTCCTGCGCTGCGGAAAGAAGCTGTGCCCGCCGTTCATCGCGGGGGAGCCGGGCCGACCGTTGTCCTGCGGGTCGCGAGGAATTTTGCGGTTCGGCTGCGGGCGGGCGGTCAGCCCGTGCTTCATGGACCACAGTTGTCCTTCTTTCCATTGCAGTTACCCCCACTTTACTGCGGGGTAATATGACCAGGCGGTACCCCGGGGCATACATTGAAGTATGCCTTCGCCGTTCACTGCAAATGTTTCAGCAGTTTCCCTTGATCCTTTGGTGGAACCCGCCGCGGAACTCACCTCCGACGAGGTGGAACGGTATTCCCGGCACCTCATCATTCCGGAAATCGGCTCGGCAGGGCAGCGGCGGCTCAAGAATGCGAAAGTGCTGGTTATCGGCGCCGGCGGGCTGGGCTCGCCCGCGTTGCTCTACCTCGCAGCCGCGGGAGTTGGAACCCTGGGGATCATCGACGACGATGCCGTGGACCTGAGCAACCTTCAGCGCCAGGTCATCCACGGTGTGGCAGATGTCGGACGGCCGAAGATCGAATCGGCGCGCGACGCCATAGCTGCCCTGAATCCACTTGTGGACGTCCGGTTGCACCAGGTCCGGCTCGACGCATCCAACGCGCTGGAGTTGTTTGCCGATTACGACCTCATTCTCGACGGTGCAGACAATTTCGCCACCCGCTACCTGGTCAATGATGCCGCCGCGATCCTGGGAAAGCCTTATGTCTGGGGCTCAATCTTCCGCTTCGACGGCCAGGTGAGCGTCTTCTGGGAAAAGCACGGGCCCACCTACCGCGACCTCTACCCTGAGGCGCCCCCGGCCGGCTCTGTTCCCTCCTGCGGCGAGGGCGGCGTCTTCGGCATGCTGTGCGCGGCCGTGGGATCACTGATGGTGACTGAGGCAGTGAAGCTTATTACCGGCGTCGGGCGCTCCCTGCTGGGGCGGGTGGCGCTGTACGACGCCCTGGGCGGCAGCTGGCGTGAGATCCGCGTGTCCAAGGACCCGGCCGCCGCTCCCATCACCGAACTGACCGACTACGAGGCGTTCTGCGGCATCGAGCCCCAAGCGCCGGCAGACACTGAGCACACCGTCACCGCCGCCCAGCTCGCCAGCATGCTGGCCTCACGGCAGGCCGGCCTGAAGGACTTCGACCTGGTGGACGTCCGCGAGCCGGGTGAGTTCGAGATCGTCCGGATCGAGGGCGCCGTGCTCATTCCGCAGGGGAGGATCCTGGCCGGGGATGCCTGGGGGGAGATTGCCCAGGACCGGGACATCGTGTTCCTGTGCAAGGCGGGCACCCGCTCGGCGAACGTCCTGGCGGCTGCGCAGAAGGCAGGCTACCGGCGCGTGAGCCATCTCGACGGCGGCATTCTTTCCTGGGTGCGTGAGGTGGAACCGCAAAAGCCCGTCTACTGACCCCACTAACGCCCGCTCACTTCCGGCGGCTTAACTGGCAACGCCCGCTCACTCCCTTGAGGAAAGTGAGCGGGCGTTGGCGTTTTGTGCGCCACTAGTGAGCGCGCGTTGGGATTATTGCCGCCGATAGTGAGCGGGCGTGACGAGCAGGGGGGAGGGTCAGGCGCTTTCGAGGCCTTTGTGGTCCACCGGGCATTCCGGCTGGCCCGCCGCGGGAGCTGCCGTTCCCGGCTGTTCCACGGTGATGCCGTAGAGCGCTTCCAGTGCCGCCACATAGTCGTCCTGCTGGCCGTTCGCGGCGAGCTCGCGGGCGCGCACCGTGGGTACGTGCAGCAGCTGCTTCACCATCCGGCGCAGGGCAAACTCCACCTCCTCGGCCGCTGCAGTGCAGCCGTGCCGGGCGCGGACCTTTTCCATTTCGGCGTCGAGGACGTTCATGGTGTGCCGGCGGAGGGCAACGATGGCTGAGTCTACGGACCGGGCTTCGCGTTCCTGTTCGAAAGCCCTGGCAGCGCCCTTGACGATGCCGCTGGCCTGCGCCAGTGATTCGGCCTGCTCCTGCGGCGCCGCAAGGCGCACGGATTCGAGCGTCAGCAGTTCCACGCCATCGAGTTCTCCCACGGCGGGATCGAAGTCGTGGGTGAGGGCAAGGTCAATGGCGATCAGCGGCTGGGTGGAGCCGGCACGGACCTGCGCCAGTTCGTCGGCTTCAACGCGGGTATCGGAACCGCTGCAGCCGATCATGACGTCCGCTGCGGCCACGGCCGGGCGGAGCGAGTCAGCGTCCAGGGCCGTGCCTCCCCGGGTGGCGACGAACCCTTCGGCACGGCCGGACGAGGAGAAGACCGACACGTCGGTGCAGCCGCGTTCACGAAGCAGCGCCATGGTGGCGCCAGCGTACGCACCGGTTCCAAAAACGACAACTTTCTTGGCGGACCAGTCAGGGTTTTCGGAGAGGTCCGTCGCGAGGTCCAGGGCTACTGACACGATGGACAGGCCCCGTGAACCGAGTGCGGTCTGGGCGCCCACGTCCTTGGCGGTCTTGGAGGCGGCCTGGAAAAGCCGCACCAGCCCTGAGCTGGCAGTGCCTTCATGCTGCGCGGTGATCAGGGCGCGCCGCACCTGGCCGGCGATTTCGCGTTCGCCCACGACGGCGGAATCCAGTCCCGCGCTCACGGCGAAGAGGTGCCGGGTCACTTCGGGGCCGGTCCGGGTGCTGAAGGAGCGCGAAACGAGTGGTTCGGCGAGCCCGCTCTTGGCGCTGATCTGGGCCACGAGCGCAGCGCGGGCGGCCTCGACGTCGTCCGTATTCGGAGCCTCGCCGTAGATTTCGTACCTATTGCACGTAGCCAGGACCACGGCCCCGGACACTGCCGGTGAGCCGGAGAGCACGGAAGCGGCAATCCCGGAGGAACCGTTGCTCAACTGAGCAACGGTCTCAAGATCGATGTCGGCGTGTGTAGCCACCAATGAAAAAAGAACCACAGCAGACCTATCATAGCTTTTTCGCAGCTCGGTAGAACAACGGGTAGGCCGAAGTGCGCCTGTGAGGGGCTGTGATTCCTGCCACCGGGCGGCGGCAGGGCCCATCCGTGACAGCCTGTCGTTATCTTTTGCCGCTGATTTTGGGCACAATCGAAGGCATGACTCCTAGCCCCGCCGTCTCCGCTGCCGGCACACTCGCCGCAGACCATCCGCTCATGGATGGCCGCACCGCTGACTCCCCGCTGATCACGGCCTACCGGGGCGGCAAGCCGTCCCGCCGTCCCGTCTGGTTCATGCGGCAGGCCGGGCGTTCGCTGCCGGAATACCTCAAGGTCCGCGAAGGCATCGCCATGCTGGACTCCTGCCTCCGGCCCGAACTGGCCTCGGAGATCACCCTCCAGCCCGTGCGCCGGCACGACGTCGACGCAGGCATCTTCTTCTCGGACATCGTGATTCCGCTCAAGCTGGCCGGCGTGGGCGTCGACATTGTTCCCGGCGTCGGCCCCGTGCTGGACAAGCCCGTCCGGACTGCAGCGGATGTGGCCGCCCTTCCGAAGCTGACCTGGGAAGCCCTGGAGCCCATCCGGGAAGCTGTCCGCCTCACCGTTGCCGAACTGGGCAAGACGCCCCTGATCGGTTTTGCCGGCGCACCCTTCACCCTGGCCGCGTACATGGTGGAAGGCAAGCCCTCACGCGACCACCTGGGCCCGCGCACCATGATGCACGCCGATCCGGAAACCTGGAACGCCCTGGCCAACTGGGCTGCCGACGCCTCCGGGCTCTTCCTGCGCGCCCAGCTCGAAGCGGGAGCGTCCGCGGGCCAGCTCTTCGATTCATGGGCAGGCTCGCTGGGCCTGGCTGACTACCAGCGGTTTGTGGCGGCGGCATCCTCCCGCGCCCTTGACCACGTCCGCCACCTTGGCGCGCCGCTGATCCACTTCGGAACCGGCACCTCCGAACTCCTCGTTGCCATGCGCGACGTCGGGGTGGACGTCGTGGGCGTGGACTACCGCCTGCCGCTCGACGAAGCCAACCGCCGGCTGGGCGGCTCCGTACCGCTCCAGGGGAACATTGACCCCGCCCTGCTGTCCGCTCCATGGGACGTCCTCGAAGCACACGTCCGCGACGTCATAGCCGCCGGAGCCGGGGCCCCCGGCCACGTCCTCAACCTCGGCCACGGTGTCCCGCCGGAAACCGACCCGGACGTCCTGACCCGCGTGGTCAAACTCATCCACTCCATCTCCCCGGAGTAGCCGCGTGGACAGCTCGCCGGCAGAATCCAGCCAGGCGCTGGTGGTGGGCGGGGGAATATCCGGCCTGCTCTCCGCCAGGGAACTCTCCGCAGCGGGCTACCGGGTGACGGTGCTCGAGGAAAGCGGCGCCTGGGGCGGCTGCGTCGGCAGCCACACGGTGGCCGGGATCAACCTGGACAGCGGGGCGGAATCGTTCGCCACCCGGTCCGACGCCGTCGCATCCCTTGCCGCCGAACTCGCCTTGGACACCAACATCGTGCAGCCCCGGCCGGGCGGCGCGTGGGTGCAACTGCCCGAAGGCCCCCGCGAGCTGCCCAAGACCGGCGTCCTGGGCATCCCGGCCAATCCGTGGGACCCGGAAGTCCGGCGGTCCCTGGGCCTGTTCGGTGCGCTCCGGGCCTCAGCGGACCGCTTCCTTCCGGCGTCGGTAGGTGCCGGCAAGGACGTGGCAAGCGTGGCTGCGCTGGTCCGCGCGCGGATGGGCAAGCGCGTCCTGGAGCGGCTGGTGGCGCCCGTGGTGGGGGGCGTCCACTCGGCGGATCCGGGGATGCTCGACGTCGACATGGTTGCGCCAGGTCTCCGTGCCGGGCTGCGCCGGGAGGGTTCCCTCGCTGCCGCGGTTTCCGCGCTGCGCCGGGGCAAAGCCGGCGGCCCCGCAAAAGCCGGCGCCGCCGTCGCCGGACTCAAGGGCGGCATGCACACGCTGACCGACGCGCTGGTGGCAGACCTCGCCGCCAGGGGAGTGACCCTCCTGACGGGCACCCGCGCCGAATCCGCGGACCGCACGCCTCAGGGATGGCGGGTAACCGCCGGGCAAACAACCTACGACGCCACCGTCCTGGTGGTGGCCACGGACGGTCCCGCCGCCGTCGACCTCCTGGCGCCGTCCGTTCCGGGAATCGCAGGAAAGAAGCCCGGCTCCGGCCCCGACGTGAAGCTGGTGACCCTGGTCATTGGCAATGCGGCGCTGGACAGCCGCCCGCGCGGCACCGGCGTCCTGGTAGCGCCGCAAACGCCCGGCATCGGTGCGAAGGCCTTGACGCACGCCACCGGCAAATGGGAATGGCTGCGCGAAGCAGCCGGGCCGGGCCGGCACGTGGTGCGGCTGTCCTATGGGCGGGCCGACGGCGACGGCGGGCCAGAGAAGCAGCGCGGTCCGGAGACCGATGAGGAACTGCTGGCAGCTGCCCTGCACGATGCCTCGGCACTGCTGGAAGTTCCTATCCGGCGCAGCGACGTTGTGGACTGGGACGTGGTCCGCTGGCGCGGCTCGCTGCCGTTTGCCGCGGTGGGACACCGTGCACGGGTGGCGTCCATCCGGGAAGCCTGCTCCGCCACCGGCGCCCTGGCCGTCGTGGGCGGCTGGGTTGCCGGCAACGGCCTGGCAGCCGTGGTGTCCGACACCCGGACCCAGCTGCGGAACCTGCTGTCCTGACCGTCGCCGCTGGTCAGGAGCGCGGCCGCGGCTTCGGGGCCCGCCCGCGCACATAGCGGCGGCGGTTGCAAACTTTTCTTTCCCTGCCGGCTTTGGTTAGGGTCGATGACCATGGTTCAACACAGGTCCGAGCTTTCAACGTCCCGGACCGGTATCCATGGGGGAATCCGACGCAGCGCAGCAGCCGCGGCCGTCGGAGCGGTACTGGTTCTCACCACAGGCGCACAGGCGTCCCAGGCAGACCAGGGGACGGCGGACCCCGGCGACAGCGCCGCGTCCGCCACGCTGGCAACGGGGTCCCTGCCTGTGAATGTGTCCCTCGCCATCGGCTCCGGGGCGGCCAAGGAACCCGGCGAAGCGCGCGAGACAGCAGCCGCCAAGGACACCCGCCGGCGGACGGCAGCCCCGGCCGTTATCTCCGTGCCCGCGTCGCTGGTCCCGGCAGTGCAGGCATCCCTGACGGCCACGGCGACGGCCACCGTTGCCCTCACGGCCACCGCCACCGCTGCTCCCACGTCCAGTGCCCGGGCACTGACCGCGCCGGCCGTCACCCTCCCTCCGGTTCCGCTCCCGGACCTGCCCCTGCCCTTGCCCTCTGGCAGCGCGGCTGGTCCATCGGCAACCGCCCCGGTACCTGCCGGTGCCGCCACCACACAGGCCGCACCGGAAACGCGACAGTCCCAGGCCACTCCCGAGCTCCAGGCGGCCCAGCAAGCTCCGGCCGCTCCCCGGGCGAACGCCCCGCAGGTTTCCGCAACTGCGGCCGCGCCGGCAGTAGCCCAGCCATCGTCCACGGACGGCGCCATGCCGTCCGCCGAAGCTGCTCCGGGCAGCAACGCTTCTGCTGGCCGCGCTTCGGGCACTCCCGGATCGACGGGTGCGGACCGGCTGGTATCTGCAGCCAGCGGACTGGGACACGTGGCGGACACGCGCGTGCCCCGGGCCGCAACACTGCCCGGCAGCGCCGCTGCGAGCAGTACCGTGCGGAGCACCGGCACGCTGACGCCGGCGCAGTCAGAAATGCAGACGGCTGTGGTGTGGCTGGGCGTTGGGCTCGTTGCAGTGGGCGGTGCCGCGGGCCTCGTCTACCTGCGTCTCCGCAAGCCCTGACTGGCACTCGTCCAGCTGCGGACGCCGGGTCGTCTGTGACATTAAGCACTTCTACACGCCGTAGAAGTATTCGGTTTCGACTTGGGGGTAGCGAAGGGGCAAACTTGTAACCATGAGCCACACTTCTGCCGAATCTGTCACTAAAACCGAAGAATCAGCCGAGCAGTTCTTCACCCTCTGGACGGTCTTCAAGCGGTCCGGGCAGGTTGACCGCAGCGCCGATGCTGCAGCTGACTTCGAAACGCTGCTGGAGCGGCTCGCGGCCGCCGGTGTCACGCACCGCGGCAGCTACGACGTCTCAGCCATGCGGGCCGACGCCGATGTGATGGTGTGGCTCCACGGCCCTAAGCCGGAGGCCCTGCAGCAGGCCATCCGCGACATTCGCCGCAGCGACCTTTTCGCGGGCACGGAAATTGTCTGGTCCGCCATGGGCGTCCACCGCGAAGCAGAGTTCGCCAAGAACCACACCCCGGCCTACTCACGCGGCGTTGCCCCGGCCGAGTGGCTGTGCGTGTACCCGTTCGTCCGCTCCTACGAGTGGTACATCCTGCCCGACGCCGAGCGCGGCAAGATGCTCCGTGACCACGGACTGCTGGGCCGCGACTTCCCCCAGGTCATCTCCAACACGGTCTCCTCCTTCGCCCTGGGCGACTGGGAATGGATCCTTGGCCTTGAGGCCCCCGAATTGGTTGACCTCGTCGACCTTATGCGCCACCTCCGTGCCACCGAAGCGCGGAACCATGTCCGTGAAGAGATCCCGTTCTACACCGGACGCCGGATCTCCGCCGAGGAAGTAGCCGAGGTACTCGCATGAGCCCGCTCGACCCCCATACCGCCGTCGCCAACCCCGTCACCGAGGCCGGCCGCATGGCTCCCAAGAATTACGACGCCGTCCTCCTCGCCTCCTTCGGCGGGCCCGAAGGCCAGGACGACGTCATCCCGTTCCTCCGAAACGTCACCCGCGGCCGCGGCATCCCCGACGAACGGCTTGAGGAAGTTTCGCACCACTACCGTGCCAACGGCGGCATCAGTCCCATCAACCAGCAGAACCGCGAGCTGAAGGCCGCCCTTGAGGCTGAACTCGCTGCCCGCGGCATCGAACTGCCCGTGTTGTGGGGCAACCGCAACTGGGCGCCTTACATCCCGGAGACGCTGCAGGACGCGTACGACGCCGGGCACCGCCGCCTGCTGATGGTCACCACCAGTGCCTACTCCTGTTACTCCAGCTGCCGCCAGTACCGCGAAGACATCGGCATGGCCCTGACG
Source organism: Pseudarthrobacter sp. NPDC059871 (assembly GCF_042731175.1). Lineage (NCBI taxonomy): Bacteria > Bacillati > Actinomycetota > Actinomycetes > Micrococcales > Micrococcaceae > Pseudarthrobacter > Pseudarthrobacter sp. NPDC059871. The sequence continues at coordinate 155,142 of NZ_JBHWJV010000001.1, forward strand.
GAAACCGGCCTCGACGGCCGCCTCGAAGTGGATAAGGTCCGCCAGTACTTCGACCACCCCGGCTTCGTGGAGCCGTTCATTGAGGGCACCGCCGCGGGCCTCGCCGAGGTCCGCGCCAAGCTGGCCGAGGCCGGAACTCCCGACGCTCCGGTCCAGATCCTGTTCGCCACCCACTCCATCCCCACCCGGGATGCCGAGGCCGCCGGCCGGTCAGAGGGCGAACCGCGTGAGTTCGAAGAGGGCTCCGCCTACGTGGCGCAGCACCTTGCCACCGCCGCGGCTGTCATTGAGCGCGTAAAGGAAGAAACCGGACTCACCGCGGACTGGTCGCTGGTGTACCAGTCGCGGTCCGGTGCCCCGCACGTGCCGTGGCTCGAACCCGACATCAACGACGCCATCGAGGAACTCGCCGGCAAGGGCACCAAGGGGATCGTCATCGTTCCGCTGGGCTTCGTCAGTGACCACATGGAGGTCGTCTGGGACCTGGACACCGAGGCCCTGGAAACCTGTGCCAATCTTGGGCTGGCAGCTACCCGCGTTCCCACGCCGGGCACGCACCGGAAGTTCGTTAACGGGCTGGTGGACCTGATCTCCGAACGCACGCTGGCCAACAACATCAGCGACCGCCCGGCGCTGACCGGCCTCGGTCCCTGGTACGACGTGTGCCGGCCCGGCTGCTGCGCAAACTTCCGTGGCGAGAAACCCACCATCGCAGGGGCGGACACCACCGTCGGCACCGGCCACGACCCGTATCCGGCCGCCGGATCCGGTACCGCCTCGGGCCAGTCCGGGGAAGCAGCGCAGCAGTGACTGTCCGCATCGGTACCCGGGCCAGCAAGCTCGCCCTGACCCAGACGCAGCAGACCGCGGACCAGCTCGCCGCCGTCGGAGGTTTCCCCGTGGAGCTCGTCCACATCCGGACCGACGGCGACGTCCTCACCGGACCGCTCTCGCAGATGGGCGGCACGGGCGTGTTCGTGGCCGCATTGCGCGACGCCTTGCTGCGCGACGAATGCGACGTCGCCGTGCACTCCCTCAAGGACCTGCCCACTGGCGCTGCCGTGGGCCTGAGCCTCGCGGCGACGCCCAAACGCGTGGACGTCCGCGACGTGCTTTGCGCCCGGGACGGGCTCAAACTCGCTGATCTTCCCGCGGGCGCCAAGGTGGGGACGGGCTCGCCGCGCCGCGCAGCCCAGTTGCGGGCCGCGCGCGCCGACCTGGAAATCGTGGATATCCGCGGCAACGTGGACACCCGCCTGGGCCGCGTCCCCGGACTGCCCGGCAACACCATCGCAGACGTGGTTCCCGGGAAGTCCTGCGACCTCGATGCCGTGGTGCTGGCCGCAGCTGGCTTGGAGCGCATCAGCCGGCTGGACGCCGTCAGCGAATACCTTGAACCCGACGTGATGCTCCCGGCCGCCGGCCAGGGGTCGCTCGCCATCGAGTGCCGGACCGCCGACGCGCCGCGCAAACCCGGATCAACTGAGGGTTCCCAGGAAGTGCTGGCGCAGGCCCTGGCCGCCCTCGACGACCCCGACACCCGGCTGGCCGTCACCGCCGAACGCGCGCTGCTGGCCAGGCTCGAAGCCGGCTGCGCCGCTCCCGTCGGTGCCTACGCGTACCGCAAGGGCAGCATGCTTCACCTGGAAGCCGTGGTGTGTGCCGTGGACGGTAAGGCTTCCGTCCGGGACAAACGCGCCACGGACGGGCTCACCGAAGTGGGCGCCACACTGCTGGGCATCGAACTGGCCGAAGTCCTCCTTGCCGGCGGGGCCGCCGACATCGCCGACCTCCAGGCCTCCTGACACGGCCATGACGATGCCTTCCAGCGCACCCGGCCAGCACGGACCGCTCAGCGGAACCCGCGTCCTGGTGACCCGCAGCCCGGAACGGTCCGCGGCGCTTGTCCAGGCGCTGGCCCGGGCAGGAGCCACTCCCGTCCTGCTGCCGCTGATCGACTTTGAACGCGCGCCGGACCAGCATGCCCTGGATGTCGCCTGCGACGCCCTGGCCGCCGGTGCCTTTGACTGGCTGGTGGTCAGCAGCGCCACCACCGTCCACGTCCTGATGGAAAAGGCAGCGGAACGCGGACTGGAATTGGGCCGCCTGGTCCCTCAGGCCACCAGGATCGGGGCGATCGGACCCGCTACCCGCAGGATCCTGGAGTCCCAGGGCCTGGCAGTGGAACTGACGCCGGCCGGGGAACAGTCGGCCGCCGGCTTCCTGGAAGCCTGGACCGGGCGCGGCAGGGTCCTGCTGCCCCAGGCTGACATTGCCGCCGACACACTGGCCGACGGACTTCGAAAAGGCGGCGGTGACGTCACAGCCGTAACGGCCTACCGCACGGTCGACTTCCCGGCGGCAGCGGAGCGCAGGCTCGCCGTGCAGCCGGAAGACGGCGGCGCGGGCCAAACGACGGCGTCGTACGCTCTGCTCACACCCGAGGCCGCAGCGGCCGAAATCGCCGGCGGACAAATTTCCGCCGTGGTGGCCGCATCCCCGAGCGCCGTTCGCCGCATTGCCGCCCTGTCACCGTTGGCCGGCTGCCGGCTCGTGGCCATCGGACGTTCGACGGCGGAACAGGCAGCCGCGCTGGACCTGCCCGTGGCCGCGGTGGCGGATGAGCCCACGCCGGAGGGGCTTGTGGCCGCCGTCGTCAAATCCCTCACCCCGCCCTGACCGGGCAGACCACCCGGCCGCAGCAGCACCCACGCAACAACCTGAAGGACAGCATCCATGACGTTCCCCAGCCAACGCCCCCGCCGCCTGCGCACCACCCCCGCCATGCGACGGCTCACCGCCGAAACCCGGCTGGCCACCGCCGAACTCATCCTTCCGGCCTTCATCCGCGAAGGGCTCACCGAGCCGAACCCCATTACGTCCATGCCAGGCGTGGTGCAGCACACCACCGACTCCCTGAAGCGTGCTGCGGCCGAGGCGGTTGAACTTGGCCTGGGCGGCATCATGCTCTTCGGCATCCCGGAAACCCGCGACGCCGAAGGGACCGCCTCCCTCGACCCGGAAGGTGTCCTGAACAAGGCCATCAGCGACGTCCGTGCCGAAGTGGGCGACGACCTGGTCATCATGAGCGATGTCTGCCTGGATGAATTCACCGACCACGGCCACTGCGGAGTACTCGACGCCGACGGGTACGTCGACAACGACCGCACCGTGGAAATCTACGCCAGGATGGCCGTTGCCCAAGCCGAGGCCGGCGCCCACATGCTGGGGCCGTCCGGCATGATGGACGGCCAGGTCGCCGCCATCCGGGCCGCCCTCGACGACGCCGGCCACGCCAACACCTCCGTGATCGCCTACTCGGCGAAATACGCTTCGGCGTTCTACGGCCCGTTCCGGGAAGCCGTGGATTCACAGCTCAAGGGCGACCGGCGGACTTACCAGATGGATGCGGGCAACCGTACCGAGGCGCTGCGTGAGGTGGAACTGGACCTCGCGGAAGGCGCGGACATCGTCATGGTCAAGCCGGCAATGAGCTACCTGGACATCGTCGCTGACGTCGCGGCCATGAGCCCCGTGCCGGTGGCCGCCTACCAGATCTCAGGCGAGTACGCGATGATCGAAGCCGCTGCCGCCAACGGCTGGATCGACCGCCGCGCCGCCATCACCGAGTCTGTCCTCGGCATCCGCCGGGCGGGCGCCCACATGGTGCTGACGTACTGGGCCGCTGAGCTCGCCGGCTGGCTGAAGGAAGCCCGGTGAACGGCAATTCAGGCGAGGGGCCCGTCCCGGAATCGCCGGCCTCATCCCCAACGGCCCCCGTGGGCGGGGACCGGATCCTCCTCGGCCTGAACACGTTCGGCGATGTCGGCGTGAATCCGGACGGCAGCCCCCAGCCGCACGCCGAAGTCCTGCGCCAGCTGCTGGAGCAGGCGGAGCTGGCAGACGCCGTCGGACTCCACGCCTTTGGCGTGGGGGAGCACCACCGCAAGGACTACGCCGTGTCCGCGCCGGAGGTTTTCCTGGCTGCAGCCGCGGCGCGCACCTCCCGGATCCGGCTCGGCTCCGCCGTGACCGTGTTGAGCTCGGACGATCCCATCCGGGTGTTCCAGCGGTTCTCCACGGTGGATGCGATCTCGAACGGCCGCGCCGAAGTCATGCTGGGGCGGGGATCCTTCGTGGAATCATTCCCGCTCTTCGGCCTTGACCTGGCCGACTACGATGTCCTGTTCGAAGAAAAGCTGGAGCTCTTTGACAAGGTGCGGGCGCAGAAACCCGTGCACTGGGAAGGGCGGACCCGTCCCTCACTGCACGGGCTGAGCGTCTACCCGCCTCTCGAACACCACCTGCTGCCCACGTGGATTGGCGTAGGCGGCACCCCCGAATCAGTGCTGCGGTGCGCCCAGTACGGGTACCCGATCATCTTCGCGATCATCGGTGGCCAGCCGCGTGCCTTCGGTCCACTGGCGGACCTTTACCGCGAAGCCATGGGCAAGTACGGACATCCCATGCAGCAGGTGGCCACGCACTCACCAGGACACGTCGCTGCCACGGACGAGCAGGCGCGGGAAGAGTTCTTCCCGCACTGGCTGGCCCTGCGCAACCGGCTCGGTGCCGAACGCGGCTGGGGTCCGGCAGGACGCGGTGAGTTTGATGCCCTCTGCGCCCCGGAAGGCGCCCTGTACGTCGGCTCCCCGGATACGGTGGCGCGGAAGATCGTCCAGCTGAAACGGAACCTGGGCGTGGACCGCTTCGACTTCAAGTACAGCAACGGACCGCTGCCGCATGCGGCCATGATGCGCTCCATCGAACTGCTCGGCACGGCGGTGGCGCCCCGGGTGGCAGACGCCCTCGCCGGCTGATCTTCCGCCCCGCCTCCCGGCGCGCCGCGGAGCCGGCCCCGGCACTGCGGCAGCTGTACAGGGCGGCACCCGGTGCGCCGGCAAACTGAGAGAATAGGAACCATGACTTCCAGCACCCCTCGCAACGAGGAACTTTTTGACCGCGCCCGCAAACTGATGCCGGGCGGGGTCAACTCCCCGGTCCGGGCCTTCGGGTCCGTCGGCGGAACGCCCCGGTTCATGGTCTCGGCCAAGGGCCCGTACCTGATGGACGCCGACGGCAACGAGTATGTGGACCTGGTGTGCTCCTGGGGTCCGGCCCTGCTGGGCCACGCCCACCCGGCCGTGCTTGACGCGGTCCACGCTGCAGTGGACCGTGGCCTGTCCTTCGGCGCCTCCACTCCGGACGAGGCCAACCTGGCCGAGATCGTCATGGAACGCGTCCCCGCCGTCGAGCGGCTCCGCATGGTCTCCACCGGAACCGAGGCCACCATGACCGCCGTCCGGCTTGCCCGCGGGTTCACCGGCCGCAACCTCATCATCAAGTTCGCCGGCTGCTACCACGGACACCTGGACGGGCTGCTGGCCGCCGCAGGCTCCGGCGTGGCAACCCTCGCCCTGCCCGGTTCGGCCGGTGTCACCGAGGCAACCGCGGCCGAAACCCTGGTCCTGCCCTACAACGACCTCACGGCCGTGAAAGAGGCGTTTGCCACCCACGGGCCCAACATCGCGGCCGTCATCACCGAGGCAGCCCCCGCCAACATGGGCGTGGTCACGCCCGGCGAGGGCTTCAACCTGGGCCTCTCACAGATCACCCGGGAGCACGGCGCGCTGCTCATCGTGGACGAAGTCCTGACCGGCTTCCGCACCGGCTACTCCGGATACTGGGGGCTCACCGGCGGCGCTCCGGACGCTGCAGACCCGTGGACGCCGGACCTGCTCACCTTCGGGAAAGTCATCGGCGGCGGAATGCCGACGGCGGCCCTGGGCGGACGTGCCGACGTCATGGATTACCTCGCGCCCACCGGCCCGGTCTACCAGGCCGGGACACTCTCCGGTAACCCCGTGGCGATGGCCGCCGGCGTGGCCACCCTGACCCACGCGACCCGCGACGTGTACTCCTACATCGACGTGCGTTCACTGGAGCTGTCGTCCGCCCTGTCCTCGGCTCTGGACGCAGCCGGGGTGGACCACTCCATCCAGTTCGCCGGAAACCTCTTCTCGGTGGCGTTCGGAACCTCGGCCCACGGGGTCCACAACTACGCAGATGCCCAGGGCCAGGAGGCGTTCCGCTACGCCCCGTTCTTCCACTCGATGCTGGAGTCCGGCGTGTACCTGCCCCCGTCCGTCTTCGAGGCCTGGTTCCTGTCCGCCGCGCACGACGACGCTGCCATGAACCGGATCTTCGACGCCCTGCCCGCGGCGGCCAGGGCTGCCGCAGCCGCACAAGGCTAGCTTCCGCCCGGGCCAACTGCGAACAGGCTTCGGACACACGGCCCAGAGCATAAAGAAAATCCCCGGCTGCGGCGCAACCGGGGATTTTCCTTGTGTTCCTGTGGCTAGAGGACGTCTGAGAGGAAGCCCCTCAGCCGGTCCGTGGCGGGAGCCGTGAAGATTTGTTCCGGCGGCCCGGATTCCACCACTACGCCGGCGTCCATGAATGTCACGGTGTCCGACACGTTCCGGGAGAAGCCCATCTCGTGCGTCACCACCACCATGGTCATGCCGCCTTTGGCCAGGTCCGTCATCAGCGCAAGGACACCCTTGACCAGCTCGGGGTCCAAAGCTGATGTGGCCTCGTCGAAGAACATGACCTCGGGCTTCATGGCCAGCGCGCGGGCGATCGCGACGCGCTGCTGCTGGCCGCCGGAAAGGTTGGCGGGCCGGACATCAGCTTTGTGCTTCAGTCCCACCAGGTCCAGCTGCTCCAGGGCCTCGGCACGCGCCTGGTCCTTGGGCAGCTTCCGCAGCTTGCGCAGCGCCAGCGTCACGTTCTCCGCCACAGTCTTGTGCGGGAAGAGGTTGAACTGCTGGAACACCATGCCGATCCGCTGGCGGAGTTCGTCCGGGTTGTCCTTCAGGACCGAGCGGCCATCCAGCAGGATGTCGCCCTGGTCCGGCTCGATCAGCCGGTTCATGACCCGCAGCAGGGTGGACTTGCCCGAACCTGAAGGGCCGATCACCGATGCGGTGGTGCCCTTCTCCACGTGCAGGTCGATACCGCGCAGGACGTGGTTGTGTCCGAACGAAAGGTGCAGGTTCTTGCCGGTCAGGGTTCCGGAAGCGAATTCGGTCATGCTTGTGCCCCCTTGCCGATAGGTGCTGCCGCGTCGTCGGGTTCCTTCTTCTCCGGCCGGCCCGTGCGGAGCCGGTTATCGATGAAGTTGACGAAGTGGGTGAGCGGGACGGTCAGGATCAGGTACAGGACACCCGCAGCCACCAACGGCGAGAGATTCCCGGTGTTTGCCATGGCATCGTTGCCGATCCGGAAGATCTCCCGGTCCGAGGCAGCCAGGCCGAGCATGAACACCAGCGAGGAGTCCTTCAGCAGCGAGATGAACTGGTTCACCAGGGCGGGGAGGACCCGGCGAATACCCTGCGGCACCACCACCAGGCGCATGGAACTGCCGTAGCTGAACCCGAGCGCCCTCGACGCCTCAAGCTGGCCCTTTTCAACACTCTGGATGCCTGAACGGAAGATCTCGCCAATGTACGCGGCGGCGACCAGGGTCAGGGCCAGGATGCCCAACGGGTACGGGTTCCGCGAGCCCGTGATTTCCCGGGCAATCGGGCTCAGGCCGATGCCGATCACCAGGATCACGAGGATGGCCGGGAGGCCACGGAAAATGTCGGTGTAGATGCGGGCAACCCAACGCGCACCGGCGTTCCGTGAGATTCCCATCATGGCCAGCAACAGTCCCAGCAGGGAACCGAGGATGCCGGAGGCCACGGCGAGGATCAGGGTGTTGGGCAGGCCCACCGACAACAGGGAGGGAATGACCTTGGCCATTTCCTCCCAGTTGAAGAAGGTGTCAGCCAGTTGATCGAGGAGATCCATAAACGTCCCGGCTCAATCAGCTCTGGGGAACCGTGGCGGCCTTGCTGCCCGGCTTCCAGTCAGTCGGCGTTTCGCGGTCCGGGTACCACTCCTTGGTGAGCTTGGACCAGGTGCCATCGGCAATCACGGCGTCCAGGCCGGAGTTCAGTGCGTCGATCAGGGGCTGGTTGTCCTTGGCGACGGCGTAGGCCGTGAAGTTCTGCGTGTTGACCACGGACTCGGCGATGACGGTGCCGTCACCTTCCTTGACCTGGCCGGTGGCCTGCTGCGACGGCGCCACCCAGGCGTCCACCTGGCCGTTGCGCACGTTGGCGTAGACCGTGGCGTAGTCCGGGAAACGGATGGGCTCGAGCTTGAGCGTGTTGGTGACGTAATCGTCCTGGACCGTGCCCTGGACCACACCGATGCGGAGGTCGCCCTTGAGGTCAGCGAAGCCCTTGACGTCGCTGTCCTTCTTGGCGACAACAGCCATGAAGCCGAAGTCGTAGCCGTTGGTGAAGCCAACGTTCTGGCGGCGGGCGTCCGTGGTGGAGATCGAGGAGGACCCGACGTCGAACTGCTTGGTGGAAACCTGGGACAGCAGAGCGGAGAAGTCCGTAGCCACGAACTCGACCTCAAGGCCCAGCTTGCCGGCAATGGCCCGCAGGAGCTCGTTGTCGTAGCCGGTGAACTTGCCGGACGGATCGATAAAGATGTTCGGCGGGGCGTCGGAGAGCGTGCCCACTTCGAGCTTGCCTTCGGTGTTCAGACCAAGCTTGGTCTTGTCGATCTTGTCGACAGGGGTGACATCGGCGGTGGTGTACTTATCCAGCGTCTGCTGGTCGCTGCCCTGCAGGGCGTCAGTAGGCGTTCCGCTCGGCTGGGAAGAGCCGGAGCCGCATGCGGCCAGGGAGACCGCCAGTGCAATGGCAACGGGAGCGGTAGTCAGCCACTTCATCGCTTTGATTTTCATCAGGTTGTCACTTTCATTGAGTCTTAAGTCAACCGGGCCGCAAGGCTGCGCTGGTGGCGCCTGGCACCTGCCCGGTGCTGGTCCAGCATGGCCAGGGCAGGGGTGACCGCAAAACTAAATTCTCTCACCTTGGGCAAACACTGCCGTGAGACAAAGATCAGGACAACAAACGAAGAAAACGCCGCATGAAATTCGGCTTTTAGTGCCTCCTGGACGTCGGGCGGACGCTCAAATCCAGTACAGCCGAACAGATGGGCGCTCCTGGACGCGCCAAATGTTACGCGGCACTACTGTGACGTACCTCGCAGCGATGTTATGGCGGCTTAGAAACCGCCGCCGGTAGCGTCCTGCGGGGGCAGCACGGGCCAATCACCTTCAATGACGGCCGTGGGCTTCGTTTTGCGGAGATATCCTTGGAAATCCGCGGCCTGCGTCACCGCCCAGTCCACCTGCAGCTGATGGAGCTGGCTTGCGGGCATCATCAGTTTAGGGAATTTACCTGCCATGGCGTCCAGGACCTTCAACGTGGCCAGGGCGTCGGCTGCGGAGGTGTGGGCGTTGTCGAGGACCACGCCGTACTCCTCGCAGAGGGCTGTCAGCGTGCGTTTGCCTTTGCGGTAGCGGTCCACCTGCTTGTTCATGATGTAGGGATCCAGCACGGGGAACCGGGTGAGCTGGGGAACACCGTACCTGGCCGACTCCGCCGCCAGGACCGTGAAGTCGTAGCTGGCGTTGAACGCGATGACGGGGACGCCAGTATCGAAAAGCTCCTGCAGCACCGCCGCAAGCTCCCTGGTGACTTCATGCGCGGGACGGCCGTCCTTGCGTGCCTGCTCGGTGGTGACGCCGTGCACATCACTGGCTTCGGTGGGGATTTCAACCCCGGGATCGGCCAGCCACTCGTGCTCCCGGATGACCTCGCCCCTGTGGTCCACGACGGTGACCGAGGCGGTCACTATCCGGGCGGCCCGCGAGTTGCGGCCGGTGGTTTCAAGGTCAAAAGCGGCGCGGGGGAGGGTGTTCCAGGTGCTCATACCTCCACGCTAAAGGGACCCCCGGACAATTCCGTGGAACGCCACTGCGGCTACATTGGATCAATGCGGATTGAGTATGTGCAGGCGGTCCTCGCCATCGTGAGGATGGTGCCGGCAGGATCCGCGGTGTCTTATGGCGACGTCGCCGAGCTGTTGGGTTCCGGGGGACCGCGCCAGATCGGTTCGGTCATGAGCCACTACGGCAGCGGCGTCCCCTGGTGGCGGATCCTGAAAGCCAGTGGACACGCCCCCGAAGGACACGAGGCGGACGCGCTGCGCCGATACCTTGATGAAGGGACGCCGTTGGTCGGCGCCTACCGGGAGTGGCAGCGCACCGGAGACGGCCGGTGGCGGGTGGACCTCCAGGCGGCGCGCTGGGCGCCCGATGGAGAGGATTTCGACCGGATGGATGCGGTGGCGGAGCAACTGGAGCGCGAGCTCCACAGATTGTCAGTGGCTGATGATGGGATGTCGGTGTGACGGTAACACTCCCACTGACAGACGCGGCTGGCGGATACCCAGAGGACTACCCGGACCCGGCGGGCCCAGGTTTTGGCGACCGGGACGGCGCGGGCGGGGAAGCTCCTGGCGGCCGCACTGCGCAGGGTATGCTCTCCGGTTCCGGCCCCCTCAGGCTGCTTCCTCCGAGCCAGTCCCATGCCGTACGGCCCGCACTGACCCCGGACCAGCAAGCCGCCGTCGACGTCGCGGCCGGTTCCGGGCCGGTGCTGGTTCCGGGAGCTCCCGGAACCGGCAAGACCACCGTCCTTGTCGAGGCCGCCGTTGAGCGTGTCCACCGGGACGGCCTTGACCCTGCAGGGATCCTGATCCTCGCTCCAACACGGCTGGCGGCTGACCACCTGCGCGACCGCTTCACCGCCCGCCTGGACAGAAGCCTTAGCACCACTCCCGCGCGGACCTGGGCCTCCTACGCATTCGACCTCATCCGGAGGGCCAAGGCTGAAGGCATCATCCCCCTCACCAGGCCCCCGCGGCTCCTCTCGGGTCCGGAACAGGACCTGATTATCAAGGAGCTGCTGGAAGGGCACCGGCTGCCCGGGCTGGAACTGCCCTGGCCTGCCGACCTTGCGGGTGCCCTGGAGACCCGCGGGTTCCGGCAGGAAGTCCGCCAGCTCTTCGACCGCATCATCGAGTCCGGCCGGACGCCCGCCGACCTGGTGGAGCTGGGCAAGGCGTGTGGCAGGCAGGACTGGATCGCGGCGGCCGCCCTCTACAGCGAGTACAGGGATGTGCTGGACCTGCGCATGCCTGAGGCTTTCGATCCGGCCGGCATCATCACCGCTGCCCGGCAGATTTTCCAGGACGCCCCGGACTTCCTCGCCGCGGAGCGGCAACGGCTGCAGCTGATCCTGGTGGACGACATCCAGGAAGCCAACCCTGCGGTTTTCGAACTGTTGGCGGACATTGCCGCCGGCAAGGACTGCCTGGTCACCTCGTCTCCGGACACCGTGGTCCAGGGGTTCCGCGGCGCCCGGCCCGATCTTGTGGCCGAATTGCCCCGGCTGCTGTCTCCGGACGCCGTGGTGCTCGAAAGGCCGCTATGGCACGCCCACCGGCTGGCTCCCGCTGTCGCGGAAGCCTGGCTCGGTGTGGCAGGCCGCATCTCCCAGCGGGCCGGCGGCCAGCTTTCGCGCCGCCTGGAGCAAGGCTCCGCCGGCGATCATCCGGGCCGGGTTGAAGCCCATCTGGTGCCCTCGGCCGTCCACGAGTTACGGTACGTGGCCCAGCGGATTCTCGACCAGCACATCGGTCAGGGCCGGCCCCTGACGGACATCGCCGTCATTGTGCGCAACGGCGGCCAGGTCAGCGAACTGCAGCGCTACCTGTCCGGGCAGGGCATCCCGGTGCGGGTCCCGGTGGCTGAGTCGGCAGTGCGTGACGAAGTGGCCGTCCGCCCCCTCCTGGACGCCTACGCCATCGCCCTGGACCCCTCGCTCCTGGCACCCGAAGCGGCGGTGTCTCTCCTGACGTCCAGGATCGGTGGAGCCACCCCCCTCGAACTCCGGCGGCTCCGGCAATCGCTTCGGCGCGAGGAGCTGACAGGTGGCGGCGGCCGCGGCAGCGACTCCCTGCTGGTCGAGGCACTCCTGGAACCTGGGGCCCTGGGGAGCCTGGGGATTGAAGGCCGTGCCGCCCGCCGGACTGCCAGGATGATCCAGTCCGGCAAGGAAGCAGCCGCACAGCCTGGGGCCAACGCCGAGTCTGTGCTGTGGGCCCTGTGGAGCGCCACCGGCCTTTCCGCGGCCTGGACGGAAACCGCCCTGGCCGGGGGGCCGCACGGTGCCCGGGCAGACAGGGACCTGGACGCGATGATGGCCCTGTTCCACACGGCAGAGCGCTACGTGGACCAGATGCCCGGCGCCGGCCCGGAACAGTTCCTGGAATATCTCCTGAACCAGGAACTGCCCATGGACACTCTCGCCGCCCGTGCCCAGGTGGACGACGCCGTCGAACTCATGACCCCGGCCAGCGCCGCCGGCCGGCAATGGCCAGTTGTCCTTCTTGCAGGCCTGCAGGAAGGGGTGTGGCCCAATACCAGGCTCCGGGGGGAACTCCTGGGCAGCACACTCTATGCGGACGCTGTTGAACACGGGACGGCCTACGCCCTGCAGCGCGACCCGCTCAGCCGGCTGCGCGACATCCGGTATGACGAACTCCGCAGCTTTTCCACTGCCGTCTCCCGTGCAGAGGAACTGCTGATCTGCACTGCAGTGGCCTCCGAAGACGACCAGCCGTCGTCATTCCTCGACTACGCCGCACCGTTGGCCCCGGGTGAGGATGCACGGAGCTTCACGGCAGTTGAACGGCCCATGACGCTGCGTGCCCTCGTCGCGGAGCTTCGCCAGCATGCACAGTTGGAGGGCGCCCAGGCGCAGGAGGCGGCGAGGGTCCTGGCAGGCCTCGCAGCCGCCGAGCCTCCGGTCGCGGGCGCCCATCCGGACAGCTGGTGGGGGATCCAGCCGCTCACATCCGCCGACGCCGTGGTGCCGCCGGGCGGCACGGTGTTTGTCTCCCCATCAAAGGTCGAATCCGTGCAGAAATCGCCGTTGGACTGGTTCGTCCAGGCTGCCGGCGGCGAAGCGGCGACAGACTTCGCCCGCAGCCTCGGCACACTGGTCCACGCCATCGCCCAGGACATGCCTGATGCGTCCGGCCAGGAATACATTGCAGAGCTTGCCCGCCGCTGGCCGCAGCTGGGAATGAAGGACAACTGGGAGGGCAGGCTCGACCACCAGAGGGCCGAGGCCATGGTGCGGAAGCTCGCCCAATACGTCCTGGCGATGCGCGGCAGTGGACGCAGCCTGCTGGGCGTGGAACAGGACTTTGACGTTGCCCTTGGAGAAGTGTTGCTCGATGACGCCTCTCCGCGGGAAGCGGTGCTCCGCGGCCAGGTGGACCGGCTGGAAATCGACAGCGAGGGAAGACTGGTCGTCGTCGATTTGAAAACAGGGAAACGGCAGCCGGGGAAGACTGAATTGGCCAGCCACCCGCAGTTGGGCGCCTATCAGGCCGCCGTTCTCGCCGGCGGTTTCGGCGATGGCAGCGACACCCGGCAGGTGCTTCCCGGCGGGGCTGTGCTTGCCCAGCTGGGGACAACGGCGAAGTCGCCGGCTGTCCAGGAACAGGAGCCGCTGGATCCGCAGGACAACTGGGCCCTCGACATGGTCAAGGAGGCCGCAGCCGTCATGGGAGGCAACACGTTCGAGGCCAGGCACGACCCCGGCAAGGGAAGCTTCGGCGGACACGGCTGCAGGCTCCCTGAGGTCTGCCCGCTCTGTGCCCGCGGACGGCAGGTGACCGAATGAGCCAGGATGTGCAGGCGCCTCTCGACGGCCGGCCAACCGCCGAACCTGCTGACGGTGAATTCCCGCCGCCCGTGCGCTTCAGCCCTGAGGAACTTTCGGTCCTGCTGGGTGAGAAGAACGTTCCCACCGCGGAGCAGTCGGCAATTATCTCATCGCCACTGACGCCGCGTCTGGTCATTGCCGGGGCAGGTTCGGGCAAGACCGCCACCATGGCGGACCGTGTGGTGTGGCTGGTGGCCAACGGCTGGGTCCGGCCCGAGGAAGTCCTCGGTGTGACGTTTACCCGGAAAGCCGCCGGCGAACTCGCGTCGCGGATCAGGGCCAAACTCGTGGCGTTGCAGCGGGTGGCGTCCCGGGACGCTGGCGCACCACTGTTTCCGGCCGGGACGATCACCAGTGACGCCCTTGAACCCAAGGTCTCCACCTACCATTCCTTCGCCAGCGGCATCGTGTCGGACTACGGGCTTCGGCTCGGCGTCGAGCGGGACGTGGTGCTCCTGGGCGGGGCGCAGGCCTGGCAACTCGCCACCGAAGTCGTCGAGGCGTTCGACGGCGAGTACGGCCACTTCCGCGCGGCCAAGTCCACCCTCGTGAAGGCCGTCATCCAGCTGGCCGGCGAATGCGCCGAACACCTGCAGGAGCCCGAGGAGGTGGAGGCCTGGCTGATGGCCCGGCTTGCCGACTATGAGGCACTGCCGTACCTCGCCGAGAAGCAGAAGAATCCGCCGCAGGCAGCCGCGGACATCGCACGCATGCTGAGGACGCGGGCCAGCGTGGCGGACATGGTGGGCCGCTACACGGATGCCAAACGCGCCAGGGGAGCGCTGGACTTCGGCGACCTGGTTTCCCTGGCCGCCCGGGTTGCCCGCGATGTTCCCCTCGCGGCACACATGGAGCGGCAGCGGTACAAGGTGGTGCTGCTTGATGAGTTCCAGGACACCTCCTATGCCCAGCTGGTCCTGTTCTCGCGCCTGTTCGGCGGCGGTCACGCCGTCACGGCGGTGGGCGATCCCAATCAATCCATCTACGGATTCCGGGGTGCCTCGGCAGGGCAACTGTTCCACTTCGTCCGCGAGTTCCCGGTCCGCACCGGCCCGGGGGAAGCCGACGCCGACTGGAGGCCGGCCCCCACGTCGTACCTGACGACCGCCTGGCGGAACGGCAAGTCGATCCTGGCGGCCGCCAACGTCATGTCTGAGTCCCTGGCCAAGGCCGAAGCGCAGCGCGGACCGGCCGGCGGGGGAGCCCCGGCCGCGGCCAGCGTGCCGCCGCTGCAGCCCAGTCCGTTCGCAGTGGAGGGCAGGGTGGTCCTGGGGCGCTTCGCCAGCGACGCTGACGAGGCCGCTGCGCTCGCGGACGATGTCCTGAAGTACCGGGTCACTGACTTTGAAACCAAGGCGGACGGATCGTCGGTGGCCCCGGCGCTCGCCGTCCTGTGCCGGCGGCGTGCCCAGATGGAAACGATCCGCCGGCAGTTCGAGGCACGCGGCATCGCCTACGAAATTGTCGGCCTCGGCGGACTCCTGGATACCCCGGAGGTGGTGGACCTGGTGGCCACCCTCAGGGTCCTCGCCGACCCCGGCAGGTCCGATGCCTTGATGCGCCTGCTGGCCGGCGCCCGCTGGCGGATTGGACCTGCTGACCTGATGGCATTGCGGGACTGGTCCAGCCACCTGGCCCGCCGGCGCGGCCAGCTTTCAACAAGTCCGGAGGGTGATGACGACGGGGACGACGACGGAACCGTCCCCGAGTCTGACCTGACCGATGGCGCCAGCCTTGTCGAAGCCCTTGACTGGCTGCCCCGCGAGGGCTGGACCTCCTCCGCCGGGCGGTCCCTGACGGAGGTTGCCCGCGGGAGGCTCCACCGCCTGTCCGTCGAGCTGCGCCAGCTTCGTGGCTACCTGGGCGATGACCTCACCACCCTGCTGGGCGAAGTTGAACGGGCCATGCTCCTCGACATCGAGGTTGCGGCCCTGCCCGGCGTCAGCATCCACCAGGCCCGGCGGAACCTCGACGCCTTCCAGGACGCCGCTGCCGGGTTCCTGCGCACCTCCCACAGGGTGGACATCCTCGCGTTCCTTTCGTGGCTCGAGGCAGCTGCTGCTGAGGAAAACGGCCTCGAGGCCCCGCCCGGGGACGTGAACCGGGAAGCCGTCCAGCTCCTGACGGTTCACGCCTCCAAGGGACTGGAATGGGATGCGGTGTTCGTTCCGGGGCTGAACGCCGGGGCTTTCCCCACCGACAAGGACTCACGCTGGAGCAGCGGAACCGCTGCGCTTCCGTGGCCGCTTCGCGGGGACCGGTCCGACCTCCCGCAATGGGACCTGGACCAGCCTGACCAGAAGGGCTGGATCGACGCCGAAAAGGACTTCAAGGCAGCCGTCCAGGTACACGGTGAATCCGAGGAACGCAGGCTTGCCTACGTTGCCTATACCAGGGCGAAACATGTCCTGTGGGTGTCCAGCGCTGCCTGGGTGGGATCACGGTCGGGGCGGAGCACCATGTCCCCCTTCCTTGCCGAGCTGGAAAGCTTGGCGGCGCCGGCGGCCGGATCACCCGCCCGTGCAAGCGTGCATCCCCTGTCGCTCGATGAAGAAGCCCTGCCGGAAAAGAGCCCTCTGACGGTGGAAACGGAAGTGGCGGGCTGGCCCTACGATCCGCTGGAAGGACCAATTGATCCCCGTTCGGGAGAACGGCTCCGTCTCTCCGGAGGGCGCAGGGCACCCATGGAAGCCGCCGCAGCGAGGGTACTGGCCGAACTGGAAAAAGGGGCTGCCGATCTCCGGACCCAGCAGGACCCGGCCAAAAACCCCGGGTTGGCCGGCCCGGCAGCCGGCTGGGCCCGGGAAGCTGCGTTGCTGCTGCAGCGCCGTTCACGCCGGTCCCAGGGACAGGACGTCCACCTGCCAACCCACATTTCTGCGTCCACCCTGGTTGACCTCGACGAGGATGCCGGGGCCGTGCTGGCCAGGCTCCGCCGGCCCGTACCCAGAGAACCGGGCATGTCCGCCCGCAAGGGGACAGCCTTCCACGCATGGGTGGAGGACTACTTCGGCTCCGCGGGAATGCTGGACCTCGGCGAGGCCCCTGGGTCTGATGACCACATCGATGCCGCCTACGACCTCGACGCCATGGTGGCGACTTTCCGGGCTTCGGAATGGGCCGAACGGGCGCCTGCCTATGTGGAAGTGCCTGTGGAAACCCGGGTGGGCGACGTGGTGGTGCGCGGTCGGATCGATGCTGTGTTCCGCGACGCCGACGGACGCTGGGACCTGGTCGACTGGAAGACCGGGCGGCGGCCGTCGGGCGCGCGGCTCAAGACGCGGGCGGTACAGCTTGCCGTCTACCGGCTGGCCTGGGCGCGGCTCAAGGACGTTCCACTGGAATCGGTACGGGCAGCGTTCTTCTACGTGGGAGACAACGAGGTCGTCCGGCCCCACGATCTCGGGACAGCGGCAGAACTCGAATCGATCGTTGCCGCCGCTGTTGCCAACCAGTAAACGTTCGCTGCCGCGCTCGGCAGCGAACGGTTACTGGCCGTGGTTGGTTTTGATGACGGAAAGCGCCGCAGTGGAGGTATCGTCTCCTGCCCTGCCGGCACCCTGGTCCACGCAGGCCGGGGAAGCCGTGTCGCTGCCGTGCTCAGTGGCCGGCGCCCCCTCGCCCGTTGCTGCTGCGGAAGGCGCCTCAGGAATCCTGGTCACGTGAACTGCTGCCTGCGCCGGCAAGGGAATGGCGGAGACTGAGGGCTGGACCGGCACCGGAACCACCGTCACGGAGGGCATCCCCGCCGCCGAGCCGTCGTCGAGCGCTTCCTGCGTGGAAGATCCCGTGCGGGACTGGTCCCCCGGGGACGGGGTGTCCGATGCGGTGCCGGCGCCCGAATCTGCCGGCGCCACGCCGGCCGTCTGCCCCGGCTGGATTGGCGGCTGGGGTTCGACGCTGATGGGTTGGCCGCCGTGCTCGGCGATATCCGCGGCCAGCGTCTCGAGCATGCCCTCTGCTTCGGCCACCATTTCGGCGTCCCCCGCGGCGATGCCCTTGACCAGGTACTGGGCGAGGGCAAACTCCGCAGACAGGGCTGCCCGGCGCAGCAGGTGCGCGTCCGGGGTGTCACGGCGGCTGGCGGTGTAGCCGGCCAGGACGGCGTCCACAAAGTCCTGTTCGTTGGAGGCCACCAGCCATGCGAAATCGTCGGCGGGGTCGCCGATCCGCAGATCGGTCCATCCGGTGACGGCCGTGACGCGCTGGCCCTCCACCAGCAGGTTGTCCTCGTGCAGGTCGCCGTGCACCACGCAGGGATTGAAGCGCCAGAGCGACACGTCTTCCATGGCGTGTTCCCAGCGCAGCAGCAGCGCCGAAGGAATTTTGCCGGTGGTGGCCGCCTGGTCAAGCTCATTAAGGCGCCGCTGGCGGAACTCATTGGGGGTGTAGCTGGGCAGGTCGGCGTTGCTGACCAGCAACCGCGGAAGGTCATGGATGGCTGCCAGGGCAACGCCGATCTCCCGGGCCAGCGGAGCCGGGCCGGCGGTGAGGTCCTCAACGCTGCGGGTGCTGCCGGCCAGGTGCGAGTAGACGAAGGTGCTCAGGGTCCCCAGCCGGACGCTGCCGGCCACCGTGGGCATGAGGAACGGCAGTTCAGCCCGGATGGCAGGAGCGAAGGCACGAAGGACGAGGAATTCCGTTTCCAGCCGGGCGCTGGCTTCCGCATGGCGGGGTGACCTGACGCGCCAGCGTTTTCCTTCGGAGTCAAGGAGCAGCGCCGAGTCGAAGTCCGCGGGATCATCCGGAGCGGAGCTAACTGCCGTCGGGGTCAGTCCGGGGACTGCTGCGGTTGCAACGGCTGCCAGTTCAATCGGTTTTCTTCTCACCGTCCCACGGTAGATTGCCCGCCGTCCAAGACGCCGGTCCGGTAGCGGCGAGTCTCCAGATACGTGCAAAACAGGGGGATACCCAACTAGGCCAAAATGTTCAAATGTCAGTCCCAGTCAGTACGGTGGAGTCATGAGCCACGCGGAGTCTGCCACGCCCGTCCACCAGGAAACGCCCGCCCAGGAGCAACCAGCCACTACGCCGGACGGGCCGGGACTCCTTGCTGCCAACCATCTTCGCGACACCCTGCTTCCGGTTCGGCCCGCCCTGGTGGACAGGGGCTCCACGGAACGGATGAGGGCAGGAATGGTGGACGAGCTCCTGGCTGCTCCGGACACCCTGGCGGTCGTGTTGTCAGGCAGGCAAGGACTGGTGAGCGGGGGCAGCCTGCTCCTTGCCAACGCCCGCGCACTGCACGGGGAGCTGGCGGCGGCGGGCACCGTTCCGGAGCTGATGGTCTACCTGGGTTCCGCGTTGCAGGCAGCCGATCTTCCCACCGGGACGGAGCTGCTGCTGTTCGTGCTGCCCGCCCCGGTGGAACCGGGAACGGCAGGCGTCCCCGAAGAGGCTTCATGGGCCGGGTTCCGTGATGTGGCGGCCGGCCTGGGTCCCACGGCGACAGCCCTCTTCGTGGAGGCGAGTGCCATTGCCAACTGGCACGCCGGCCATACTCACTGTCCGCGGTGCGGCACGCCCACTGAAGTGCAGGCCGGAGGCTGGGTGCGGCGTTGCCCCGCGGATTCGTCCGAGCACTATCCGCGGACAGATCCTGCCATCATCGTGACGGTCGTGGGCCCGGACGGCCGCCTGCTCCTGGGCGGCGGGGGGCCGGCTGACGCCAAAAACTACTCCACCTTGGCCGGCTTCGTGGAGCCGGGCGAGTCGCTGGAACAGGCCGTGGTCAGGGAGCTGTTCGAGGAGGTGGGGGTCCGCGTGAAAGCCTGCCAGTACCTGGGCTCGCAGTCGTGGCCTTTCCCCGCCTCCCTTATGCTTGGATTTACCGCCATCACCGATGACGCCGTGGCAACGCCCGACGGCGTGGAGGTCACCAGGGCGCGCTGGTTCAGCCGGGAGGAACTCCAGGACGCCGTCCTCAGCGGTGAGATCACCATTTCCAGCAGGCTCTCCATCGCCAGGGCACTCATCGAACACTGGTACGGCGGCCGGATCCGGGACCTCGCCGACGCCTGAGATCCATATTCACAAGACTGGGCGCGGCAGTCGAACAAAGCAGCAACGGGACACAGAGCAATAGACGTGACTACAGACAACTTCACCGCAGCCCTTTCGCAGGACGGTACTGCCTCCTTGGAGGACCGCATCCTGGGCGGACTGGACGCCGAACAGCGCGAGGTGGCCAGCACCCTGAACGGACCCCTGTGCGTCCTGGCAGGTGCCGGAACCGGAAAAACCCGGGCCATCACCCACCGCATTGCCTACGGCGTCCACTCCGGCGTCTACACACCACAGCGGCTCCTGGCTGTGACCTTCACGGCACGGGCCGCGGCGGAGATGCGAAGCCGGCTCCGGGACCTTGGGGCAGGCAACGTGCAGGCCCGGACGTTCCATGCGGCGGCGCTGCGGCAGCTGCAGTTCTTCTGGCCGCAGGCGGTTGGCGGCACGCTGCCGAACCTCCTGGAGCACAAGGCACAGACCCTGGCTGAGGCGGCACGCCGGCTGCGGCTCAGCACGGACAGGGCTTCCATCCGCGACCTCGCCTCGGAAATCGAGTGGGCCAAGGTTTCCATGCTGACCCCGGCCAACTACCTCGAGAACGCCCAGGACAGGGGCGCCCCGGGCGGCTTCGACCTCACCGCCGTGGCCCGAGTCTTCCAGTCGTATGAGGACGTGAAGACAGACCGCAACGTCATCGACTTCGAGGACGTCCTCCTCATCACCGTGGGGATCCTGCAGGAGGACGAGAAAGTTGCTGCCACCGTCCGGGAGCAGTACCGGCACTTCGTCGTGGACGAGTACCAGGACGTGTCGCCCCTGCAGCAGCGGCTGCTGGAGCTTTGGCTCGGTGGCCGGGACGAACTCTGCGTGGTGGGCGACGCCAGCCAGACCATCTACTCCTTCACTGGCGCCTCGCCCCGGCACCTCCTGGATTTCAAGGCCAGGTACCCGCAGGCCAACGTGGTCAAGCTGATCCGCGATTACCGGTCCACACCCCAGGTGGTGAAGCTGGCAAACGACCTGCTGGCCGGACGTCGCAGCGGTGGTCCGGCAGCGGATGCCGCGTGGGCCGCGCCCCTGCAACTGGTGGCGCAGCGGCCCGCCGGCCCGGTGCCCACGTTCACCGAGTGCACCGACGACGAAGCCGAGGCGGCCACCGTCGCCCAAAAGATCAAGGCACTGCTCGACGCCGGCACCCCGGCAAGCGAAGTAGCCATCCTCTTCCGCACCAACGGACAGTCCGAGGCCTACGAGCAGGCGCTGGCCGCCGCCGGCATCGGCTACCAGCTCCGCGGCGGCGAAAGGTTCTTTGCCAGGAAGGAAGTCCGGGACGCCATCCTCCAGTTGCGTGCCGCCACCAGGGCAGTGAGTGAAGAAGGAGCCAGTGAACCGCTCGGGCAGTTGGTCCGGGACATCGTCTCCTCCCTCGGGTACACAGACTCCGCCCCGCACAGCGGCGGTGCACTGCGGGAACGGTGGGAATCCCTGGCGGCGCTGGTGGCCCTCGCCGATGAGCTGGTCCAGGTCCGCGGCCCGGAGTTTGGACTGGCGGACTTCGTCAACGAACTCCAGGAACGCTCGCTCGCCCAGCACGCCCCCACGGTGCAGGGCGTCACTCTGGCGTCCCTGCACGCCGCGAAAGGGCTGGAATGGGACGCGGTGTTCCTGGTGGGCCTCAGCGAAGGCCTGATGCCCATCTCCTTCGCCGATTCCCCGGAGTCGGTGGATGAAGAGCGCCGGCTCCTGTACGTCGGCATCACCCGGGCACGGGAGAACCTTTCCCTGTCCTGGAGTACGGCGCGGACGCCGGGTGGCCGGGCCAACCGGAAACCGTCCAGGTTCCTTGACGGACTCCGTCCCAATTCCGTGGCAACGTCCAGCACCCGGGGGAAGGGCCCGGCTCCACGGCGGAAGGCTGCAGCCCCGGCAGTGTGCAGGGTCTGCGGCAGCATGCTGTCCTCTGGCGCGGAGCGCAAGGTGGGTCGGTGCAATGCGTGCCCGCCCACTTACGAGGAACAGACCTTCGAAGCCCTGCGGACCTGGCGCCGCGAAGTGGCTCTCTCAGCCGATGTGCCCGCTTTCGTGGTCTTCACCGATGCCACCCTGACCGCCATCGCCGAGGCGAGGCCGGCATCCATCGAGGATCTCGCCGGCTTGGCGGGCGTGGGTCCATCGAAGCTTGAGAAGTACGGCGAAGACGTCCTGCGGGTGCTGACCGAGAGCGCCGAGCTGTGAGGTCCGGCGCGACGCCCGCACTGACCACAGCCGACGGCGCGCCGGTGGAGGTCAGGCGGTCTTCCCGGCGGACCCGGACAGTGGCCGCGTTCTGGGAGGACGGGACCGCCGTCGTCGCCATCCCTGCGCGGTTTACGCCGGCCCAGGAGACCGAGTGGGTCCGGCGCATGCTGGCAAAGCTGCAGAGGCAGGGGGAGCGGCGAAGCGCGGCAGGCAGGAAGCGGCCGGCGTCCGATGCCGCCCTCGCAGCCCACGCGGCCCACCTTTCTGCCCAGTACCTGGGCGGGCGGTCAACTCCGGCTTCTGTCAGGTGGGTCAGCAACCAGAATTCACGCTGGGGCTCTGCCACGCCGGCGGACGGCACCATCCGGCTTTCGGACAAGCTGAAGCCGATGCCCCAATGGGTCATCGACTATGTCCTGCTGCACGAACTCGCGCACCTCCTCGTGGCCGGGCACAACTCCGCGTTCTGGAAGATGCTCGAGGCGTACCCGGAAACGCAGCGGGCGAAAGCGTTCCTCGAAGGGGTGTCCTTTGCGTCCGCGCGCGGTCTGGCCACCGGCCGCGGAGCCGGGGACGACAAAGCCGGCGCCCTGCCGGAGCCCGAAGGCTGGCCGGAGGACGCCGACTAAGTAGAGGATGCTGCCGCCGCAGCGGGAGGGTCAGGCCTTCGGCTGGGTGCCTTCGCCGCCGTCGTCAGTAGCGTCGCTATCGGTGCCATTGTCATCGGTGCTGCCGCCTGCGGAACCGGCTGAGCCGGGAACCTCGCCGGAACCCGCGCCACCGTCGCCCTTCTCCGCGGCACCAGCCGACGTGTCGTTGGCGTCATCAGTGGCGGGCGCATCAAACCCACCGCTGAGCAGCTTCTGCAGGGCATCGTCCACTTCGCTGTCGCTGGCCTCGGCCAGCTTGCGGCGGGCGCTGAAACCCTTGGGGTCGTCCAGGTCCTCGGCGGTGGGCAGCAGGTCCGGGTGGTGCCAGATGGCATCCCGGCCTTCAACGCCACGCTCGTCCTTCAGCGCGGCCCACAGCGTGGCCGCGTCCCGGAGGCGGCGCGGCCGCAGCTCCAGCCCCACCAGGGAGGCGAAGGCATGCTCTGCCGGGCCGCCCGTTGCGCGGCGCCGCCGGACGGTTTCACGCAGCGCGGCAGCGGAGGGGAGCACATTCTCGGTGGCGGCAGCCGTCAGTTCGTCTACCCAGCCCTCCACGAGGGCCAGCGCCGTTTCGAGCTTCTCCAGGGCCTGCTCCTGCGCAGGGGTGCGCTTGGGCATGAAGACACCCTGGGAGAGGGCTTCCTGGATTCCCTCGGGGTTGCTCGGGTCAAGGTCCCGGGCCAGTTCTTCGATGCGCGAGGTGTCGATGTGGATGCCGCGGGCATATGCCTCAATGGCTCCGAGGAGGTGCCCCCGCAGCCAGGGGACCTGCACGAACAGCCGGGCGTGGGCGGCCTCACGCACTGCAAGGAACAGCCGGATGTCGTTTTCCGGCAGGGACAGGCCCTCCCCGAACGCGGCAACGTTGGCCGGCAACAGAGCCATTTCCAGGTCCGCAAGCGGCACGCCGATATCCGTGGAGCTGACAACGTCTGCTGAGAGTGCGCCGATGGCCTGACCCAGCTGCATGCCGAAGATGGCGCCGCCCATGTTCTGCAGCATCGAGGAGGCGCCGCCCATCATGGACTTCATCTCCTCGGGCATCTGCTCAGTCATGGCGGAGGAAAGGGCATTGGCGATGCTGTTCGCCACGGGCTCCGTCAGCCGCTTCCAGGTTCCCAGCGTTGCCTCGACCCACTCCGCACGCGACCAGGCGCGCCCGATCAGTCCGGTGGACGGCAGGTCCGTGACCGGGTCAAGCCACAGCTCCGCCAGGCGAAGGGCCTCATCCACCTCCCGGGACTGCTGGGAGGTCACCGAGGGATCGGAACTGCTCGCCGCCACCCGCCGGGCATTGTCGTGTGCCAACGTCCAGTTGACGGGCCCTTCGGACGGGGCACTCATCATGGCCTGGACCTGGGAGAACATCTGGGCCAGCAGGTTGGGATCGTTCGGCAGGCCGGCGGCCTTGGCGAGCTCGGCCGGATCGAAGTTTT
Organism: Pseudarthrobacter sp. NPDC059871; assembly: GCF_042731175.1. Lineage (NCBI taxonomy): Bacteria > Bacillati > Actinomycetota > Actinomycetes > Micrococcales > Micrococcaceae > Pseudarthrobacter > Pseudarthrobacter sp. NPDC059871. The sequence goes on from NZ_JBHWJV010000001.1 coordinate 179,184, forward strand.
CCATGCCCTTGCCGCCCATCAGGTTCTGCAGCATCTCGGCCAACGGGTCCTTGGGGGTATCGTCGCCGTTCGAAGAATTGTGTGGGTTGGAGGTCATGATCCCGCCGATCGTCGGTGTGACTGGTGCTCAACCTTCACGGTACCCCGGCCATCCGCGGCTGTCTGCCGCACCGGCTAGACGTTCGCTGTGGGCAAAGAGTCCCCGGGTCCTGCCACCGCGTACTGTTGTTGGGTGACTACAACCCGTGGCGGGTACCCCTCCGAGGACCACGCTTCAGAGCTTCTTTCCCAGCCCCGGCACGGGGATTACGACGGCGGAGCAGCCGGCGGCAATGACGCGGACGGCAGCGCGCCAACAGGACCTGCGCCTCGCCGGAGCCCCAGGGTTTCAGCCATGATGCTTGCCGGTATGACGGCGCTGGGCCTCGGCATCGCCGTCGGGGTCCTCCCTGTGCCGTACGTCATCGAGTCCCCGGGGCCCACGTACAACACGCTGGGCCAGGGCCAGGGGACTCCCGTCATCAAGGTCACCGGGCATGAGTCCTACCCGGCGGCCGGCAACCTGGACCTCACCACGGTGTACGTCGACGGCGGCCCCAACAGCCCGGTCAGCATCCTGACCGCTTTTTCCGCCTGGCTGGACCGGTCCAAGTCCGTTTATCCGGTGGAGCTGATATATCCGACGGGGACTACCAAGGAAGAAGCCGCGGAGCAGAGCGCCGTCGCCATGACCACTTCCCAGGAAAATGCCGTCGCTTCGGCCCTGAACGAGCTGGACATCCCCTTCGGCCAGCAGCTGCAGACCGCGGGCCTGTCAAACGGATCGGCCGCGGAAGGCAAGATCCAAACCGGGGACGTCCTCAAGACCATCAACGGCAAGGACATTACGTCACTGGCCGTCATCCAGGAGGAGCTCGCGGCAGGCAAGGGCGCCCCGGCAGCAGTGGTGCTGGAGCGGGACGGCCAGCCGGTGACTGAGACCATCACCCCCAAGGACAACGGCGAAGGCCGGTTCATCCTCGGGGTGATGCTCAAGTACCTGTTTACGTTCCCCTTCGACGTGCACATTTCGCTGGACAAAGTGGGCGGCCCGTCGGCCGGACTGATGTTCTCCCTGGGCATCATCGACACCGTCACCCCCGGCGACCTGACCGGCGGGAAGCACATCGCCGGCACAGGCACCATTTCGCCGGACGGCACTGTTGGTGCCATTGGCGGCATCGTGCAGAAAATGCAGGGCGCCCGCGCCGGGGGAGCCACCCTGTTCCTGGCACCCGCGGAAAACTGCGGGGAAGTGGTGGGGCACATCCCGGATGGGCTCCAGGTGGTCAAGGTGGGCAAGCTCGCGGAGGCGAGGGCCGCCGTCGAACGTGCCGGCAGCGGCCAGGACACAACGGGCCTGCCCACCTGCGGAAACAACTAGACTGGGCGCATCTAGACTCGACAGGAACTAAGCCTTACCGCCACTCGTGGCAAAGGTGACGGACAATTCCAGCTGCAGGCCGGGGGAGTACGTCACTCGCACGCACGCTTCGAACATCTGACGACCAGCTATGAGGTACCCAGTTTGTCCCGTCCCGCCAGCACCATGTCCACCGGCAGACCCCCTTCCCGACGCGGCGCGCTGACGCCCACCCTGATCGTTGTTGCCCTCGTCGTCGTGGGCTTCATCTTCTTCGCCAACGTCTGGACCGATGTCCTTTGGTACCGGCAGCTGGGGTTCATGGAAGTCTTCATCACCGAGAACCTCGCCAAGATCGCCATCTTCGCTGCCGGGTTCGCCGTGATGTTCACGGGCGTTTTCTTCGCCATCCGCATTGCCTACCGCTCACGGCCGGTCTACGCGCCTGATTCCGATATCCGGGACAACCTCAACCGCTACCAGGCACAGCTGGAACCGGTACGGCGGGTGGTCATGATTGGCCTGCCCATCCTGTTCGGCCTCTTCGCCGGAAGCGCTGCCGCGAGCCAGTGGCAGAAGGTACTGCTCTTCTTCAACCAGGTGGGCTTCAACAAGCAGGACCCCCAGTTCAACATGGACATCAGCTTCTATGTGATGGTCCTGCCCTTCCTGGGATTCGTCACGGGCTTCCTGATCAGCGTGGTTGTCATTGCCGGCATCGCCGGCATCCTGACCCACTACCTTTACGGCAGCATCCGGCTCATGGAGCGCGGCGTCTACACCGCCCGTGCCGCCCAGATCCACATTGCCGTCACCGGTGCCGCGTTCCTGATCCTGCTGGGCATCAACTTCTGGCTTGACCGGTATTCCTCGGTGCAGAGCAATGGCGGCCGCTGGGCCGGCGCCCTCTACACGGACGTCAACGCCGTCATCCCCACGAAGGCCATCCTCGCCGTCGCTGCCGTGCTGGTAGCTGCCCTGTTCATCGTGGCAGCCATCATCGGCCGCTGGCGCCTGCCGGTCATCGGAACGGCGATGCTCATCATCACGTCCATCCTGGCCGGTGGAGTGTACCCCTGGGTGATCCAGCAGTTCCAGGTCCGTCCTTCGGAAGAAACGCTGGAAAAGGACTACATCCAGCGGAACATCGACAACACCCGCAGCGCTTACGGGCTCGATGGAATCCAGGAGACCCGCTACGACGCCACCAACACCGCAACCTCAGGCGCACTGGCCCCGGACGCCCAGACCACCGCGAACATCCGACTCCTGGACCCGAACCTGATCTCTGACGCATTCTCGCAGCTGGAACAGTACCGCCCGTACTACCAGTTCCCGGAAGCCCTCAACGTTGACCGGTACGAAGTGGACGGCAAGATCCAGGACACTGTGATCGCTGTGCGGGAGCTGAACCCCACCAACGTGGCATCCAACCAGCAGGGCTGGTTGAACCAGCACGTCGTCTACACGCACGGCTACGGCGTGGTGGCGGCCAAGGGCAACAAGTTCACCGTGGACGGCAAGCCTGAATTCCTGCAGTCGGGCATCCCCTCCAATGGCGTCCTGGGCAACGACTCCTCCTACCAGCCCCGCATCTACTTCGGTGAATCCTCACCCGAGTACTCGATCGTCGGCGCTCCGGAGGGCACCGCTCCGCGTGAGCAGGACCGTCCTTCCGGCCGCGAAGGCGAAGGCGAAACCCAGTACACGTTTACCGGCAATGGCGGCCCGAACGTGGGCTCGTTCTTCAACAAGGTCCTTTACGCCATCAAGTTCCAGTCCTCGGACCTGCTGCTCTCGGACGGCGTGAACTCGGAGTCGCAGGTCCTGTACGACCGCAACCCCCGGGAACGCATCCAGAAAGTTGCGCCGTACCTCACCGTTGACGGCAACGCCTACCCGGCGGTTGTTGATGGCCGCGTGAAGTGGATCGTGGACGGCTACACCACCAGCCAGTACTACCCCTACTCGCAGCAAAAGCAGCTGTCTGAGGCCACTGCTGACACGCAGACCACCTCCGGCCGCGCCGTGGCCCTGCCGAACAGCACCGTGAACTACATCCGGAACTCCGTCAAGGCAACCGTGGACGCCTATGACGGCTCCGTCACCCTTTACGCCTGGGATGACCAGGACCCCGTCCTCAAGGCCTGGAACAAGGTGTTTCCCACGTCCCTGAAGCCCTATTCGGAGATGTCCGGTGCGGTGATGAGCCACGTCCGCTACCCGGAGGACCTGTTCAAGGTCCAGCGTGAACTGCTGGGCCAGTACCACGTGACGGACCCCCGCAGCTTCTACAAGAACAACGACGCCTGGAGCGTTCCGGCCGATCCCACCGTGGACACGGACGTCAAGCAGCCGCCGTTCTACATGTCGCTGCAGATGCCGGACCAGGACAAGCCGGCGTTCCAGCTCACGTCATCCTTCATTCCGCAGATCGTGAACAACAACGCCCGCAACGTCCTCTATGGCTTCCTGGCGGCGGATTCCGACGCCGGTAACCAGGCAGGGGTCAAGGGTGAGGGCTACGGCAAGCTGCGCCTGCTCAATATCCCGCCGGAAACCCAGGTCCCCGGCCCGGGCCAGGCGCAGAACAAGTTCAACTCCGATCCCACGGTGTCCCAGGCCCTGAACCTGTTGCGCCAGGGTGCCTCGGACGTGCTGAACGGCAACCTGCTGACCCTGCCTGTGGGCGGCGGCATCCTGTACGTGCAGCCGGTCTACCTGAAGTCGACCGGTGAGACGTCGTATCCCACCCTGCAGCGCGTGTTGGTGGCGTTCGGCGACAAGGTGGGCTTCGCACCCACCCTGGATGAAGCTCTGAAGCAACTGTTCGGCGGTAATTCCGGCGCAGCAGCAGGCGATTCGGACAACAACGGGCAGGCGCCTGCCGGGCCGGCTGCTCCGTCGGAGCCGGGAGCGGACGCCAAGGCTGAGCTGAAGGCGGCGCTGGACGAAGCAAATGCTGCCATCCAGGCTGGCCAGTCGGCTCTCTCGACCGGTGACTTCGCCGCGTACGGTGAGGCGCAGAAGCGGATCACCGCGGCGCTGAAGAAGGCCGTGGATGCCGAGGCCAAGATGCCCGGCACCACCCCGGAAGCCAGCCCGGCACCGACGGCCACGCCGTCACCGTCGCCCAGCAACTAGCCAGGCTCGCGGGGTCCTGAGCCGCCCCCGGGCGGCCAGGACCTGAACGAAAGTACGACGACGAAAAGCGGCACCCGCTTCCTCCGGGAAGCGGGTGCCGCTTGCGTAACGGACGTCACGCTCTCCCGATTTGGCCTGGCGTTCACCTCCCGGTAAAGTAGATCCTGCGACGCGGGGTGGAGCAGTTCGGTAGCTCGCTGGGCTCATAACCCAGAGGTCACAGGTTCAAATCCTGTCCCCGCAACTGGTAGAAGACCCGGACACTGGAAACAGTGTCCGGGTCTTTTTTGTGCTCCTGGATGCGTCGGTTGGCGGTGGCACATCACGTCTCTGGCGAGTTGACGGGAGGGGCTCTGGGCCACGTGGTCACGGCGGCCCAAAAGATAGGGTAGTGTTGATCAAGCGACGCGGGGTGGAGCAGTTCGGTAGCTCGCTGGGCTCATAACCCAGAGGTCACAGGTTCAAATCCTGTCCCCGCAACTATGGAAAGACCCCGTTCGGCACACCAGCCGGACGGGGTCTTCTTTTTTCCGTGGATCGGGATAGTTCCTAGTATTCTCGTTCGCAGGGCTTGCGTGCTGCGAGCACCTGGCCAGTCATTCTCGAGAGGAATGTAGTTCGATGTCCACACCCACGAAGAAGCCCGGCACCGCCACGGGTAAGCGGTCCCGACTCTACTGGGGCGTCCCGGCCGTCCTCGTGGCGCTGGTACTGGTGGTCCTCGCCGCCCGATGGCTTGTGGGCCTTCCAGCCGTGGCTTCCTTCGTGGCTGACTACCCGGGGCATTCAGAGCTGCCGGACTCGGCCCCGGAGGGCTTCCCGGCGTGGCTGGCATGGCAGCACTTCCTCAACGCCTTCTTCCTGCTCCTGATTATCCGTACGGGCTGGCAGGTGCGGACCACCACCCGTCCCAGCGCCCACTGGACGCGCAACAACAAGGGCCTGATCCGGACCAGGAATGCGCCAACGAAGATCAGCCTTGAGCTGTGGTTCCACCTCTCTTTGGACGCCCTGTGGATCCTCAACGGCCTGGTGTTCGCTGTTCTCCTGTTTGCGACCGGCCAGTGGATGCGCATCGTGCCCACCAGCTGGGATGTCTTCCCGAATGCCGTTTCGGCCGCCCTCCAGTACGCATCGCTGAACTGGCCCACCGAGAACGGCTGGGTCAACTACAACGCGCTCCAGCTGCTCACGTACTTCATCACCGTCTTCATCGCCGCACCGCTGGCGTTTATCACCGGGCTGCGCATGTCCGGTGCGTGGCCCAAGAAAGCTGCCGGCCTGAACAAGGCCTACCCCATCGAGTGGGCCCGTGCCGTGCACTTCCCGGTGATGATCTACTTCGTGGCCTTCGTGGCGGTGCACGTGTTCCTGGTCTTCGCCACGGGGGCGCTCCGGAACCTCAACCACATGTACGGTGTGCGTGACGACGACGGCTGGTACGGTTTCTGGGTCTTCGCCGCTTCCGTGGCCGTCATGGTTGGCGCCTGGTTCCTCGCCCGCCCGCTTTTCCTGCGCCCCATCGCGTCACTGATGGGCAAGGTCAGCCGCTGACCCTGGTGGCCCGTAGAGGCGGTCAGGAGTCCTTGAGCTTCTGGTAGGCATCCAGTGCCCGCTCCCGTGACTCGGGGAGTTCCACCAGGGGCTGGGGGTAGCTGTCCAGCTCCGCCGTCCAGGGTTCGTGGATCGCTTTGCCCTCAAGGCCGGCGATCTCCGGGATGAACCGGCGCAGGTACTCGCCGCCGGCGTCGAACTTTTTGCTTTGGGTTACCGGATTGAAGATGCGGTAGTAGGGCGAGGCGTCCGCGCCGGAGCCGGCCACCCATTGCCAGTTGGCGGGATTGTTTGCGGCGTCGGCGTCCACCAGGGTGTCCCAGAACCATTGTTCGCCTACCCTCCAGTCAGTCAGGAGGTTCTTGACGAGGAATGATGCCGCTGCCATGCGGACGCGGTTGTGCATCCACCCGGTCTGCCAGAGCTGCCGCATGCCGGCGTCAACCAGCGGATAGCCGGTCTGGCCCTGCTGCCACGCGGCCAGTTCCTTCCGGCTCAGGGATCCCCATTCGAACTTCTCGAAGTCAGGCCGGAAGCTCCGGGTGGCCAGTTCCGGATTGTGATAGAGCAGGTGCCAGTTGAATTCCCGCCAGCCGAGTTCGGAGCGGAAGATGCCGACGTCGGCAGGAACCTGCCGCGGATGGCGGCGGCGGATCTCACGCCACACCCGGAACGGACTGACTTCGCCGAACCGTAGGTACGGAGACAACCGGCTGGTCCCTTCAGTGCCGGGGATGTTCCTTCCTGTCCCGTAGTCCTCGATGGGACCGTCCAGGAAGTCTGTCAGGCGGTCCAGCGCGCCCTTTTCGCCGGGCACCCACGTTTCGGCCAGCCCTCCGCTCCAGTCGGGCGAGGTGGGCAGCAGCTTCCAACTGCTTAGGGAGTCGCTTGCCGGGAGGCCGCGGCCGGAGGAAGCAGGTTCGGGAAGGTCTTGGGGAGGGTCGAAAGGATCCCGGATATCGCCTGCTGCCAGGCAGGCGCGCCAAAACGGTGAATAGACCTTGTACGGGCCGCCTGCGCCGGTCTTAATGGTCCAGGGCTCGAAGAGCAGGTTGGCCTGGAAGCTGGAGGCCTCGATGCCGTTCCCGGCAGCCCATTCCTTCAGGCCGGCGTCGATATCGCGTTCCGGCCCGCCGTAGCGGCGGTTCCAGAAGATGTGGCCCGCGTGTGTCTGTGCAGCCAGTGAACTGATGACATCCGCCGCCTTGCCGCGGCGCAGCACCAGCCGCGAACCCTTGGCTTCCAGATCGGCGCTGAGTGCCGCCAGCGAGTGGTGCAGCCACCACCGGGTGGCCCCTCCCAGCGCCCTAACTCCGTGCGACTCCTGGTCCAGTACATAGACCACTGTCATCGGTGCGCCGAGGTGGGCAGCTTCGGAGAGTGCGGGGTTGTCGTCGAGGCGAAGGTCGTCGCGCAGCCATACGAGTGACGTCAGATCTGTGGATGCCATGCCACCACGCTACACACCGGGGAACGGCAAAGGGCCGGGACTTTCCGTCCCGGCCCTTCAGCGTTGGTGATTACCTGCTCCCGCAGGCTCAGAGCTTATCGAAATCCGCCTCATCCACGGTGGATGCGGAGTCGGCCGAATTGCCCGAACCGATGGCCTGGGTGCTCTTGCCTCCGGACTTCAGTGCGGCCAGGCGGGCCTCGATCTCCACCTGTTCACCGAGGTCTTCCAGCTGGTTGAACTGTGCGTCGAGGCTCGACGCGGCGAGTTCCTGCTGGCCGCGGACCTTCGCCTCTTCACGGCGGATCTTCTCCTCAAAGCGTCCCACCTCGCTGGTGGGATCCATGATGTCGATGCTCTTGATGGCGTCGTGGACCTGCGTCTGTGCAGCCGCGGTCTTGGACCGTGCCACCAGTTCGTTGCGCTTGCTGGTGAGCTGGTTGAGCTTGCCCTTCATCATGTCGAGGCCGTTCTTGAGCTTGTCAACCACTTCGCGCTGCGAGGCGATGCTGGGCTCAGCGCCCTTGGCCTCGCTCTCGGCAGCCATCTGGCGCTGCAGGGCCACCTTGGCCAGGTTGTCGAACTTCTCGGCGTCCGTCACATCACCGCTGCTGCGGAACTCATCGGCCTTGCGCGAGGCTGCCAGAGCCTTGTTGCCCCAATCGCGGGCATTGCGGACATCCTCGTTGTAGTCGTCTTCGAGCATGCGGAGGTTGCCGATGGTCTGCGCCACGGCTGACTCAGCCTCGGCGATGTTGTTGGTGTAGTCCCGGACCATCTGGTCCAGCATCTTCTGCGGATCCTCAGCGTTGTCCAGCAAGGAGTTGATGTTTGCCTTCGCCAGCTGAGCGATGCGGCCGAAAATGGACTGCTTAACCATGGTGTTACCTTTCGTCCTGCTCTGTTGTGGCCACTGCTGCCGGTGAACAGTGGTGTACTGCGTCTACCCGCCCACCGGCATTCCGGCGGGCGCCTAGCTTGTGGTGGTCAGAAGTCGCCTCCGCCGCCGGAGTCGCCGCCCCAGCCGCCGCCCATGTCGCCGCCGAAACCGCCGGAGTCTCCGCCGAAACCGCCACCACCGTCGCCGTGGCCGCCGCCCCAACCGCCGCCACCGCCGCCGTTGAGGATGGAGTTGATCAGGATGCCGCCCAAAATCGCGCCACCCAGGCCGCCGCCTCCGCCGCCACCGAACATGCCGCCCCGGCCGTAGCCCTGGTTGGCGTAGCCGTCAAAGTGGTCCACGTCCGCCTGGGCCAACTGGGCTGCCTGCGCGGCGAGGGCGTGTGCCTGCTGTGCGTAGGTGAGGGCTGTGACGGGATCGGTCCGTGCAATGGAGAGGGCGTAGTCCAGGTTCCGCTGGGATTCCGCCAAACGGGTCCGCGCCTCAGTGCCGACGCCGCCGCGGCGGGCCGTGATGTAGTCCGAGGTGGCGCTGATCTGTGCCTGGGCGGACATGATGGTCTGCTGCAGCGAGGCCTGGGCCCGGCGCGCCTGTTCCTGCTGGTCACGGATTCCGGTCAGCGACTGGTCAAGGGACTGATGGGCAGTCTCAACCCGCTGCAGCGTGGCCATGGGGTCGATCTTGCCACCCTGGATTTCGTTTTTGACCTGCGCCAGGGCAGCCTCGACGCCTGCTACCGGGCCGGCAAGCTCAGGGTGGGCGCCTGACTGGATCATGGCCCGGGCCTGGGCCAGGTCCTGGGAGGTGTCCACCACCGCTGCCTCAAGGCTGTTCCGGGCTTCGTCCAGGCTGGACGAGAGCTTGGAGATGGCATCCATCAGGACATTCGTCTGGTGGAGGCTTTCCTCGGCAGCGCGCACGGCCACGGCGGCGAGGCTTGCTTCGCCCTCATCCAGTTTCAGCTGCGCGGCGGTGCTGGCGTTCTTGACGAAGGCGAGGCGTTCCTTGGCCTGGAGGATGTTGTCGGACACCTGGGCCAGGGCGCTGTCGGCGTACTTGGCGCGCAGCGTGGTGAGCGATTCCTCAGCGTTGGCAATCTTTGCATCGGCGTCGCGCGCTCCGGCATTGACGGCGGCAAGGGCCTGGGGAGCATTCTTTTCGAGTTCCCGCAGCGAGTCGAAGTCCGCCTTCTGCTCCTGCAGGGAGGCCAGCGCGGCCTCTGACCGCCGGATGATCTCGCCCAGCCAGGTCCGCTGCTGCTCTTCAGTGTCCGGGATGTGGTCGTCGAGCTGCTGCTGGAGCTTGAACGACTCGGTCATGTGGGCTTTGGCCTCATCGAGGGCCTTGGTGAAGTTGCCGACGGCGGAGTCGCCGTACTGCGCCTGGGCGAACATGAGTTCCTGCTCGCTGGACTTGATGGCGTCATCAGCCTCGATCAGCAGCGGGCCGCTCTTGCGGCGCAGTTCCTCGACGCTGAGGGAAGCCAGCGGGTCCACCTGGCCACCCTGGGGTCCATAGCTGGCGCTCGAGGCCTGTCCGGCCGCCTTCTTGCGGCGGTTGCGGAAATACAGGTAGGCGCCGGCACCGCCGGCGGCCACAACACCTGTACCCACGAGCACCGCGGCCCCGGCTCCGCCTTCGGACGGGAGCTTACCGCTGCCGCCGCCCGCGGCGTCGCCGATCGCCGATGCCGCGTTGATTGCAGCCTGCGCATAGTTGTCGTTGGCGAGCTGCGGCCCGATGGCTGACGACTTGATGTTGTCGATTTGGGCGGTGGTGAACTTACTGCCGCCCTTGTTCAGGGTGTACTGCCGGGTGTCTGTGGCTACCGCAAAGATGAGGGCGTTGGACCCGAGGTTCGCCTTCTGCGCTACTTCGTCAGTCCAGGCTTCGCGATCCGTGGGGTTTTCGAACTTCTTCACGGTGACGACATGCAGCACGGTGGCGTGGTCGGTGCCAAGCTTCTTGATGGCAGCTTCGACCTTGGACTTGTCTGCGCCCAGCACTCCGGCCGAGTCGACGATCTTGCTCTGGGGATCCAGGGTGACCGGATCTTCGGCCCAGGCCGCGCCGGCGGGCACCGCCAGCAGGCCGGTAAGGCCAACGACGGCGAGAATACGTTTGAACTTTGACCGCATGTGCAACCCTTCAGCACGCCTGACACCGATTCCGGACGAATCAGTCGTCACGAAATCCAGCAGCGCCCCCACGCTCGGTGTGAAGCCGCAGGTCGCTGTGGCATTTCATCTTGATTCTATGGTGCACCCCACAGGCCGTCCATTGAGCTGAATATGCCACCAGCGAAACGTTGCTGGCGGGGTCGCTTCCAGGTGAGGTCATAGCTGCTGGGCAGGAACCGGCCGCGTTCAGCAAGCTCCCAGCAAACATCCGAACTTGTTCCAGCGACGGGGTACATAGTTAATGCAGACGAGGATGAAAGGAAGTCCCATGACTGAGAACCAAAGTTCCGGACAAGGCCCCGAGGACAGCCGGTCCACCAGCCGGAATCCCTGGCAGCAGCCCACCATGCCGGGAGACGGTCCCACGGACGCTCGGCATGCGGACAGTCCGGGTACCGGCCCTGAAGCAGCAGGAAGCCAGGGCGCGGACGGCAATACTCCTACCCATGCGAACACCGGGGGAGCTGACCAAGGGCGCCAGCACCCCACGGAACAGTTCGAACGGCAGGCCACGGACAACCCCACCCAAGAAATTCCGCGGGGACAGCACCCCGAGTACCCGCAGCGCCAGCCGTTCTACGGCCAGTCGGCCTATTACGGGCAGAACCCGCAACACGAGCAGAACCAGCACAACGGAAACGCGCACCACTACGGCCAGCCCGCTGCCGGAACTGCCCACGGGGCACCCGCTGGCGGCGTTGGATTTGCCCCCAACGCCAAGGATGCACCTCGGCGCAAGGCGACGTTCGGCGTCGGGACCCTGGTGGCCAGCATCCTTGCTGCCGGCCTCGTGGGAGGCGGCGTTGCCACAGTTGGTTCCGGCGAGCTGTTCGGCAGCACGGGAACCTCCACGACGGCCAGCAGCAACAGCCAGCCCGGCACCGTGATCGTTAACAACCAGGACAGCGTCAACGAGATTACCGCCGCAGCCGTGAAGGCCTCACCGAGCGTGGTCACCATCAGCGCCACCAGCGGGAGTTCCGGCGGAACCGGCTCGGGCATCGTCCTTGACGACCAGGGCCACATCCTCACCAACACCCACGTGGTGACCCTGGACGGCCAGTCCGCCAACGCCAGCCTGGAAATCCGCACCAGTGGCGGCAAGGTTGTTCCCGCCAAACTGGTGGGCACCGACCCGTTGTCCGACCTTGCGGTGATCAAGGTGGATGACACGTCCGGGCTTACGCCTGCCACTCTCGGCGACTCTTCCAAGCTCAACGTGGGCGATACCGCCATTGCCATCGGTTCACCGCTGGGACTCACCGGCACCGTGACGGACGGCATCGTCTCAACCCTCAACCGCACCATCAGCGTGGCCTCATCGGCAGCACCCGAAGGCGGCGACAACAGCCAGGGCGGAGACGAAGGCTTCCAGTTCGCGCCTCCCGGCGGCGGCCAGAGCCAGCAGAATTCAAGCCAGGGATCCATCGCCATCAACGTGATCCAGACTGACGCGGCCATCAACCCGGGCAACTCCGGCGGCGCACTGGTCAACAGCAAGGGCGAGATCATCGGCGTGAACGTTGCCATCGCCTCCGCCGGCTCGGGCACTTCATCCTCCTCCAGCGGCAACATCGGTGTTGGCTTCAGCATCCCGATCAACAACGCCAAGCGCGTGGCACAGGAGATCATCGACAACGGCAAGGCGTCCCACGGGCAGCTGGGGGTCAGCGTTAAGGCAAAGACGACCTCCGGAGCATCCTCCGAGTTCTCCGTCGGTGCAGACGTTGCCACGGTCGAAGCCAACTCGCCCGCAGCCAACGCGGGGATCAAGGTGGGCGATGTCATCACCAAGTTCAACGACCTCGCCATCGGTGAGCCCAACCAGCTGACCGCGGCTGTCCGCGAACAGCCGGCAGGGTCTTCCGTGAAGATCACCGTCCTGCGCAGCGGCCAGGAACAGACGTTCGACGTCAAACTGGGCACCGCGGCCAGCTAAGGCCACCTCACCGGTGAACCGGCAATAACGACGGCGGCGCCGCACCTTCGGGGGCGGCGCCGCCTTCGGGTTGACCACCCTGCCGCCGGGTTTCCGGATGCGGGCGTCCGCGCAGGGAAACGCACGGACACAGGGGTTAACCGGGCGTCACATGGCGGTCGCAATATGGTTAGCTAGACCTACCCGCATGCCGGGCACTCCGCGGCCATGACCTCACCCGGCTGGCTGTCCACAAGCATGGAAGGCTGCTGTCACTACAGTGGAAGATACTTTGAAGATTGTCGTCCTGGTCAAGCATGTACCGGACGCCCAGTTCGACCGCCACCTCAACGGGGAGGGCAACACTACGGACCGCGATGAAAGCATCCTGTCAGAGCTGGACGAGTACGCGCTCGAAGCGGCGCTGCAGCTCGCCGAAGCACGCGGCGGCAGCAAGGCCGGCAACCAGGTCATCGCGTTGAGCATGGGCCCCTCCGGCGCAGTCAACGCCGTCAAGAAGTCCCTGCAGATGGGTGCCACAGAAGGCGTCCACCTCACCGACGACGCCCTGGCAGGCTCCGACGCGGCCGCAACGTCGCTCGCGCTCGCAGCAGCCATCCGGCACCTCGGCCAGGTGGACCTGGTCATCACCGGCATGGCGTCCACTGACGGTGAGACGTCCCTGGTGCCGGCGCAGCTGGCCGAACGGCTTGGCCTGCCTCAGGTGACCTTTGCTTCCTCGCTGGAGGTCGGCGGCGGCAGCCTGACTGCGCGACGCGACGCGGACACTTCCTCGGAAACCGTGGAAGCGCCGCTGCCCGCCATTGTGTCCGTGACGGACCAGATCAACGAGCCCCGGTACCCCAACTTCAAGGGAATCATCGCTGCAAAGCGCAAGAGCATCGCCACGCTGTCCCTCGCGGACATCGGAGTTTCCCCCGACCAGGTTGGCTTCGCCGGCTCCTGGACCACGGTGACCAGCGCCGAAGAACGGCCGCCACGGACCGCCGGCACCATCATCACCGACGAAGGCGACGCCGGCATCAAGCTGGTGGACTTCCTGGCCGCCCAGAAGCTGCTCTAAGAGGATCACAGACATGGCAAAAGTACTCGTTTTCATTGACAACCCGGGCGCAGCCCTGAAGAAGAGCAGCCTTGAGCTGCTCACCCTGGCCCGCTCGCTGGGGGAGCCCGCCGTCGCCGTCAACGGTGAACTCACCGACGCCGTCGCCGCCTCCCTCGCCGAATACGGCGCCGCGGCCGTGCTGCGGCCCTCTGCCCAGGACCTGAACGATTTCCTGGTTGCCCCCAAGGCCGCCTTCCTGGCGGCCGCCGCAGAGAACACGGGAGCCGGCGTCGTCCTGCTGGATAACTCGCCGGAAGGCAAAGAAGTAGCGGCACGCCTGGCCATCCGGCTCAACGCCGGCGTCATCACAGACGTCGTGTCCGTGGATGCCGACGGAACCGCCCACAAGTCGGTCCTGGCGGGGTCCTACACCACCGCCTGCAAGGCCAAGACCCCTGTGTCCGTCCTGACCATCAAGGCCAACAACGTGGTACCGGAACCGGCGGCAGCAGCCTCGGCACCGGAAACCGTGACCGTGGAGGTTTCAGCCGGAACCGTTCCCGCTGCCCGCATCACTGCCCGCGAGCAGAAGGCGGCGAGCGGACGCCCCGACCTGACGGACGCACGCGTAGTAGTGGCCGGCGGTCGCGGGATGGACGGTGACTTCGGCCCTGTCGAGGAACTGGCAGACGCCCTGGGCGCTGCCGTGGGTGCATCCCGTGCGGCTACCGACGCAGGCTGGATCAGCCACGACGCCCAGGTGGGGCAGACCGGCAAGACCGTTTCGCCGCAGCTTTACATCTCGGCAGGCATCTCGGGCGCCATCCAGCAGAAAGCCGGAATGCAGACCTCCAAGGTCATCGTCGCGGTCAACAAGGACGCTGAGTCTCCCGTCTTCGAAATCGCAGACTTTGGAATCATCGGCGACGTTTTTGATGTGCTGCCCCAGGCAGCGGCGGAAATCAGGAAGCGCAAAGGCTGACCTTGGCTGCACTGATTCAGCAGGACCAGAGCCCGTTCAATCCGGAAATCCACCGGGTGGAGCGGGTGCTCTGTTTCGCGGCCCATCCGGATGACATCGACTTCGGAGCTGCCGGGACCATCGCCGCATGGACGGCGGCAGGGGTTCAGGTGAGCTACTGCATCATGACCGACGGCGACGCCGGGGGATTCGACCCGGCCCATCGGGCAGACATCATCGCCATGCGCGACGCTGAGCAGCGGAGGGCAGCCGAACTCGTGGGCGTCTCCGACATCCATTACCTCCACGAGCGCGACGGCTACCTCGAACCGACGCACGAGGTGATGCGCGGAGTGGTGCGGCTTATCCGCGAAATCCGTCCCGACGTCGTGCTTTCCATGCATCCTGAACGCAACTGGCGGCGCATCCAGAAAAGCCATCCGGACCATCTGGCGGTGGGGGAGGCCGTGACACGCGCCGTCTACCCGGCGGTCGAAAACCCCTTCGCCTACCCGGAACTGGCTGAAGCGGGGCTCGAAGCCTACAAGCTGCCGTGGCTGTGGCTCTATGCAGGCCCGGAGGAGCGTGAAAACCACGTGGTGGACGTGACCGGCCACGTGGATGCCAAGCTTCAGGCCATTCACGTGCACGTGAGCCAGCATCCGGATGTGGCAGCCATGGAGGCAGCCGTCAGGCAGGGCATGAGCGTCAACGCCCAGCGGGCCGGGCTTCCGGCAGGGCAGAGCGCAGAGGCGTTCCATGTAGTGGCCGTGAACGGCCCAGGCACCATCGCCGGCTTCTAGCCGCCAGCGCAGAACACCCCGCCTCCTTCAGGAGGCGGGGTGTTCTGCGCATTCGGGGTGCGGCTACGCTCCGAGCGGAGCAGCTGCGACCGTGGGCAGGGTGGGGGTGCGGGAACCGCCTACAGGCTCCACGGTGATTCCGAGCGTTGCGGCTGACGAAATTCCTTCAACCACAGCCGGCTTGGACAGTGCTTCCTTGTCCATCAAACCCTGGGAAACTGGTGCCGAACCGTCCTTGGGAATGAGCCACATCTGGTAGACCTTGCCCGCCGGAGGCGCCGGAACGCCGTTCATCTTCACCACTGCGGCGTTTTCCGAGGGCGAGATGAACAGTGTCGCCGTGCCGCCACCGGTAACGTCCACAGACGCCTCGCGCAGATCCGACGCCCGGACTACCTGGTTGACGGGATCGTTCTGGTCTGCGAAGTACGCTCCCAACCCGACTCCGCCCAAAGCTATTGCCGCGGCAGCAGCAACGCCCGCGAGCCAGCGGCGTGTTCCCGAAGGCCGGCGCCGTTCTTCCCGGCGCTGGCGCGCCATGGCGAGTTCATCGCCGTCCGCCGCGGCGGGGACTGTTGCCGGTGGGGCTTCGGTGGCCACTGCGTGCGCCGGAAGCTGGGCGACAATCCGTTCAAAGAGATCTGCGGGGGGTTCTTCCTCGACGCGGAAGGTGGCAGCCAGTGTTTCCCGCGCCTGGCGGACCCTGCCGAGGAAGGCCTGCCGCTCGGGCTCCGGTGCGGAGGAAACGTACTCGTCGATGGCCCGCCGCTCCTGGTCCGTCACTGCGTCCAGGGCATAAAGCTCCGCGAGATCCACGGCCCTGCCTGATGCGAGGTCCGCGGCAACCGTATCGCCAAAAGATCGGCCGTGGTGTCCATGGTTCATGTCTGTCATCTCAACTCACCCCCAAACAGGTCTTCAATCGGATCAGCCCGTCGCGGATTCGGGACTTAATGGTTGGTACTGCAGCGTTTAGCCGTTCAGCGACTTCCCGGTAAGTAAGGCCACCGTAATAGGCCAGGCGTACTGACTCCTGCTGCGTTTCGGTCAAGGTCTCCAGGCAGCGGACCACAGCTTCGGCTTCCAGCCTGCTGCTCACCTCGTCGGAAACGCTGTCATGCTCGATGTCCTGCGAGCTCGCGCCGTACTTTGCCTCGCGGTCGCTGGAGGACTGTGCCGACCTCACCCGGTCCACGGCCCGCCGATGGGAAATGGTCATCAGCCAGGAGAGCGGGCTTCCTGCCGAGGAATCGAACTTCGCAGCGTTCTGCCACACCTGCAGGAACACTTCCTGGGTGGTGTCTTCGCTGAGTTCGGGGTCGATCAGCACCCGGCGCGCCATGCCGAATACCCTGCGTGACGTCAGCCGGTAAAACTCGGCAAACGATGCCTGGTCGCCCCGCGCTATACCCTCCAGCAGAACTGCCAGTTGGTGGCTCGAGTCAGCCGGGGGATCTGTTACTGCTGCCACAGCCTCGGTGTTTGGCGCCTTGGGAGTCTCCATTGCTTCCAAGCATAAGTCTCCTGGCGGAGAATCTTTAGCAATGCCATTGACATGCCGAGCGGGTCTGGACCCTGCCTCCAGAAGTGTCACCTGCTCCTCCTCCATCACGCGTGCGACGATTCCCAGCTGTGATTCGGGGCTGCCGGGCCAATGGATGGGCCGCCTTGGGGAATTCCTGCAGGCACCCGGGTTCGGCGCGACGCGGGATGACGATGGCTGGTCACACTTTGGCGCCGGTAAACCCCTGCTGCCGCCACGCCTCATAGACGGCGATCGAGGCGGCGTTGGCCAGGTTGAGGGAGCGCAGTGCGGGCAGCATGGGCAGCCGGACCGTGGCCGTGACGTGCGGGTCGGTCTTTACCTCGGCGGGCAGGCCGTCGGATTCGCGGCCAAACATCAGCACGTCACCGGGTTGGTAGGCGATGTCCGTGTAGCTGGCTGTGCCATCGGAGGTGAAGGCGTAGACGCGTTCCGGCTGCAGGTGGCGCCACGCGTCCTCAAGAGTGGCATGCACGGTGACGACAGCGAGGTCATGGTAGTCCAGGCCTGCCCGCCGGAGCTTCGCATCAGAAAAGTCGAAGCCCAACGGCTCCACGAGGTGCAGTTCCGCACCGGTGATGGCTGCGAGCCGGATGGCATTGCCCGTATTGCCGGGAATCTCGGGTTCGTGAAAGAGGATGCGGAACACCATCCCATCCTAGCTACCGCAGTCAGTGCATTCCGCGCAGGAGGCGGGCAAGGACCGGAACATTCACGGTGTTGGGGGCCGGGCCGGAGGACAGGAACTCCTTGAGCCCCCGGGTCAGCCCCGCAGCGTTCACGATCCTGACAGTTTCAAGTTCTCCCGCTGATCGCCGGTGCTGGTCAATCACCGGTTCGTGCAGGTTTCCGCCTGGGCTGTGGACCACCGTCCAGCCCGTCACGTTCAGCTCCGGGAAGATATCCTGCATGGCGCGCACTACCTGCCCGAGTTGCGGTGGTGCGATGGCACGCCCTCCGTGGTTCAGCGTCCGGCCGTCCCACGCGTAGGCGCCCTTGGGAAGCAGCATGGAACCCACCAGCGCCAGCCGGTAGCCGGAGAGGACCGCGTGATCGATATGGCTGTTGTCCGCAGGGGACAGGAGGCCGTTGATCAGCCTGGCGGCCGGGATGGCCGGCAGCACCTGCCGGGTGAGGAGCTGTACCGTGCGCATTTCGCGCTGGATCCTGGCTTCGGCGCCGAAGATGCCCCGTTTACGCGGCATGCCGTGGACCTGCTGGCTTGCCTGGGCAAGGGGAATCAGCGGAACCATGCCGCCGTCGTCGTAGGGCGGCACATAAACGGGCGGGTCGCCGGCGGTGTTGCGCGTCCCGGGCTGGCGGTGGACAGTAGCGGAGGCCCGGCTGCCGGCAGGCGGAGCGTCAAAATGAGGACCACTGTCCGCTGAGCCGTTCTGGAAGGAGCCTGCCGCATAGGAACGGTCGTACGCCCTGCGGCGCTGCGGATCGATGAGGGTTTCATACGCTGCTGTCACCTGTCGGAAAATCGCGGCATCGCCGCCCTGGTCCGGATGGGCAGAGCGGGCAGCGCGGCGGTACGCCAGCTTGATTTCCTTGTCGGTGGCAGTGACGGCCACCTTGAGGACCTGGTAGTGGGAACTGTTGCCCTCAGTCAAACACTCATCCTTTTCTCCGTCGGCCGGTCCGCGGGAATCCGGCCTGCCCAGTCTAGCCAGCGACTTTCCTTGTGGGACGGCCGCGGACCCTGTTCTCTCAACGTCTGTCCGTGTGGCTCCGGTTCCCGGCGCCCTGGAGTTTAGACTCGTGGGGGCACGGCCGGGGCGGCCGTCCGGGAACTGACTGGGGTGGAGATGGAGATACCGACGGCGGACAGGGCTGCGCGCGTAAGGCCTCGGCGGGTGCCGCTGCAGGCGCTCGCGGCCGGAGCCGCAGTGGTGGGTACCTTGCTGGCGGGGTGCAGCGTGGATGTCCGCGATCCGTCCGTTCCTGAACCGGTGCAGACTCCGTCGGCGCTGGCCACCCCCAGTATCACTCCAGGCCATGACGCTGAAGCCGTGGCTGCGCAGAACCTTCCCTTCAGCGCCGGCGCCATCCTGGCGCGCGGTGTTCCGGTGGGGCTGGCGGACGGCCTGAAGGAGGCCCCTGGGTGGAAGCAGGTCAAGGACAACGTCGCCGGTGAAAGCCAATATCTGAAGGCGGACGGCTGCCTGGTGGCGGCGAAGGTCAGGGGCAACCAGGCGGCGTTGGCCAAGGGCGACGACCGCGAATCCACAGTGGCGCTCTTCAAATACTTGGATCCCACCATCCTGCCGGAATACCTCAAGACGGAGAAGTTGCGGTGGGGCGGCGATCCTGACGCGCCCGCCCGTACCGTCGAGGTACTGGCGCTGGAGCCCGCCGTTCCGCAGGGCGGCCGGGCCACGGCAATCCTGGCCCGGCTGTTTGCTACTGCAGGTTCTTCGGTCTACGTCAGTGTGTCCTGCCCTGATACCGCATCCTTGGGGTCGGCACGTGGCGACGTCGTAAAGTTCCTGCCGGTCCTGCCACCGTCCAACTAAGCGGTCCGCGGCGCTGCCTGCTCCTGCCGGGACGCTCCGTTCCGCTGGGCGCTGCTGCTCCATTGCGCCAGGCGGTTGAGGGCCAGTGCACCCACCAGCAGGCCGAAATCGCGAAGGGCAACGTCGAAGAAGCTTCCCAGGACGAGGAGGTTGATGATGATGCCGGCCAGCCATGCGGCCACGAGCAGGGATCCGAAGCGGGGGCGCACTGCGACGGCGATGCCCGCCACCACCTCCACGACACCCACCACGTACATGAAGGCCTGGGGTTGGAGCGGCACCACGGCGGTGGCCTGCGGGGCGAGGTAGATGGTCCAGTCCGTAAGCACGTTCGTGAACTTGTCCAGGCCGAACAGGATGGGCGCAACGGTGAACACCGTGTGCAGGAGCACGAAGGCCTGCCGCGCCGGATCAACGGCCGTCAGGTGATGGGTGCGGGTGGTTGATGAAGTTTTCATGGCAACTCCTTCTAAAAGTAGATTTCACTATTTTAGAAATATCGGGGTCTATAATCAAGAGATCTTGACTATGGAAGTGGTGGATTATGGGCAGGCTTCCCTGGGTGCGCCGCGTGGCAGCCCTCGCCTCGCTGGCAGACGACAAGCGGCTCCGGATCTTTGAACTCGTCGCAGCCGCCCAGCACGCGCTGGGACGCGATGAGGTGGCCGGCGCGGCCGGCGTACCGAGGAGCACAGCCTCGTTCCACCTGGACCGGCTGGTCCAGGACGGCCTCCTGTCCGTTGAATTCCACAAGCCGCCCGAGCGCACCGGGCCGGGATCGGGCCGCCCGGCCAAGATGTACCGGCCCGCTGCCCGGGAAGTTTCGGCCTCGGTTCCCGAGCGGAACTATGACCTTGCCGGAGAAGTCCTTGCTGCGGCCATTGAGCGGGCGCAAACCACGGGGGAGGCCGTGGGCGATGCGCTTCGGGAGGTTGCCTTTACGGTGGGCCACGACCAGGCCGGCGGCGCCGCCTCGCTGGAGGACTTCCTGACGTCCACCGGATACCGGCCCGTTCCGGACGGGCGCGGCGGCTATACGTTGCCGAACTGCCCGTTCCACCGGCTGTCCCAGGAGTACCGGGACGTAGTCTGCGTCATGAACGGAGCCTTCCTGCGCGGCGCCGCGCTGGCCTGCGGAGGCAGCGGGGACGATGTGGCGGCCGCCGCCGTCCCGGGAGGATGTTGCGCCAGGATCACTGCAGATACAGCTGCGGGTACACAGCAGCCCGGGGCGGTCACGCCCCGGGGATAGAATTGCAGCGTGTCCGCCTACCTCGACCACGCCGCCACCACCCCACTTTCCGCCGAAGCGCTGGCCGCTTTAACGCGCGAGTTGGCCCGTACCGGAAACCCGTCGTCACTGCACGGCTCAGGGCGGCGGGCGCGCCGCACTGTCGAGGACGCCAGGGAATTGGTGGCCGCTGCCGCCGGCGCCCACCCCTCCGAAGTCATCTTCACTTCCGGCGGCACGGAGGCCGACAACCTCGCCGTCAAAGGCCTGTTCTGGTCCCGGGTGGCAGAGGATCCTGCGCGGCGGAGAATCCTCTGCTCCGCCGTCGAACACCACGCAGTACTGGACACAGTGGAATGGCTGGAGCGGCACGAACACGCCGCCGTGACGTGGCTGCCTGTAGACAGCCACGGCGTAGTGGACCTGGACGTCCTCCGCGCCGAACTTGCCCGGGACCCCGGATCCATCGCCCTGGTGACCGTGATGTGGGCCAATAACGAAGTGGGGACCATCCAGCCCGTTTCGCGGATTGTCGAGATGGCCCACGCAGCGGGCGTTCCTGTCCATTCGGACGCCGTCCAGGCCTTCGGCTCGGTAGAGGTGGACTTCAAGGGCTCGGGACTGGACGCCATGTCCGTGTCCGGCCACAAAATCGGCGGGCCGGTGGGCGTGGGTGCGCTGCTCCTGGGCCGGGCAGTCAAACTGACCCCGGTACAGCACGGAGGCGGCCAGGAGCGCGATGTCCGCTCGGGAACCCTGGACACCGCGTCGATCGCCGCTTTTGCCGCTGCTGCCCAGGGGGCCACCACTGCCCTGGCCGCGGAGTCCAGCCGGATCGCCGCCCTTCGGGACCGGCTGATCGACGGCGTCCGCGAGCGGGTGCCGGAAGCGGTCCTTCGGGGTGCGCCCGGCGACGGCAGGCTCCCCGGCAATGCCCACTTCACCTTCCCGGGCTGTGAAGGCGATTCGCTGTTGTTCCTGCTGGATCTCGCCGGGGTGGAGTCCTCAACCGGTTCGGCGTGCACCGCCGGGGTGCCACGCCCCTCGCACGTCCTCCTGGCCATGGGGCTGGATGAGGAAACCGCACGTGGTGCGCAGCGCTTCACCCTCGGCCACGCGTCCACGGAAGCGGACGTGGAGGCCTTGCTGGCGGCGCTTCCGGATGCCTGCGCCCGTGCACGGCAGGCGGGGATGGCCGGCCATGAATCCTCCATCCAGACGGCCGCAACGGTGGCCCGCCGTAACATCCGCTGACCGGGTGCCGTTACCGGCCGCGGGCGCGCAAGGGCGGCGATTTGCGGCCGGCCGTAGAATAGATAGGCGAGGATCGTTTTCCGGCACGTGCCGGCGGTCCGCCCCGGGCCACGAGCCGAATACCTCCACCAGAAAGCCAGCATGCGAGTTTTAGCAGCCATGAGCGGCGGCGTTGATTCCGCCGTTGCAGCCGCCCGCGCCGTCGAGGCGGGCCACGACGTCGTCGGCGTCCACCTGGCGCTGTCCCGGATGCCCGGTACGCTGCGGACGGGCAGCCGGGGTTGCTGCACCATTGAAGACTCGCGGGACGCCTGGCGTGCTTGCGACGTACTCGGCATTCCCTACTACGTGTGGGATTTCTCGGAGCGCTTCAAAGAAGATGTGGTCCAGGACTTCATCGACGAATACGCTGCGGGCCGCACCCCCAACCCCTGCATGCGATGCAACGAGCGGATCAAGTTCGCAGCGCTTCTCGAAAAGGCCATCGCCCTGGGCTTTGACGCCGTCTGCACCGGCCACTACGCCAAGGTCATCGAAGACTCCCACGGGAACCGCGAGCTTCACCGGGCCGCGGACTGGGCCAAGGACCAGAGTTATGTGCTGGGCGTCCTGACCCACGAGCAGCTCAAGCACTCGATGTTTCCCCTTGCGGACACGCCCTCCAAGGCCGAGGTCCGTGCGGAAGCTGAGCGCCGGGGGTTGTCGGTTGCCAACAAGCCTGACAGCCACGACATCTGCTTCATCCCCGACGGCGACACCGCCGGTTGGCTCGCCGAAAAGATCGACATGGCCACTGGGGACATCGTGGACGAAACCGGCGCAAAGGTTGGCGAGCACCCCGGCGCCAATGCCTTCACGGTAGGGCAGCGCCGCGGCCTGAAGCTTGGACGCCCGGCCGCTGACGGCAAACCCCGTTTCGTGCTGGAGATCCGGCCCAAGGAAAACAAAGTGGTGGTCGGTCCTGAGGCGCTGCTGGCCATTGATGAGATCCAGGGCATCAAAGTATCCTGGGCCGGACTGCCCATCGGTGAAGTGGAAACCGGCGCGGAATTCGATTGCTACGCGCAGGTCCGGGCCCACGGGGACCCCGTGCCGGCGCGTGCGCGGATGGCAGCGGATCCCGACGCCGCGGACGCACCGGCTCGGCTTGTGGTCACGCTGACTGACCCGCTGCGAGGCGTGGCTCCCGGGCAGACGGTTGTCCTGTACCAGGGCAGCCGGGTGCTCGGCCAGGCCACCATCGACGCCGCCCGCTCGCTTCAGCGAGCAGTGCTCTAGGGCATTTTCCCAGGCCGGGCAGTCACCTGCCTCACGACGCCGCCCGGCGCAGTATGGGCGGCGCCTTTTGCCCTGCCGCCCCCTGACCGGCAGGCCGGAGGACAACATCTGTTGCCCAAGGTAAATTTTGTGTCTCAACTCACAGGATTGGCGCTCCCGGGTGCTTACTCTCTGATTGAATCTACCCATCAGCACTGCGCGCCGCTGCCCGGGCTCATGCGCCTTTTCGTGGCCGGCGCGCAGGTACTCATCGGACAGAAAGTTCAGAGATGACCAAGAGCAACAAAGCACTGCACGGCGCCATCGCGCTGGCAGGCATCTCCGCACTCGCACTGACGGCCTGCACGGGCCCGTCGGGCGGCGGCGGTACCTCCACGAACGGCAGCGGAGGCAACACGATTACCCTCGGAACGACTGACAAAGTGGTCACGCTCGACCCCGCGGGTTCCTACGACGCCGGTTCCTTCCTGGTGATGAACCAGATCTACCCCTTCCTGCTGAACGCCAAGCCCGGAAGTGCCGACGCCTCGCCGGACATCGCTGAATCAGCGTCCTTCACCGCCCCCACCGAGTACACGGTCAAGCTGAAATCCGGACTGAAATTCGCCAACGGGCATGCGCTCACTTCGTCCGACGTGAAGTTCTCCATTGACCGCGTGGTGAAGATCGCGGACCCCAACGGCCCGGCGTCGCTGCTGAGCAACCTGGAATCCGTTGAGGCGACTGACGACACCACAGTCGTGTTCAAGCTCAAGGCCGCAAACGACCAGGTCTTCCCGGGTGTCCTGGCATCAAACTCGGGACCCATCATCGACGAGGAAGTCTTCCCGGCGGACAAGGTCATGGGCGACGACGACATCGTCAAGGCCAAGCCCTTCGCCGGTCCCTACAGCATCGACAGCTACAAGAAGAACGAGCTCATCAGCCTCAGCGTGAACCCTGACTACCAGGGACTGCTTGGCAAGCCCGCCAACGACGGCGCCAACATCAAGTACTACGCCGACGCCAACAACCTCAAGCTCGATATCCAGCAGGGCAATATAGATGTTGCCGGCCGGTCGCTGACCGCCACGGACGTCGCCGACCTGGAGAAAGATTCCAAGGTGAAGGTCCACAAGGGCCCCGGCGGCGAGCTGCGGTACATCGTCTTCAACTTCGACACCATGCCGTACGGCGCAAAGACCCCCGAGGCCGACCCCGCAAAGGCCCTGGCCGTCCGCCAGGCCATGGCCAACATCGTGGACCGCGACGCCATCGCCACCCAGGTCTACAAGGGCACGTACCTGCCTGCCTACTCCGTGGTCCCGGAAGGATTCCTCGGCGCAAAGCAGCCGCTGAAGGACCTCTACGGAGATGGCGGCAAGCCGAGCCTGGACAAGGCCAAGAAAGTTTTCGCCGACGCCGGAATTACTGGCCCGGTCACCATCAAGCTCCAGTACAACCCGGACCACTACGGCAGCTCCTCGGGCGACGAATACGCCATGATCAAGGAACAGCTTGAAAAGTCCGGCCTGTTCACCGTGAACCTGCAGTCCACCGAGTGGGTCACCTACTCCAAGGACCGTACCGCCGACGCCTACCCGGTCTACCAGCTGGGCTGGTTCCCCGATTACTCCGATCCGGACAACTACCTCACCCCGTTCTTCGTTCCGGGTAACTTCCTGAAGAACCACTACGAGAACGCCGACGTTGCGGCCTTGATCCAGAAGCAGCTGACCACTGTAGACAAGGACGAGCGCGTCAAGATCCTTGGCGAAACCCAGGACGCCGTTGCCAAGGACCTCTCCACCCTGCCCTTGCTCCAGGGGGCCCAGGTCCTGGTGGCCGGTGCCGACGTCAAGGGCGTGGAGACCACCCTGGACGCTTCGTTCAAGACCCGCCTGGGTGTTATCTCCAAGTAGTCCGGCCAATTCTGCCCACGGCGGGCAATGGGGCGGGATGCACCAGCATCCCGCCCCGTTGGCCGCCTCCAGCCACCTGTGGGGGAGCAATGGCGCGGGCTTTAGCTTTTAGGTAATCCGATGACCACATTGATTGAAGCGCCGCCGGAAGATTCCGACGGCCTGTTGCCGGCCAGGAAGAAGTCGTCCGGCGGGGGACTTGGCCAGTACATCCTGATCCGTTTCCTCCTGATTTTCCCCACTATTTTCATCCTGGTCACCATGGTGTTCTTCCTCATGCGGATCACAGGCGACCCGATCACCGCCGCGATGGGCGGAAGGCTGCCACCCGACCAGCTGCAGCAGCGGATCACCGCAGCCGGGTACGACCGGCCGCTCTTGGTGCAGTACTTCGAATACCTGGGACAGCTGGTGACCGGCAACTTCGGCACCACGTTGTCCGACAACCGCAAAGTCACCGAAATGCTCAGCACGTACGGGTCCGCCACCCTGGAACTGAGCGTCAACGCCCTGATCGTGGCGCTCCTCGTCGGCATTCCGCTGGGCATGCTGGCGGCACAGCGCAGGGACCATCTTCCGGACGCCGTCCTGCGCATCTTCGCCATCCTCTGTTACGCCACGCCCGTGTTCTTCGCCGGACTGCTGCTGAAGCTGACGTTCTCCGTCTGGCTTGGCTGGCTGCCGGTGGCCGGGCGGGCGAAGACATCCACCGAACTGGCACTGACGTCGCTCCAGGCTCCCACGGGAATTTACTGGCTCGACGCATTGCGCAGCGGGAACATGGCCGCCCTGGGCGACGTCATGGCCCACGCTGTGCTTCCGGCCATCGCCCTGGGCCTGCTGACGGCAGGGATCTTCCTCCGCCTGGTGCGCACCAACGTCATCGGCACGCTCGGCAAGGACTATGTCGAGGCGGGCCGTTCACGCGGGGTCAGCGAGTTCAGGCTGGTGACCAAACACGCGTACAAACCGGCGCTGATTCCGATCATCACCGTGATGGGATTGCAGATCGCCGTGATGCTCGGTGGTGCAGTCCTGACGGAGAAGACCTTCGAATGGAAGGGGCTGGGCTTCCAGCTGGCAACGTATCTCACGGCCCGTGACTACGTGGCCGTCCAGGGCATTGTGGTGCTCCTGGCAGTCATCGTCGCCACCACCAACTTCATCGTGGACGTCGTCGCCGCGCTGATCGACCCGCGGGTGAGGTACTGACCATGTCCACAACTGAAGCACCAGCACCCGTGGCCAACCCGCGGGCATCCTTCTTCCTTCGGCTCCCGGTGGTGTCGCATGTCCGCCAAAGCGTAGGACTGCAGCGCGGGATGCTCATCATGGGCCTTGTCCTGACAGCAGTCTTTCTCCTGACCGCATTGCTTGCCCCCTTCATGGCCCCGTACGGGTTCGCCCAACTCTCTGACGGCGACGGAAACTTTCCCGCCCAGCAGCCGCCCGGCGGCAAACACCCGCTGGGTACCACCGTGGGCGGCTACGACGTCCTCTCCCGCGTGATGTGGGGAACCCAAACGGCACTGCTGGTCATCATCATCGCCGTGGTGCTGTCCATCTTCGCCGGCGTCATCCTTGGCCTCGTCAGCGGCTACATCGGCGGCTGGCTTGACCGGATCCTGGTGGTGGTGGCGGACGCCATCTATGCCTTCCCGTCCCTTCTGCTGGCGATCGTCATGGCCATCGTGATCAGCGGGGGACAGTCCAGCCTCTTCGGTGGTGTCATGGCAGCGGCCATATCCATCACCGTGGTGTTCATCCCGCAGTACTTCAGGGTCATCAGGGCCGAGACCATCCGGCTCAAAGCCGAACCGTTCGTTGAGTCCGCCAAGGTGGTGGGTGCTTCAAACCTGCGCATCATCACCCGCCACATTTACCGGAACGCCACGCGGACACTGCCATTAATCTTCACACTCAATGCGTCCGAGGCGATCCTCACCCTCGCCGCACTGGGTTTCCTGGGCTTCGGCATCGAACCCAGCTCGGCCTCCGAATGGGGCTTCGACCTGAGCAAAGCCCTTGCCGACACCACGTCCGGTATCTGGTGGACGGGAGTCTTCCCGGGCCTGGCCATTGTGTGGGTGGTCCTGGGACTGACCCTGGTGGGTGAAAGCATCAACGACCTCAACGATCCCCGCCTCCGCGGCCGCAAGCGGGCGAACCGCAAGGCCCCGGCCGCCACGGCTGCCCTGGGACCTGACACAGAATCGAGCAACCCGTGACCGAAAACCTGGACACGCCATCGGGCAACGGAGGCCCGGGAACAAAGACCGTCCTTGGCATCGACCATCTGGAGGTCACCTTCGCCACCGACTCCGGCGACGTTCATGCCGTCAAGGATGTGAGCCTGGAGCTCAAAGCCGGTGAAGTCCTGGCCATCGTGGGGGAGTCAGGCTCGGGCAAGACCGTCACCGCCAAAACCATCCTGGGCCTGCTACCTGAAACGGCCACCAGTTCCGGTGCCGTCCTCATCAACGGCACCAACATCATCAGCCTCAGCCCTGCCCGCCTGCGCCAGATCCGCGGGCGGGACGTGGCAATGGTGTTCCAGGAACCGTCCACGGCGCTGAATCCGGTCTTTACTGTCGGCTGGCAGATCGCCGAGGGTATCCGCGCCCACTCCGGACAGGGCGGCAGCAAGAGGGTCTCAGCAAAGGAAGCCAAGGAACGGGCCATCGATGCCCTGCGCAAGGTGGGTATCCCGGACCCTGAACACCGGGTGAACTACTACCCCCACCAGTTCTCCGGCGGGCAGAAGCAGCGGGTGGTCATCGCAGCAGCCCTCGCACTGAACCCCGGACTGATCGTGGCTGATGAACCCACCACAGCCCTCGACGTCACCGTCCAGGCGGAAATCCTGGAACTGCTCCGCGACCTGCGCGGCCAGTACGGCACCTCGATCGTCCTGATCACCCACAACATGGGCGTGGTGGCAGATCTGGCCGACAGGGTGGTGGTGATGTACCGGGGCGACATCGTGGAAGAGGCGCCGGCGCGGAAGCTGTTCGCCGAGCCCAAGCAGGAGTACACCCGGCAGCTCCTGGCCGCCGTGCCGCACCTGGGCCGGAACTCGGCGTCGGAAGGGCTGACCGAACGGCGCCACCAGGACGAGGAGGTGCTGGTCGAGGCGAAAAACCTCACCATCGAATATCCGGGAAGGCTGGGAACCCCGGCCTTCAAGGCAGTGGACGGCGTCAGTTTCAGCCTGTCCAGGGGCGAGGTTTTCGGGCTGGTGGGGGAGTCCGGCTCCGGCAAGACCACCATTGGACGGGCCATCGCCGGCCTGAACCGGACTACCGGCGGCAGCCTCAAGGTCCTGGGCTACGAAATGCTGGACCTGCGGGAAAGGACCTTCAAGCCACTCCGCAAGGACATCGGCTTCGTCTTCCAGGACCCGGCCGCTTCCTTCAACCCGCAACTGACCATCGGGGAATGCATCGCCGAGCCTATGGTGATCCACACCCGGCCCAGTGAAGCGCAGGCGCGCAAACGCGTCGGCGAGCTGCTCGAATCAGTCCAGCTCCCGGCGTCGTATGCGGGACGGTACCCGCATGAACTCTCCGGCGGGCAGCGGCAGCGGGCATCCCTGGCGCGTGCACTGAGCCTGAACCCGCGGCTGCTCATTGCCGACGAGCCGACGTCGGCCCTCGACGTCTCGGTCCAGGCGAAGGTCCTGGAGCTGTTCCGGGACATCCAGGAGGAGTTCGGCTTCGGTTGCCTGTTCATCAGCCACGACCTCGCGGTGGTGGACATCCTGTCCACGTGGGTGGGCGTGCTGTACAAGGGAAAGCTGGTGGAACAGGGGATCGGCAGCCAGGTCATGGGAAGCCCGCAACACGACTACACCCGCCGCCTGATCGCATCGCTACCCGTTCCCGATCCCGACGAGCAGGCCCGGCGTCGGGAGGAAAGCCGGGCACTGCTGGGCCTCTAGGCACGGGGTTCGGCCACTGTGTGGAGCGCCGGTGCGGCAAACGCTGCACCGGCGCTTCACAGCCGGTTCAATACGCTGCCTGCCCATAGACTGGATGCATGACGCAGCACAACCTCCATTCTTCCGATTCCGACGATTTTGACCCCGCCGCCAGTTCGCTGGCCGGGCAGGTCGACCAATCGGTGATGGCTGAACTGCTGTCAATCCGCTCCAGCATCGACAACATCGATGCGACGCTGGTGTACCTGCTGGCCGAGCGGTTTAAGGCAACGCAGAAAGTCGGATTCCTCAAAGCCAACCACCGCCTGCCTGCGGGCGATCCCGGAAGGGAAGCGGCGCAGATCGCACGGCTGCGGAGGCTCGCGGAGGACGCGCACCTGGATCCTGCGTTCGCCGAGAAGTTCCTCAACTTCATCATTGGCGAAGTGATCCGGCACCACGAAGCCATTGCCGAGGACCACCAGGCGGCGACCGGCCGGCAGGCGCAGGCGCCGACGCGCGCGTGACCGCCCAACACCCGGGGGTTTCCGCTCCGGCACCGGAACAGCTCCTGCCCACGGAAGTGACCGCCACGGCACTCGGGCAGTGGCCTGGTGAAGACCCCTATGAAGCAATGCGGATCATCCGCGGCGAACTCGGCAGCCCGCACCTGCCGTTCCTCCCGGAGCTCCCGGCCCGCGGCGTCGGCTCCGACGCTTTGGGGCGCACCGCGTCCCTCCTTGAAGAGCTGGCCGTCGATGTGCAGCCCTTCGGCTGGCGCCTGGTGGACCGGCCGGGCAAGGATTACCGCCGCGCGGCCTCGGCGTTGTCCACGGACATCAACATCCTGGCCGATGTCGCAGGCGCAGAAGACAGTCCTGCCCCGGAAATCAAGATTCAACTGGTCGGCCCGATGAGCCTGGCCGCGGGCCTGCACCTGCACAACGGTGAGCGTGCCTTGATCGACTACGGTGCCCGGCGGGACCTCGCAGCGTCGCTGGCTGCCGGCGTGGGTACCTACCTCGGCAGGGTGGCGGCCGCCGTGCCCGGAGCCCGGCTGGTTGTCCAGCTTGACGAACCGGACATCGCTGCGGTCCTGGCCGGCACCATCCCCACGGCCAGTGGCTACCGTACGCTCCGTGCGGTGGCGGGTTCCGAAGCCCGGGAGTCGTGGCGCCTCGTCCTTGATGCATTACGCGATGCCGGCGCCGTGGAAACTGTTATTGCGGTACCTGAGGTGGAGGCGCCGTTCGAACAGATCCTCGCGGCCGGTGCCGACGGTATTGCCGTGCCGCTCAAGGCGCTGACCACCCGCCAGTGGGAACAGCTGGCTGGCGCCGCTGAAGCGGGAAAGCGGCTCTGGATCGGTGCGCTGGACGTGGCCGGCACTGCCAGGACGAAGACCGCTGACTGCGTTGACGCTGTTTGGCGCCCGTGGCGGCAGCTCGGGCTTCCTGCCGCAGCCATCGGCAGCGTCCGGATCACCCCCTCGTCCGGGCTCGCCGCGGTCACCCCGTCCCGGGCACAGGAACTCCTGGGCCAGCTGACCAAGGTGGCCGACGGGCTGAACCAGCAGGCGCTCGGCTAGGGCGGCCCGCGTCGGGTCGCTCAGGTTCGGTTTTCCCACCGGTCAGGCTGTGCGTACCGCGGCAGGAAACTCTGGGCGGAGCTGCCCCCGGTGTAGGGCCGCAGCCGGTAATCGAAGCTGCCGGCGTACACCAGCACCAGGCCGATCTGCGGCTGGATGACCTTGACCTGGATGCGGTGCCTGCCGGCGGGGCCTTCTGCCGGGTCCCACCATTGCTCGGCGTAGGCCTTGGCGTCCAGCGCGGACGGCAGGGGAATGCGCAGCGGCCCGAGGAAGAGGCGGGAGGCCTCGGATACGCCGCGCAACCTGCCCTCCGGGGTCACACTGAGGTTCAGGTCGGTGACCATCCGCCGGTACCGTCCAACGTAATCCACCAAGGGGGTTCCGCGGCGCGGCCCCTTCCCCTCGCCGTGCTCCTGCCCGTTGCCCTGTTGGTTGACGCTGGTGGTGTCCTGGAACATCCGGGTGCGACCCGTAAAGCGAATTTCCCGCCGTGCCGTCAGGCTGGAACGGCCGAAGGGATCGAGGTGAGCGTGGTTCTCGATCCGGAACGGGACATTCTCGCCGTACTCCGGAAAGAACGCCTCTTCGCTGCTGGTAAGCCGCATGAGTGGGCGCAGCCAGGACTGGCGGCAGCCCACGACGTCGAACGTTCCTTCACCCACGCCGTACTGCCCCGAGCCGGGAACCAGGGAAAAATAGTCCTGGAGTTCCGGCTGAAGCCGGCTGAACTGCGCGCCCAGGGCCTGCTGATAGATCGGTGCGTTCATGGGGACCTCCTGCTGGATTGCGGCGCTGGATTCACAATCTACCGGCAGCCTTGAGCCGGATGTACATGTCGGCCAGCCCGGGTGGCAGCTGGTGCGGTTCGGCATCCACCACTTCCACGCCAAAACGGCGGAGTTCAGCGCTGACGGCGGCACGCTGGAGGAGGGCACGTTCGGCGGCTGCTGCCCTGAAGACTCCTGCAGCATCGCTGCGTTCGGCCAACATGGCGCCCAGTTGGGGGTCACGCACCGCGGCCACCACCACCTCGTGCTGTGCGGCCAGTTGCGCCGCCGCGGGAATGAGGCCTTCCTCCGGTGCGCCGCCGTCGAGGCTGGTCAGCAGCACCACCAGGGAGCGGTGGGCAGTTACCGCACGTACCTGGGCAGGAACGGCTGCCCAGTCCATCTCGATGAGTTCCGGTTCCAGCGGTGCCATGGCCTGGACAAGCCGTCCCAACAGGTTGCCCTTGCCCGCGGTGCCTGCCCGGGCGCGTGCCCTGCGGTCGAAAGCGATGAAGTCCACCCGGTCTCCGCCGCGCTCGGCGAGGACGCCAAGCAACAGGGCAGCTTCCAGGCCGCTGTCCAGCCGCGTCTCGTCGTCGATCCTTGCCGCCGCGGTGCGGGAGGTGTCCAGCACCATCACCACGCGGCGGTCCCGTTCGGGACGCCAGGTCCGCACCACCACGGCGGAGCGCCGCGCCGTTGCCCGCCAGTCGATGGACCGGACGTCGTCGCCCCGGACGTAGTCGCGCAGGGAGTCGAACTCGGTGCCGGCGCCTCGGATCTGGACCGCCGCCTTGCCGTCGAGCTCGCGGAGCTTCTGCAGCTTCGAGGGCAGGTGCCGCCGCGAAGTGAACGGCGGAAGCACCCGGATCGACCCCGCGGCAGTGACGGTCCGCTGGCGGGCGGCAAGCCTCATGGGGCCGAAGGAACGGAAGGTTACATGCGGCGACTTCAGGTCGCCGCGCCGGACGGGCCGGAGCACGACGGCGGCACGCCGGCTTTCGCCCGCGGGCACGTCCACCAGCTGGATCGGGTCGGCCGCTCCGGCCGAAGGCTGCCAGGCGTCACGGAAACTGCCGCGCACGCGGCGCCGTCCGTTGTTTTGGATGGTGAGCGCGGCGTGCACCTGCGCGTTAAGGGCAACGTTGACGGGCCCGCCGCGGACCACCTGCAGCAAGCGGGCCGATCCGGCCAGGGCAAGGTCGGCGCCCGCAACGGCGGCAAGCGCAGCGGCTACGGCGAAGAACGAGCCCCAGCCCGGCAGCAGCAGGACCGGTACCAGCCCCAGCAGTACCAGGAGGACGAAACGCCCGGAAATGGCCATCAGCGCGGGACGGGGACCGACGCCAGGATGCTGCCCAGCACGTCATCCACCTGCACCCCGTCCATCTGTGCTTCCGGCTGCAGGGCCACCCGGTGACGCAGGCAGGGGAGGGCGAGCGCTTTGACGTCGTCCGGCGTGACGAACGTCCGCCCGGACAGCCATGCCCAGGCCCGGGAGGTGTTCAGCAGTGCTGTCGCCCCGCGTGGCGATACACCCAGCAGGAAGGACGGGGCAGTCCGGGTAGCCCGCACGATGTCAACGATGTAGCCGATGATTTCGGGGGCAACGTCCACGGTGGCCACTGCGTGCCTGGCCCGTTCCAGGTCATGGGCATCCGCTACGGGACGCACACCCGCCGCTGCCAGGTCCCGGGGGTCGAAACCTGCCGCGTGGCGCCTGATGACTTCCATCTCGTCGCCGCGCTCCGGCAAGGGCATGGTGAGCTTGAGCAGGAACCGGTCCAGCTGCGCCTCCGGCAGGGGATAGGTTCCCTCGTACTCCACCGGGTTCTGCGTGGCGGCAACCAGGAAGGGCGACGGCAAGGGGCGGGGCTCCCCGTCCACCGAGACCTGGCGTTCTTCCATGGCTTCCAGCAGCGAGGCCTGCGTCTTGGGCGGTGTCCTGTTGATTTCGTCGGCCAGCAGCAGGTTGGTGAAGACCGGCCCCTCCCGGAACGTGAATTCGGACGTGTGGGAATCGTAGACCAGCGACCCTGTCACATCACCGGGCATGAGGTCCGGGGTGAACTGGACCCGCTTGGTCTCCAGGTCCAGTGCCGCGGACAATGCCCGCACCAGCAGGGTCTTGGCGACGCCGGGCACCCCCTCCAGGAGGACATGGCCTTGAGACAGCAGGGCTATCAGCAGGCCGGTGACTGTAGCGTCCTGTCCCACCACGGCTTTGGCCACTTCATGCCGGACATCCAGGAGCGCCTGCCGGGCGGAGTCGTGCTCCATCGAGTCAAGGACCCGCTGGCCGCTGCCATGTTCACTCATTGTTTTCTGACCTCTTTCTCCAGGGTTTGCAGTTCCCGGGCCCAGGCCACCAGGCGGGCCTCGCTGTGGGGATGTTCATTGACAAGGCCGCTGACCGTGGATGCCGCCGTACCCAAATGCCGAGCGGCGGCATCAATGATGGCCTCAGCGGTGGCTCCCGGGCCAAGCCGAAGGGCTGCGGCGAGGCGGGACAGCGTGCCCGCGCGCAGGTTGTCCCTGGCTTGGTCCAGGGCCCGGTAGTCGTGGTAGAGCCGGGCGCGGCCCTCGGCAGTCTCCACCGCCTTGACCACCACGGGGAGGGGCTCGAAGACCAGCGGCCCGTGCCTCCGGCCGCGCCATGCGATGGCGGTGAGAGCGACGACCACCAGCCACGGGCCAACGAACCGCACCCAGTCCGGGGCCAGTTCGTCGAGGGTGCGCGGCGATCCGGTGAGATCCATGTCCTCCAGGGACGGCAGGTACCACACGAGGTCTGGCGAGGCGCCCAGCAGCCGCAGCCCGAGGGCGGCATTTCCCAGCTCGTCCAGCCGTTCGTTTCCCAGGACTGCTGTGCTGCCGAGGACCACCAACCGGCCGTCAGCGCCGGCCGCAAGCACCCCGGCGGCCGAGCCGGGCGGGCGGAAACAGGTGGTCCCGCCGTCGTACACGAATCCTGACCCGCCGCTGACCTGGCCTGCGGCCCGCGCATCCGGAAGGGAGCAGCCTGGTTCCAGCGCGGGCGTGCCGTCCGGCACAACGCCTGCCTGCCGGATGCCACTGTCCAGGGCGCGGAGCGTCTCAAGGCGTGGCGAGACCACCACCACCCGGGCACTTGAGTCCGCGAGGTCACGGAGGCGCTGCCCGTCCAGGGCTCCGTTCCGGTCGAAAAGCAGGAGGGTGGGGGATGAACTGCCGTCCAGGGCAGCCATTGCAGCGTCGTAGTTCCGGACGTCGTGGACCTGCACCCCGTGGTCGCCAAGGATTTGGGCGACGGCACGGGCGCCGTCAGGGCCGGCGTTGCTCACGGACAGGGGGACGACGTCTCCCTTGGGCGCCAGCTGGGCCCAGATCACGAGGCCAAGCCCGACCGCGACCAGCGCGCCGAATGCGGCCAGTCCCCGGTCGCGGCGCAGCCGGGACCGGAAGGACGGACGGATAGTCCCCGGGCCCGCGTCCCGTGCAGCCTCCGTCGCGTGTCCGGTCATGGCAGAACCGCCGGCTGGTGCCGGTCCAGGGGCTGTTCGGGTTTGGCCGCCGCCAGGGCGTCATCGAGCAGGACCATGTCCTGGTACTCCGCGCTGCCGGCAGGCCTGTTGCCGTAGCGGACCGCGTCGAAGGCCGCAGCCGCCTGGGCCAGCCGCTGCGCCTCAGCCCTGAACGGCACGGAGAGTTCTCGTGCGGTCTCATCCGCGGTCCGTCCCGGCTGCGGATCGATGACGGCCCTGTCCTCGGCCGAGCGCACCAGGGCACGGAAACGGTCGACGACGGCGTCACCCCACTTTCCGCCGGCCGCGGCCTCAGCGGCGCGCCGGCGGTAGTCCGTGGGAGTGAGGGTGCTGTCAGCACCGAAGACATCCTTCGGCTTCCGGGCAGCCGGGTTGAGCCGTGGGCGGGCCAGGACAATGGCCACGGCCAGGACCAGGACGATAACGATGCCTATGACAGGGGTGGGAACCGACCCGTCGGGCCCCGAGGGGCCGTCCAGGGAACCCAGCCAATCGAGGAAGCCCCGCCACACGGTCTCCAGCCAGGACGGCTCGGCTTCCCGGTACTCAGGCTTTGCCAGCTCCTCCGCGGCCCACCTGCGTGCCTGGTCCGCGTCGGGAAGCACCGGGGGTTCAGCGGACATCCGGCCATGCACTTCCGGACGGCCCCTGGGAACCGTGGCCCGGTGCGGAGAATGCCGCACCCCGGCCAGGAACGCCGTCGGGATCAGCGCCCGTCTCGAGCAGGCGGAGGAGTGTGATGTCCAGGCCGTCCTTCCGCATGCGGAGGTCCATATACAGCAAGGCCATCACCGACGTCTGGAATGCATAACCCAGTGCACCCACCAGGGCGCCGAGGACAGCGGTGGCGATCCCTATAGCCACTGCCATCCCCGCGTCCTGTCCGGATCCGCCGTGGGGTGAGACCACGGTGCCGAGGAAACTGGTCAGCAGGCTGACCGGGATCATCACCACCTGGCTGATCACGCCCACCAAAAGACTCACCACCAGGGTCATTCCGAAGATCCGCCACCAGTTGGCGCGGGTCAGCTGCCAGGACCGGCGCAGGGCGGCGAGCGGACCAACTTCCTCGATGACCACCGCGGCCGGGGCCACCATGACCTTGATGGCGATCCAGGCAAATACTGCAATGAAGGCAGGGACAAGGGGAATCAGGAACAGGGCGCCCGCTGCCCGGTCGGTCCCGGCGATGAGCGCGAAAGCCACGCCACCGAATATCAGGAAAGCAAGCAGCATGGCTGCCACCAACAGTGCAGCGAGGCCAATCAGCGCGCCGGCCCTGGACTTGGCGAGCGCCCACATCTGGCGGAACCCTGTGGGCCTGTTGAGGATTGAGCGTGCGACCGGCACCACCATGGCACCCTGCAGCACCGCAGAAATAACGAGCGTCAGGATACTGACCACCAGGATGGCGCCGGCGAAGCCGAAGCCCATGCCGGCCAGGTCCGCGGGGCTGGCGCCCTCCACCCAGGCCTCGATGGAGCCGGCAGATGTGGCGGACACTGCCGTAACGACGGCGGCGAGTATCGCCGAGAGCGATTGCGCCAGCAGGGCGGCACCGAGCATGGCTTTCGGGTTGCGGCGGATGGCCTGGAAGGATCCGTCAAGGATTTCGCCGAACATCAGCGGCCGCAGCGGAACGATGCCGGGTTTCGGCGGGGCAACATAGCGTGGCTGTCCGTAGGGGCTCCCAAACTGGTTGCCGTAGTGGTTCCCCGAGCCGGGTCCATACGGCGTTCCGTACGGCTGCTGCGGATAGGCTGCGCCAGGGTAAACCGGCGGAGAACCGTTCCACGGTGCCTGCTGGCCGTACGTCGGCTGGCCGGGATCCGGCTGGGCCTGGCCATAGGGGCCCGGCTGTTGGGACCATGGCCCGGGGGGACCCCACGACGGCGTGCCACCCCATATCCCGTTGCCTTCGCCGGCAGTTTCCCGGTTCGGAGCCACCCATCCGTCATCGTCCCGGCTCCGCTGGTGACCGCCGCGGCCGTCCTGGCTTTGGCCGTGCCACGGTTCCCGGGAACCGTCGGAGGGCTGCTCTGCTCCGGCCGGTTCCTCCCGGCCTGAATCCTGTCCTGACACGCTCTTCCTTCCCCCATTCCGGCCGCACCGTTGTCCCGCGGCCGGGCCTTGGCAGCCGTACGCCGCCGGGAAGGTCCGGCACGGTCCCAGCCTATAGTTCCGGCGTCGGACGTCCTAGCGTTCCGCCATGCCGAAGCCGCTCAACAGGACAAAGCCCCCCTGATAAGGGAATATATAACTATGAAGGCACGCATTCTGGTGGTTGATGATGATGAAGCGCTGGCCGAAATGATTGGAATTGTTCTTCGCAATGACGGCTTTGAACCCGTCTTCTGCGCGGACGGCGCCCAGGCGCTTGACATCTTCCGGTCATCGCGGCCGGACCTGGTCCTGCTGGACCTTATGCTCCCCGGGGTGGATGGCATAGAGGTATGCCGGCAGGTCCGCGCTGAGTCGGACGTGCCCATCGTCATGCTCACGGCCAAGGCGGACACGTCCGACGTCGTCCGTGGCCTTGAATCCGGGGCCGATGATTACGTGCCAAAACCGTTCAAGCCCGCCGAACTTGTGGCGCGGGTGCGGGCCAGGCTCCGCCCGGGAGACCAGAAGGCACCGGAAACCCTCCGGATCGCGGACATCACCATTGACGTTGCCGGGCACACGGTAAGCCGCGGAAGCGAGCGGATCTCGCTGACGCCGCTGGAATTCGACCTCCTGGTGGCCCTTGCCCGCAAGCCGTGGCAGGTATTCACCCGTGAACTGCTGCTTGAACAGGTGTGGGGGTACCGCCACGCGGCTGACACCCGCCTGGTCAACGTCCATGTCCAGCGCCTGCGGTCCAAGATCGAGCAGGACCCGGAAGCTCCGGAAGTTGTATTGACGGTGCGTGGTGTCGGCTACAAAGCAGGGGCCTGACCCCGCCTCCTCCGACGGGGAACGCCGGACCGGCGTCCCCGCCCAGGCGACCCCCGGAGAAGCGGCGGATTCGGAACGGCGTACCGTGGCTCAGCCACACCAGGAACTGCAGCCACACCAGGAACTGCAGCATCAAACAGTGCAGCACCACCAGGTGCCGGAGCACACCGATGCCATCAGCCCCGGATTCAGGCAGTTCGCCTTCCGCGTGCGGATCTGGCAGCGGCGTGCTGTCATTGTCAGCCTCAGGGTGGCCCGGCTGGTCAAAACCGGTATCCTCCGTTTCCTGCCGGCCCTGCGCTACGTCGGACGCGCCCTGCAGAAGCGTTGGCGCCGTTCCCTGCAATTCAGGACTGTCCTCACCACGCTTCTCCTGGCCGTCACGTCCTTCGCCGTAGTTGGCGCCTACCTGTCGAACCAGATCGCGAACAACCTTTTCCAGGAACGGCTGACACAAGCTGAATCGGAAACCCGGTACAACGTCAAGCAGGTCCAGGAGACGTTCGACGGCGCCCAGGTCACCGACCAGTCAAGCGTCATCACGCTGGTCTACGACACCCTGAACGCGGTGGAAGGCCGTGGCTCCGTGATCCAGCGCCGCTACGTCTTCGAAGCCATGCCGGAGCAGACCAAGCCACGGAACCGCTGGGTGGAGTCCCGGGCCTCGGACCAGCTGACAGTCAGTGTCATCCCACCTGAGCTCCGCAAGGCGGTCCAGGAATCCGGTAAAGACCAGTACTGGGCGTCCACCGTGATCCCCGTGGGCACCGAGGACCGGCCGGGCATCGCCGTCGGTAACAAGGTGACCTTCAACGGCACGGTTTATGAGTTGTACCTGATTTATGACCTCAACACAGCGCAGCAGACGCTGGACGAGATCCAAAGCGTCCTTTGGGCCGGCGGCGCAGTGCTGGTGCTCCTGATCGGTGCCGTGGCCTGGTACGTCACGCGCAACGTGGTCAGCCCGGTCAGCCACGCGGCGATGGTCTCGGAGAAGCTGGCCGCCGGGCAATTGCAGGAACGGATGGTGGTCCGCGGCGAGGACGAGGTGGCCCGGCTGGGCGCCTCGTTCAACCACATGGCTGCCAGCCTGCAGGAGCAAATCACCCAGCTCGCCACACTCTCGCAGATGCAGCAGCGATTTGTGTCCGACGTGTCCCACGAACTGCGCACGCCCTTGACCACTGTCAGGATGGCGGCCGAGGTGCTGTATGACGCCCGTGACGATTTCGACCCCATCAACAAGCGGTCTGCCGAGTTGCTCTACAACCAGGTGGAGCGGTTCCAGTCGTTGCTCTCGGACCTGTTGGAAATCTCGCGCTTCGACGCCGGTGTGGCCGTGCTGGACGCCGAACCGGAAGACATCCTCCAAGTTATCGCCCACGTCATCGAAGGCGCGTCGCCCGTAGCCGCGGAATACGGCTCAGAGATCGTGCTGAGTGCACCGGCCGGCGCCATCGTTGTGGACATGGACGCGCGCCGGATCGACAGGATCCTGCGGAACCTGATCCTGAACGCCGTCGAACACGGCGAGGGCAGGCCGGTGACCGTCACTGTGGCAGCCAGCGAAACCGCCGTCGGCATCGCCGTCCGTGACCATGGCATCGGGATGGAACCTGCCGAGGCGGCCCGGGTCTTCGACCGATTCTGGCGCGCGGACCCTGCCCGCGCCCGGACCACCGGCGGTAGCGGCCTGGGGCTGTCCATTGCCGCGGAGGACACCAAGCTCCACAACGGCTGGCTGCAGGCCTGGGGAAGGAAAGGAAGTGGGGCAAACTTCCGGCTTACCCTGCCGCTGCGCCAAGGCGAAGAGATCGGCACCTCTCCGGTCCAACTCGAACCCGAAGACAACATCACCACAGGCGAACCGGGCAGCGTTCCCCGGGAACCCGACACCAGGAACATCCTGGTCCTGGAAACCGGTGCGGCGCGGTTGGCGCCGGTGCCGACGACGAAGGAGAACCCATGACCGGCCGCGGCCGTCCGGCACAGCTCGGTGCTTTCCTGCTGGCCCTGCTGGTTGTGCTGCTGGCAGGCTGCGCCCGGATCCCTGTCTCGGGACCGGTCGGCAAGAGCAGCGAAGGCAGCGCCGGTAACCTGAACGCGCCGGTCTTCCTCCCGGCTGCACCCCAGCCGGGCGCATCGCCGGAAACCATCATTGACTACTTCTACCGCGCGGGCAGCGGCTACGAGGACGACTACGCCGTGGCCCGCCAGTACCTCACACAGGCCTCGTCCGTGTCTTGGAAGCCGGACCAGCGTGCCCTCGTATACCGGGACGCGCGCGTGGTGGCCACAGGTACCGAAAACGTCTACAACTATGAATTGGATGTGGCCTACACCGTCGATGCAGACGGCATCACCACCCAGTCCCCGGAAGGCACCGTGGAACGGATCCCCGTCACGGTTACCCAGGTGGACGGAGAATGGCGTATCTCTGCAATACCGGACGGGACCGCCATCGCCGAGGAAACGTTCAAGGTGATCTACGGTGCCTATCCCATCTACTTCTACGATCCCACGTTCACTTACGCCGTCCCCGACGTCCGCTGGTTCATCAGGAACAAGACGGTCAAGGCCATGACAAGTGCCCTGCTGGCGGGGCCGGCCCCCTACCTTCGGGGCGCGGTGGCCAGCGCCTTCCCGTCGGGCATCAAGCTCGCCCGCGAGTCCGTCCCCGTAGTCTCGGGAGCCGCGCAGGTGGACCTGACAGCTAAGGAACTCACGGAGACATCCCCGGAGGACCGCCTCCGGATGCAGATGCAGCTCACCCTGACGTTCCGCAGCCAGCCCGACGTCGTGAATGTCGAGCTGCGGGCCAACCAGGACCTGGTAAGGGTGGAGGACAACGGCTCAGTCCTCCCGCCGGTCCAGGACAAGAGCGCCGCCTCGCGCCAGATCGCCGTCAGCGGCAATGAACTGGTGCGGTACGAAAACAACAGGATTTCGCCCCTACCGGACATGCAGCCCGTCTCGGCCCTGGACCCGCGGTTCCCCGCGGAATCCCCGGTCTCGCAGACCGCTGCCTTCCTCAATGAGAGCCGAACAACCCTGTACAGCATCAATCCGGGCCAGCCGGCCCGCGCCCTGACGACCCGGAGCACCCTGAGCCGGCCCTCCTTCAGCCTCAACGACTGGGTCTGGTCGGCCGGGCCCGGGGGAAACGGGGCCACTGAAGTGGTGGCCTTCCGCCCCACCGGAGTAGCGGAAGGGGCTTCCGTTCCGTCGGTGACGCTGGCGCCTGCCTGGCTGGCGGGACGGTCCGTCAAGGAATTCCGGGTATCCCGGGAAGGCGTCCGTGCGCTGGTCATTTCCGAACAGAACGGCAAGACCCGGGTCCAGGTCGCAGGGATCATCCGCGGCGGTGACGGTACACCCCGTGAACTGACCCAGCCGACCACCCTAGTGACCGACAGCAACCCGGACCAGGGTGCCTGGGTCAACGACTCTACGGTCGTGGTCATGAAGGGCGCGGCGGCGGCCAACGTGACGCCGGAATTGCTCTCCCTCACCTCGGGCCAGCCCCAGCAGCTCGCTCCCTGGCCGGGCCTGGTGGCGCTCAGCGCAGGAAACGGGCCGGAGGAGATCTACGGGCAATCGTCAGAGGGAATCTTCCAGCGGCTTGGGAACGGATGGTCGCCGCAGATCAAGGGCCCCATCGATCCTTCGTACCCGGGGTAGGGACCGAACCTACTGCGGCCCGTGGGGAACGCGGAGTGGGCTGGGTCCACATAGGCCCTGTTGCTGCTTTCCTTTGCTGCCGGCTGGAGGAATCGTTGAGCCGTGAGCAGCGAATCAACACCCGGAAGTGGCGGGGCAGACCCTGACCTCCTGCCGTCCCAACCTGCGGCAAGGCACAGATCAGAACATCGGAGCGCCCTTCTTCGGTTTAGCGACCAGGTGGGCGGAGCCGCGGCCGACCTTCTGGCTCTGGCGATTCCTGCCGACTGTGTGGGCTGCGGCGCTGAGGACCACCAGCTCTGCCCGCACTGCTCACGGCAGGTACGCCGGCTCACCGCGCAACCGTTCCGTGCCGAAGCTGCCGCACCCGCGCTGACAGATGTGGACGGAAGGATCCTGCTGCCGGTGGTTGCAGCAGGTGTCTACAGGGAAGAACTCGCCCAGGCTTTGCTGTCCTTTAAGCGCCATGGCCAGCACCGGCTCCGGAAGTGCCTGGGCAGGGCGCTCGCAGACACGGTGCGGACGGCAACGGGAGACTGCCGGCCCTTTGTCCTGGTGCCGGTTCCCACCAGTTCAGCCGCCTATCTGGCAAGGGGATTCAGCCCTGTGCACCTGCTTCTTGCCGAGGCAGTCCGGCAGCTTCCCGGCGCCGTTATGCAGGACGTCCTTGCCAAGGCCACGCCCGCAGGTATCCGGCCGGCCGGCGGCCAGAAAGGCCTCGACAGGGGGGACCGGGCGAGGCGCGTCCGGGGCTCCATGACGGTGCGGCGGCGCGCCCGCGGCACGGTGGCCGGGAGACGCTGCATCATCGTCGATGACGTCCTCACCACCGGTTCCACGCTGTCCGAAGCCGCGCGTGCACTGCACCGCGACGGGGCCCGGGTGGCAGGGGCGGTGGTCCTCGCGGCAACGCGTCCGCCGGTCCCGGATGGCCCGGACGGCCCATCCTAAGCCAGCAGCGAAACTACCGCGACTTAGAAAAAAATAAACCGGGAAAGGATGAATAACGGATGACGATGAACTAACGTCGGTGGTGGGTACCAAGACAGAATGTACCTTTCGATGGCGGCTCGGAGAGGGGCTCGACTGTCAGGCAGATCGGCCCAGGGAAGCGCCGCCGTCGTGTCACCGAAGTCATTTGGAGGGCACCATGGAGTTTATGATCAGCGGACGCAATCTGACAGTGTCAGACCGGTTCCGCGAATATGCCGGGGAGAAGATCTCAAAGATTGAGTCGTTGGGGGACAAGGTCCAGCGGGTCGATGCCAAGGTTTCCAAAGAGACCAATGCCCGGCAAACAGGCGACCAGTTGACCGTTGAGGTGACAGTCCTGGGCCGCGGACCGGTGATCCGCGCCGAAGCCAGCGCTGCAGACAAGTTCGCCGCCTTCGATCTTGCGTATAACAAGCTGCTTGAACGCCTGCGCCGGGCCAAGGACCGGAAGAAGGTCCATCACGGACGCCACACGCCCAAGGCTGTGAGGGAAGCAACCGCGTCCCTCGAACCGGCCAGTGCGCACGAGCCCCTTTACATGGAGGCCAGCCACCGGAGCGAGGCCAGCGCGTCATCCGCCGACAGGTCTCCCTACGACGTGGACAACGATATCCCGGCGGGCGATTCCCCCGTCCTGATCCGCCGGAAGGTCTTCCCGGCCGCGTCGCTGACGCTCGACGACGCCGTGGACAACATGGAACTCGTGGGGCACGACTTCTACCTGTTCGTCGACAAGGCCACCAATACGCCGTCCGTCGTGTACCGGCGGCGCGGCTGGACCTATGGTGTGATCACGCTTGACCACGAGTGCGAACCCGGAGACACCGTGGTGGAAGAAAAGATCCTCGCCTACCGTTCGGATGATGCCGCGGCAACCGCTTAGGGTGCTGGCAGCAACAACCAACAGAGAGGACTGGGGTGCCCGCTTCGCTGAGCCTTAACCAGGCCCGGCGGATCGCTCTGGCAGCACAGGGGCTCGACAAAGGACGGCCCACCGGACCCGTAACTTCACGGACGGTGGGCCGCACCTTTGCCCGCTTGCAGCTGGTCCAGATCGATTCCGTAAACGTCCTGGCGCGGAGCCATTTCCTTCCCTTCTACTCGCGCCTCGGGAACTACGACCGGAGCATTCTGCAACGGATGTCCGGTGTCCACCCGCGCCGGATGGTTGAGTACTGGGCACACGAGGCCAGCTACATCCGGCCGGAACACTATGAGGACCTCCTGCTCTGGCAGAAACGTTCGTGGGTTGGTGCCGGAAGCATGGACCCGGACCAGCGGGCTGCGATATCGGAGCTGATCCTGGCAACCCTTGCCGGTAGCCGTCCCCTGACCGCATCCGAGCTGACCGCCCGGATCGGCCACGTGGAAGAACGGCAAACAGGCAATTGGGGCTGGAACTGGAATGCCGTCAAAAGGGTCCTCGAACACCTTTTTGAAGCGGGGCTCGTCTCCGCAGCTGCACGGACAGAGCAATTCGAGCGGAAATACACCCTCACGGCGAAGATTCTCCCGCATGCCGGAAT
Organism: Pseudarthrobacter sp. NPDC059871; assembly: GCF_042731175.1. Taxonomy (NCBI): domain Bacteria; kingdom Bacillati; phylum Actinomycetota; class Actinomycetes; order Micrococcales; family Micrococcaceae; genus Pseudarthrobacter; species Pseudarthrobacter sp. NPDC059871. Next base: position 223,227 of record NZ_JBHWJV010000001.1, read on the forward strand.
AGGCGCGGGGGAGGACCCCACGGGAACTGGGGATCGGGCCGGGGCACTGGACCGGCTGACGGAGGCTGCCGCCCGCGCGCACGGCGTCGGAACTGTCCGGTGTATTGCCGATTATTTCCGGACACCCGTCAAGGCAACGGCGCAGTCTGTGGAACGCCTGGTGGAGCGGGGTGTGCTGGAACCGGTGACCGTCACGGGCTGGAACAGGGATGTCTACCGCCATGCCGATGCTGTCCTGCCTCGGCGGGCAACTGGACGTGCCCTGCTCAGCCCCTTTGATTCGCTGGTGTTCGAGCGCCGCCGGCTGGAAGAACTCTTCGGCTTCCACTACCGGATTGAGATCTACACGCCCGAACACAAGCGGCGGCACGGCTATTACGTCCTTCCCTTCCTCCTCCGGGACGGCATCGTTGCCCGGGTGGACCTGAAGGCCGACCGCGCAGGCGGAAAACTGCTGGCCCGGGCCGCCTTCGCCGAGCCGGCCGCCCCGCCGGACACCGCCGTCGAACTTGCCGCGGAACTGCGCCTTATGGCTGAATGGCTGGACCTCCAGTCCGTGGAGGTCTGGCCGTCCGGTGACCTCGCGCCGGACCTTGCGCGGGCCGTCGGCAACGCGGACTCCGATCCGCTCTGAGGGAAACCGGCACCGGCAGGTTGTCTCTCCCGTAGACTAAAAACGCCAGAATTCGGCGGCATGAGACTGGGAGCATCTTCACGTGGCATCACTTATCGAAAAACTTCTCCGCACGGGTGACAAGAAAACACTTCGGCAACTGCGGAATTATGCCGACTCCATTAATGCCCTCGAAGACTCGTTCAAGACCTTTACCGATGCCGAGCTCCGTGAAGAAACGGACCGGCTCCGCGAACGCCACCAGGACGGCGAAAAGCTCGAGAACCTCCTGCCGGAGGCCTTTGCTGCTGTTCGGGAAGCGTCTTCGCGTACCCTGGGAATGCGGCACTTCGACGTCCAGCTGATGGGTGGCGCCGCCCTCCACCTGGGCAACATCGCGGAAATGAAGACCGGTGAAGGCAAGACCCTGGTGGCAACCGCTCCTGCCTACCTGAATGCCCTCACCGGCAAGGGTGTCCACGTGGTCACCGTGAACGACTACCTCGCCGAATACCAGTCCGACCTCATGGGCCGCGTCTACCGCTTCCTCGGGCTGACCAGCGGATGCATCCTTGCCAACCAGGACCCTGCGGTCCGGCGCGAGCAGTACGCAGCGGATATCACCTACGGAACCAACAACGAATTCGGTTTCGACTACCTCCGCGACAACATGGCCTGGGACCGGAACGAACTGGTCCAGCGTGGACACAACTTCGCCATCGTCGATGAAGTTGACTCCATCCTCATTGACGAGGCCCGTACCCCGCTCATCATCTCGGGACCCGCCCAGGGCGACACAAACCGCTGGTACAGCGAATTCGCAAAGGTCGTTCTTCGGCTGCAGCCCGAAAAGGACTACGAAGTCGATGAAAAGAAGCGCACCGTCGGTGTCCTTGAGGGCGGCATCGAGAAGGTCGAGGATTACCTCGGCATCACCAACCTGTACGAGTCCGCCAATACGCCGCTCATCGGCTTCCTTAACAACGCCATCAAGGCCAAGGAACTCTTTAAGCGGGACAAGGACTACGTCATCATGGACGGCGAAGTCCTGATCGTTGACGAGCACACCGGCCGTATCCTTGCCGGCCGCCGGTACAACGAGGGCATGCACCAGGCGATCGAGGCCAAGGAAGGCGTCGAGATCAAGGCGGAGAACCAGACCCTGGCCACCGTCACCCTGCAGAACTACTTCCGCATGTACGGCAAACTCTCAGGCATGACCGGTACCGCTGAGACCGAAGCGGCCGAGTTCATGAGCACCTACAAGCTCGGCGTCGTAGCCATTCCCACCAACCGCGACATGCAGCGCATCGACCAGTCCGACCTCGTTTTCAAGAACGAAACAGTGAAGTTCGACGCCGTCGTCCGGGATATTGCCGAACGCCATGAAAAGGGCCAGCCCGTCCTGGTGGGTACCACCAGCGTCGAGAAGAGCGAGTATCTTTCCCGGCTGCTCGCCAAGGACGGCATCCGCCACGAAGTCCTGAATGCCAAGAACCACGCACGGGAGGCCGCGATCGTTGCGCAGGCCGGCCGTAAGGCCGCCGTCACGGTGGCCACCAACATGGCCGGCCGAGGCACCGACATCATGCTGGGCGGCAACGCCGAGTTTACGGCGGTTGCCGAACTTGCCAAGCGCGGCCTCGACCCGGAGGAGAACTCCGAGGAGTACGAGTCCGCGTGGCCGGCTGCGCTTGAAGCAGCCAAACAATCCGTCAAGGATGAGCATGAAGAGGTCCTGAACCTCGGTGGACTGTATGTCCTCGGCACCGAACGCCATGAGTCCCGCCGCATCGACAACCAGCTCCGCGGCCGTTCCGGACGCCAGGGCGACCCGGGCGAGTCCAGGTTCTACCTTTCCCTGACGGACGACCTCATGCGGCTGTTCAACTCCGGCGCCGCCGAACGCCTCATGAACAGCTCCGTTCCTGACGACGTGGCACTCGAATCCAAACTCGTATCCCGTGCCATCGCCTCAGCACAGGGCCAGGTGGAGGGCCGCAACGCTGAGCAGCGAAAGAACGTGCTGAAATACGACGACGTCCTGAACCGCCAGCGTGAAGCGATCTACAGCGACCGCCGCCGGATCCTTGAGGGTGACGACCTGCACGAAAAGGTGCAGTTCTTTGTCGAGGACACCATCCTGGCCCTCATTGACGACGCCACCGCCGAAGGCAACGGCGACGACTGGGACTTCAACCAGCTGTGGACCAATCTCAAGACGCTGTACCCGGTGAGCGTGAGCGCGGACGACATCATCGAAGAAGCCGGAGGAAAGTCCCGGCTGACGGTGGAGTTCCTGAAGGAAGAGCTGCTTTCGGATGCCCGGCTTGTCTATCAGGCGCGGGAGGAAAGCATCGGCTCCGAGAGTATGCGGGAACTGGAGCGCCGCGTCGTGCTGTCAGTCATTGGGCGCAAATGGCAGGAACACCTCTACGAGATGGACTACCTCAAGGAGGGCATCGGGCTGCGTGCCATGGCCCAACGCGACCCCTTGGTTGAGTACCAGCGCGAGGGTTTCACCCTGTTCCAAAGCATGATGGAAGCCATCCGGGAGGAAAGCGTAGGGTTCCTGTTCAATTTGGAAGTCGAAGTGACTCCGGCCCAGGACGTGGTGGTAGAGGACGCCGCCGGCGGACACACCGAACACGTCGAACCGCAGGTCCGGGCTGCCGGTCTGGAAGCCCCCGAAAAGCCTGCGCAGCTTCAGTACACGGCACCCAGCGAGGGCGGTGGCACTCAGACCCGGGTGGAAACCCGTTCCTCAGGACGCTCAGGCAACCCCGCGAAGGCGGCGGAGCAGGATGCAGCGAAGGAAGCCGCCAAGCGCCCGGCCAAGAAGAAGCGGCGCTAAGGCAGCGTCCACGGACGACGGCGTGTAAGTCAAGGGCAGGGCCAGCGGGAGACAGCATCCCGGTGCCCTGCCCTTTCTTCGTCCGGGCGGCCAACCGGATCGTCATCCAATAACGAGTTCCGTGACACGCCACACCTGCTTGCTGCGCTCGAGGCGGATTGCCACGGCGCGCGCACGTACGTCATCGACCACCACTGCACTTGCTTCATAGGTGCCTTCTGCTACCTCGCAGATCCTTACTGACCGGACAATGGAGTTCCGGTGCAGCCGGCCCACCGTCGGATTTCCGGTCCTGGTGATTTCCCGTCGAATCAGTGCGGCGCGATGCTGGAGGGCAGCGAGGCATCGGGGGTCAAGCCGGCGGGCCAGTTGGTGGACGGGCCGGATACCGGCCAGCACTTCCATGGCAGCCTGCACCGTTCCCCGCGTGATGGCCCGGACTTCCGCTTCCTCGTCCGCGGCCCGGAGCCGAACCGGCTCTCCAGAATGCGGGGCAGGCCGGCCTTGGCCCAGGGCCCGCAACTGCCCCTGTCGCAGCTGTGATTGTCCCAGCGCCTCCTGGCTGGCTGCGGCCGGGGTTAGGCCCCTGTCACCTTTACTCTCGGTTCTTCCCTGAAGGGCACGGATAGGCGTCACTGCTGGCATTGCTTTCCCCTTTGGTTTTTGTGGTGCCGGCATCCGGCCGGCATGGTTACGGATACTTACGACGCTCAGGGTGCCTGCAGGACCTGGCCCGGGAGCAGGACATCCGGGTTCTGGCCGATGACAGCCCTGTTGGCTTCGTACCACCTCGGCCACTCAAGGGCGACGTCAATGTCGGAAGCATTAGTTCCCAACTGACCCCGCACAATGTCCCACAGGGTGTCCCCGGCGAGGACTGTCACCGTCCCTGTTGTCTGATCTGACCCCCGGCCCGGTGCGGCCTCTTCGCGCGCGGCTGGCGGGGCCAAGAGCCCTGGGTCCACCAGCGGGGCAGTCCGTGGCTGCCATCTAGGCTGCAGCTGGGAATGATTCGCGGCGCCGGAACTTGCGTCCGCAGTTATTGGGGCGGCAGCGGGAGTTGGCTGGGTAAGTTCTACCGGAGCCGTTGACGTCGGGATTAATCCCGGCGTCAGGGTATGCTCCGGATGGCCCGCAGCCGGAGCTGCATCCGGTGCCGCAGCCTGCGTGGAGGCGGCGCCCCACATAGGATCGCCTGGCGTACCTGTGGACGGTGCCGGGTGCGGGTCCGACAGGTCCGGGGCTGCCTCCATAGCCGAGGCGTACTCTTGCGTGGGGGCCCACTGCGGACCCGAAGCCAAGGTTTCGGCGTTGGCCGCTGCACCCGACGCCAGTTGCAAGGAGACCGCTGCGACCACCAGGCGCCTCATAAAAGCGGGCGAAAGCCTGCGCGTCAGCGAAGCTGAACGGACCTTTCCATGTCGCTCCAGGAGCACGCCCGCTCCGGCAGCCGCGAGGGACAAAAACCACCAGGCGATGAGTACCGAACCCGAAAGTAGTGCTGCGGCCCCCAGGATGCCCTCGGCTGACGTGCTCTGGTGCCTGGCCGCTGCCTCCTGCCACTGCAGGACAAGACCGCGTCCAATGACGACGAGCACGGCTCCCAGGACCAACAACGCCAAGGCCGTCAGGGCGTCCATTCTGATTCCGTGGGATTCGCGCTTCATCATTGATTCATCCTTTTGATGTCGTTTGATGCAGTTTGATGTTGCTTGATTCAGTTTGCGCCAGTATTCAGTCTTATGTCCAGACGGTGGAGAGAAAAACTTCGTGGAATTGACGGCTTGCCCGGTCGGACCTACTGTGGCCGGATGCGCTGGGATGCACTCTTCAACGACATGGAAAGCCAACTGGCGGAATCCGACCGGCTTTTACTGGAGGCTGAGATCGGGGAGAGGACCCGCGCTGAACTGGTGTCTATCGAATTGTCCGATAGGCTCCGCGGCGTCCTTGGATGCACGCTTGGAGTCCACCTCCTGAGCGGGGAATCGGTCAGCGGCCGCCTTGCCCACGCTGGTGCCGAGGCCTTGGTTATAGACGAAGACTGGCATCAGGTCCTCATTCCATACCCGGCGGTTGCCCGCTATGTAGGCTTGGGCAGGTTTGCTCGAACCGAACCGTCAGCCGTGCGGCGGGCGCTTGGGTTGGCGCATTCGCTCCGGGCCCTCGCCAGGGACAGGGCTGAGCTGAGTATCAGCCTCGGTGGCGGCACGGGTGTCACGCGGTTGGAAGGCGTCATTGACCGCGTGGGCAAGGACTATGTGGACGTTGCGGCAGTAACTTCCGGTGAAGCCCGGAGGAGCCGGCATGTTGGAGACGTATCAACCGTGCCGTTCGCCGCACTTGCGGCCATCAGATCCAGGAAGCAGGCCGGACTGTAGCCAGCGCCCGGTCCGGCCACGGCCGGCGGGGACGGAGCATACGCCCGCTCAGACCGACTTGGACTTGGACTCCTGAATCATCCTGCTCGCTTCTGCGTAGCGTTCCTCGATGTACTGTTCGAGCATCTTCTCTTCCACGCGCCACTGCCCGCGGCCACCAACCTGGATGGCCTTCAATTCTCCGCTCCGTACAAGTGCGTACGCGGCCGGAGAGTTGATCTGGAGTTGCTCGGCAACATCTGCGAGTGTGAGGAACCTGGGCATGCCACCATTTTGCCATCCGAACGGGGTACCCGCCTGCGTTATCCACAGTTCCGCCATATTTGGGACTTTGACTTTTGTTCCGGCGTCCGTCCCGCAACAATGAGGTGTCCGGCCACGGAACGGCCCGCCGGAACGTCTAGGGGGAGAAACGGCATGGTTCCAGAAACATCAGCCGCATCAGCACGCCTGAAGCGCCCCTCGTGGAAAGATCCGCGCCTGCTGGTAGGGATCCTCCTGGTGTTTGCATCAGTGGCAGGAGTTGTATTCCTGGTCGGAAGTGCAGACCAGACCACAGAGGTCTACGCTGCCCGCGACGGAATAGCCGTGGGCGAAGCATTGACGGAGGAGAACGTGGTCCGTGCCAAGGTGCGGCTCGGCGATTCGGAACAGCACTACATCACCGCCGAATCCGGGTTGCCCCAGGGTGCCGTGGCCGTGCAACGGATCGGAAAAGACCAGCTCGTCCCTCGTGCCAGCCTCGGGGAGGTGGACGACCTTGACCGCAAGCCGGTGGCCATTACGGTGGACGGAACCCTTCCTGCGCAGGTTATCGCAGGGGCCCGCGTGGACGTCTGGGTTGCCCAGCCGGATACCAAGAACGGATTCAGTGAACCCAAGCTCCTGCTGCCGGGTGCTGAGATCGCCGAGGTAACAGCAGGTTCAACAACACTCGGATCCGCCAAAAGCACCGTGCTGATGGTGCTGGTGGAGGACGGCCGGATGCCGGCCATCCTGGGCGCCCAGGCCAACGACGCCCGAATCTCCGTCGTGTGGAACCCCGGGGGCGCAAAGTGAGCATACCTGTCGTCACCGTCGGGCAAAGCCGGGAAGACCTGGTGGGCGGACTCGAACGCCTGCACGGCCCTGTCACCGTGGTCAGGAGATGCGCCGAACTGCCCGAACTGCTGGCGGCATGCCAAAGCGGTCTGGCCAGGGCGGCCGTCGTGGCAGACGGATCCGAAGGCCTCACGGCTTCGTTGGTAGACCGGCTGGGAGCGGTTGGCGTGGCCATCATCGCCCTCACCGACAGTGCCGAAGAAGCAGCGCGCCTCCGCAAGATCGGTGTGGCGTCCGCCCTGACAGGCGTGCAATCCGCGGAACTTTCGGACCGCATCGCCGACGCCGTGGAGCAATTGACAGGGGCGCCGGCCCGTGCGGCCGCAATGAGCTCCCTTGCGGACACCGGCGCAGCCCTGCATCCCGTCGCCGCGGAGCCTGAGCCAGATCCGGGCAGGCCCGGACCAGGACGCATCATCGCTGTATGGGGACCCGCCGGCTCTCCGGGCCGGACCACCCTTGCCGCCAACATGGCGGCTGAACTGGCGGCCGATGGCGAGCAGGTCCTCCTCATTGACGCTGACAGCTACGGGGCGAGCGTCGCTGCGGTGCTCGGGCTGCTCGACGAATCGGCTGCATTGGCCCAGGCCTGCCGGCTTGCGGACCAGGGCGCCTTGGATGCAGACGCCCTTCGCAGGCTCGCCGCCCCTGTGGCAACCATTGCCGGAACCTTCAAAGTACTCACCGGCATTACGCGTGCAGATCGCTGGACGGAGCTGAGGGCACCAGCCCTGGCGATCGTCCTGGAACGGGCGCGGCAGATCGCGGACGTTGTTGTCGTGGACACCGGCTTCTGCCTCGAAGCGGATGAAGAACTAAGTTTTGACACCATGGCGCCACGGCGAAACGCGGCCACCCTGCGTGCACTGGAGTTGGCAGACACCGTGTTCGCGGTCGGGGCTGCTGATCCCGTGGGCGTGCCGCGGTTGGTCAAAGGCCTTGCTGAACTGGAGAACGCTGTTCCCCAAGCATCTCCCATGGTGGTGATGAACAAAGTGCGGTCGTCCTCTGTCGGTAGGGGCCCCGAGCGGCAGCTGCGGGATGCCTGGGAGCGTTACGGGCCGGCATCTGAGCTCCAAGCATTCCTGCCATATGACATCGGTGCCGCAGATGCAGCCCTGCTTGCCGGATCGCTGCTGCTTGAATCGTCGCCCGAGTCAGCCCTTCGCCGCTCAATCCGTGAACTTGTTTGTGCACCCGTCCAGCAAAAGGCCAAATCCTCTGTATTTTCTTCCACAGCAGGCCGCAGGGCAAAGGACTAGGCTCGCCATAAGAGCTGCAAAGGTGCAGCGCATATCGTGTGATGGAGGCGTTTGTTGATGTCGTCTGGATCCAGCGTGGAGGATCAGGCCCTTTCCGTTGAAGGCTTTGAAGGCTTCATGGGGGACTACTACCAGCATCTCGCCGAGGAGGACGCGCGCAGCTATCCGCAGGAACTGTTGGCGCAGCGGGCGGAGCACCACCGCGAGGTCGCATCAGAGCGGCTGCCGGGGCAGGCGAAAGTGGCCATTGCCGATGAGGAAGACAGCAGCGTCGTGTTCGTCGTTACGGACGACATGCCCTTCCTGGTGGATTCAGTCAACGCCGAACTGGTCCGTCAGCATGCGGCCATCAAGCTTGTCATCCATCCCATGTTCGTTGCCACCCGCAACCGGGAATCCGGGCACCTGGTCAAGGTCAACAGGGTTCCGTCGCACATTGGAATTTCCAGCGGTGATACTGCAGCGATGCCGAGCCTGTCCCACCTGATTGCCACCGGCGAAAATGCCTCACATATGGAGTCCTGGATCGCCGTCGAGATCAGCCGCATCTCCGACGAAGCCAAGGCGTCACTGCTTGAAGGACTGCAGCGAGTGCTTAAGGACGTTCGCGCCGCCGTCGAAGACTGGCCCAAAATGCGCCTGAAAGCGCTGCAGATTGCCGAAAGCCTTGATCAGGTAGCCAACCCGGCCCAAATTGCCGAACTGCGGCAGGCGCAGGACCTTCTGCGCTGGCTCGACGACGGCAACTTCACCTTTCTCGGCTACCGGGAATACGTCCTGATCAACGTGGACGGGGAAGACGTCCTGGAATTGCGGGAGGACAGCGGCCTTGGCCTGCTCCGGGCAGCGGCCGATTCCCCCCATATCCAGCACCTGACGGATACAGGACGCAAAAAGGCGCGGGAAAAGCGTGCCCTTGTCATCACGAAGGCCAATTCCCGCTCCACCGTCCACCGGTCCGCCTACCTGGACTACATCGGCGTCAAGAGTTTCGACGCCGCCGGCAACGTCAATGGAGAACGGCGCTTCATCGGGCTGTTTGCAACCAGTGCCTACACCGGCTCAGTACGTGAAGTTCCGATCGTCCGGGAGAAGGTCGACGCCGTCCTGCGCAATGCGGGGTTCCCGCCGGACTCGCACTCCGGAAAGGACCTGCTCGGCATCCTGGAGACCTACCCCCGCGACGAGCTGTTCCAAATCGAAGTTCCCGACCTCGCCGCCACGGCAGTCGGCATACAGAAGCTGCAGGAGCGCCGCCGGACGCGTCTCTTCCTCCGGCCCGACATCTACGGCCGCTTCATGTCGGCTGTCGTCTACCTGCCCAGGGACCGTTACACCACCAATGTCAGGCTTCGGATCGAGCAGGAACTCCGCGAGACCTTCCAGGCGGTTTCCATTGACTACGAAGCCCGGATGACCGAGTCGGCTCTGGCCCGCCTCTTCTTCAGGATCCGCCTGCCGAAGGATGCAGACGTCAGCCACGTCGACAGCGGGGAGCTCGAAAAGCGGTTGGTCCGTGCGGCCAGGTCCTGGAGCGAGGGCATCGCCGAGGTGCTGCGCGACGGCGGCGACGCGGCGGAAGCCAAGGAACTGGCGGCGATCTGGGCTGAGGCGTTCCCGGCGAGCTACCGGGTTGACTACGAAGTGGAAGATGCCCTTGACGACATCGCCCGCTTCGAGAAGTACGGAGCGGCGGCTGAGCGCACCGAGGGGGCACGGCAGGAGCGCCCGGGCGTCCACGTCTACCTCCCCGAGGGGGCCGGCGCAACGCTTGAGGAGGACGCGCGGGTCAAGCTGTACATGCTCGAGCCCAAGAGCCTGAGCCAAATCCTTCCGTTCTTCCACAATCTGGGACTCGAAGTGCTCGATGAACGGCCCTTCGAAATCGAGACCGCGGACCGCCGCGATTTCTTCCTGTACGACCTCGGTCTGAAATACCCCGCGGGTGTTGACCCGGTGGCTACCGGAGGCTTCCTGGCGGACTCCTTCAGCGCGGCTGTGACCGGCGCGGCAGAATCGGACGCTTTTGACCGTCTGGTCCTCCGGGAAGGGCTGCACTGGCGTCAGATCACCGTCCTGCGTGCCTACGCCCGCTACATGCGCCAGATGGGCAACACCAATTCGTTCGGGTTCATGGCCGATACCCTCCTCGCCAACCCCGATGTGACCAGGGGGCTCAGTGCCCTTTTCGCTGCCCGGTTCGACCCGTCACTGGATGCCGATGCACGGCAGGCGGCCCAGGAATCCGTGCGCGAACAACTGTCAGTGTCCATCGAAAAAGTTGCAACACTGGACGCTGACCGTGTCCTGCGGACATTTGTGAACCTCATCGAGGCCACCCTGCGGACAAACTTCTACCAGGACAAACGGCACCTGAGCTTCAAGCTCGATCCGGCGCGGATCGACGGCCTGCCGTTCCCGCGTCCCATGTTCGAGATCTGGGTCTACTCTCCGCGGGTTGAGGGCGTGCACCTCCGATTTGGCAAGGTCGCGCGCGGTGGCCTGCGATGGTCGGACCGCCGGGAGGACTTCCGCACCGAGGTGCTGGGCCTCGTGAAGGCCCAGACGGTAAAGAACGCAGTCATCGTTCCCACCGGGGCCAAGGGCGGCTTCTTCGCGAAGCAACTGCCGGACCCGTCCGTCGACAGGGCGGCGTGGATGGCCGAAGGCGTCGAAAGCTACAAGACCTTCATCCGGGGCCTGCTGGACCTCACTGACAATCTGGTAACTGAAGGCGCGGACGAGAAGCTGGTGCCGCCGTCGGACGTTGTCAGGCATGACGACGACGATTCCTACCTGGTGGTCGCTGCGGACAAGGGAACTGCCACTTTCTCGGACATTGCCAACGGCCTGGCGGCTGAGTACGGATTCTGGCTCGGAGATGCGTTCGCTTCGGGGGGCTCCGTTGGCTATGACCACAAGGCGATGGGCATTACCGCCCGCGGTGCGTGGGAATCCGTGAAACGGCACTTCAGCGAGCTGGACCTGGACACCCAGACCCAGCCGTTCACCGTGGTGGGCGTCGGCGATATGTCCGGCGACGTGTTTGGCAACGGCATGCTGCTGTCCAGGCACATCCGGCTGCTCGCTGCCTTCGACCACCGGCACATCTTCCTGGATCCCACGCCGGACGAGGAGTCGTCCTTCACTGAACGCCGGCGCCTGTTCGAGCTGCCCCGGTCGTCATGGGACGACTACGACAAGTCCCTCATCAGCGAAGGCGGCGGTGTCTTCGCCCGGCAGGCCAAGTCCATCCCGGTGTCGCCCCAGGTACGCGACGCCCTGGGACTTCCCGCCGCCACCACGGAGCTCAGCCCTCCCGAGCTCCTGCGGGCAATCCTGCTGGCCCCCGCAGATCTTCTCTACAACGGCGGCATCGGGACGTACGTGAAGGCCAGTAGCGAGTCCAACGCTTCCGTGGGGGATAAGGCCAATGACTCGATCAGGGTTGATGGCAGGGACCTCCGCGTCAAGGTGGTAGGTGAAGGTGGCAACCTCGGAATGACGCAGCGCGGACGAATCGAGGCGGCGCTCCAGGGTGTCATCCTGAACACCGACGCCATCGACAACTCCGCAGGCGTGGACTGCTCCGACCATGAGGTCAACATTAAGATCTTCGTTGACCGGATGGTTGCTGCCGGGAAGCTGGACGCTGCCGAACGTGCCGAATTCCTTGCCTCGATGACCGACGAGGTGGCCCGCCTGGTCCTGGAAGACAACATTGACCAGAACATCCTGCTGCTGAACGACCGCACAAGGGTTGCCGAATGGAGCCCCAGCTACGAACGCCTCATGGACTGGCTGGAAAAATCAGCCGACCTGAAGCGCGACCTTGAGGCCCTGCCCACCACGGACACACTGCGCGAACGGCTGCAGCAGGGCCAGGGCCTGACGTCGCCTGAGCTTTCAGTCCTCGCGGCGTATGCCAAGATCGAACTGGCGACAGCACTGAGGGACAGCGATCTCGCGGACGATCCGTGGTTCCGGCAGACCCTCCGCGATTACTTCCCGGCGCAGCTGCGTGAACGTTTCGACGCTGAACTGGATACCCATCCGCTGCGGCGCGAAATCATCGCCACGGTGGTTGCCAACGACATGATCAACATGGGAGGCATCACCTTTGCTTTCCGCGTCATGGAAGAAACGTCTGCCAGCGAAGTGGCCGTGGCCAAGGCGTTCGTCGCACTGCGGGAGATTTACGAGCTGGACGTGATGGTCCGGGAGCTCAACAGCCTGCCTGCGTCGTTCCCCACGGAGCACTGGAGCACGGTCCATCTGGATATCCGCAGGTTGCTTGACCGCGCAGTGCGGTGGCTCCTCACCCAGGGCACCGTATCCCAGCCCATAGATGAAGTGGTGGCTGAGTTCAAGCCACTCATGGATCCTCTGCGTGCACGCGTCCTGGACTACCTGCGGGGTGAGGACCGGGAACGGGTGGGAAGCTGGCTCGAGAACGCACGTGAATGGGAACTTCCGGATGGTCTTGCCCTGCGCTGGGCTGAACTGTTCGAAAGCTTCGTGCTGCTGGACATCGCAAAAATCGCACGCCTGCGGAAAGAACCGGTTGAGGATATTGCCGCCGCGTATTACACGGTGTTCAACCGTTTCCACGCCGATTCCCTCCTGGAACGGATCAGCAGCCTTCCCCGGCAGGACCGCTGGCAGGCCCTGGCGAGGGCGGCACTTCGTGATGACCTGTACTCCACGGTGTCGGACATTACGACGGCGGTGCTGGACGCCACGCCTGCGGGACAGTCGCCGGAGGCGCGGCTCACGGAGTGGGAGGCACGGAACGCCGAACAGCTGGGCCGTGCCAAGAGCATGTTCGATGAGGTCAACGCACTCGAAACCGACGATATGGCGTCGCTGTCGGTAGCATTGAGGCTCTTGAGGTCTATCGTCCGGCGCTGACTAATCAGGCGTCGCAACTGGAGGTGCAGTGGCAATCTTTACCGACCCCATCAGGGAACACGCCGATTTTGGCCCGGGTGATGCCGAATGGCTTCACCTGCTGGTGGGGGACTGGCAGATGGTTGCGGACCTGGCCTTCGCCGACCTCGCACTGTGGTTCCCGCATCCCGAGTACGGGTATGTGGCGCTGGCGCACGTCCGGCCGTCCACAACGCACACCGTGTTCCATGGGGACTTTGTCGGCGAAGGCATCCGCTCCGACCTTCGGCCCTTGGTGGACAAGGCCTGGAACAGCAGGGCCATCGAGCGCTCCAGTGAGACAAACTGGAGCAGCGATATGGCTCTGCGGGTTGAGGCTGTTCCCATGGTGCGGAATGGACGGACCCTGGCCGTTGTCACTACCCACATGGACCTGTCCAGCTCACGGATGCCGTCCCGGCTTGAGCTGACGTACCGTCAGTGCGCCTATGACCTGTTACGGATGGGGACGCTTGGCCTGTGGCCTGACTTCGCCTCACCGACGGGGTCGCGCCGCGGGGCACCGCGGGTGGGCGACGGGTTGATCAGGCTCGACGCCGACGGCGTGGTGCAGTACGCCAGCCCCAACGGTGTCTCTGCCTTCCGCCGGCTGGGTGATGGTGAATCGCTGGAGGGCCGCTCCTTGGCGGAAGTAACTGCAAGCCTCCTCAAGGACCGTCGGATGGTCGATGAAACCTTGCCCCTGGTTGTTACCGGCCGGATGCCGTGGCGCAGTGAAATCGAGTCCCGCGGCGTCAGCCTGTCTCTCCGGGCGATTCCCCTTCGCGACGAACAGCAACGGTTCGGAGCCTTGGTGCTGTGCCGCGATGTGTCGGAGCTCAGGCGGCGGGAAATGGAGCTGGTCACCAAGGACGCCACCATCCGCGAAATTCACCACCGGGTGAAGAACAACCTTCAAACCGTTGCCGCACTCCTCCGGATGCAGTCACGCCGGATGGTCAGCGAGGAAGCCAAACAGGGCCTGGAACAGGCGATGCGCCGGGTTGCGACGATCGCCCTGGTCCATGAAACCCTGTCCCAGGGACTGACCCAGAGCGTCGATTTTGATGAGCTGATCGGACGGCAGTTCAGGCTGTCCGCGGAGGTCGCCTCACCGTCCCAGCAGGTGAAGACGGAGCGTTCGGGCACCTTCGGCGAGCTTCCCAGCGACCTGGCCACCCCCCTCGCGCTGGTGATCAACGAATTGGTCACCAATGCTGTGGAACATGGCCTTGAGGGGCGTGCAGGGACTGTGTGGCTCATTGCCGACCGTGCGGAGGGCGAGGATGGCGACGACGAGGAGCTGATCGTGACCATCGCCGACGATGGCGTGGGACTACCGGATACTCCCCACGTCGAGGGTCTTGGGCTTCAGATCGTGCGGACCCTCGTGACCAGCGAGCTTGGCGGAACCATCCAGTGGCTGCCCCGCGAAGGCGGCGGCACAGCGGTCCGCATCCGCCTGAGTCTCTTGGGCAGATAGCCGGGCGCCGCCTGCTGTCCGGCGGCGTCCCCTGGCATTGAATGGAAAGAGCTCCGGCGGCAACCTGATCGGTTGCTGCCGGAGCTCTTTCTACTTGCGGAAGTCTTTCCGCTGTATGTCGGGGGGGCTGCCGCTTATGAAGCGCGGCGTGCCCGGGCTGCCCGGCGCTTAAGGGCGCGGCGCTCGTCTTCGCTCATGCCGCCCCAAACGCCGGCGTCCTGGCCGGACTCAAGTGCCCACTGGAGGCAGGTATCGACTACCGGGCACCGGCGGCAGACACTTTTGGCTTCCTCAATCTGCAGGAGTGCCGGCCCTGTGTTCCCGACGGGGAAGAAAAGTTCCGGATCCTTCTCGAGGCACGCTGCGCGGTTACGCCAATCCATGCTGATTAGTTGCTCCATTTCTGGGAATCGCCCTTTGTGAAATTATTCACTAGTAGCTACAAAGGAAAAGGGCCCGGCAGGGCCCCCTTGGTCATCTCCATCAAGCCTGTCATGTTAACGCTGTGTAAACAAGGGGTAATAACGCTTGATATCCCGGGAATGCTGAGCGATACATCACACTGTTGGCACTGGCCCTCACCAGTCTCCGACTATGTCCGGTAGGGTGCCAGTGTGTCAAGACCCCCTTCCAACCCCGCAGATCCCCCGCCTCCTCCCGGGGGAACCCACCCTGGCCAGGACGGTGCTGATGCATCGGGGAAAGTGCGGCCTCCCCGCGCTGCGGTCCTCATTGCCGTGGTGGTTGCGGCTGAGGCTACGGCCCTCCTGGCGGCAGCTGCCTGGTACGCATTCGAGCTGGTATCAGGGAGCCCGGTCCTGTCGTTCTGGGGTGCGGTGTTCACCCTCGGGCTTTTGCTCGCTTTTTCGGCGTGGCTGTACGCGGTCGGCCATTTCCTATACCGCGGGTTCCGGTGGACCCGTGCGGCGGCCCTGGTAGCCCAACTGTTCGTTCTGACGATCGGCTTCCCAACCCTGACCAGCGGACTGGTTCTGGCTGGATTGGCCATGGTCGTTCCTGCGGTGGCAGCCCTTGTGCTCCTGTTCCATAACAGCGTCACCGCCTACGCTTCCCGGACCGGCGGAGCGCCGCCGGCTTTATAGCCCGTTTGGCCGCCCTTCGGCATCCCCTCCCAGCGGCGCCCAGGCAACCTGGACGGCGGCCGACCCTCCTCCGGAAATCAGCACTGCCCTGCCCGGCGGAGCAGTGGGCTCCACTTCGAAGCGGACGCCGAAGAGGTCCCCGTCCGCCATGGAGCGCGGCGCGAGCAGCATTCCGGCGCCGTGAGCCCTCGACGCCATGACAAGGGGGAGGCGCTGCAGCAGCAGGGGATTGTAGTTTGCGGTCAACAGGACGGTGTGGCCCCGTGAGTGAAGTTCCGCCAGTGCGGTCAGGGCGTCTGCAGACAGTTGGTCGGCGTCGTCGGCGATGAGGACCCGGCGCCCGGCCGCAGCCCGGGACGCGGGATCCAGGCGCAGGGATGTCCAAAACCTGTCCGGCTCTGCGGTGTCCGGCGGATGCACCCAGCAGGCTTCCGGGTTAAGGATCCTCAGGGCGCGGAGGCTGTTGGTTTTACCACCGCCGGAACGGCCAAGGATGGTGAAAACGCCGCCGGCGGGTAAGTTCAGGCGGACCGGGGAGAGTTCGTCTCCACCCACGCCGATCAGAAGTCCGGGCGGGGTGGACCGGGCGGCGGCCACGGATGAGGACCGGCTCGCCGCAGACTCCTGAACGTCCGCCGCTGAGATAAGCGGGGGCAATGACTCAATCCGGAAGGGCGGGAATTCAGGTTTGGAGTTCAGCTCCATGCCCGTGGCCTGTTGTCCCTGGTCCGCTATGGCGAGGTCATAGACCTGGCAGACCGCTGGCTCGCCTCCGGCGACTGGTCCGAAGGCCACCGCCCGTCCTTTTACCTTTTCCGTGGAAGGCATCCTGGGCCAAGCGAGCCTGCTGTCCTCGTTGGAGGCCGCGGGGAAGTACAGCCGGTTGGGCAGGGAACCGGCAAAGCGCGCGGTGGCCAGTTCCCGTTCCCCGGATACCGCGACAGTTATCCCGGCGCGCTGACCGTCCCTTACCAGGTCCTGGACCACGTCCTCAGCCCACGCAAGCGGTCCGGACCTGAAGGCAGACACCCACGATCCCCACCCGGAGATGACCAGCACCAACGGAGTGGCCCCTTCATCGGGGCGGCTGAGGCGGTGCCCAAGCTCGAGGGCCAGCCGCTCCAGTACCCGGACCGCGCGGCGGAGTTCGTGGATTCCGGCATGGGCACCCGTCCTTCGATGGCCGGCGGCATGCTGGAGTCCGCCAGGGGCATCCAAGAAGTAGCAGTGTGACTCACGCGGGTGCGCCAGCAGGCGACGGACTGCGAGGTCGAGGGCTTCAACGGCGCCGGAGGAGGCCGAGCCAATGAAAGCCAGGTGGCCGTGCCGGGATGGTTCCCAGGTCAGTGGAAGGACGCATTGGGCATGGGGAAGGTCCATGGCGCCCAGCTCAACAGACCAATCCGGCTGCGATCCGGTTGGCGGCCGGCCGCTTGCCTGCGCCGGTGCCGCCACAGGGTCTCGGAGGTCATGCGGAAGGGGAGGAGCTACTGGGTGCCGGGGCAGGGACCCGCCCCGTGCTGCCCAAAGCGTGCGGACCAATTCAACATAGGGCCGTGCGGCCTGCGCTGGGGTGGGCGCTTGGCATCCGGGAGCAGCTCCTTCTTCCGCCCTCAGGAAATCGACGGTGCGCTGAATGTGAAGGGCATCGTTCCGGGTTTCACTGCCGTAAAGGTTGAGTGTTGCCGCCTGGAACTCCTGGGCAGGCTCCGTTCCCCGTGCAAGGAACGCGCGCCCTGGGCAGTCCACCCCAATGCCTGCCGCAGCTTTGGTGCCGATAATGTCATGGGATTCCATGTCGGACTGGACCCGCAGGGCGATGCTGGATGTCACGTTGGCCCTGATGTCGGCTGTCAGTGCTCCCTGCGGCCGCTGCGTGGCCATCACCAGATGGATGCCGAGGGACCGTCCGATCGCGGCAATGCGCATCAGCTCCCGCAGGACCTCCGGGGCGTCATCCACGAGCATCCTGAACTCATCAATGATGATGACCAGATGGGGGAGAGCAGGGCCAGCCACCTCCTGTGTGGAATGGTAGGAGGCCAGATCCGGCACGTTGGCCGCGGCGAGGGCCTCTTCACGGAGCCGGATCTCAGCCCGCAATGAGGCAAGGGTGCGGTCAAGCTCACTGGCGGACAAGTCAGTCAGCAGCCCGACACAGTGCACGAGGTTGGTCAGCGGCCCGAGTCCGGAGCCACCCTTGAAGTCGACGAAGAGGAAGTTCACCAGTTCGGGCGGATGGCTTAGTGCCAGCGCAACAACGAGGGTGCGCAGCAACTCCGACTTCCCCGAACCGGTGGTCCCTGCCACCAGGAGATGCGGCCCGTCGCCGTCAAGGTCCCAGGGCCTGACACCTCCGGCGCTGAGTCCCAACGGAACTGCCAGCCCTGTGGTCTGCGCGCCTTTGTCCCATCGGGCAGCTGTTGCGTCCGCCGACAATGGCATGACGTCCGCGAGGGCGCACGTATCCGGGATGTAGTCTTCCCGCGCCTTGTTATCGGCTCCGGCTGCATGGTTCCGGCAGAACGCGTCGAAGACCTTCGCGGGGGCCAGGTCGGGAACGAATTTCGAGTGGTTTCCCGGGCGGAGGAGGGACGATTCCGGCTCGGACAGGTCCACATCCGCTGTACTGGCTGGCTCTGCCGGGGTGGTGAACCTGAGGACCTGCCAGCCGAGCTGGACGCCAGTAGCGGCAAGGGTGTTGTCCGGTTCCAGGCTGTCGAACGGGCCGGCCAAGATGAGGACTCCATGCGGGGGACCCGCTGAAAACTTCTCCGACAGATGCCGTCGGCATGACTCCCCGGTTGCCGTCAGGACGACGCGCGGAAGGAACCTGGCAGCGAGGGGAAGGACATCGGGCCGGCCGTGGATGACTACCCTGGTCTCACGGCTCCGGGGATAACCGGCCATCTGCATGACCAGCGCCCTGATCATGGCGTCCAGCGCCGGGCGTGCTCCTTGAAACACTGTTTCCGGCCGGGACGGGTCGAGGAGGAGTGGCACTGCACCCGCGGACGGCAGGTCCCGGACTGCGCCTGCAGGCTGGACGCTGATATTCGCGGGCTGGACGCCCAGGCCGAGTCGAAGCCAGATCCTTCCTTCGCCGGCGCCTGTTCCGTTGGATCCAAGGCGCGGCGTACTCAAGGCGAGCGTGGCCAGGGATGGCCCGGCCCGCCGTCGTCGTTGCTTGTCTTTCTGGACAGCAGCAGCGACCGCGGCTGCGGTGTCCCGCCGCTGCCTGCGCCCTGTTAGCAGCGGAACAAGCACCGAGACGGCTGAGGCGCCGGCGAACGCCAGGAACACCCACATCCCCGTAAAGACCGCCAACCCGACCCCGATGGCCAGGGGGAGCGTTGCGGTCAGTATGATGACCGCGCGGCTTCCATGGTCAGTGCCGGCGGTAACGGCAATGGGGTCCGCCACCGACGCGCCCGCATCCGCCAGAGGCACCGGCAGGCAATCCGTGAAGATCAGGGACATGGACGACGTTCCGCAACGTATGTCGGATGCCGTGGACACCGCCGCATTCCGGACTCTCCGGCCATCCACCCAGGTTCCGTTGGAGCTGTCCAGGTCTTCGATGAAGATGCCCGTGTCCGTGACGGTCAGCTTCGCGTGCTCCCGCGACATTTCGGCGTCGTCAAGGGAGATCCGTGCGCCGCTCCTGCCAATTGTGAAGGTCCCGCGGGCAAGGGCAACCACGGTGCCGGCTCCCGAGCCGCTGTGGACAGCCAATGCCAGCCCAGCTTCCGCCTCGGCTGCAACCCGGGACAGCTGCTTCCGGAGCGGCAGCCTGGCATCGCCGGCATCGACGAGTACCGCACCGGCGACGAGCGGAGCGGTGCCAACGTTGAGCGAGCCCAGGCGGATTCCCCGGACGGTAACCTCCCCTGTGCCGAACTTGCGGGCAAGAAGGTGGTGGAGTTCCGTCCCGGGGGTTCCTTGGGGAGCCTCAATGGTCAGCTCCAGGGGCTCGTTGCCCGAACCAGGGCCGGCTGCTCGTACCAACGTGCAGTGGAGTGTCATGTGTGGGATTCCTTTGAACGTTGTTTCCAAGCTAAGGTCCGGCCCCCGCACGGGCAGCCCCGTAAGGGCGCTATGTGGAAAACCTTTGATTGTTCCGGGGAGGTACTCCCTTGCTGATCCTTCACTGGGCTAGGATCGCTCCACACGGACCTCCACCGGCGGTCCTGCGGCCACGAAGGAGACCTGTGAGCACCATTGCTGACAGTGCCGATGTTTCCCCCGACTCCGTCATCGGGTCCGGTTCGAAAGTGTGGCACCTGGCCCAGGTCCGGGAATCGGCGCGGTTGGGGAGTAACTGTGTGATTGGACGCGGGGCCTATATAGGTCCGGGAGTGGTCCTGGGGGACAACTGCAAGGTGCAGAACTACGCCCTTGTCTATGAGCCCGCCGTCCTTGCCCCGGGCGTCTTCATCGGACCCGCAGTTGTACTTACCAATGACGTCTTCCCCCGGGCGGTCACGCCCGACGGGGGCCTGAAGACGGAGGAGGACTGGGACAAGGTAGGGGTAACCATCCGGGAAGGCGCCGCCATTGGAGCGCGGGCGGT
The DNA here is from genome assembly GCF_042731175.1 of Pseudarthrobacter sp. NPDC059871. NCBI lineage: Bacteria > Bacillati > Actinomycetota > Actinomycetes > Micrococcales > Micrococcaceae > Pseudarthrobacter > Pseudarthrobacter sp. NPDC059871. The sequence continues at coordinate 243,526 of NZ_JBHWJV010000001.1, forward strand.
GTGCATTGCGCCCGTAACGATCGGTGCTTGGGCCACCGTTGCTGCGGGCGCCGTCGTCACCAAGGATGTGCCGGAATTCGCCCTTGTCGCGGGGGTGCCTGCCCGCCGCGTGGGATGGGTTGGCCGGGCAGGACACCCCTTGAAGCAGGATGGATCCTTTTGGGTCTGTCCGCAGACCGGGGCCAATTATGTGGAAACGGACGGGGAGCTGCGGGAGGTATAACCCGCTCCCAGGCCGAACCGGCAGGGGAGGCGATTCGACTGGCGCCGCAGTCACTCGGGTAGGCTAGAGCAGCAGACAATGCTCAACATTGCGCTGCCCGCATTCGAACCAGGAGATTTTGTGACCGCTGACCTCGTCATCGTAGGGTCCGGCTTTTTTGGCCTGACAATCGCAGAACAGGCCGCCACTGAGCTCGGCTTGAAGGTCGTTGTCCTCGACCGTCGCCACCACATCGGCGGAAACGCCTACAGCGAAAAGGAAGAGCAGACAGGTATCGAGGTGCACCGCTACGGTGCCCACCTGTTCCACACCTCGAACGAACGCGTGTGGGAGTACGTCAACCGGTTCACCAGCTTCACAAATTACGTGCACAAGGTTTACGGGGTGCACAAGGGTGAGGTTTACTCCCTCCCCATCAACCTCGCCACCATCAACCAGTTCTTCCGGGCAAACCTCACTCCGGGCCAGGCCAAGGACCTGATCCAGGAGCAGGCCGGAGAGCTTGCAGGCACCGACCCGCAGAACCTTAATGACAAGGGAATCCAGCTGATCGGGCGTCCCCTGTACGAAGCCTTTATCAAGCACTACACGGGCAAGCAGTGGCAGACGGACCCGAAGGACCTTCCCGCCGGGATCATCTCGCGCCTGCCGGTCCGCTATAACTACGACAACCGGTACTTCAACGACAAGTACGAAGGCCTGCCCACCAACGGCTACACGGCCTGGATCGAAAAGATGGCGGAGCACCCGAACATCGAGGTCCGCCTGAACACGGACTTCTTTGACGAGTCGCACGAATACAGCAAGAACAAGGTTGTCGGCAATATTCCGGTCGTATACACGGGTCCCGTTGACCGCTACTTCGATTACGCCGAGGGTGACCTCTCCTGGCGCACGATTGATTTCGAAGAGGAAGTGCTCGACGTCGGCGACTTCCAGGGTACGTCCGTGGTCAACTACAACGACGAAGACGTGGCCTACACCCGCGTTATCGAACCCCGGCACTTCCACCCCGAGCGGGAGTACCAGACGGAAAAGACCGTCATCATGCGCGAGTTCTCGCGCTTTGCCGAGAAGGGCGATGAGCCCTATTACCCGATCAACACATCGGCAGACCGCGACCGGCTGCTCAAGTACCGCGATCTCGCGGCCGGTGAAAAGGACGTCCTGTTCGGTGGCCGCCTGGGCACTTACAAGTACCTTGACATGCACATGGCCATCGGTTCTGCCCTGACCATGTTCGATAACAAGATCCGTCCTCACTTCGAGGCGGGAGCCGACATCGAAAGCGGAGGAGTCGACGCATGAGCGTCCCCACCGATACCAAGAACCAGAACAAGGCCGAGGGCGGCGCAGCGGAAACCGGCCAGCAGTGGCAGACGCTGCAACGCGTCATCCTCCCCAGCGCCAGCCAGATGGATACTGTTCCCCTCTACATGGACATGGGCACAGCCACAGGAATCCAGTTGCCGACGGCTGGCGACCGGGACGGGAAAACCCCCAAGGCCCGGACCATCAGCAGCCCCACCAAGGAAGCGCACGTGGAGGATTTCCTCTCACGGCACTCGACTTCCGTACGGTCGGGCGAACGGGTGTCCTTCGGCAGCTACTTCAATGCGTTTCCTGCCAGCTACTGGCGGCGCTGGACCACCGTGGACAAGGTCCGGCTGCAGGTCCGCACGCAGGGCACCGGTTCTGTCATCGTGTACAAGTCGAACGCCCGCGGATCCCTGCAGCGCGTAGACACTCGCCGCGTTGAGGGTACTGCCGAGAACTTCTTCGAACTGTCCCTTGCACCCTTTGGTGACGGCGGTTGGTACTGGTTCGACCTGCTGGCCGGAACTGAGCCGCTGGTGATGCTCGATGCGGAATGGCAGGGCCCTGCCGTTGAGAGTACCCCCGGCTCCGTAACCCTCCAGATCACCACCCTGAACAAGACCGACTTCTGCCTCAACAACCTCCGGCTTCTGGCCGAAAGCAAAGAGGCCCTCGACCACGTCCAGGAAATCCTGATCGTGGACCAGGGGACCCAGAAGCTCGCCGACGCGGACGGGTTTGACGACATCAAAAAGATGCTCAACGGCAAGTTGCGCATCATTAACCAGTCCAACCTCGGGGGGTCGGGCGGATTCGCCCGCGGAATGTTCGAAGCCGTTGAAAACGGCAGCGACTACGCACTCCTTATGGATGACGACGTCGTCGTGGAGCCGGAAAGCATCATCCGGCTCCTGACCTTTGCGGATCGCTGCAAGACGCCGACCCTGGTGGGCGGACATATGTTCGACCTCTACAACAGGACGGTGCTGCACACCTTTGGAGAGGTGGTCAACCCCTACCGGTTCCAGCCGTCCCTGCCCAGCGACGAAATGATCCTGGGCCACGACTTCCAGTCCTCCAACCTTCGTCAGACGTCCTGGCTGCACCGCCGCTGCGACGTTGACTACAACGGGTGGTGGATGTGCCTGATTCCCACGCAGGTTATCCGGGAAATCGGCCTCTCCCTTCCGCTGTTCATCAAATGGGATGATTCGGAGTATGGGCTGCGTGCGAAAGCCCACGGTTACTCCACGGTCTCTCTTCCGGGATCGGCCGTTTGGCACGTCTCCTGGATTGACAAGGACGACCTCGTCGGTTGGCAGGCATACTTCCACGCCCGTAACCGCGTGGTGGCCGCACTGCTCCACAGCCCTTACGAGTTTGGCGGGCGCGTCATCAAGGAATCGCAGTATGCCGATGTCAAACACCTTGTTTCCATGCAGTACGCCACCGCGCAGGGCCGCCAGTGGGCGCTCGAAGACGTCCTGAAGGGCCCCGAAGCCCTGCCTGACCTTCTGCCGTCCAAGCTGCCCCAGATCCGCGAAATGATGTCCGCGCACCCGGACGCCGTCTTCAAACCGAATCCTGAGGACTTCCCGGCGGCGAAGATGGACAAGCCTCCGCGCCGAGGACACGGGCCGGCCCAGCCGTCCAAGATGTCCCTGCTTCCCTGGGCAGCAAAAACCGTCGTCCGCCAGCTGGCGAGCCCGGTGAAGGGAACCAGCACCGAGCGTCCGCAAACGACCATTGCCCACCAGGACAACCGGTGGTGGCGCATGGCTCAGTACGACAGTGCAGTAGTCTCAAACGCCGAGGGGACCGGTGCGTCCTGGTACCAGCGGGACCCCAAGCAACTGAGGAAGATGCTGGCAGAGAGTGCGCGCCTGCACACCGCGCTGCTCAAGGAATGGCCCGCGCTCAGCAGGAAGTACAAGGCAGCTGTCGCGGACCTGACGTCGATGGAGTCGTGGAGGAAGACGTTCGAGCAACACACGCAGAACGAAATCAAGTGAGTGCATCGTCTCCGGCTGAATTGACCAGTCCAGGGCTTGGCGGTGGACTGCGGGACATCCGGCAGTCGGGGTTCCTCCTCAAGCTGTTGGTCCGCAAGGAACTCAAGGTCCGCTATCGAGGGTCCGTACTCGGACTCCTGTGGTCCTACGTCAAACCCGGCGTTCAGTTCGTCGTCTTCTACGTTGCCCTTGGTGTATTCCTGGGGCTGGAGCGCAGCGCCAGGAACCCCGAAGGTCTTCCCAACTATGCGGTCTACCTTTTCTCGGGAATCGTTCTGATCAACTTCTTCTCCGAGGCGCTGGGAAACGCGTCCCGTTCAATTGTGAACAACGGGAACCTGATCAAGAAGATCTACCTGCCCCGTGAACTTTTCCCGGTTGCCTCTGTGTGGGTGTCCGCGGTTCACTTCTTCCCGCAGCTGGTAGTCCTGGTAGCCGGCTGCCTGCTGGCAGGATGGCACCCGAGTGTCTTCCAGCTGCTGGCGGCCGTGGCGGGTTTTGTGATCGTGGGCCTGCTGGCCACGGGCCTCGGCCTGCTGTTCGGATCTGCAAACGTGTACTTCCGGGATTCGGAGAACCTGGTGGACATGCTCCTGATGGTTGCCACCTGGGCTTCGCCGGTGATGTACGCGTGGTCGATGGTGGAGGCAAAACTCGGTTCAACGTGGTTTGCCATCTACCAGGCGAACCCCATCACCATTGGTGTGGAACTGTTCCATTACGCGTTCTGGTTCCCCACGACAGATGGCACCACCGCTATGCCACCAAATCTCTTCACCCTGTGGACACCGCTGGGCCTGGTCATCGCCTTGGCCATTGTTATTTTGGGTCAGTTCACCTTCCGGCGGCTCGAGGGCCGCTTCGCTCAGGAGCTGTGAGTGGTCAACGCAATTGAAGTTTCAGACATCAGCAAGCAGTTCGTCCTCCGGCACACGCGCTCCATCAAAGAGGCAGTTGTTTGGTTGGTCAAGGGCCGGAAAGGCGACCTGTCCGAGAAGTTCCATGCACTGAAGAACGTTTCTGTCGACGTCAAAACGGGGGAGACCGTGGCGTTGCTGGGCCTTAACGGTTCCGGCAAATCAACGTTGCTGAAGCACATCTCCGGAGTGATGCTGCCGGATTCGGGAACCGTAAGGACCAGGGGGCGAGTGGCTGGCCTCATCGAAGTGGGCGCTGGCTTCCACCCCGACCTGTCTGGCCGGGATAACGTCTTCCTCAACGGCGCCATCCTGGGAATGACCGAGCAGCAGGTTAAGGACCGATTCGACGACATTGTGGAATTCTCCGAGATCGGGCAATTCATTGATACCGAGGTCAAGTTCTACTCGTCGGGAATGTACTTGCGGCTCGCATTTTCCGTTGCCGTCCATACTGATCCCGAAGTGTTCCTGATCGATGAGATTCTGGCCGTGGGCGACGAACCTTTCCAGCGAAAGTGCATTGACAAGATCCAGGAACTCGCCCGCGACGGAAAGACGCTTGTGGTGGTGAGTCACGACCTGGACCTGGTCTCCCGCATTTGCGACCGGGGAATCCTCCTGGAGCACGGTAACGTGAAATTCGACGGACCCATCCACGAGGCAGTTTCGATTCTGCGCGCCTGACAGTTAGCTGCGCGAGGAGGTTCGTCTCGGGGGGATGATGGTCCCGTTTCGTCAAAGTTTGTGGCACGGCGTGCCGCTCTGGCCGCTGTGCCACTGAATTTTCGGAGGATTCTTGTCCTGGTTTGAAACAGTCCCTCAGTTTGTCCTGGCAGCGGCTTTGCTGTTTGTTCCGGGACTCGCCGTGGGTGCGGCAGCCAGGTTGAGGGGATTCCGTATCTTCGCCTTGGCACCGGGAATCAGCGTGTCTGTCATAGCCATTGCTGCGATCGTGGCTCCGTTCGCGGGAATCCGGTGGTCGCTGCCGCCAGTCCTTGTTATTACTGCGATTTTGGCCGGACTCGCCTTTGCGGCGTCGGTTGTGGTGACGAAGAAAAGCGGGGCTGTTCAGCCGCATGACAGCGGCAATCGGCGTTGGGTCGTGGGTTCCATCGTGTTGGCTGTTGTCATGGCAGCCTTCTTGGTTGCGCGCCGGCTTGTGGAAGCCATCGGCCACCCGGAGTCATTTTCACAGACATTTGACAATGTCTTTCATCTGAACGCGATCCGGTACATCCTCGATACCGGCTCAGGCTCTTCCCTGACGCTCAATGAGATGACAGGTGCGGCCTCTTACCCTGCGGCATGGCATGACCTTGTTTCATTGCTGGTCAGCGTTGGCGGCGGCGGAATTCCCGTCTCGGTCAATGTGATCAACATTGTTGTCGCCGCCGTTGTCTGGCCCCTTGGCTGCCTGTATCTCGCACGTACTGTCTGGGGGAACCGCCCCGCGGTCGTCCTGTCCGCCGGTGTCCTGTCCGCCGGTTTTGGCGCCTTTCCCATTTCTTTGCTCGATTTTGGGGTGCTGTACCCGAATTTCCTTGCCGTTGCCCTCCTGCCCCTGGTTCTGGCTGTTTCGCTTGAAGTACTCGGATTGTCCGCGGTGCCGGTCCATTCCCGGATCATCGGAGCACTGGTCCTCCTCGCAGTACTCCCGGGCGTCGCCCTCGCCCACCCCAGCGCCGCCATGGCCTGGATTGCCCTGATGACTCCGCCTGCGGTCTTCGTCTACGTGCGTTTTCTGGTGCGAACATGGACTTCGTCGCGTGGGCGAACCCGCTGGATAGCCACTGCGGCCCTGATGGCGTTGGGCGTGATCGCCGTCGTCGTTGTAAGGATTCTCTGGGACCTCGTCCGGCCACCGGCGGAGGCTGCCTTCTGGCCACCCGTTGAGAGTAGCGGCCAGGCCATCGGAGAAGTCATCGCCAGCTCCGCAATTGGCCGTCCCGTGGCGTGGGCCGTCATGGCACTGACCCTCGTTGGCATCTTCGTGGTAATAAGGTCCGGCCGGCAGCTGTGGTGGTTGGGAACGTATGCCGTGGCGGCGTTCCTCTTCGTTGTGGTCAGTTCGTTCCCCGCTGACGACTTCCGGGCCTACTGGACGGGAATCTGGTACAACGATCCTCCCCGACTGGCCGCTCTCTTGCCGTTGGTCACGATTCCCCTTGCCACCCGTGGCGCCGTTTGCGCTTGGGAGCTACTGCTTCGGGGAGTCACTGGCGGCGCGGGCATCGTGCAGCGGAAGACTGCAGCGGAACGGGACAAACCCTTCGACAAAGGCGCCCGCGTAACGCCGGCAAACTACATGGTGGTTGCCGGCCTGATTGCAGTTCTGGCGCTGGGTGTGCTCACACAGCGTGGAAGTGTTCGCCAAGCGCAGGACTCGATGGCCGGGTCATACCGGCTTTCTGCTGACTCACCCCTGATCTCCAGTGATGAGCTGGAGCTGATTGACCGCCTTTCGGAGGAGGTGCCGGAAGACGCCGTTATGGTGGGGAACCCCTGGAACGGCAGTTCCCTGGCTTATGCCCTGGCAGACCGGAAGCTGATCCAGCTGCACATCCTTAGCGCAGTTCCTGACGGAACGGGAGCGCTCCTCAACGGGCCTACCCCGTCCAAAGACGATCCTGCGGTATGCCCTGCGGTCCAAAAACTGAACATCGACTACATACTGGACTTCGGCCATCGTGAAGTGCACGGCCGGGACAGCGGTTACAAGGGGCTGGACAGCCTCATCGCCGCAGGCATGGCCACTCTTGAAGATTCGGAAGGCGACGCAAAGCTCTACAAGCTGCAGCTTTGCGGAAACTGAGCGAGGGATCCGCCAGCGCATCTCCATCTGCCGTGGCGTTGACGGAAACTGGTGTTGGGCTAAGCCTTTCTCAGCAGGCGTAGCCCTGGCATCAGCAGGCCCAGGAAAAGTATTGCCTCGCTGAGGGCCATTGCCAGCGCGATGCCATCCGCCCAGCCGCGGGTCGCCGCGAGCACCATGAGGGCAATTCCGATGACAGCCGAGATCAGTGTCCACACGAGGATGAGACGCTGCCGGCCCTGCGGGAGCAGGAGGTTGCGGATGAACGGGGTGCTGGCGGAGATGAAGAGGAACGACAGGCCGTAGAGGGCGCATGTCAGTTGACCGGCTTTGTTGACCGATCCCATGATGATCTCCGTAGCCAGCGGTCCCAGGATAGCCAGGAAGGCAGCTCCTGCGAGCCCCAGTGCAAGGTGGGACACGATGGCGGCGGTATGGCGCTTCTTCGGGCTTGCGTCCTGCGGCTCCAGGGTCCAGCCCTGGAACGTATTGCCCAAAGCCATCACAGAAAAGAGACCGAAACGGTAGACCGTGTCCGCGGAACTGAATCCGGCCATAACGGCGTTGGGCACGAAGGCCTGCCCTATTGGAACGGGTGTTGCTGCGTAGGTTGTGCCGGACAGGCTGATGGCGGCCGGTCCGAAGTGTTGGCGCAAGTACTGCCAAGTTCCGCCCCGGGACGCGAAGGTTTTGCCCCGCTCGGGAACTACGATGCGGTGGAATATGACCAGGCTTACGCCAACGCTCGCGAGCAGGATGATTCCGTACAGCCAGATATGGGTTGTCAGCAAGATCACCGGAACGGCAACAATTGTGGCTGCCACCCGCGGCAGCGCGTCGAACGTTGCCAGAAGGGCGGGCTTTCCTGCGCCGATGCAGTACCAGGCCGGGGATAGTCCAGCAACAGCGGTCGTCAGGGACATCGCTGCGCCATCCAACCGATGGTCAGGGGCTGCCAACTGCCACGCCAGAATAAACACAAAAGGGAAAACCAACGCAGACAGGACCAGCCTGGTCCTCAAGCTTTGCCGGTAAACTTCGGCACGGTGCTGCGGGGAAGGGTTCTGGGCTATCTCGACCGGGCCGAGGGTGTTCCAACTCCACGCGATGACTGCACCGCCAAAGGCCCCGATGGCTTGCCCTGAAACGACGGTGGACCAGCCGCCCTCCCCGGCGACGCGCGACACGATCGGAATAAGGAGGAACGGGGTCAGTATCGACACCAGGGGCAACCCCGTAAAGCCGGCCAATCTTAACAACACAGCTCTCATGCCTTAAGTGTTTCCTTTTGTTGGTGTTGCCGGCTGGCCGTGGGCCAGCTCCGTCCGCCGGTGGTTCGGAACGGCGCTGGGCTACCGAGGATTGCTGATCCCGCTGTGCCGCTCCCATGGGAGCACGACGCCGAGGTAAATCTCCGCAGCTCGGATGGGAGCTACGTTCTTACGCCGCACCCCGTCCCTCAGGGACTTGAACAAGTGCCAGGCCCGGGGACGTGCATACAGGTTGAGGGCATCCTGCAATTCCGGGTTCGTGGAGGAGCCGGCCTGCACAGAGCGTGCCAAGAGAGTCCTCGCCATGAGCGTCCGCCATCCGAGCCCTGTCTTGTAGATGATGCTGCAGATACTCCGCGGTGAGGTGTTTCCTTCGTACCGCTTCACAAAGCGGAGAGTGTTCCGTATGGAAGTGGGCAGGCTTTGCCGCGATTCGCCAACCACGTTGCCGCCGTGCTGGATGTAATCCTGGAACACCTCGTCAAGGATGCTGATGCCTCCGGAGGCGAGGGCGCAGAGCGCAAGCCAGTGGTCGTGATACTGGGACGGCGCTGCCAACGACGGGAAGGGGAGGGCCGTCTCAAGCATTTCGCGCCGGAAAACGCACAGGGATCCGGTGACCTGGTTAGTGGCGATGAGGTCCGCAGCCCCGACATTTCTCCTATCGGTGAGGGTCCCCCTTGCGGGGTCCGGGTCGGTTGCGGAGATTTCCGGCGACACCACCCGTGCCTGCCCAGTAACCAGGGCGGCACCGTCAAGGCGGGGGAGAAGCGCCGCCAGTTTCCCGGGATACCAGTAATCATCCTGGTCGCTGAGGGCGACCCAGCGGGCATCTTTCGGAACGGCTTTGAGGGCCCGCTCGAAATTGTGGTGGAACCCGAGCCGGCTGCTGTATCCGAGCACCTGGAAGCGCTCATCGCCGCCACAAATCTGCCGGACCATATCCGCAACCTGCTGGTAGTCGCCGTCCACCGAGATGAGACAGACGAAATCCGTGTGGGTCTGTGCCTGGATTGACAGGAGTTGGCGCGCAAACATGGGCTGATCCGGCTTGTAGGCGGCCAGGGCCACCGCGCCGAAGGTTCCGGCGTAAGTGCCCGCCCCGGATGGGTGGGGCGCAGGGGTCCCTTGCGATGTCATGAAGTTCCCGGCTTCCTGCTCAGGGCCACAAAAATGGCGCGAAGGAGCATGATCCTCGCCCGCAGGATCACCGCGACCGGGCGGCGGGATTTGGGGGTCGTATTCTCGTCGTGCAGCCTCCGGGCAACAGTGGGGGCGGCCACGTGGACCATGCTGCGGTTGAGGTTGGCGACGATGGCGATCCATTGATCATGGGTTTCGGTCAGGAACTCCGGGAAGGGGAGTATCTGTTTCTTGGCTGCCGCACGGAATGCCATGGTGCACCCGTAGTAGGGGCGGATGCCTATCCACGTGGTGACCAGGTTGGCCACCCACCTGCCGCTGTCCGATTCCTTGAGCTGAACTTTGTGATACCTGTTGGCCGGGCCGCCGAACACGGTGAAATTACTGGCGGCGAAGTCCTTGGCCTGCAGGGCTCCCACAAGCGTCTCCACGCGTCCGGGGAGCCAGATATCGTCCTGGTCCGACAGCATGATGTACTCACCCCTGCTGGCGGAAACTGCCTTTTCGAAACTGGCAACATAACCTTTGTTTTCCGCGCTTGGCAGGAGAACTATGCGCGGGTCCTCAAGGCGACGGACGACGTCGAGCGTGGAGTCCTTTGACGCGTCGTCCACGATGATGAGCTCGTCTTCCGGTGAGAGCTGCGAAAGGATGGATTGAATCTGTTCTGCAACGTACTCTTGGCCGTTGTATGTAGCCATGCACACGGATACCCGCACAGCGCCGGCCCCGCTCACGCGCTGATCTTCCGCTGCAACGAGGGATCGATCTTCCCGAGCCGTCCGAGCCAGCCATCCACGAAGCCGCGGGCAAACGCCCGGTACTGCCCCTTTCGATTTGGGCCGTACAGCATCCTGAAGACGTCACTTTCCAATTGGAAGCGGAGCCTCCGGAGCAGCCAGATAGGGAACCTGGCGCCGTACTGCCGCCAGAGGTGGATGTTGTTCCGGGTCATGTAGTACACCCGGAAAGGGGCATGTGAATGTACATGGCGCTTTCGGCCCAAAACGCTGACATGCCATCCGAAAAGCATCATTGGCTGTGCCTGGCCAAGGGCATGGGTCATGTTGCACCCCTTGCCCACGAGGGTGGCCAGGCCGTGGGACCTGACGCGAAGATTGAATTCAGAATCTACGCAGTCAATGAACAACCTTCCGTCGAGCATTCCCGCTGTCTTGAGCGTGGATACCGGGATGACGGCGCCGGATTGCAGGGGGTCGAAGGCTTCGGGAAACCGTGCCCTCCTGGTCATCAGCGGAACGTCGAGGCCGTTGTGCGACTGAGCACTGACCAGGCCGACGTCGACACCGTTGGCACTTGCCTCCGCGTAGGTGGCCAATGCGGCAGCGATGTATCCATCATCAAGTGCGGAGTCCTGGTCAAGCGTGACGAGGAAATCCGGAGACCACGCCTTGAGCGCCTCATCGAGTCCTGCGTTGAGTGCTGCGGCAATTCCCACGTTCTCGGGCATGCGCAGCACGGTGCATCCCAGCGCTTCCAGGGCGTTCAGCACGCTGCTCGTTTGCTGGGGGTCGGAACCGTCGTCGACAACAACTGTGTGAACGACTTGCTGGTTGAGTTTTTCGACCCTCTGGGGAAGGTCCTGAGGAGGGTGGAAGGCTGAGATAACAGCCACCACCCGCGGGTCACTCTGGTGCGTCACGTCTTATAGTTCCTTCTCGCTTACCCAAATAGACCGTTCCGATGCGTCAGGGAACTGTCAGACAGCAGGCTTCAGTCTATCGTCGGGGCCGAGGGGCCTCCATTTGCCCGGGGTCGCTGGCCGGGGCAGGCCGCTGGAAGCCGCCCGCACAGGCCGACACGGTAGCATTGACCGGGGTGCTCATCTCCGGGCAAACAGATCCAACCCTGTGAATCTTCAAGAAAAGGACCTACCTGGCACATGGCCATTGATGTATTGCTTCCGTACTACGGCGACGTCGACCTGATGAAACTTGCGGCGCAAAGCGTCATGAGCCAGCAGTTCGAGGACTGGCGCCTCATCGTGGTCGACGACGGTTACCCCAGCCCGGAACCCCAGCGTTGGTTCGAATCCATGTCTGACCCGCGGGTCAGCTACCAGAAGAACGAAGAGAACCTCGGCGCCAACGGCAATTACCGCAAGGCGCTGGAACTGGCCGAAGCTCCCATTGTTGTGGTCATGGGCGCCGACGACATCATGCTGCCGAACTACCTCGACGTCGTGTCAAAGGCGTTCGAAGCCTACCCCGAGGCCAGCGTTGTCCAGCCCGGTGTTCAGGTTATCGATGAGCAGGGGCGGGCATGCTCCCCGCTAGTGGACATCGTCAAGAAGGTATACGCACCCTCCACCAAGTCCACAGTCCTCCTGCAGGGCGAAAAGATGGCCACCAGCCTTGTCCGGGCCGACTGGGCGTACTTCCCGTCCCTGGCATGGCGCACGGACGTTATCCGCCGTATCGGCTTCACGGAGGGTTTGCACGTGGTGCAGGACCTTGCGCTGCTGTTGGATATTGCAGCCGAAGGCGGCTCCATGGTGGTCGACCCGACGCTCGCGTTCCTCTACCGCCGGCACTCCGCATCGGACTCGTCGGTCAAGGCCCTTGACGGGCGCCGGTTCGATGAAGAGCGCGCGTACTTCGAGGGACAGGCACGGCGTTTCCGGGAGCTTGGCTGGAACGGAACCGCCCGGGCTGCGGCCTTCCACACGACGTCGCGGTTGAATGCAGCCACCCTGGTTGCCCGCTCACTGATGATCGGGAAAACCGATTCGCTGCCCAGGCTGCTGAAGCACGTGGTTTCCTAGCGGACTGCATAAAAAGGTGGCTGCCCCCAGATCCTGGGGGCAGCCACCTTTTTCGTTAGGGCGTTGGTTCGGGTGGGAGCGTTTCCGGGTGCGTCCCGTTGCCGGCGGCTGTGCCACCCCGCGTCAGGCTCTCCTCAAGCTGAAGGACTTTGAGCCGAAGGATACCCACTTCCTCCGCCAGGACGCGGACTTCGTCTTCCGCCTGGGACTGTTCGAAGGAGAGGTGCAGGCAAACGGAGACCAGCAGTACTATCGCCATGGCGAACAGTAGGTTTGAAGGCACCTTCACGCCGAGCACTCCGCTGGACCAGAAGAGAAGCTGCGGAAAGGCCACCAGCACCAGGACGCCAATCCCGATGATGATCCAGATGACGGCGTACTTTTCGCGCAGGTGGCGGCGTCGCAGCATTTCGAAAATGATCAGCAGAATGACCAGCACAAAGATGAAGCCAACGAGGGTGGCCATGGAAACTCCTAGTTGGACGACGGTTCGTTCTTCTTGCGCGTCAACGCAAAGAGGAGGGCAAAGGCTGACCGGCCCAGGTAGATGGCGGCCTTGACGGGGTCGTGGCTTGGAGTCCCGCCCTGCCGTTCGCGCATTGAGACGCCCACCTGGCGAACGGTACATCCCGAGCGGATGGCGACGACCAGGGAATCGATGGTGTCGCCCAGGTATTCCGCGGGGTAGTGGTCCACGTACTGGCGGATGGCCTTGGCATTGGCAGCGCGGAAACCGGACGTCACGTCGGTGAGCCGGGTGCCCGCAATCCGAGAGATGGTCCAGGCCAGGACGTTCATGGCCCACTTGCGGGGCCCCCTGACGGTGTACGTGCCCTTGTCCGCGAACCTGGCCCCGATGACGATGTCCGCTTCCTGCAGGCCGTCGAGGACGGCCTTGATATCACGAGGATCATGCTGGCCATCGGAGTCCACCTGGATAACCCGGGTGTAGCCGTGCATTTTTGCGTACTTGAAGCCGGTCCTCATCGCGCCGCCCACCCCCATGTTGAACGGGAGCTGCACCACCAGCGCGCCAGCCTCGCGGGCAACCTGGGCAGTGTTATCGCGTGAGCCGTCGTCCACGACGAGGACGCTGCAGTCAGGGCCGAACTCGAACACTTCCCGGATGGTGCCGCCGATGGCCTCCGACTCGTTCCAGGCCGGCATGATCACCAGGGTGCGGTGGGCTTGCTCTGCGGGAGTCATGCTTTATCGTTTTCCGCCTTTAGGTAGGCAGTCAGCCGCTCCTCGGCATCGGCGACAACAAAACCCGTGGAGTGTGCCTTCGCCAGGTTCAGGGCACTCTTGAGCGGTCGCGGAGCGGCGGCCTTGTCCTTGAAGTATTCAGCAGTGGTGATTCCAGTGACATCAGTCCTGGGGGCGCCGGCCTGCTCGTAGACGTCCGCCGCTATGTCGGCCCAGCTTTTCACGGGTCCGGCGTTGCTGAAGTTGTAGGTACCGTAGGCGGCTTCGGTGGTCAGCAGGTGGCTGATGAAAGCTGCGATGTCCTGGGTGAAGGTCAGGCGGCCGGTCTGGTCGTTGACCACCGCCGGCTTGATCCCCCGCCCAGCGAGGCTGGCCATGGTTCGGACAAAGTTGTTGCCTTCACCGATAACCCAGCTTGTACGCACGATGTAGTGGCGGGTAACGACACTTGCCACCGCCTCGCCTGCAGCCTTGGTTTGGCCGTAAACGCCCAAGGGGGTGAGGGGCTCGTCCTCGTCGTGGTTGTCCCGGCTCCCGTCAAAAACGTAGTCGGACGAGACGTGGACCAGCGTGAGGTCATGCTCGACGGCGGTGCGCGCCAGGTTGGCCACGGCCGTCACGTTGATGGCCCAGGCGGCAGCCCGGCCTTCCTCGGATTCGGCAGCGTCCACAGCGGTGTAGGCCGCGGCGTTGACGATGGCGGAGTAGTTCTTCCAGTTCCGGTTCTTGAAGGAATCCTCCCGGGCAAGGTCAAACTCACCGCGGCCGGCGAACTCGACCCGTGCGTCGCCGTCGTGCTGTTCGCGCAATGCCTTGCCCAGCTGGCCATCGGCGCCAACGACGAGGATCTTCTTGGCCGGCATCGGGGCGACGTCTGCCATCCGCGGGTGGGCTTTGTCCTTGTCGGAGAGTTCGGCCCGGTCCAGCGGGATCGGCCAGGAAATGGCAGCGGTTTCGTCAGCCAGGTTCAAGAAGGTGTACTGCCCCTGGGCATCGGCGGACCAGTGGTCGTTGACCAGGTAGGTGTAGGCCGTGTTGTCCTCGAGGGTCTGGAAGGCATTGCCGACTCCGCGCGGAATGAAGATCGCCTGGCTGGGGTCCAGCTCAGCGGTGAAGACAGCTCCGAACGAGGGCCCTTCACGCAGGTCCACCCAGGCCCCGAAGATCCGCCCCGTGGCAACGGAGATGAACTTGTCCCACGGTTCGGCATGGATGCCGCGGGTGGTTCCGGCTTTTTCGTTGAAGGAGATGTTGTTCTGGACCGGCCGGAAATCAGGCAGTCCCAGGGCAACCATTTTCTCCCGCTGCCAGTTTTCCTTGAACCAGCCGCGGTTGTCGCCGTGGACGGGGAGGTCGTAGAGAACGACGCCGGGAATGGGGGTTGTGTGGCCGGAAAGCTTTTTCGAGAACTCCAGAGACATGGACTACTGGCCCTGTTCCTTGTATTTGGCTTCGGTGGCGGCTTTTTGCGGGCGCCACCACTGTTCGTTGTTGCGGTACCAGTCGATGGTGTCTTCGATGCCGGCGTCGAAGTTCGAGAACTGGGGTTCCCAGCCAAGTTCGTTGCGGAGTTTGGTGGAGTCGATGGCGTACCGCAGGTCGTGGCCGGGACGGTCCACTACATGGTCGTACGCGTCCGGGGCCAGGCCCATGTGCTTGAGGATCAGTTCAACGACGTCCTTGTTGTTCTTCTCGCCGTCAGCACCGATCAGGTACGTTTCCCCGATGGTTCCCTTGGCGATGATGGCCAGGACGGCGGAGGAGTGGTCGTTGGCGTGGATCCAGTCACGGACGTTCTCGCCCTTGCCGTATAGCTTGGGACGGATTCCGTCGATCACGTTGGTGATCTGCCGGGGGATGAACTTCTCCACGTGCTGGTAGGGGCCGTAGTTGTTCGAGCAGTTGCTGATGGTTGCCTGCAGCCCGAAGGAGCGCACCCAGGCGCGGACCAGGAGGTCCGAGCCGGCCTTCGTGGAGGAGTACGGGCTGGAGGGGTTGTACGGGGTCTGCTCGGTGAACCGCTCGGGATCGTCCAGTTCGAGGTCGCCGTAGACCTCGTCGGTGGAGATGTGGTGGAAGCGCTTGCCGTGCTTCCGGGCCGCTTCGATCAGCGTGTAGGTGCCGATGATGTTGGTATCCAGGAAGGGGCGGGGGTCGTGCAGGGAATTGTCGTTGTGCGATTCTGCTGCGTAGTGGACTACGACGTCGGTGCCTGCGACCAGGCCGTCCACGATGCCGGCATCGGCGATGTCACCCTCAACGAAGGTGAAGCGGTCCTCGGGCAGGCCGCGCAGTGATTCACGATTGCCGGCGTAGGTCAGCTTGTCCAGAACAGTGACATGGTCATCAGTGTTTTCCAATACATAGTGGACAAAGTTTGAGCCAATGAAGCCGGCTCCGCCGGTCACAAGAAGTCGCTGCATAATTCCCAAGGGTACCGGATTTGCCGCTGCACTTAGCGAAGGGAAAGATGGGGGCATGCGCGGAATAATACTTGCCGGCGGAACCGGCTCAAGGCTTCACCCCATCACACTGGGTGTCAGCAAGCAGTTGGTCCCTGTCTATGACAAGCCGATGATCTACTACCCGCTGTCGACCCTCATCCTTGCCGGGATCCGGGACATTCTTATTATCACCACCCCGCATGACGCCGAACAGTTCGAGCGGCTCCTCGGGGATGGCTCCCGTTTCGGCGTCTCCATCACCTACAAGCAGCAGCCCTCGCCGGATGGCCTGGCCCAGGCCTTTGTCCTCGGCGCAGAGCACATCGGCGACGACAGTGTGGCCCTGGTGCTGGGCGACAACATCTTCTATGGCCAGGGCATGGGTACCCAGCTGCGACGGTTTAAGACCATCGACGGCGGTGCAGTCTTCGGGTACTGGGTCAAGGATCCGTCGGCCTATGGCGTGGTCGAGTTCGATGACCAGGGCAAGGCACTGTCCCTGGAAGAAAAGCCAGCTGCTCCGAAGAGCCACTATGCGGTGCCCGGGCTGTACTTCTACGACAACAACGTGGTGGACATCGCAAAAAACCTGAAGCCCTCGGCCCGCGGAGAGCTTGAGATCACGGATGTCAACCGTAAATATCTCGAAGCCGGAAAGCTGCAAGTGGAGATCCTGCCACGGGGAACTGCCTGGTTGGACACCGGGACATTCAATGACCTGAACGACGCTTCAAACTTCATCCGCACGGTCGAGAACCGGCAGGGCCTCAAGATCGGGGCGCCGGAAGAGATCTCGTGGCGCCTGGGCTTCCTGACTGATGACGAGTTGCGGGAACGCGCCGAGCCGCTCGTCAAGAGCGGTTACGGGGCGTACCTCCTGGAGTTGCTTGCCGAGAGCAACAACTAGCTGGAGCCAAGAGAAAGAGGGGTGAAGCCGAGCTTCACCCCTCTTTTTTCTTGGCCGGGCGGCCCCCTAGTACGTCAGGGTCCGGCAACCCAGCGCCGTGTTCCCGGTGGTGAACGGGGACACTCCGATCCCGTAGGTGCACAGCGTATATGTGCCACGGACAGTGGTTTTGACATTGACTGAATATCCGTGGGTACCCGTGATGCCGAAAGCCTTGTTTGCATCGGGCCGGTCCACCGTGGTTGAGAAAACGTATCCCGTGGTCTTGCCGTCGGGGCCGGTGACATACGCGTGGACAGGGTTCGAAAGCGTGGGCATATCCGGGTCGTAGGTCCACCCCGTCGCCTCCAGCGAGGTAACCCCCGCAGTCGTCTTTATTGCTACGGAGTCCAGCACGCCCACCGGTACACCGCTCTTGCCGGCGTCAGCCGTGCGGCAGCCGATCAACGGGTTATTGGACGCCAGAGGGCTGGGCGCGATGGCGTAAGCACAGGCAGTGTAGACGCCGGGGCTGGTGATGGGGATCGAGGGAGCGAAGCCGTGGTCGCCCGTCACACCGAACGCAGTATTGACGTCAGTCCTGGGCCGGGACGCATTGAAGGCATATCCCTTCGTGTTTCCGTCCGGTGCGGTCACATATATGTGCACGTCGATGGACCGCGAGGCATCTGCCTTGTCCACGGCCCAGCCGGCGAGCGACAGCGAGGCGGAGGTGCTCGTCTTGTTGACTGTCATGCTGTCGAGGCTTCCGATGGGGGGTGCGACAGCTCCGACGTCGACAGTCCGGCAGGACAGGAGGGGGTTTCCGGGGGCAAGCGGGCTGAGTGCTATGGCGTAAGTGCAGACCTTGTACTGCCCGGGCGCCGTGATGGGTATGGCCGCGGCAAAGCCATGGTTCCCTGTCACCCCAAGGGCGTTGTTGACGTCGGCCCGGGCCTGCGCGGCAGAGAACGGGTAGCTCTTAGTGGTGCCGTCCGGCGAGGTCACATAGACGTGGACAGAGATGGACCGTGTTGAGTCCCCACGGTCCACTGCCCAACCCCGAACTGAAAGGGCGGCTGTGGTGGATGTTTTTATCAGGGATGCGTCATCGAAGCTGCCAATGGGGGCGGCCGCCGGAGCGAAGTTCAGCTGCCTGCAGCCGATCTCGGGATTGCTGTACTGTCCGATGGCGTAAACGCAGAGTTTGTAGCTGCCGGGCGCCGTGATGGGAATATCGCGTTGGTAGCCATGATTGGCACCCATCCCCAACGCCTGGTCGACGTCGGGTCGGGACAGATTCGCGGGCATAACGTAACCGGTCCTGGTACCGTCCGGCGCCGTCAGGTAGGCATGGGCTTCTGTTGCCGTGGCCGGGTTGGCACCGTCGATTGCCCAGCCCCGAAGGGAAAGCGTGACCTTGTCTGCGCTCCGCACTTCCCTGGCGTCATCAATGCTGCCCATGGGCGACTCAACGCCCTTTGCATCAATCGATTTACAGCCAATTTCAGTGTTGCTGAAGGCGCCAATGGCGTAGGCGCAGACCCGGTAGGTTCCGGATTTCTGAAGCTGGATGCCTTGCTGGAAGCCATGTTGCCCGGTGACTCCAAGGGCGGCATTCACATCCGGGCGGGATATGTTGGCGGGGAGCGCATAGCCCGTGCGCACTCCATCGGGGCCGGTGACATATACATGAGCCTGCGTCGAGGCAGAGGAGTTGGCAAAGTCGACGGCCCAGCCGCGCACGTTCAGCTGCGTAGTGGATCCGACCCGCTGCACCGACAGGTCGTCGAAGGACCCGTCGGGAGCCGCGGCTCCGGCGAACGTACGCAAGGAGGCGTAGTCCCCGTTCCAGACGTTGGAATCGCCGGCGAAGGGGCCCGTGGAACTGTATTGCCAGATGCTGTAGGTGCTCCAGCTACCCGTCGGTACAGGGCCGGCATTGTTGGTGGCAGAACTGGGGTAGGCAGCCATCCACAATGGATAATCGCCGAACCCGGCAGGATTTCCCACACATTGGTTCCACCAGCTCGTGTTGGTGTAGATAACAGGAAGCCGCCCGGTCAACGAGCGCATGGTGTTTCCGAAGTCCCGGATCCAGGACTGAAGCTGCGCTGCGGACATGTTGTAGCAGGTGTTGCCGAAGTAGAAACCGTTAATCGTTCGGCCCTCGTAAGGGTTGAACTCAAAGTCCAGCACCGGCGGCATTGTGTAACCGTCCGAGGACCATCCGCCGCCATTTTGAACAAAGTAACGGGCCTGGTCTCCGCCCGACGACCAATTGGGGATAGCGAAGTGGTAGGCACCCCTGATCATCCCGACGTTCCGTGCTCCCTGGTATTGGGAACTGTAGGAGGGATTGGTGTAGTAGTTTCCCTCAGTGGCTTTCACATAGGCGAACCGGGACCCCATGTTCCATTGCTGTCTCCAGTCCACGGTTGGCTGGTGGCCGCTCACGTCGAGCCCCTGGACGCCAAACGTGGGCATCCAGGTGCCTTCGCTGGCCAGTGCTTCGGAACTGAGCTTGCGTACTGATTCCGAGGGGGCCGTGCGTACTACCCGTGCAGACCGCTGGCCCATTTCGGCGCCGCCAATCCCGACCGCTTCAGCCATCGACTGCTGGGCTTCCGGAGAGGGTGTCGGAGCCGGAGGCTCGGTGGCTGCCGTAGGTTCCTGCGGTGCCGGGGCGGCTCCGCCTGGAGACGGCGCGGCGGGGTCCGGCTGCGTGGTAGGCGCACTTGCTTGGGGTGCTGCCGACGCAGTTGGTGAGGGCGCCGGTTCAACAGCCAAGGCGACGCCCGTAATTCCGGGGCTTGCCATTAGTGAGGCTGCCAGCAGCATGACCCACAGCGATTTCACGGCGGGGCGACGGGACTGAGACGGGTTCCGCTTCATATTGGCTCCGGAGACAATGTGGCGCTCTCCTGAGCGCTCATTTCGATTACTGGCCAAATGCTGCCCCCCAGGGAGGCACCTGACCGTGAAAATTCGACAAATAACGCGCTCACCATAGCACTGGTGTGACCAGCGTAACCAGTGGTTCTTTTGGGGCTGGAGTGATAAAGGGGACCACGTAGATGGTTTATCCACATTCCCGGGAATTTGACTTGTTGCCATGGTGTAGCCTCCCTAGGCTGGACCCAATTGAACTGCCTCCGCCGGGGGCGGCAGTCAACTGGGGGAAACTGGCATGGATGCTCTGGGGATAGTCGAGGACGAAGTCCGGGAACTGATCAGGCGCAGGGGGCTTGACCCGCTCAACCAATCAGGCGAAGTACGGCGGCTGGTCGACGCCGCGGTGACGGACTACGACGAGCGGGCCCTCATGGGACCGCTTCCACCGCTGGGTCCTTTGGATGCAGCGCGACGGTTTCTGTTCGATGCCGTTGCACGCTTCGGAGTGCTCCAACCGCTGCTGGACGATCCCTCGATAGAAGAGATCTGGCTGAACGCTCCCAACGAGATCTATGTGGCACGCAACGGGGAATCCGAGTTGACCTCGCTCAGCCTTACTGAGCAGCAGGTGCGTGACATGGTGGAGAGGATGCTGAAGAGTTCCGGCAGGCGCCTGGACATGTCATCTCCGTTTGTTGACGCTGCGCTCCCTGATGGCTCCAGGCTCCACGTCGTCATCCCGGACGTCACGCGCCGCCACTGGGCCGTGAATATTCGAAAGTTCGTTGTCAAAGCCAGCCGGCTCGAGCACCTGGTTGAACTCGGAACCCTGACGCCGCAGTCGGCCAGGTTCCTCGGCGCTGCCGTTTCCAGTGGGCTCAACATCCTGGTATCAGGGGCAACCCAGGCCGGTAAGACAACCATGTTGAACTGCCTCGCCGCCAGCATCGGCAGCCGGGAGCGGGTCATCACGGTAGAGGAAATCTTTGAGTTGCAGTTTCCCCTGCGTGATGTGGTGGGACTCCAGTGCCGGCAGCCGAACCTTGAAGGAACAGGCGAGATCCCGCTCCGGCGCCTCGTCAAGGAAGCGCTGCGCATGCGGCCAGACCGCCTCGTGGTCGGTGAAGTTCGGGAAGCTGAAAGCCTCGACATGCTGATTGCGCTCAACAGCGGATTGCCGGGGATGTGTACCGTCCACGCCAACTCAGCCCATGATGCCGTCACCAAGATCTGCACGCTTCCCCTGTTGGCAGGGGAGAACATCTCTTCGGCTTTCGTCGTGCCAACGGTGGCATCCTGTATTGACCTGGTGGTTCACTGCAGCCGGCTTGCCAACGGACGCCGGGAGGTTACCGAGATCCTTTCCCTTGGGCGGCGGGTTGAAAACGGCATCATTGAGTCATCACCGGTCTTCGCTATGGCCGACGGCGTTCTGCAGTCACGTGCCAATGCGATGCCTGCAATAGAGAAGTTTGCCCGCGCAGGCTATGACGTTGCAGCCCTGCTGGACCCCCGATGATGTCTGCACTGCTGGGAGCCACTGCGGGAACGGGCCTGTTCCTTATTTGGTGGTCACTGTGGGAATCGCCTGAGCGCACGCCCCGCCGAAGGAAGCCCAGCCGGATCGCCGACCTGCTGGCAGCCGCAGGAGTCGAGAAGGTCTCCGTGGGCGGACTGCTCGGAACCTGCCTCGGGTTGGGACTGTTCGTCGTCCTGGTGTTCTTCGCCGTGAGCAGGTCGTGGCCGATCGCTGCGTGCTTCGGGCTGTTCGCAGGCTGGCTTCCGCTCACCATCCTTCGGTGGCGCGCGAAGAAGCGGACTGCACTCCTTCGCCAGCTGTGGCCCGACGTCGTTGACCATCTGCGGTCAGCGATCCGGGCCGGACTCCCGTTGCCTGAAGCACTCATCCAACTGGGGGATAAGGGGCCGGAAGAGCTGAGGCCGGTCTTTCGCGACTTCGGCGCGGACTACAGGGCCGGAGGACAGTTCGATGGTTCCCTGAACAAGCTGAAGAACCGGCTCGCCGACCCGGTGGCCGACCGGATCGTTGAAGCCTTGCGGCTGACTCGTGAGGTCGGAGGGTCTGACCTCGGCAAGTTGCTGGGAACCCTGGCCGAGTTCCTTCGCGAAAACGCCCGGACGCGCAGTGAACTCGAAGCCCGCCAGTCCTGGACCGTAAACGCTGCCCGTCTTGCGGTCGCAGCGCCGTGGATTGTGATGCTTCTCCTCGCGACCCGCCCCGAAGCTGTGCAGGCATACAATACAGCCATGGGAGCGGCCGTTCTCCTTGGCGGCCTCGTGATCTCGCTGGTCTGCTACTCAACGATGCTTAGGATCGGTGCCCTGCCCCAGGATGAACGGGTGCTCCGATGATCACCGTGTCACCGGCCGCCGCCGTTTGCGGTGCCGTCCTGGGAATCGGCCTCTGGCTGGTCATTTTCAGGTCTCCGCTCATGCGGGCGACGACTCTGGCCCAGCGCATTGAGCCCCAGCTGAAATCGCAGAACCTGGAGTCGCGCCTCCTCTCCGGGGAACACACCCTGACGCCCTTCGGACCGTTGGAGCGGATCCTCCGCCCGCTTATCCGCGACGGCATTTCCACCCTGGGGAAAATGAGTCCTGCTCCAGGGGCAACAGCCCGCCGGCTCGCGCAGGCCGGAATCAGCAAGTCAGTTATAGATTTTCGCGCTGAGCAGGTCATGTGGGGTGCCGCAGGTTTCGCCCTAACTTCGGCCATTGTCGCCGTTGGAGCTGCGGCCGGAAGGTTCAACGCCCTGCTGGCTGCTGTGGCCATCATCGGCAGCGGGGTGGCAGGCTTCGTTCTCCGGGACTATTGGCTGGGTGTGCAGGTCCGCAGGAGGGAAGAGCGCATGATGGCCGAGTTTCCCAGCCTCGCCGAACTGATGGCACTGGCCGTCGGTGCAGGGGAAAGTGCCACCGGAGCCCTGGACCGGGTCTGCCGGAGCGCCAAGGGCGAGTTGTCCAAGGAGTTTTCCATGATCCTGGCAGAAACGCGGGCAGGCAAGCCTCTGGTCAACGCCCTCCAGGAGTTCTCCGCGCGTACGGACCTTGCACCGCTCGTCCGGTTCGTGGACGGAATCGTTGTTGCGGTGGAACGGGGGACACCCCTCGCGGACGTACTGCGGGCGCAGGCCCAGGATGTCCGCGACACAGCCAAGCGGGACTTGATGGAAGCCGCCGGTAAGAAGGAAATTGCCATGATGGTGCCCCTCGTCTTCGGAGTGCTTCCGCTGACGGTGGTATTTGCCGTCTTTCCCGGCATCGCCGCAATCAGCCTGGGTCTCTAATGGCGCCATCTGATCGGGACGAAAACAGCATGCAATCCAAGGCAATGCCGTCAACGGCACGGAAAACAACAAGGGACAGGAAGAGCAAATGAAGACTCGAGTACTCCGCTGGGCACTATTACTGATCGCGGTCGCCACCTCACCCGCCGCATGGGCCGGCACGGGCGTCCGGCGCGCGGCCCGGTACCGTTTCCCTGCCGTCCAGCGCGGCGCGCAACAGCGCGGGATGTCCCACGTTGCCGATGGTCCAGAGAGGGGTGATGTTCCTGGGTGGGTCATGATCACATTAATGTCCGCGGTGCTCGTGGCTGCCCTGCTGGCGCTCGCCGGTCCCGCGCTGGAGGCGATGTTCAACCAGGCAATGGACAAGGTGGGCAACTAGCCCCATGGCCGCTTCCGTACGCCCCACCGGTGGCAGTCCTTCAGGTGTCCGTGGCCGGGAACAGGGTTCGGCGATCGTGGATTTTGTGTTGGTGGGCGGACTGCTCACGATGTTCTTCCTGGCAATTCTCCAATTGACCCTTGTTCTGCACGTCCGGAACACATTGATTGACGCGGCAGCTTCTGGCGCCCGGTACGGAACACTCGCTGACCGGGGTGCCAGTGATGCCGAAGAACGGACCCGCGGCCTCATCATGACTGCCCTGAACCCATCCTTCGCTGAGGAGATCAGCACGAACGAAGTGACCGTTCAGGGGCTAAGAACGCTGGAAGTAACGGTCCGGGCTCCCATGCCTGTAGTGGGGTTGATCGGACCCCGGGGAACGCTGGAGGTGACGGGCCATGCAGCGGTACAGCCGTGACTTCCGGCGAGTGCTCCGGCTTGTCCGTTGCCGGTTGCTGGAGGCACTGTGCCGGGGACCGGAATCATCCCGCCGGCGAGCCGCCGGGAGCAGGGAGGAGGGAAGTGCGGTTGTGGAGTTCACGTTCCTTGCCCTGCTGTTGATGGTCCCGCTCGTTTACTTCATCATCACCGTCGCCCAGATGCAGGGCGGCTCGTTCGCTGTGGTGGGCGCAGCCGACCAGGCTGCGAAGGTCTACGTCGCCCAACCCGACAGCGCGTCAGCCCAGGCGGCCGCGGAGCAGGCCGTGGCGTTGGCATTGGCCGACTTTGGACACAGCCCGGACCAGGCCTCGATGGCAACAACCTGTGACCCCGCTGACTGTCACGCGCCGGGCACTGCTGTGACCGTCACCGTCAGGTTGTCCATCCCGCTGCCGTTCGTTCCATTCCAGGATGGCGTCCGGCTCTCTGCCACCGAGGTGGAGGCAGCCGCTACCCAGATTGTGGGGAGGTTCCGGTGAGGGAATCGACATCCGAGGACGGCCAGATAACGGTAATGATTATCGGGTATGTGGCCTTGGCACTCCTGGTGGCCGCCGTCGTGATGGGAATTTCTTCCGTTTACCTGGAGCATAAGCGCCTGCTGTCCCTGGCTGACGGCGCCTCCCTTGCTGCCGCGGACAGCTACACGCTGGGTGAGGTGGCTTCCCAGGGCGGCAGCCCATCTGCCGTCCTCAACCCCGCACGGGTTCGGAGTGTCGCGGCTGACTTTGTTGCCAGGAGCCCCGCCTCGGCACGGTTTGACGCCCTGGCAGTTGGCGGGGCAACCGGTACCCCGGATGGCTCTACCGCTGTTGTGGTGCTCACCGCCGCGGTCCATCCGCCGGTGGTGAACTTCCTGGTTCCAGACGGAATCCTGATTGAAGCGACGTCGACAGCGCGCTCGCGGTTAACACGGTAGGCAGGCAATCCCGGGCCCCGGCGCAAGGAACGGCGCCTTTCGCCGGATGGCGTAGGCTTAAACGACCATGGCCAATATTGATTTTTCCGCTGAAATCCGCGCGCTCCGCGCCACCTACGAGTCCATTGAACGGGTTACCGACATGGACGCGCTGAGGGAAGACATCGCCGAACTCAGTGAACGTGCGGGGGAGCCGGACCTGTGGGACGACCCCGCCGCGGCGCAGAAAATCACCTCCCGCCTCTCACACCGGCAGTCCGAGCTGGAACGGCTGACAACCCTGGCATCGCGCATCGATGACCTTGAAGTCCTGGTGGAGCTCGGCCAGGACGAAGGTGACGCCGACTCCATGGGAGAAGCGGCCGCGGAGCTGGAGTCGATCCAAAAGGCGCTGAAGAACCTCGAGGTGGTTACGCTCCTGTCCGGCGAGTACGACGAGCGTGAGGCTGTGGTCTCGATCCGTGCCGGCGCCGGCGGTGTGGACGCCGCCGACTTCGCTGAAATGCTGATGCGGATGTATCTCCGCTGGGCAGAGCGCCACGGTTATCCCACTACAGTCATGGACACGTCCTACGCCGAGGAAGCAGGGCTCAAGTCGGCCACGTTCGAGGTCAAGGCCCCTTACGCGTTCGGCACCCTCAGCGTTGAGGCCGGCACCCACCGGCTGGTGCGGATCAGCCCCTTCGACAACCAGGGCCGGCGCCAAACGTCCTTCGCCGCGGTGGAGGTCATTCCACTGATCGAGCAGACGGATTCGATCGACATCCCGGATAACGAGATCCGGGTCGACGTTTTCCGGTCTTCCGGTCCCGGCGGCCAGTCCGTCAACACCACAGACTCCGCTGTCCGGCTCACGCATATTCCCACCGGCGTAGTGGTGTCGATGCAGAACGAAAAGTCGCAGCTGCAAAACCGGGCAGCGGCACTGCGCGTCCTGCAGTCCCGCCTTCTGCTGTTGAAGAAGGAACAGGAAGACGCCGAGAAGAAGGCGCTGGCCGGGGACGTCAAGGCATCCTGGGGAGACCAGATGCGCTCATACGTCCTGAACCCTTACCAGATGGTCAAGGATCTGCGCACCGAACACGAAGTGGGGAACACCTCGGCTGTTTTCGACGGCGAGATCGACGACTTCATCGACGCCGGCATCCGCTGGCGCACAGACAACCGTAACGCTGAGAAGTAGGGCCGGAACACCGCAACGGCGGATCGGCTTACCGCGACACGCCCCCAAAGCCGCGTATTAGGCAGCCAATCCTGCGTATAGTCGAGGGGCCGGGGCCCTACTTCCCCCAACGAACACCCGTGCACCGGCTGCAGAACTGGGCTGCATTCCGCATCAGCCATGCCCTGCAGGGTACTTAGGGCCATGATCCGATTCGAAAATGTCACCAAGGTCTACGACCAGAAGGCCCGGCCGGCGCTGGACTCCATCAACCTTGAGATCGACCGCGGCGAATTCGCGTTCCTCGTCGGAGCGTCAGGCTCCGGAAAATCAACCTTCCTCCGGCTCGTGCTCAAAGAGGACCGCGCCACCTCGGGCGCCGTCTACGTGGCCGGCCAGAACGTCGCGAAGATCTCGAGCTGGCGGGTGCCCCGCCTCCGCCGCGGCATCGGCGTCGTCTTCCAGGATTTCCGCCTCCTGCCCCAAAAGAACGTCTTCGCCAACGTGGCTTTCGCCATGCAGGTCATCGGCAAGAGCCGCAGCGTCATCCGCGACACCGTCCCCGAGGTCCTGAAGACCGTGGGGCTCGAAGGCAAGGAACACCGGATGCCTCATGAGCTCTCCGGCGGCGAGCAGCAGCGTGTCGCCATTGCCCGGGCAGTCGTGAACCGCCCCGGCATCCTCCTCGCTGACGAACCGACCGGAAACCTGGACCCCACCACCTCCATGGGCATCATGGGAGTGCTGGACAAGATCAACCAGAATGGCACCACGGTGGTCATGGCCACCCACGACGACGACATCGTCAACGAAATGCGCAAACGGGTGGTCGAGCTCAAGAACGGCGTTGTGATCCGCGACGAGGCCAAGGCACTTTACACCTCGATGATTCCGGTCATCGGGCAGTCCCGCAGGCTCAAGGACGCCAGCGGCAGGGACGACCCCGACGCCCGTCCGGCGGACGATGGCAGTGAAGGTGAGGCGCAGCGATGAGGCTCGCATTCATCCTTTCCGAAATAGGCAGCGGCCTGCGCCGCAACCTATCGATGGTGGTCTCGGTCATCCTGGTCACGTTCGTCTCCCTGACGTTCGTGGGTGCCGCCGGAATGCTGCAGATGCAGATCAACCAGATGAAGGGCTACTGGTACGACAAAGTCCAGGTAGCCGTCTTCCTTTGCAGCGACGGCTCCACGGCCAGCGGCTGCGCAGGCGGTTCGGTCACCCCGGAGCAGCAGGACAGCCTCAACACCCTGCTCGAGTCTCCGGCAGTGGCCCAATACATCAACGACTTTCAGTTCGAGTCCAAGGAAGATGCCTACAAGCACTTCAAAGACCAGTTCTCGAACTCACCGATCGTCGATTCCGTAACTCCGGACCAGTTGCCGGCTTCCTTCCGGATCAACATGAAGGACCCGGAAAAGTACGAAATCATCAGTGAAACATTCAGCTCCCAGCCCGGAGTGGAAACCGTGATCGACCAGCGTCAGCTGCTGGAGCGGCTTTTCTCGGTGATGAACGGGGCCTCCCTCGTTGCGGTGGGCATCGCGGGTGTCATGATCGTGTGTGCCATCCTGCTGATCGCCACCACCATCCGGCTTTCGGCCTTCAGTCGCAGGCGGGAAACCGGAATCATGCGCCTCGTGGGCGCCTCGAAGACCGTCATCCAGCTACCCTTCATCCTCGAAGGCGTCATAGCAGCGGTGATCGGTGCAGCCCTTGCCTCGGCAACGCTGTGGGCCGTGGCCCACTTCTTCCTGGGGGAGTACATGTCCAAGCAGTATCCGGACACCGCTTTCATTTCCTCGGGCCAGACACTGATCCTGGTGCCTGCACTGCTGATCCTTGGCGGATCCTTGGCTGGAATTTCGTCCCTCTTGACCCTTCGCAGATATTTGCGCGTTTAGGCTATGCAAACCGACCAAGGAATGCCGATGAACGTAACGTCAGAAAATCTCGTGCGCCTGCGACCGAGGCGTCATGCCGCACGCCGCTCGGCGCTCCTGAGCGGGGTACTCGCCGTCGTCCTCGCTTCCGGGCTTGCCTCGTCCACACCGCCGGCATTCGCCGATGAGCTGGAGGACAAGCAGGCCGCGCTCCAGGCCGAAGCGCAACGTGTCCAGCAGTCATTGGAGTTTGTTGACTCACGGATTGCCAAGGCCGCCGGTGACCTGGTCCTGTACCAGGGCCAACTGCCCGGCGCCCAGCAGGCGCTGCTCGAAGCGCAGGGGCGCGTGGCCAGCGCCGTCAAGGAAGTCGAGGCACTGTCCGCCCGCGTTGACATGGCGCAGCAGAACAAGGCCAAAATCACGCAGCAGCTGGAAACTGACAAGCAGAAGATCGCCGACACCAAGAAACTGATCGGCCAGATCGCCACACAGGCGTACAAGTCCGGCGGTGTCCCCTCCAACCTCTCGCTGTTCTTCGGTTCCAACAACGGAGGCAGCCTCACCGACACCATGGACCTGGCAGATCAGGCCATGCGCAGCCAGAACGCCGCCATGGACAAGCTGAGCCAGCAGAACGCCACCAACGTCAACTCCGAGGCACGTCTGCAGGCCGTGGAAGCGGAAATCAAGGACCTGAAGGCAAAGGCTGACGCCGCCCTTGAGCGCGAGAAGGCGGCCCGCGACGAGGCCGCCGCCAAGAAAGCCCAGGTTGACCAGCTGATCGCTGATACGACGCGCCTCGACGCCGAGCTGCAGGCCGCCAAGCCGGGAATCCAGGCCCAGCTCGCCGGAGTCCAGGCAAGCCAGAACCAGGTGGCCAACGAGATCGCCGAACGCGATCGCAGGGCACGGGAGGCATGGGAAGCCGAGCAGCGCCGGCTGGCCGAAGCAGCTGCTGCGGCTGCCGCCGCCGCGGCTGCGGCAGCGAACCGCCCGGCACCGCCGGTCCAGCCGTACGTCCCGCCTGCTGCCGGATCGCCGTCGGCCTTCGGCCTCCGCCACCCGTTCGACGGCAGCATTCCCATCACGTCCGGTTTTGGTTGGCGCACTACTCCGCCGGGGACCATCGATTTTTACGGCCAGGGTGGCTACGTCCACACCGGTATCGATTTCGGTGCCGCCTGCGGTACCCCTGTGTACGCCGCAGCAGCCGGTGAAGTCTTCAGCTCCGGATGGAATTCGGCAGACGGCGGCGGCTGGCGGGTGAAGCTGGACCATGGGGTGGTGCAGGGCAACTCCCTGACCACCATTTACTACCACAACTCCAGCATTGTGGTGTCGAATGGGCAGCGGGTCTCGCAGGGCCAGCTCATCGCGTACTCCGGCAGTACCGGCAACTCCACTGGCTGCCACGCCCACTTCGAAACCTGGCTGAACGGTGCCGCCGTCGACCCGATGGGCCTGCTCTAGGGCTGTGCGGCCCTGCCGTACACTGGTATGACTCCGCTGCGACCCGGCCGGAGGACATTTCGATTTGATTGAGGAGCTGTTCCGTGCCCAAAGAAAGTGGCCGTAAGGTGGTGGCCACCAACCGCAAGGCCCGGCATGATTACCACGTGCTGGATACCTATGAGGCCGGCATTGCGCTGATGGGCACCGAAGTGAAATCCCTTCGCGAGGGGCACGCGTCCATGGTGGACGGGTTTTGTACCTTCTATAACGACGAACTGTGGATGGAAGCCATCCACATCCCGGAGTACAACCAGGGCAGCTGGACCAACCACGCTGCCCGGCGCCGCCGTAAGCTGCTCCTGCACCGCGAAGAGCTGATCAAGATCTCCCGCAAGGTCCAGGAAGCCGGCTACACGATCGTGCCGCTCCAGCTTTACTTTGTGGATGGCCGCGCGAAGGTTGAAATTGGCGTAGCCCGCGGTAAGCGCGAGTACGACAAACGGCAGACACTCCGCGAACAACAGGACAACCGCGAAGCCCAGCGCGAGATGCGGGAACGCAACAGGCGGCGCGGCTGAGCGGTGTCGCCCGGAATGAATCCGGCACAACATGCGTTACTATGAATAGTCCGGCGGGTACGCCCGCTGGATTGGGTAACATGGATTGGTAACAAAATACGGGGATGATCGGTTTCGACGATGTTAGTCGCGACAGGTGAAGCGGGCCGAGGATGCAGAATTATCTCGTAAACGCTGTCTGCAAACCAATAAGTGCCGAATCTAAGCGCACTGACTTCGCTCTTGCTGCCTAAGCAGTAAGACAGTCCGTCAGCCCGAGGTTGCTATTGCCCCGGATCCTGGCGTCATTTAGATAGCCACTGCTGTTTGCCCCCGTCATCGGGGTAAACGGGACTCTTAGATGACTGGGCCCGGATCAGCCAGCTGTTTGCAGCATGGCTGGGGCCGAGAAAGTCCGACGCAAACTGCGCCCGGAGAAGCCCTGACAACACGACATCGGACGGGGGTTCAATTCCCCCCATCTCCACACCCAAGCGGTGATTCGGGACATCCTTTGAGGATGGATCGAGTTACCGAGAAAAACACCCCGGTCTTCGGACCGGGGTGTTTTTCTTTGCCCGGATTGCCCGGATTGCCCGTACTGACCGGGCAGGTGCCCCATGCAAGGGACAGCCCCTGGACCAGTGCGGTCCAGGGGCCGGTTCCTCAAAACCCCTGGAGACAGGATTATTGCCGGGCCTCGTTGAAGCGCTGCGCCACCACCGGCATCAGCGAGTGGACATAGCTCCGTGAGGCATGGTCGAAATCGGCGTAGACCTGCAGGCCGCCGATCACCGCGTAGCAGGTCTGGTCGTCGCAGAACTGGTCAGACATGTCGAGCACCTTCACCGAGGGCTTGCCCATGCCAACGGCAGCACTCGCAATCGGGTCCGGCACCAGAGCCTCGGTACGGGGGTTTGCGCAGTTGATGGGCTGTTGCTGGTTGAGCGCCACGCAGTCCGGGCTGCTGTGGCGCAGGGTCAAGGGGGGATCGCGGAAGACGAAGACCCGGGATCCTGCACCCGTCCAAGCCAGGAACCGCTTCGCGACGGCGTCGCTGTACTGTTCCAACTGGGGGCGGCCGGTGCCGTCGTCGATCGTCTCGCCGGCGCCGAAGGAGGAAGCAAAGACCATGCCGGGTTTTTCCTGGACGATCCTGTCCGTCACCTGCTTGCTCCACTCCAGGCACCGTTTCTGGGAGCGTGCGTCATCCGCGGGTTCGCCCATGAAAGCGACCCGCTTTACGTCGACGAACGGACACCCACCCACCATGGACTCCTTCAGCTTCCACTTGTGCAGCCGGGCAAGCTCATACAGGGCGCTCTTCCACTGCTCCGCGTGTGAGTCGCCGATCAGCCAAACAGTTGCGGTGGCCGGAGCGCCGCCTGTGAAGTCGCACTCCGTCAGGAGTTTCTGGTCTTCAAAAACGATCGGGTCTGCGGCCGGGTGGCACTCCGGGGCGTCAAAGCGCGGCGCCTCGTTCGGGCCCACGTTGGCAACCCGGGCAGCACCAAAGGGATCACCGCAGTTGTTTTTCGGGTCCAGGCTGCGGGCGCCGTAGCAGGGGTCACCGGAAAGATTCTGCAGCTTGGCTGTCTCTGCCTCCTGCGCCTTTCCGAAACTCAGCAAGAGACCCCCGCACAAGGCACAGACGGTGGCCATGGCTGCTGCCATGACCAGGACGACCCGGAGTGGTTTGGCCCCCTTCAGGAGCTTGGTGCGGCCCGGGTCTTCAACGAGTTTCTTCGAGGCGTAGGAGAGCCCTATGGCCAGTGCCAGGATACCGATCTTGTCCAGGGTCCCCAGCGGGCGGCTCAGGATGGCCGGCGCCAGGACAATCAGCGGCCAGTGCCACAGGTACAGCGAATAGGACACATCGCCCACGAACTGGATTGGCCTGGCGGCAAGGACCTGGTTGGGCGACCAAAAGGGGCTGTTCGGCCCCGAAGCAATCACCAGCACAGTGCCGACCACGGGAACCGCGGCAGCGAAACCGGGAAAAAACGTCTGCTCATTAAACGTCAGGGCGGAGAACGCGATCAGGCCGTACCCCAGCCACTGCGCTGTTCCAGGGAGTGCCACGTGGTAGGAAGGCAGCCGCAGGCGCAGGGCCCCCACAGCGTGGGCGCCCCCAATGGCCACCAGGGCCCCGGCGCCGAACTCCCAGACGCGGGCCGGCGTGACAAAGTAGGCCGGGCTCCTGTTGGTGTACGTAAACCAGATGCAAAACACCAGCGCGATGACGCTGGCAAGCGCGACCCCCAGGGTCAGTAGCGCCCGCCGGCGGAGCCGGAACTTGACCGCGGCCGTAAACAGCCCGAGCATAAGCAGCGGCCAGACCAGGTAAAACTGTTCCTCGACTGAGAGCGACCAATAATGCTGCACGGTGGACGCGGCTTCGTTGTGTGCTGAATAGTCCACGGACTTGGCGGCCAGAACCCAGTTTTCGACATACAGGACCGACGCCATGGTCTCCTGGGCTATGGCCACCCAGCGTGAGAACGGAAGCAGCACCCAGGCGGCCAGGAGGGAAACGACGCCCACAAGGGTTGCTGCCGGTAGGAGCCGCCTGATCCGCCGGGCATAGAACTGACCAAGGTTGATGCGGTCTGACCGTTCCAGTTCACCGAGCAGGTGTTTGGAGATCAGGTAGCCCGAGATCACGAAGAATACGTCGACGCCGACGTACCCGCCTGGGAGCCGGACTGGCCACAAGTGGTTGAGGACCACCAGCATGACTGCCAGGGCCCGAAGGGCCTGGATGTCCTTACGCGTCGCGTTGACCGATTCTTTTCGTCGCAGTTCCGACCGCGTTCGGAACAAGACCTGTCCGGTCACACGTACTCCTTGTTATTCGTCCTGTGGGTTCACCGTGGTGTGGGTTCCTGTGCCGGCAGAGCTTTGGCGGCCAGGCGTGCTTTCCGTCGGGAACAACGCCCGGGTGGCATGAAAACCGCATCGTCGGTGAAGCCAGTACAACCCGCATGGTGTGTGGGGTTGTGTAGGAATTCCCCTCGGGTACTTTAGCACCGCACATGCCCCGCTGATGGTGCGGGCCGGCCAAGGTGAAGGGCGGCCCGGGGTGCGGCGGATATGCGGTTGCAGAGGGGGACGAGCACCCAGAGCAGGCGTTCACCCAAGGCGTAGCCGGCCCGGGACTAGCGTTGCGCGGCCGCCCGTTGTACCCGGTAAGCCCCCAGCGCGGCGGGCGCAGGGTGCCGGGACAGGGAGGTGCGTCATGGAGCGGGCACGGGAAGAGGCTTCGGACAGGTACGACGACGACGCCTTGGATTCGTATTCACGCACAGTCATGCGGGTGGCAGCGGCGGTCACGCCGCATGTTGCCGCCATTGAGATGTCAGCCACGCGCCGCGACGGCCGGATGCGCGTTGGAGCGGGCTCAGCGGTGCTTTTCACGGAGGACGGCTACCTCGTCACCAACTCCCATGTTGTGGCGGGAACAAGGACCGGGCACGCGGTCTTTGCCGATGGGAGCAGGATGGAGCTGGAGTTGGTGGGCGCTGACCCGCTGTCCGACCTTGCAGTGGTCCATGGCCGGCGCCCCAAGGTCCTGCCCGCCGAACTGGGGGATGCCGAGTCGCTGCGCGTGGGGCAACTTGTCGTTGCCGTCGGAAACCCCTTGGGACTTGCAGGTTCCGTAACGGCGGGGGTGGTCAGCGGCCTGGGCCGCGCCATACCGGTCTGGGCGGACGGCAACCGGAGGGTGATCGAGGACGTCATCCAGACCGACGCTGCGTTGAACCCGGGAAATTCGGGCGGTGCCCTGGCCGATACTCGCAGCAGGATCGTGGGCATCAACACCGCCGTGGCCGGGGCAGGGCTGGGCCTGGCGATCCCCATCAACTCCACCACCCGGCGGATCATTTCCGCCCTGCTCTCGGACGGCCGGGTGCGGCGGGCCTACCTGGGACTCGTCAGTACCCCGGTCCGGCTCAATCCCAGCGCAGTCATCCGGAGCGGCCAGCGGGACGGGCTCCGCATTGTTGAGGTGCTGCCCGGCTCTCCGGCAGACCGGGCCGGACTGGCTGCAGGAGATATTGTCATGACCGCCGGCGGGAGGGCGGTCAGCAACGCCGAAAGCTTGCAGCGGCTGCTGTTCTCCGATGCCATCGGCCAGCCACTGGACCTGGCGGTGTTCCGTGATGGGGCTGAGCTCCGCCTGGTGGCGGTCCCTGACGAAATGACCAGCAACCCCAAGTGAGCGTGGCTGAACGGGTTAGCGTCCGCCGTCGGGCGCTTCCACGTCCGCGATGCCAACGAAGCGGGTGCCGACGCCGTCGAACTCACTGCGGACAAATCCCGGCTGGGCCGGCGGCACTTCGTCCGGGCGGTGATGGTCGCACACAACATAGGTGAAGTCCGGCCACCATTTTTTAGGCCGTGCGGCTTCCTCGTAACCGCACACCGCGCACACCAGGTGGACCCACACCGGCCGTTTGCCCGTCCGGTTGGCACGGGACTGTTCCAGCCAGGCCGGCGGGCTGTCCAACAGCGCGCCGAGTTGCTCCTCGGACATGAACTTAGGGAGGCCGTGGCGCTGGGCCATTTCCATGGGGATATCGAGGGCTATTGCCACGTCGCGTCTGCTGATCATCACCTCCACAATACGTGAACGGGACAGGCCGGTATGGACAGGCCGGAGTCCTCAGGACACCAAGGCGATCCCGGCGGCGGCGGCGCCAAGGCCCAGCACCAGGTTGACGGCGATGTTCATGGCTGCGGCTCCGAACCTTGCCTCCCCGAGCAGGCGCACTGTGGCAGTGGTCCAGGAACTGAAGGTTGTCAGGCCGCCCGCAAAGCCCGTCGCCAGCCCAACGCCCCATTCGTGCCCCAACCCCAGCTGAGTGGTGAGGCCGTACGAGATCCCGATGATGAAGGAGCCTGCCACGTTGACCACAAGTGTTGCCCAGGGCCAGTGGAGCCGGTCCTTCGACAGTCCCAGCCGTACGGTGCGCCGGGAGCTGTGGTGGGCGAACCAGCTGTCCGTGGCGAACCTCAGGAGCGCACCCGAGATACCGAAGATTCCCACCAACACGGCGCTGATCACTGCCGGCTCCCGGAGCCGCCCGGGGTGGACACTCGCCCGGTGAGCTTACCGAGGCGCCAGCCCAGGGCAGCCGCGAGCAGGCCCAGCAGCAGGGAGAGCCCCAGGTAGGCGATCCACACCATATGCTGACCGTCGCGCCCCAGCTGGTCCACGGCAAACACCACCGCTGAAAACGTCGTGAAGGAGCCGAGCAGTCCCGGCCCCAGCCCGGCACGGAGCCAGAATGCGGTCTGCGGCCGCGCCATCCAGGCGGTGGTCAGGGCGGCCAGGACGAAACTGCCGGCGACGTTGATCCAGAGCGTTGTCCAGGGCACGGCCCCGGCGGAGTCGGGGAAGGCAAGGCCCAGTCCGTACCGGAGTTCAGAACCAACGAGGCCGCCGGCGGCAACCGCAAGCCAGGCGCGGCCCGACGGAATCCACGACTCCCTCATCCGGCCCTGCGCATGTCAGGACTCCGCCAGGATGCAACCCTCATGGGGGCGGCCGGTGTGTACCCACAGTGCAGAGGTGACCTCGTCGGCAAGATCGAATTCCCTGGTCCGGCCGGCACTGCTGATCCGCACGATCAGGGCACCGCCGAAGGGCCGCCGTCCCAGGATTTCAACCTCGGAATCAAGGTCGATCTCTTCGGCCGCGAGGTAGCGCAGCAGTTCAGGGTTGTCGTCGCTGATTCGGGTGATCCGGCCGGTGTGGCCCTCATCGAGTTCACCCATGAGGCGGGCAACGGGCATGTGGACCTTGCCGTCGGCCGTGGGAATGGGATCACCATGCGGGTCGCGGTCCGGATGGCCCAGCTGGGCTGACACCCGTTCGATAAAGGTGTCTGAGACAGCGTGTTCCAGGAGTTCGGCTTCGTCGTGGACTTCATCCCAGCTGTAGCCCAGCTGCTGGACAAGGTACGTTTCGATGAGCCGGTGGCGGCGCACCATGGAGAGTGCAAGCCGGAGCCCGGCGTCCGTGAGGGTAATTGCGCTGTAGGGCTTATGGTCCACCAGGCCCTGGTCCTTCAGCTTGCGGACCATCTCCGAAACTGAGGAATTTGCCACTCCCAGGCGCTGCGCCAGCTGCGAGGACGTGATGGGCTTGTCCTGCCATTCCGTGAACGAGTAGACCACCTTGACGTAGTCCTCAATGGAGGAGGAGGGCGCGCTGGTCTTCACACGTTCAAGCCTACCCGTTGGCGGGACGCGGCCGGGATCGGCGTGTCACGCGCGGACGGCCCGCCAGGACAACGTCAGGTAGGGCAGGCTGAGTTCTTCATCCTCGGCGTGCCCCAGATGCTCATGCAGGTACCACCTGAGGTTCGCCAGGACTTTGGCCCGGGTCTGCTCGTTGGCCCGCAGGTAATAGCTTCGGGATTTGGTCAGTTCCATCAGGTCGGCAGGGGTGACAGGATCCTGCCAGCGGGTCACGTGCCCTTCGAGGCCCTCGAACTCCGGGCCCACCAGCGGCCGCTGTCCGGGCTTGTAGACGTCCCCGGCATGCATGATGCGGGAAAGCCGGTGCACCCACGGCACCGAAGTGTCCAGCTGGTTCCACACCAGTCCCAGCGTTCCCTTCGGGCGGAGGACCCTGGCCAGTTCCGTGCTGGCCGCGAGGGCGTCGCACCAGTGCCAGGCCTGGGCAACGCTGACGACGTCGAAACTTGCGTCAGCGAGCCCGGTGGCCTCGGCCGTGCCGGGGAGGGCAGCAGCGGCCGGATATTGGGCGGACAGTTGCGCCAGCATGTCCGCGGACGGGTCGACGGCGGTTACGGACAATCCCAGCGCCAGCAGCAGGTCAGTGAATTTGCCCGTCCCGGCACCGACGTCGAGCGCATCATGGGCGCCCGCGGGCACCAGCCACCGTGCTGATTCCGCCGGATACCCCGGACGGACCCTGTCATAGTGCTTGCCGCCGTCCTGGAAGCTCTGGCCGAGCTCCTGGCGCCGCCCGTGATCGAGCTTGGGCCCACCCCGAACCACGTGCGGCCTCCTTCAGCTGATTCCCTGCGGGTACCGTCCGAATTTACCGCATGCACCCGGGTGCGGGCTTCCGGCTGTCAGTCGTCGAGGCAGGGAGCTGCGCCGGCAGTTCCCGGGGTGTTCGGTGCCCAGTGGGGGTAGGTCCTGGTGTCGTTGGCAGGCACCCATCGGCCGGCATCCACTACGTAGTCCCAGCCGAGCCCGTCGCGTCGGAGCTTTTCAATGCCTGCGAGGAGCCGCTGGGCATCTTCGAGCCGGGAGCCGACTCCGAAGCTTGCCCGCAGCGATCCCGATGGCAGGCCCAGGCGCTTCAGCAGCGGGTGGGCGCAGAATCGGCCATCACGGAGTCCCACACCGTGTTCGGCGGACAGGTAGGCGGCTACCAGGCCGGCATCGTAACCCGCCACCGAGAAGTTCACCACCCCGATGGTGTCCTTGTCAGGATCGGTGTCCTTGAAGATCTGGTGCACGGTGACGCCGTCGATCGCCTGCAGGCCTTCCACCAGGTAGGAACGGATGGCCGACTCGTGGGCGTGCCAGCGGTCCTGGTCCAGGCTCGCGATAACCTGCGTTGCCCGCGCCAGGGTAGCCGCACCCAGCACGTTGGGGGAGCCGCCCTCGTGGCGGGCCGGGCCGCTGGCCCAGCTGACGCCGTCGAGCTTTGCTTCCTTAACGGCGCCACCGCCGGCGAGGTGTGGAGTTCCAGCGTCGAGCCAGTCCGGGCGGCCCACCAGGACGCCGGCGCCAAAGGGCGCGTAGAGCTTGTGCCCGGAGAAGGCAAGGTAGTCGACGTCGTCGGCGCTGATGTCCACGCGGCGGTGCGGCGCCAGCTGGGCGGCGTCCACCACAATGCGGGCACCGTGCCGGTGGGCGAGGGCGGCAAGCTCCCGGATGGGTAGGATTTCGCCGGTGACGTTCGAGGCGCCGGTGACCGCCAGCAGGTTGACCCCGCCCTGCTCAAGCTCGGCACGCACGGACTGGATGGTCCCGGCGATCGTGTCGGCGGCAACGATGCTCCGGTGGGGGACACCCTGCCACGGCAGCAGGTTGGCGTGGTGTTCGATGTCCAGGTACAGGACGTCACCGGCGGGCTTGCCCTCCGTGCCGGGGAGGCAACCGGCGAGCAGATTCAGGGAATCGGTGGTGTTCCGGGTGAAGATGACGGAATCGTCGGGGCGGCCGCCGACGAACTCGCGGACGATGTTGCGCGCGTTCTCGTAAACGGAAGTGCTGATCTGCGATGCGTAACCCGCGCCGCGGTGGACGCTGGCGTAGAACGGCAGGATCTCATTGAGGTAGGCCGACACCACGGTCAGCGCAGGCGCGGAAGCCCCGTAGTCAAGGTTGGCGTAGCGTACGTGGCCGCCGGAGATCAACGGGGCCAGGATTTCAGCGCCGGTAACTGCGGAAAGCGGACGTCCGGCCGCGGCCAGGCGTTCATCCGAAACGCTTTCGGCGGCGATGGCGTTAATGGGGGAGTCGACGGCAGTAGTCATGGAGACCTCACTTCAGGACTGGACTCCGGCAGTGCTGGAATCCGCGCTTGCCGCATCCGCTCCGGACCGGCCTGGTCGTCACCCGGGGCACCCCACCGCGAATGGAGGGTTGCCGGCCAGCAAACCGGGGTTTAGCGCTGGCACTCGTGACCTGGATAAAACCATAGAACATGTGGCGGCCCGGTCTGAAGCCGGGAGGATTGTTAAGGGTTTTGTTACGCGCGGCCCCGAATCGGGCTTTCTTCGAAGATTACGACGGCGGGCGCCCCCTTTTGGAGGCGCCCGCCGTCGATTGTTCGGAAGGAGGCCGGCCTACAGGAGGTCGTCCAGGCCGGGGTTCAGCCGGTGCAGCACTTCGGTATGGAGGATGGAATTGGTGGCCAGGGCGTTCCCGCCGAAGGGGCCGTCCTCGCCCTCGAGGGAGGTGAAGCGGCCGCCGGCCTCCACCACGATGGGCACGAGGGCGGCCATGTCATAGAGGTTCAGTTCGGGCTCGCAGGCGATGTCCACCGACCCTTCGGCCACCATGCAGTAGGACCAGAAATCACCGTAGGCGCGCGTGCGCCAGACGTCCTCGGTCAGGCCCAGGAAGTCGTCAAGGTTGCCGCGTTCCTTCCAGCCACCCAGGCTGGAATAGGACAGTGAAGCGTCGGACAGGGTGGAAACGTCCGAGACCCGGAGCCGGGTGGCCGATGCAAGGGAACGGCCCATGTAAGCCCCCATGCCTTTGGCTGCCCACCACCGCTTACCCAGGGCGGGTGCACTGACGACGCCGACTACCGGCTCGCCCTCATCGACCAGGGCAATGAGCGTAGCCCAGACGGGAACGCCGCGGACGAAGTTCTTGGTGCCGTCGATGGGATCGATGATCCACCGCCGTGAGCCGTGGCCGGTGCTGCCGAACTCCTCGCCCAGCACGGCGTCGCGGGGGCGGGAGCGTGAGAGCTGGCCGCGGATGGCTTCCTCGGCGGCTTTGTCCGCATCGGTGACCGGCGTCAGGTCGGGCTTGGTCTCCACGTGGAGGTCCTGTGCCTTGAAGCGGCTCATGGTCTGGTCGTCCACGGAATCGGCCAGGACATGGGCCAGGCGCAGGTCGTCGTTATAGGTCGAAGCGGGTTGGATCATGGTTCCAAACTACCGTCTGGCGCCGGTTCTGCCGGGAGGTCGGCCGTGCCGGTTGGCGCTGTCAGCTGATGGTGCCGAGCTCCTTGGCCTCCTGGGCTTCCATCCTGGGATCGGCGCCGAGGAGCCGGCGGAGCGAAGCCAGGCGTGCTTCACCGGTGGGTCCTGCGTGTCCGCCGGCCACCCAGGCGTCGAGCCCGCAGTTGACGGCAGTGGCGGTGTGCTTGCAGCCGCGTTCGCAATCGTCTGTGCCCGGCGAAAGATCCGGGAACGACCTCAGGATCCGGTCCGGATCCACATGGGCGAGGCCAAATGACCGGATGCCCGGGGTGTCGATGATCCAGCTGCCGGGAGGGGAGTCGGCCAGGCGCAGGGCAAGGGCCGAAGACGACGTGTGCCGGCCCCGTCCGGTTACCGCATTCACACCGCCGGTGGCCCGTTCCGCGCCGGTCAGGGCGTTCACCATGGTGGATTTACCGACGCCGGAGTGCCCGAGCATTACGGTGACCTTGCCTCCCAGGTGTGCCCTGAGCCCGGCAACGGCGTCACTGTCCAGCCGGGCCGACAAACCGTCATCGGAGCGGGCGTCGATCCCTGACGCCTCCAGGTCGGCGGTCCGGCTGATGATGACCGGGAAGTCAAGGTGCGTGTAGTTGGCCAGGAACTCGCCGGGATCCTTCACGTCCGCCTTGGTGACCAGCAGGATCGGCTCGATGCCGGCGTCGTACGCTGCCACGAGGGCGCGGTCGATGAATCCTGTGCGGGGTTCGGGGTTTGCTGCTGCCACCACTACTACCAGCTGGTCGGCGTTGGCCACGACGGCACGTTCAATGGGGTCAGTGTCGTCTGCACTGCGGCGCAGGAGGGTGGTGCGGTCCTGGATTTTGACGAGCCTCGCCAGGGTGTTGGGGGCCCCGGACACGTCGCCGACGAGGGAGACGAAATCGCCGGCAACCACCGGGTTCCGGCGCAGCTCCCGCGCCCGCGCGGCAATGACTGTCCGTTCGTCGCCGGAGTCTTCGTCAACGACGGCGGTGTAGCGTCCGCGGTCCACCGTGATGATGCGGCCTGTTACGGCGTCGTCATGGCTGGGGCGGTCCTTCGTGCGCGGCCGGGTGCCCTTCTTGTTGGGCCGGATCCGGACGTCGGATTCGTCCCAGGAGTCAGTCCTCCGCGGCACCGGCGGAACCTCCCGCACCGTTTTCGGAGCCTTGAGTGGCCGGGGCCGGGCCCTGCTGTGCGAGCATGCCCGTCCACAACCGCGGGAAGTCCGGCATGGTTTTTGCCGTCGTCGCGATGTCCTCCACCTGGACGCCCTCGACGGCGAGGCCGAGGATTGCCCCGGCAGTGGCCATGCGGTGGTCGGCATAGCTGTGGACAACGCCGGAATGCAGCTTCGCCGGGCGGATGACCAGGCCGTCGCTGGTTTCCTCTGCGTCGCCGCCCAAGCGGTTGATCTCGGTGACCAGTGCGGCGAGCCTGTCCGTTTCATGCCCCCGAAGGTGGGCGATGCCGCTCAGGCGGGACGGGCCGGTGGCCAGGGCACAGAGTGCGGCAACTGTTGGTGCCAGTTCGCTGGTGTCGGCGAAATCCGCCCCCTTGATCTCGGAACCGCCCCGGACCGTCAACACCCCGTCCAGTAGTGTCACTTCTGCACCCATCCGGGCCAGGATGCTGCGCCACAGGTCGCCTACCTGCTGCGTCTGCTCCGGCCAACCGGGGATCCTGACTGTTCCACCGGACGCGAGGGCGGCGGCCAGGAACGGACCTGCATTGGAAAGGTCCTGCTCGATCTGCTGGTCGAAGGCACGGATGGGCCCCGGTGCAACAATCCAGTGATTGGGAACGGAATCGTCCACCTGCACGCCGGCGCCGCGGAGTACGGCCACCGTCATGTTGATGTGGTCGAGGCTGGGCACAGGCTTGCCAACGTGCTCCAGGTGCAGGCCTTCGGTAAACCGCGCACCGACCAGCAGGAGTGCGGAGACGAACTGCGAGGAGGCGCTGGCGTCGATGACCAGATGCCCGCCGCGGACTTCTCCGGTCCCTTCGACGACGAACGGCAGCGACGCGGGGGTGCCGCCGTCTTCCGCCGAGACATTGACGCCAAGGGCTTTCAGGGCCTCGATGATTGTCCCCATGGGGCGCTTCCGCGCGTGCGGGTCGCCGTCGAACGTGCTGGTACCGCTGCGCAGCGCCGCGAGGGGTGGAACGAAGCGCATGACGGTGCCG
Organism: Pseudarthrobacter sp. NPDC059871; assembly: GCF_042731175.1. Taxonomy (NCBI): domain Bacteria; kingdom Bacillati; phylum Actinomycetota; class Actinomycetes; order Micrococcales; family Micrococcaceae; genus Pseudarthrobacter; species Pseudarthrobacter sp. NPDC059871. Next base: position 285,432 of record NZ_JBHWJV010000001.1, read on the forward strand.
GCAAGGCCGCAGTCGATGCGGACGGCGGTGCCCGCTGCAGCCCCCTGCCGTTCAGGTTCCAGGTGCCGCATCGGTACCACCTCAAGGTCGGGGCCGAACGCGCCGTCCCCGGGAACCTCGGTAATCGTGGCGCCCAACTGGCGCAGCGCCTCGATCATCAGGACGGAATCCCTGGAATGCAGGGGCGCCCGCAACCGCGACGGCCCGTCAGCCAGGGCAGCCAGGACAAGATACCTGTTGGTCAGGGACTTGGAGCCGGGAACGGTGACGGTGGCATCTACGGGACGGTCTGCGTAGGGTGCAGGCCAGTGGGGGACAGTCGTTCCGGAATCATTCCGGGCAGCGGCTGCAGCGATCATGTCCTTTAGGCCCCCGTAGCCTGCTCCACGGCGCGGCGCACGGCCTTGTCGGCCTTGGTCAGCTTCTTGTTCGTGGTCTTGCGCGCATCCGCGGCGAGGTGGGCGGCACCCTTGCGGGCGTCGGCAGCCAGGTGCTCCGCGCGCCACGCCAGTCCGGGCCTGCCTGCGGTGTCAACGGAAGCCAGCAGTGCGCCGCCGCTGAGCGACAGGTTCTTGAGCAGCTGGCCCCGGCGGGCTTCACGGCCTTCCTTGCTGCTGATGTCCGCACTGCGCCATTCAACGAAGGTGTTGAGCAGCGAGACCACCGTCAGGACGGTGGCGGAAAGCCGGGAGAACTTGCCCAGTCCGAAGAGCACTCCCGCGCCTACCTGGGTTCCTCCGATGACCCGGGCGAGCGTCTTCTCGTCCGTTTGGAAGGGCAGGGACGCCGCCGCCTTGCGGAGCAGGGGTGACAACTGCTGGGCAGTGTCGTCGGCGTTCTTAAGCTTGTCCAATCCTGCAATGACGAAGCTGGAAGCCAGCATGGGGCGGGCGAGCGTGCGGACAAAGGACATGGATTTCCTCCTGGCTGGACGAACCGCATCGGCAGCGGCATCAGTCCGTTCTAGTCTTGCACTTTTGGGGAATATTTGCCCAAGGCAGGCGGTTATGGCTCTTGGGCCCGCACAGGGGGTTGGGCCCGAAAGCAAGCAGCAAAACGGGACACCGGACAGAGAGCGGAGTTGGGCCTTGGCGAGGGTGTTGGACGGAGTTGGTGCTCCAGGGCCGGTGGCACTGGACCTGGTATCGGACGCGTTGCCGGAGTATGGCAGCGCCGGGCCGAGGAGCCTGACAGTAGACTTGAAGGCAATGAGTACCTTGGATCCGGCCGTCTCGGCCATGTATGAAGCGTCCGGCGCTGAAGCTAAGGGCGGAAAAGTTGCAGTGCCGGCAGACGGCGGGGAAACCCGGGCCGTACCCACCGGCGATTCGGGCGGCAACGGCCTGGACGTTTCCACCGAATCGGTGGAGGACCGCAGGCTCCGGTTTGAGCGTGACGCCATGCAGTACGTCGATCAGCTCTACTCCGCGGCCATGCGCATGGCCCGCAACCCGTCCGACGCCGAAGACCTGGTGCAGGAGGCCTACACCAAAGCGTTTTCGGCCTTCCACCAGTACAAGCCGGGAACGAACCTGAAAGCCTGGCTGTACCGGATTCTGACGAACACCTACATCAATCTGTACCGCAAGCGGCAGCGCGAACCCCTTCAGTCCAACTCGGACACCATCGAAGACTGGCAGTTGGCCCGCGCCGAATCGCACACCTCAAGCGGACTCCGTTCCGCTGAGGCCGAGGCGTTGGACCACCTTCCGGACTCCGACGTCAAACGCGCCCTGCAGGCCATTCCCGAGGAGTTCCGGCTGGCCGTGTACTTCGCGGATGTGGAGGGGTTCGCGTACAAGGAAATTTCCGACATCATGAACACCCCCATCGGAACGGTGATGTCCCGGCTGCACCGCGGCCGGAAGATGTTGCGGGACATGCTTGCGGAGTACGCCGCAGAGCGCGGATTCAAGACGGGCGTGGAATCGCAGGCCGCGGCCGACACCAAACAACAGGAGAGCAGGAAATGAGCGACTGCCAGGGATTGGGCGATTGCGACGACACCCGGATGCAACGCATCTATGAGTACCTCGATGGTGCGCTGACCCGTGAGGACATCACGGAGATCAAGACCCACCTCGACGAATGTCCGGAATGCACGGAGCAGTATGACCTTGAGTGCGTCATCCGGAACATGGTGAAGCGCTCCTGCACCGAAGCGGCCCCGGACAACCTCAAGAACGCCATCCTGGACCGCATCCACGCCATCAGGCCCGTGGACGCCTAGAACAGGACGCGGCGGTGCGCTGACCACGCGCCGCGACGGCAACCCGCTCGGAACGGGATACTTTGGGTGCGGGAAGCAGCAGCAAGTTTAAACAGTGAAAGACCCCGGAAGCCGATTGGCGTCCGGGGTCTTTCACTTGAACCGTGATACCTGGCTGTTGCCTAGGTGTTGGGGCGCTTCCCGTGGTTCGCGCCGCCACGCTTACGGTCACGACGCTTGCGTGCACGCTTGCTCATAGCTGGCCTCCTTACTTTCGGTACTCAAAAGAGCTGCCCTCCAGTCTCCCACATGATCAGACCCGCCGCGAACCGGCATCACCGCATGACCTGCAGCTGGACCAGGCGGGTGTGGCCGCTGCTAGCGCGCCAGGGAGTTCAGGACGGCGATCCTGGCTTGCTCCAGCACAGTGCGGACCGTCTCCAAGGCCACGGGGCTCAGCGGCTCCTTGCCCGCCTTCAGCCGCAGCTCCCGCCGGAGATCGTCGCGGAATACCTGCAGCATCATTTCCGCTTCCTTCAGCGCCCGGGTTCCCTCGGCCGGTGTCCGTCCGGGCCTGCCCCTGAACTCAGCGGCGGCGGTGGCGCGGGCGGCCTCTGCCGTGGCTGCGAGGTCCGCGCGGAGGCCGCGCATGTTGCTTCGGATGTCTTCCCGGAGGCTGTCCGCCAGCCGGCGCACGGAGGCCGAGATCTCGTTCTCCACTCCGGCCAGTTCGTCGCGGCGGCTGTTCAGCTCGGCAAGGCCGGACTCGGTGATGCGGTAATTGGTCCTCCTGCCGGCGGTTTCCGTGGATACCAGCCCTTCCTCCTCAAGCTTGCCGAGGCGGGGGTAGATGGTGCCCGCACTGGGGGAGTAGGTGCCGCCAAACCTGTCCTTCAAGGCCTTGATGAGCTCGTAACCGTGTTTCGGCCCCGACTCCAGGAGCGCCAGGAGATACAGGCGGAGGGCGCCGTGCGCGAAGACCGGGGGCATCAGAGCCCTGCTTCCGCGTTACCGCGCTCCGCCCTGTGGAAGATCGATGTGGTGCCGGAGATCGAATTTGTCCGGACCAGCATCAGTTGGCGGTCCGGCCCGGCGATGGTTTCCACCTTCCCGCCCACCTGGGCATAGCGGTGGTCGTTGATGACAACCGCGCCACTGGCTGATTTGGCCACGATGTCCACGCCGACGTCGTGCGGCAGCCGGATCGTCAGATCCCCGGACACCGAGTTGGAACCGAAATCCTCCGTAAAGCCGTGCAGATCGAAGCTGAGGTCTCCGCTGACCGTGTTGGCCCGGACGTGGCTGAGCGTGCCGGAAACGGTGATCTCGCCGGACACGCTTTTGGCGGTCAACACCCCGGAGTGGCTCCGGGCGGTCACATCCCCGCTGACGGTATTGATGTGCAGCTCGCCGGCTGTGCCGTCCGCCATGACCGATCCGGAGACGGTGTTCAGCCTGGTGTGCCCGGAGATGCCGGACACCAGCCCGTCACCGCTGACAGTGCCGGCCTCAACTTCGACATTCTCCGGAACTGCGATGCTGATGATCGCGGAGTTGTCGCTATGCTGGCTGACGGTGCCCATCAGGTTCTTGAACCAGCCTTGGGGGCCGTGCAGCTGGTGGCGGATCTCAAGCCTGCCGTCAACCACCGAGACTGCGACGGGATCCCCCTCGACCTGGGAAATCTCGATGCGGGTTACCGGCTCATCATGGGTCACAACATCGAACCTGCCGCTGACCATGCCGAGCTTCAGCGACGTCACGGCGTCGACATCGATAATTTGCGGACTGGTGACTGTCCAGCTCTGCTCAGGCATTGCCCCTCCAAAGACGATATATCGCGGTTGCATCCACCGTACGCCGGAGGCGCAGGCGGGTCAAGATATATCGCGAAGCCGGGCTACTCCGGGGCGTTGATGCGCAGCCACTGGAACCAGCCGCGGTGCAGGACCAGCCAGGCCATGAGTCCATAGCCGGCCTGGCCGGGAGTCCCGCCGTTGGCGGCGAGGTCCTGGCGCCACTGCTCATGGTTGAGCAAGGGGGAGAAGGTGTCCACGTACAGGTGCTTCCGGCGGGTGGTGACATCGGCGAAGGCAGTGTTGAGTTCGTCCAGGCGGCGGTTCTGGGCCGGGTCCAGGGTGGGCGGCGGGCCCACGACGAAGACCTCGATCCGGTTCTGCGATGCGGAATCGAGGATGTTTGCGAGGTTAAGGCGGCTTCGTGCCGTAGACAGGCCGAACTCAACGTCGCGTCCCGACAGTCCGATGACCAGCCGGTTCTCCGCCTGGTCGCTGAAGCGCCGCCCGGCCTCGCCCAGCCACCGGGCGGCCAGCCCCTCGGTGCCTTCCTGGGGGCAGGGGAGGGCATAGCTTTCCAGCAGCATGCCCTCCTGTGGCGTCCTGGCAAGGACACGCCCCAGCCAACCCAGCGCGCGGGGGTCTCCCAGTCCGGCCAGCAGTTCGTCTCCTACAGCTGCAATGCGCAGCTTCCTGTCTTCCACACGATCCTCTTTACGTTCGTCCTGACCGGCCGGTGTGTTGCCGGTTGCCGCCTGGGGCTGCAACCGGCACACAAAGGGCGCTGTCCATCCATTAAACAGAACTGCCCGGCCGGAGTCTGGTATTTCGACTCCGGCCGGGCAGCCCGCTGACTACTTCCGTGCAAATGCCTGCTTCAGGAGCACATCCTGCTCAGCAGCGTGCCGCTTCATGGAACCGGCCGCCGTCGAGGCCGACGCAGGCCGGGACACGAGGCGGACCCTGCGGTCAAGTGCGTCCGGCAGGTTCAGTCCAATGAACGGCCACGGGCCCTGGTTGGCGGGCTCGTCCTGGGCCCAGACAACCTCGGCGTTCGGGTACTTGGCAAGCTCGGCCGCAATGTCGGCGCTCGGGAGCGGGTACAGCTGCTCAACGCGGACAATGGCGGTGGTCTTGTCGCCGGTCTTCTGGCGGGTGGACAGAAGATCGTAGTACAGGCGGCCGGAGACCAGGAGGACGCGTTCGACGGCGTTCGCATCCAGGTGCTCGTGCTCGGCGATCACCGGACGGAAGGTACCGGTGGTGAAGTCCTCGACGGAGGACGCGGCGGCCTTCAGGCGCAGGAGCTGCTTGGGAGTGAAGATGATCAGCGGCTTCCGCGGCCGGCTGTACGCCTGGCGGCGCAGCAGATGGAAGTGCGATGCCGCGGTGGTGGGGTTGGCCACGATCATGTTCTCTTCGGCGCACATCTGGAGGAAGCGCTCAATGCGGGCGGACGAGTGGTCCGGCCCCTGACCCTCGTAGCCGTGCGGCAGCATCAGGACCAGCGAGGAGCGCTGGCCCCACTTCTGCTCAGCGGATGAGATGAACTCGTCGATGATGGTCTGCGCGCCGTTGACGAAGTCGCCGAATTGCGCTTCCCAGAGGACCAGTGCATCCGGACGCTCCACCGAGTAGCCGTATTCGAAGCCCATGGCCGCGTATTCGGAGAGCAGCGAGTCGTAGATCCACAGCTTGGCCTGGTCATCGGACAGGTTGCCCAGGGGCAGCCATTCGTTGCCGTTGGCGCGGTCGTGGAACACGGCATGGCGCTGCACGAAGGTACCGCGGCGGGAGTCCTGGCCGGCGAGCCGGACGGGGACGCCTTCCATGATCAGGGAGCCGAACGCGGCGATTTCGCCGAAGCCCCAGTCGATGCCGCCTTCGCGGGACATCTGCTCGCGCTTCTCCAACAGCTGCTTCAGCTTGGCGTGCACCGTGAAGCCTTCAGGGATTTCGACGTGCGCCTTGCCGATGCGGGCCAGGGTGTCCGCAGAGATCGCGGTGTTGGCCGGGGCGTTCGTGCCGAAATCGGACTGCTGGGCGATGGGCCGCTCGATGTCCGAGACGGCCGCGGAGTCTGCGGTAACGATCGGGATCGGGGAGGTCTGCGCTGCGTGCGTCTCGGCAAAGACGCGCTCCAGCCGTTCCTGGTAGTCGCGGAGCAGCTGCTCTGCTTCTTCCTCGGTGATGTCGCCGCGGCCGATCAGGGCTTCGGTGTACAGCTTGCGGACCGAACGCTTGGCTTCGATCAGGTTGTACATCATCGGCTGGGTCATCGAAGGGTCGTCGCCTTCGTTGTGCCCGCGGCGGCGGTAGCACACCATGTCGATGACAACGTCCTTGTGGAAGCGCTGGCGGAACTCGTAGGCAAGCTGGCCGATGCGGACCACTGCCTCGGGGTCATCGCCATTGACGTGGAACACCGGTGCCTGGATCATCTTGGCGACGTCCGTGGAGTAGGTGGACGAACGCGAAGACGACGGCGCGGTGGTGAACCCGACCTGGTTGTTGACCACTACATGGATGGTGCCGCCGGTGCGGTAGCCGCGGAGCTGCGACAGGTTCAGCGTCTCGGCAACAACGCCCTGGCCGGCGAACGCGGCGTCACCGTGGACCATGATGGGCAGGACGGGGAAGGCCTCGCCCTGATCCAGGCGGTCCTGCTTGGCGCGCACGATGCCTTCGAGGACGGAGTCCACGGCTTCAAGGTGGGACGGGTTTGCGGCCAGGTAGACCTTGGTCTCATTGCCGTTCTCCGACGTGAAAGTGCCCTCGGTGCCGAGGTGGTACTTGACGTCGCCCGAGCCCTGGACGGAGCGGGGGTCCTGCGTACCTTCAAATTCGCGGAACACCTGTGCGTAGGTCTTGCCGGCAATGTTGGTCAGGACGTTGAGGCGGCCGCGGTGGGCCATACCGATGGCAACCTCGTCGAGGCCGTCGTCGGCCGCTTCCGAGATAACTGCGTCGAGCAGCGGAATCAGCGATTCGCCGCCTTCGAGCGAGAAGCGCTTCTGTCCCACGAACTTGGTCTGCAGGAAGGTTTCGAATGCTTCCGCGGCGTTAAGCCGGGAGACGATCCGGAGCTGCTCTTCACGGCTGGGCTTGGAGTAGGGGTGCTCAAGCTGGTCCTGGAACCACTTGCGTTCTTCCGGCTCCTGGATGTGCATGTACTCGATGCCGGTGGTGCGGCAGTAGGCGTCGCGGAGGACACCCAGGATGTCGCGGAACTTCAGCATGGGCTTGCCGCCGAAACCGCCGGTGGGCCATTCGCGGTCCAGGTCCCACAGCGTCAGGCCGTAGGTGAGGACATCAAGGTCGGGGTGCTTGCGCTGCACGTACTCCAGCGGATCGGTGTCCGCCATCAGGTGGCCACGCACGCGGAAGGAATGGATCAGCTGCTGGATCCGGGCAACTTTGTTGATCTCGTCGGCCGGATCGACCTGGAGGTCGGGGCTCCACCGTACGGGCTCGTAGGGGATGCGCAGTGCTTCGAAGATTTCGTCGTAGAAGTTTTGCGCACCCAGCAGCAGCTGGTGGACCAGCTTCAGGAACTCGCCGCTGCCGGCGCCCTGGATGACGCGGTGGTCGTACGTCGAGGTCAGCGTCAGGACCTTGCTGATGGCGTTCTGGGCGATGATCTTTTCGCTGGCGCCCTGGAACTCTGCAGGGTAGTCAAGGGCGCCGACGCCGATGATGGCGGCCTGGCCCTTGGAGAGGCGCGGAACCGAGTGCACGGTGCCGATGCCGCCGGGGTTGGTCAGCGACACGGTGGTGCCCTGGTGGTCATCGGCCGTGAGCTTGCCGTTGCGGGCACGCTTGATCAGGTCCTCATAGGTGTGCCAGAACTCGGCGAAGTTGAGGGTCTCGGCCTTCTTGATGTTCGGGACCATCAGCAGGCGGGTGCCGTCAGGCTTGGGCATGTCGATGGCGATGCCGAAGTTGACGTGCGCCGGCTGGACTGCGACGGGCTTGCCGTCCACCTCGTCGTAGTACACGTTCATGGACGGGAACTGGGACAGGGCGCGGATCACGGCGTAGCCGATGAGGTGCGTGAAGGAAACCTTGCCGCCGCGGGCGCGGGCGAGGTTCGAGTTGATGACCACGCGGTTATCGATGAGCAGCTTCGCCGGGATGGCGCGCACACTGGTGGCGGTGGGAACCTCAAGGCTGGTGACCATGTTGGTGGCGATGGCCTTGGCCGGTCCGCGGAGGACGGAGACGACGTCCTCTTCCGGAGCGGTGGGTGCCTTGACGTTCTTGGGCAGCTGGGCCGGGATGGGCTGGGCTCCGGCGGCGGGCTTCCGGCCGCCGTCGCGCGCTTCCGTGGCGGGCGCTTTTTTCGCAGGTGCCGGCGCCGCGGGTGCTGCGGCCGGTGCTGCTGCGGGCGCAGGCGGTGCGGCGGCCGGCGACGGTGCCGGTGCTGCAGGTGCCGCGTTCACAATAGGCATCTTGGTTGTGGGAGGGTTCGCTGCGGCATTCGCCGAGTGTCCGTTGGAAGAAGAACTGCTGCCTGAGTCGAACGATTCAAACAGCGGCCACCACTTGGCATCCACAGCGTTCTTGTCCTGCTGATACTGCTCGTACAGTTCATCAACGAGCCACTCGTTCCCGCCAAATTCCTCTGGTAGACGGTGGCTTGGCTGCTCTGGCACTTGAAATACGCCTCTTCCATGAGTTTGATTTCTCTGCCGGCCATACGGTGCTACAGCACTCTGACGGACCGGTTTCCCTGAGTCCTCTGAACCCAGACCTCTGCAAGTCTAGTAACCCGGATGTGGTATCTGCCAATAAGGGTGACCCAAATCATGAAGTGACGTTCTGGCCGTTGATTATGGCGGCTGGAAGAGACCCCGGACGGTGTCCCCGGGTATGGGGTTCCGGAGTCCGCTGCCGGTGCCGGGGGAGCGGGCCGGGGACAGGCGCTCCTGTAGACTGAAATCCTTATGGACAGTAAATCTAGGTGCCGGCCTGGGGGCTGTCAGCGGAGCATGAACCACAGCGCCGCACAGCCCACCCGCAGAGCCGGCAAACCCCGAACACGCGCCCATCATCTGCTGTCGGCCTCCCCGGTCGAATTCCCCGGGGACAGGGCATCTGCCGACCACCCTACGCCGGACCGATATTCCAGCCCCGTGATTCCCGGACCCCTGTCCGGGCCGGCGGGGTGCTGAATGGAATGGCTACTCCTGGCGGCAGGACTGCTGCTGATCGCCGGCACGGGCTTCTTCGTCGCCGTCGAATTCTCCCTGATCGCCCTTGACCAGCCGACGGTCCAGCGCGCTGTCGATGCCGGTGACACCGGCGCTGTGCCACTGCTTGCCTGCCTCAAATCGCTGTCGACCCAGCTCTCAAGCTGCCAGCTGGGCATTACGCTCACCACGCTGCTCACCGGCTACGTCATGGAACCGTCGGTGGGTCGCCTCCTGGAGGGGCCGCTTACGGCCCTTGGCCTGCCCGGGGTTGCTGCAGCGTCAATTTCGCTGATCCTCGCCATGGTGCTGGCCACCCTGCTGTCGATGCTCCTGGGCGAACTCGTTCCCAAGAACATGGCCATCGCGTTGTCCTTCCCGGTCGGCAAAGCCCTTGCCCGGCCGCAACTGATCTTCACAGCGGTCTTCAGGCCGGCCATCGTGGTCCTCAACGGCTTTTCCAACCGGGTGCTCCACATCTTCGGGCTGGAAGCCAAGGAAGAGATCTCCGGCGCCCGCACCCCGTCCGAGCTGGCGTCACTGGTGCGCCGCTCGGCGGCGATGGGAACGCTCGACGCCGGTACGGCCAACTTCGTGTCCCGCACGTTGAACTTCTCCTCCAGGACCGCGGCCGACGTCATGACGCCGCGAATCCGGGTGGAGATGGTCGACGCCGACCAGCCGGTCTCCGACATCGTTGACGCGGCACGTCGCACGGGATACTCACGGTTCCCAGTGATTGGTGATTCCGCGGACGACATCAAGGGCCTGGTCCACGTCAAGAAGGCCGTGGCCGTGCCGTGGGACAGGCGGCACAAGCTTGAAGCCGGCGCCATCATGACTGAAGTCCTCAGGGTTCCCGAGACCATCCACCTTGACGCCCTGCTGGCGGAACTCCGCGAGGGCAACCTCCAGCTGGCGGTGGTCCTCGACGAATACGGCGGCACCGCGGGCATTGCCACGCTTGAGGACCTTGTCGAGGAAATTGTGGGCGAGGTAGCCGACGAGCACGACAAGGTACGCCCGGGGCTGCTGCAGAGCGCCTCCGGGGACTGGTATTTCCCGGGACTCCTGCGCCCGGACGAGTTGTCCGAGCAAATCCCGGGGCTGACGGTCCCGGACGAGTCGGCCTACGAAACCGTGGGTGGCTACGTCATGAGCAAACTCGGCCGGATCGCAGCGGTGGGGGACACGGTGGCCGTCGACGGCGGCACGTTGAGCGTCACCCGGATGGACGGGCGCCGCATCGACCGCATTTGCTTCCGGCCGGCCGCCCCTGAACCGGACGGCAACAACGACGGGAGCGCATCATGAGCGACTGGGCCGGCATCGTCTGGCTGGCTTTCCTGCTGCTCGGCAACGCGTTCTTCGTGGCGGCCGAGTTCGCCATCATGTCCGCCCGGCGCAGCCAGATCGAACCACTGGCCGAAGCCGGGTCAAAGCGGGCCCAAACCACCCTGAAGGCGATGGAGAACGTGTCGCTGATGCTGGCCTGCGCCCAGCTTGGCATCACGGTGTGCTCGCTGCTGATCCTGCTGGTGGCCGAGCCCGCGATCCACCACCTGCTCGCCGCGCCGCTTGAGCTGGTGGGCCTGCCTGTGGAGGTGGCCGATGTTGCCGCGTTCGCCGTTGCACTGATGTTCGTGACCTTCCTGCACGTCACCTTTGGCGAGATGGTGCCCAAGAACATCTCGGTATCGGTCGCTGACAAGGCGGCGATGTTCCTGGCCCCGCCGCTGGTCTTCGTGGCACGGCTGGTCCACCCCGTCATCTCGGTGCTGAACTGGTCGGCGAACCACATCCTCAAGCTGTTGCGGATCGAGCCCAAGGATGAGGTCAACTCGTCCTTCACGCTCGAGGAGGTCCAGTCCATCGTGCAGGAATCCACCCGGCACGGACTCGTGGACGACGACGCCGGCCTGATCACCGGCGCCCTGGAGTTCTCCGAATACACGGCGGGGGACATCATGGTGCCGCTGGACAGCCTGGTGATGCTCAAGGCTGCCACCACTCCGGTGGAGTTCGAGAAGGCCGTCAGCCGGACGGGCTTTTCACGGTTCCCCATGCTGGACGAGGACGATCTCTTGTACGGCTACCTGCACGTCAAGGATGTGCTGTCCATCCCCGCGGCGGCCTACGAGCTGCCGATCGCAGAAAGCCGGGTCCGTTCCCTGGCCAACCTGGCCCTCGGCGATGAAATCGAAAAGGCCATGTCCGTCATGCAGCGGACGGGCTCGCACCTTGCCCGCGTCATCGGCAAGGACGGCAACACCCAGGGCATCCTCTTCCTTGAGGACGTCATTGAACAGCTGGTCGGTGAGATCCGGGATGCCACCCAGGCCACCGGCATCCGCCGGCTGGGACAACCCAACGGGGGATAGGCGCCGCAGTGTCGGCAAGTCCGGTCCCAGGGGGTGCAGGGGACCGGGCTTACCCACACCTAAATAGGAATGATTCCTATTTAGGTATAAGCTGGGCACCTGTTGTTCCCCTCCCCAGTGAACCGAGGTTTTCCGTGCGCCGCTCCGCCGCCCGTCCGTCCCTGGCCGCCCTTGCCGGCCTTGGCCTGCTGCTCTCCGGATGCAGCGCCCAACCGGACAACGCTTCGCCGGGGACGCAGTCCGGTGGCACTGGAATCAATGTGGTTGCCTCCACCAACGTCTACGGCGACATCGCGTCGTCAGTGGGTGGCGACAAGGTCAACGTCACCTCAATCATCACCAAGACCAGCCAGGACCCGCACTCCTACGAGGCAACCGCCCAGGACCGGCTGGCGGTGTCCAAGGCCGACCTGGTGATCACGAACGGCGGCGGGTACGACGACTTCATGAATACCCTGGTGGACGGCGGCAAGCTCGACGCCGGAAACGTGCTTGACGCCGTCGAACTTTCCGGCCTGGAGCATTCCGGCGAGGAGGCAGAACCTTCCGCCAGTGCCGAGGCCTCCGCTGACCACGGGCACGATCACGGCGATTTCGACGAACACGTCTGGTACAGCCTGCATGCCATGGAGCATCTCGCCGACGAACTGGAAGCCAAACTGTCGGCACGGGAGCCGGAATCCGCTCAGGAGTTCAAAGCCAACGCTGCCTCGTTCAAGTCGTCGCTGGAGGAACTGCACGGAAAGCTGGACACCCTGAGGGCGTCAGGCGGCGGAGCCCAGGTGGCTGTCACGGAACCAGTGCCGCTCTACCTCCTGGAAGACGCCGGCCTGGTCAACGCGACTCCGGCTGACTACACCGCAGCCATCGAGGAGGGCACGGACGTGCCGCCCGCCGTCCTTCGGGCGGCTACAGACCTGGTGTCCGGCAAGTCCGTACGGATGCTCGCCTACAACGAACAGACCGAAGGGCCCCAGACCGAGGCCCTGAAGAAGGCGGCGGAGGCCGCAGGCGTCCCGGTGGTGGACTTCAATGAAACCCTCCCCGAAGGCAAGACGTACCTGCAGTGGATGACGGACAATGTGGACAACATCAGCACGATCCTGGAGAGCAAATAGGTGGAACCAGCTGTCAGCCTTACTGGAGCGTCCCTGAAGTTCGGCGAGCGGACGCTCTGGGAGGACCTCGACCTGGACATCAACCCCGGCGAGTTCTTTGCGGTCCTCGGACCCAACGGAAGCGGTAAGACGAGTTTCCTGAAAGTCCTGCTCGGCCTCCAGAACCTCCACCGCGGCAACGTCGATATCGGCGGCAAGCCCGTGGAGCGGGGCAGCAGGCTGATTGGCTACGTCCCGCAACAGAAATCCTTTGCCCCCGACACGCCTATGCGCGCCCGCGACCTGGTGGGACTGGGCGTGGACGGCTACCGCTGGGGGCTGCGGCTCCCGTCGGCGAAGACCAGCCGCCGGATCGACGGACTCCTGGACCTGGTGGGCGCGGCCGACTACGCCAAGGTGCCGGTGGGCCAGCTGTCGGGCGGCGAGCAGCAACGGCTGCGGGTGGCCCAGGCCCTTGCCTCTGACCCCCAGGTGCTCCTTTGCGACGAGCCGCTCCTCTCACTCGACCTGCACCACCAGCAGGCAGTCAGCGCGCTGATCAACAACCAGTGCCGCGAACGCAACAGCGCCGTGGTGTTCGTGACCCACGAAATCAACCCGATCATCGACTATGTGGACAGGGTCCTTTACCTGGCCGGCGGCCGGTTCAGGGTGGGAACACCGGAAGACGTCATGACCACCGAGGTGCTGTCCGACCTTTACGGCAGCCACGTTGAGGTCATCCGCGCCAATGGCCGGCTGGTGGTGGTTGGACTCCCCGACGCCACCACCCACCACCATGCCGAACCGCATGTGCTCGCGGGGGAGGTTGCCTGATGGACGCTGACAGCATCCTCGGAGCCATCTTCAACTTCGACAATTACGGTGAGCTTCTGGTCCTGGTGCAGAACTCCATCTGGGCAGGAGCCATCCTGGGCCTCCTGGGCGGCCTGGTGGGAACCTTCGTCATGAAGCGGGACCTCGCCTTCGCGGTGCACGGCATCTCCGAGCTGTCATTCGCCGGTGCGGCTTTCGCCCTGCTCATCGGCGCAGACATCGTCTTCGGTTCCCTCGTCGGCTCAGTCGCGGCGGCACTGCTGCTGGGGCTGATGGGCGTCAGGGCGCGGGACAAGAACTCGATCATCGGCGTCATCATGCCTTTCGGCCTCGGCCTGGGAATCCTCTTCCTGTCCCTTTATGAGGGCCGCGCCGCCAACAAATTCGGCCTGCTGACCGGCCAGATAGTGTCCGTCGATTCGGTCCAGCTCCAGGCGCTGGCAGGGACCGCCGTGGTGGTCATGATCGCGCTCGTTGCCCTCTGGCGGCCGCTGAACTTCGCCAGCGTGGATCCCGAGCTTGCCGAAGCGCGGGGTGTTCCTGTGCGGACCCTGGCCATTGTCTTCATGGTCCTGCTGGGCGTCAGTGTGGCGTTGTCCATCCAGGTGGTGGGCGCCCTGCTGGTGCTGGCCCTGCTGATTACGCCGGCGGCGGCCGCGCTTCGGGTGACATCCTCCCCGGTGGCCGTGGTGGCGCTGAGCGTGGCCTTCGCTGTGACGGCAACGGTGGGCGGAATCCTGCTCGCCCTCGGCGGACGGATTCCCATCAGCCCGTACGTGACCACGTTGTCGTTCCTGATTTATGTGGTGTGCCGCGTCATCGGATCGGTCCGGCAGCGCAGGGGCATCAACGGGCGGGTCCTGCAGCCGCGCTGACGGGATTTGGGCCGGAAAGCCTCCAGGCTTAGAGCCGGCCGGCGGCCTTGAGTGCGGTGCAGTCCGGGCAGAGGCCGAAGATTTCCACGGTGTGCGCCACCTCGGTGAAGCCGTGCTCGGCAGCGGTGCGGGCAGCCCATGTTTCGACGGCGGGCGCCTCCACCTCCACGGCCTTGCCGCAGTTGCGGCACAACAGGTGGTGGTGGTGCCCCGTGACGGCACAGCGCCGGTAGACGGCCTCGCCCTCACCGTTGCGCAGCACGTCTACCAGGCCCTCGTCCGCGAGCGACTGCAGGATTCGGTAGGCAGTTGCGAGGGATACCGAGACGCCCTGGTTCTGCAGGATCCGGTAGAGCTCCTGGGTGCTGACGAAGTCGTCCAGTTCGTCCAGTGCAGCGCTGACGGCCCGGCGCTGCTTGGTGACGCGCTGTTCCTTGCCGGCACCCGCAGGCGGGTAAGGCGGGGTGGAATCAGCCTTGGCGCCGAGCGGCATGGATGAACTCGCTTCCGTGGTGTTGGTGGCAACGATCAAGATTACCAGCCGGAGCTCCGTGGACACCTTTCCGGAGCCCGCCCTAGGCTGGCGCTATGAAGCTGACGAAATACACCCATGCCTGTGTCCGCCTCGAGAAGGACAACCGGGTCCTGGTGATCGACCCCGGCAACTTTTCCGAAACCGGGGAGGCGCTGGCCGGTGCGGAATCAGTGCTGGTGACCCACGAACACGCTGACCATATCGACGTCGACGCCGTAGCAGGTGCCCTGCGCAGCAACACGGAGTTGTCGCTGTATGCCCCGGCAGGCGTCGCAGCGCAGATGCGTTCCGAAGCCGGGGACGCACAGGCCCGCATCCACGCGGTGGAACCAGGATCCACCTTCCAGGCGGCAGGATTCGATATCCGGAGCTTCGGCGGCCAGCATGCACTGATCCACCCGCAGATTCCGGTGGTGGCAAACATCGGTTACCTGCTGGATGAAAACCTGTACCACCCGGGAGATTCGTTCATCGTCCCCGACGGCATCAGCGTCAAGACCCTTCTGGTCCCGCTGCATGCGCCCTGGAGCAAGGCCGGTGAGGTGGTGGACTTCGTGGTGGGCGTGCGCGCGCCGAAAGCCTTCCAGATCCATGACGGACTGCTCAACGACAACGGCCTGAAGGTCGTGGAGGCCCACGTCCAGCGGATCGGTGCGAAGTACGGCACCGACTACGCCCATCTGGCTGCAGGGGAGTCGGTGGAAATCTAGGCTCCCGTCCACCGGGCGGTCTCGAAAAACTCCGCGATGACCGCTTCCCAGGGCCCGGGTTCCAGGCCCTGGGAAGTTAGCCATTGCGCATTGTGGTAGCTGCCCGCATACCGTTCGCCGCCGTCGCACATCAGCGAGACGACGCTGCCGCGGCGGCCGTCCGCCACCATTTCCGAGATGAGCTGCCAAACGCCCCAGAGGTTGGTTCCCGTCGACGGGCCGGCGTGGAGCCCAGCGAGGGAACGGAGGTGCCGCATGGCAGCCACCGAGGCTGCGTCCGGGACCTGGACCATCCTGTCGATCACGGACGGCACGAAGCTCGGTTCGATGCGCGGCCGCCCGATCCCTTCGATGCGGGACGGCAGCCCCGTGGCGGGGCCTGTGGCGCCGGTGCTCCCGCCCAGCCAGCCCGGATAGAAAGCTGAATTCTCGGGATCCACCACCAGCAGCTGCGTGGGGTGGCTGTGGTACCGGAGGTAGCGGCCGATGGTGGCGCTGGTGCCGCCGGTTCCGGCTCCCACCACGATCCAGTCCGGCACCGGATGCTCTTCCTGGCTGAGCTGGCCGAAGATGGACTCGGCGATGTTGTTGTTGCCCCGCCAGTCCGTTGCCCGCTCGGCGTACGTAAACTGGTCCATGTAGTGCCCGTTGGACGTGGCAGCCACCTCCTCCGCCGCCGCATACACCTCGGATGCATGGTCCACCAGCAGGCAGGAACCGCCGAACTGTTCGATCAGGGCAATCTTCTCCGGGCTGGTGCTGCGGGCCATGACTGCCACGAACGGCAACCCCAGCAATTGGGCAAAGTAGGCCTCGGAGACGGCGGTGCTGCCGCTGGACGCTTCCACGATGGTGGTATCGGAACGGATCCAGCCGTTGACCAGGCCGAAGAGGAAGAGGGAACGTGCCAGCCGGTGCTTCAGGCTCCCTGACCGGTGCGTGGACTCATCCTTCAGGTAAAGCTGGACGCCCCAGTGCTCCGGAAGCGGGATCGAGTAGAGGTGGGTGTCCGCAGACCGGTTGTTTTCCGCCGTGATCTTTCGGATTGCCTGGTCGGCCCAATCCCGGTCCCGCCATTGCCGGCCGCTCCAGTCTGCCCGTGCCGTGCTGCTGCCGTCGCCGTTGCCTCTATATCCTGCCACCGCACCAGCCTACCCGCGGACGCGAACGTGCCCCCTAGAGTGGAGGGACAAAGGCAACCACCCAAGGAGAACGATGAATCCCCTGATGGACGTGGCCCGGCTTACGGAGCTCCTCGCGGAAGGCCGGCGCACCGTACTGCTGGACGTGCGCTGGGCGCTGGGGGATCCGCACGGCCGGGACCACTACCTCGCAGGCCACCTGCCCGGCGCCGTGTTCGTGGACCTCGCCTCGGAACTCGCTGCCCACGCAGAGCCCACGCGGGGGAGGCACCCCTTGCCCGCACCGGCCGACTTCCAGGCGGCGGCCCGCGGCTGGGGAATCAGCGACGGCGACGTGGTGGTGGCCTACGACGACACCGGGAACATGGCGGCCGCCAGGGCGTGGTGGATGCTGCGGAACGCCGGGTTCCCTGAGGCGTACCTGCTCGACGGCGGATTGGGTGCCTGGCGTGCCGCCGGCCTGGGTGTTGAAACGGGCCCGGTGGAGCCGGTCCCCGGCAACGTCACCTTGGGCGACGGAGCGATGCCCGTGGCCGACGCCGGTGCTGCAGCCACCTGGGCGGACAGCGGGCTCCTGCTCGACGCGCGTGCGGGCGAGCGGTACCGCGGCGAGGTTGAACCGGTGGACCCGCGTGCCGGGCACATCCCCGGGGCCGTCAGCGCGCCGACGTCTGAGAATGTCGACGGGACCGGCACATTCCTGCCGGCGGGCGCGTTGAGGAGCAGGTTCGAGGCGCTGGGCGTTCGGGAAGGGACACCAGTGGCTGTGTATTGCGGGTCCGGGGTAACCGCCGCGCACCAAGTGGCCGCGCTGGCCGCCGCGGGATTCACGGCGGCGCTGTACCCGGGCTCGTTCTCCGAGTGGTCGAACCATCCGGACCTGCCCGTGGCCACAGGCCCCGAACCCGGAAGCACGGCCCGGGAGCCGGCTGGAAACGGCGCCGCAGGCAAGGGTAGCGTCGCACTATGACCCCAGGACGCCCCGTTCCCCCGCCCCTTGCCAAACCCGTTGAACCCGCTGCCGGCCTACCCACCAGCAGTCTCCCCGCCAGCGGTGCCGATGGCCTGCTGGCCGCAGCCCGCGGAGCCGTGTCCCCGGACAGCGGACTGGTCCCGCTCACTGTCGCCCGCCGCGTCCCCAAGACGGACGACGTCGAAATCGCCATTGAATTCTGCGGCCTCTGCCATTCCGACGTCCACGCCGCCCGGGGTGAGTGGGGCGGCCAGACCTACCCGCTGATTCCCGGCCACGAAATCGTGGGACTGGTCAGCCGCGTCGGTGCCGGCGTCACGGACTTCGCCGTGGGTGACCGCGTGGGTGTGGGCTGCATTGTGGATTCCTGCCGGGAATGCGAAAGCTGCCTCGACGGCCTGGAACAGTACTGCGAAAACGGCATGACCGGAACGTACGGCGCCACTGACCGGAGGAACGGGGACGCCATGACTCAGGGCGGCTACTCCTCCTCGATCGTGGTGGACCGCCGGTACGTCCTCCGCATCCCGGACGCACTGGACCCGGCTGCCGCCGCGCCGCTGCTCTGCGCCGGTGTGACCACTTACTCGCCGCTGCGGCACTTCGATGTTGAAGAAGGCGACGTAGTGGGCGTGGTGGGCCTGGGCGGACTCGGGCACATGGCGGTCAAGCTGGCCAAAGCCATGGGTGCCCGGGTGGTCGTTTTTACCACCTCGGAATCAAAGGTTGCCGCCGCGCTGGAGCTGGGAGCTGACGAGGTAGTCCTCTCCCGGGACGCGGACGCCATGGCGCGCGCCAACCGGACCATCGACGTCATCATCGACACCGTCGCGGCGCCGCACGACTTGAACTCGCTGTTCCGCACCCTCCGCGTGGACGGCGCCCTGTTCCAGCTCGGCCTGCCGTCCGGGGAGATGCCTCCGGTCAATCCGCGGACCCTCATCCGCCGCCGCGTGGCCTATGCCGGCTCGCTGATCGGCGGTATCGCAGAAACCCAGGAGATGCTGGACTTCTGCGCCGAACACGGCGTGCTGGCCGACGTCGAAGTGGTCGGTGCGCACCAGCTTGATGAAGCGTACGACCGGATGGTTGCCGGCGACGTCAAATACCGTTTCGTGCTGGACGCCGGAACCCTTCAGTCACCCGCCAAGGAGGCAGACGCATGAGCACGCTTTTCACCAAGATCCTGAACGGTGAGATTCCGGGCCGCTTTGTGTGGCGTGAGGACGGCGTCGGCGCCTTCCTCACCACCGGGCCCCTTGCCGACGGCCACACCTTGGTGGTTCCCACCGAGGAAGTGGACCGCTGGACCGACGCCTCGCCCGAGACGCTGGCGAAAGTCATGGAGGTGGCGCGGCGGATTGGTGCAGTCCAGGTGGACATCTTCGGCGCGAGCCGGGCCGGGCTGATCGTGGCCGGGTACGAGATCAACCACCTGCACGTCCACGTCTGGCCGTCCCGGACCATGGCAGACTTCGACTTCGGATCCGCGGACCAGAACCCGGACCCTGCCGTGCTCGATGCCAATGCCGCCAAACTCCGCGAGGGTCTCCGGGCCGCCGGGTACGGGGAGTTTGTCCCGGCCGACTAAACCCTGCTGATTGCCGGCGCCACGTGCCGGCAATCAGCAGGCCGATCGGATCCGTTACGCGCGGCGGGGCGTCATCGCCACCATGCCGGCATAGGTGAATCCTCCACCAAACCCGAAGAGCAACGCCGGGACGTCCGCCGGAATTTTGCCGGAGTGCCACCACTTGCTCAAGCCGAGCGGCACACTGGCAGCTGACGTGTTCCCTGATTCAGTGACATCGGTGATGACAACGCGGTCCGTCATGCCCAGTGCCTCGGCCAGGGGCTCGATGATGCGCAGGTTGGCCTGGTGCGCGGCCAGCACCTGGATGTCGTCCAGCGACAGGCCCGCGCGGGCAACGGTCTCGCGGGCTCGCTCCGGTGCCCTGGTGAGGGCCCAGCGCAACACCTCGCGGCCGTTCTGGGCGAAGCGTCCCGAGGGCGGGGAGATCTTGACGGCGTCGGCCATGCCGATCTCGGAACCCCACACCACCGGGCCGATCCGCGGGGTGGCGGAGGGGCGCACGACGGCGGCGCCCGCACCGTCGGCGGTGAGCACCGCCGTCGCACGGTCCGTCCAGTCAGTCACCGCTGAGAGAGTCTCGGCCCCCACCACGATCGCGTGCGAGGCGCTTCCCATGCGGATGGCCTGGTCGGCGATGCCCAGGGCGTATTCGAATCCCGAACAGGCCGTGTTGACGTCCATGATGGCGGGTCCCCGGCCGTCCCGTCCCAGCCCGAGGGCTGCTGACACACGTCCGGCGGTGTTGGGTGACCGCTCGGCTGCAGTGGTGGTGGCCACGACGACGAGGTCGATGTCCGCCGCCGGAACGCCTGAGTCTTCCAGCGCCATCCGTGCGGCGGGAATGGCGAGGTCCACTACGGTTTCGCCCTCCGCGGCGATGCGCCGGGTGATGATGCCGGTACGCTGTCGGATCCATTCGTCGTTGGTGTCCATCATGCCTTCGAGTTCATGGTTGTCCATGACGCGCACCGGCTGTGCGTGGCCAAGGCCGGCTATCTCGGTGCCGGCAGGCCCGTGGGCAAGCGAAATCTCCATGGGGTTTCCTCTCGTGGGGTAGTTGCCCGCTAAGCGGGGGCCAGTGCCTTGTTGAGTACTGTGCGTATGCGCTTCTCCGAGACGGAGTAGGCGGTTCCAAGTTCGACGGCGAAGAGGCTCACCCGGAGCTCCTCGAGCATCCAGCGCACCTGGGTTAACTCGCGCCCGGCGCGCCGCCCCGGGAGCAGTGCCGAGACTGCATCGTCGTAGTCGTCTTCGAGGCGCTGGACCACGGCCATGTTGAGGGCGTCGCGCTGGACGTTGCCCGGCAGGCGTTCCAGCCGTTTCTCGATGGCCGTGAGGTACCGGGGCAGCTGGCTGAGCTGTGCGTAGCCCGTGCGTGCCACAAAACCGGGGTAGACCAGCTGCTCCAGCTGGCTCCTGATGTCGTTCAGGGCGCTGATCAGGGCCAGGCTGGTGGTGCCCTTAAGCTGCTTTTCGATCCGGCGGGTGCTGGCGAGGATGCGCTCCACGACGGCCGTCACGCTGAACACGGTGTCGATCAGCTCAGCACGGACCACCTCATAGAGCCGGTCGAAGGCGTTCCTGTCCCACGGCAGCTCGGCCGGGGTGAGCTTATCGATGGCTGCCAGTGCACAGTCGGCAATCAGGGCTGACACAGAGCCGTGCGGATTTTGGCTGAAGGTGAGCTTTTCGGTGTTGCTCAGGTGTTCGAGGACATAGCGGTCCGGCGCAGGGACGCGCAACGCCAGCAGGCGGATGACACCGCCCCGCATGGCGTCCAGCTGCTCATCCGGAGTCTGGAAGACCTGCAGCGACACGGATTTTCCCTGGTCCACCAGTGCCGGGTACCCGGTTACCGTATGGCCCTTGACCATGTTGCTGACCTTGCGCTCTACGGTGCCGAAGCTCCACTCCGTCAGGCCGTCGCATTCCACGAATCCGGCAGCGGCCTGGCTGCCGGCGGTGTTCGTGGCGGCCTGTCCGGCCGGCGTGGCCCCGGCGTCGCGCGTTGCTCCCGCTGGAGTGGCCCCGGACGCCCCTTGGCCCTTGCCTTGGGCGTTCGCGCGGGCCGTGGTGGCGGGCGTGGCTCCGAGGGACTCGGCAATGGCGCGCCGGGTAGCCGGCGCGAGGCTCTCCTGGAGCGCCGCAAGGTCCTTGCCTTCGCCCAGGGCCTTGCCTTTGCTGTCCACCACCGTGAAGCTCACCCGCAGGTGTGGCGGTACGGCGTCCCAGTTCCACGAGTCGGGGGGAATGACCGCTCCGCGGAGGCGGCGCAGCGCCAGCTCCAGTGACGGTTCAAGCCCGTCCGTGGCGGGATCGAAGTCGGCCTCAAGCAGAGCCACGGCCTGGCGTGCCACGTCGGGGGCCGGGACAAAGTTCTTCCGCACCTGTTTTGGCAGCGATTTGATCAGGGCCGTCACCAGCTCCACGCGCTGTCCGGGGATCAGCCATCGGAACGGGGCGTCATCGAGTTGGTTGAGGAACAGCACGGGAACTTCTGCCGTCACGCCGTCGGAGGGGTTCGGAGGAGACCCGGGGGCCACCGGGTGGAACTCGTAGGTCAGCGGAAGTTCGAAGCCCTTGTGCAGCCAGGTTTTCGGGTACGCGGCCTCGTCAAGGTCTTCGGCATCGTCACTGAGCAGGAGTGATTTGTCGAAGTCCAGCATGTCGGGATTGTCCCTGCGGGCATCCTTCCACCACTTGTCGAAGTGGCGTTCCGAAACAACGTCGGCGCCCACCCGGGCGTCGTAGAAGTCGAAAAGCGTGTCATCGTCCACCATCAGGTCGCGGCGCCGCATCCGCGCTTCAAGCTCCTCCACCTCGTGCAGGAGGGCACGGTTGCGGTGGAAGAACTTGTGGTGGGTGCGCCAGTCGCCCTCCACCAGGGCGTGCCGGATGAAGAGCTCCCTCGCCACCACCGGGTCCACCCGGCCGTAGTTGATCCGCCGCTGGGCGATGATGGGGACACCGTAGAGGGTCACCTTCTCGTAGGCCATTACGGCGCCCTGGCGGGTTGACCAATGCGGCTCGCTGTAACTGCGCTTCACCAGGTCCGGTGCCACCTGCTCGGCCCAGACGGGGTCGAACTTCGCGGCCACCCTGGCCCACAGCCGGCTGGTTTCCACCAGCTCGGCGGCCATGACGAACGTGGGTGACTTCCTGAACAGTGCAGAGCCCGGGAAGATGGCAAACCGGCTGCCACGGGCACCGGCATATTCGCGCTTGCGTTCGTCCAGGATGCCGATGTGGCTCAGCAATCCGGACAGCAGGCTGATGTGGACACCCTCGTGGTTCCCCACCGGATCCGTGAGCCGCTTGTTGTCCAGGCTGATGCCCAGCGGGCGGGCCAGCTGGCGCAGCTGGGTGAACAGGTCCTGCCACTCCCGGACCCGGAGATAGTTGATGAACTCAGCCCGGCACAGGCGGCGGAACGCCGACGACGAGAGTTCCTGCTGCTTTTCCTGCAGGTAGTTCCAGAGGTTCAGGTAACCGGTGAAGTCCGAATTTTCGTCCTTGAACCGGTTGTGCTTCTCGGCCGCCAGCTGCTGCTTGTCCGTTGGACGCTCGCGCGGGTCCTGGATGGTGAGCGCAGCGGCGAGGATCATGACTTCCCGCACGCAGTTGCGTTTGCCGGCTTCCACGATCATGCGGCCCAGGCGGGGGTCCACGGGCAGCTGGGCAAGTTTTTGCCCGACGGCGGTGAGGCCGCCGCCCTGGGGTCCGCCCCGGGTTCCTGTTTCCGCCTGCCCGCCCTTGCCCTGGGACCGCGGGGGAGCCAGGGCGCCGAGCTCGCGAAGGAGGGTGACGCCGTCGTTGATTGCCCGGGTTTCCGGCGGTTCGACGAAGGGAAATTCCTCAACGTCCCTGGGTCCGCGTGCCACGCCCATGGCGGTCATCTGCAGGATGACGGCTGCCAGGTTGGTTCGAAGGATCTCGGGATCGGTGAACTGCGGGCGGGACTCGAAGTCCTCCTCCGAGTACAGCCGGATGGCGATGCCGTCGGAGACGCGGCCGCAGCGCCCTGACCGCTGGTTGGCGGAGGCCTGGGAAACCCGTTCGATGGGCAGCCGCTGGACCTTGGTGCGGTGCGAGTACCGCGAGATGCGGGCCGTGCCGGTATCGATGACGTACTTGATACCTGGGACCGTCAGCGAGGTTTCGGCCACGTTGGTAGCCAGCACGATCCGGCGCTTGCTGCCCGGATGGAAAACCTTGTGCTGTTCCTGCAGGCTCAGGCGGGCGAAGAGCGGAAGCACTTCGGTGCCCGCGAGCCGTCGGTTCCCCTGGATGCGCGACTGGAGGGCTTCGGCGGCGTCACGGATCTCGCGCTCGCCGGAGAAGAACACGAGGATGTCGCCCGGGGCTTCCGCTGCGAGTTCGTCCACGGCGTCGCAGACCGCGTCCAGGGGGTCGCGGTCCTCTTCAAGCTCGTCGTCCGAGGCGTCATCGTCTTCCTCCCTGGGCTGGGAGAGGGGGCGGTAACGGATTTCCACCGGGAAGGTACGGCCGGAGACCTCGATGATGGGGGCCGGCGTTTCCGGCGTGCCGAAGTGGTTGGCGAAGCGCTCGGGATCGATGGTGGCCGAGGTGATGATGAGTTTCAGGTCCGGCCGCTGCGGGAGGATCCGCTTCAGGTAGCCGAGGATGAAATCGATGTTGAGGCTGCGCTCATGGGCCTCATCAATGATGATGGCGTTGTACTTGCGGAGCAGCTTGTCGCGCTGGATCTCGGCCAGCAGGATGCCGTCGGTCATCAGCTTGACCTTGGTGGCCTTGCTGACTTCGCCGGTGAAGCGGACCTGGAATCCCACCTCCTGGCCGATTTCCACGCCCAGTTCTTCGGCGATGCGTTCGGCAACGGTGCGGGCGGCGAGCCGGCGCGGCTGGGTGTGGCCGATCAGCCCGTTCTCGCCCAGTCCCAGTTCCAGGCACATCTTGGGGATCTGGGTGGTCTTTCCGGAACCGGTCTCGCCGGCAATGATGGTCACCTGGTCGGCCGCAATGGCTGCCATCAGGTCCTCGCGGCGCTCGGAGACCGGCAGCTCGGCGGGATAGGAAATGTGAAAAGTCATGGCTGCAGACAGTCTACTGCGGCGGGGCCGGCTACCCGTGGTTCGACTGCCTGCGGCTGTTGCTGGTGGCTAGAAGATGCGGAGGGTGTAGTTGGTGCTGGGCAGGTCCAACGCGGACCAGTCCTGGTGCGAAGCAACGGGAGGCGTGTGACCCCGGCCGTCGCTGAGGAGTGCCGCTACGGTGGCCGCGGCGACGAGGAGGAGGACTATGACGAGGATGGCTGCGAAGATTTCCATACCTCCATGCTTCTCCTGTGGAGCAGCAGGAAACAGTGGCAGAAATGCCCAAAAAGGGAAAATTTCTGCCACACTGAAGACATGCTGAAAACGGTGGCAGTGATCGTGGTTCCCAACTTCTCGATGTTTGAATTCGGCACCGCCTGCGAGGTGTTCGGAATCGACCGCTCGGACCGGGGCAGCGGCGTTCCCGCCTTCGAATTCCGGGTCTGCACGCCGTCGCCGGGGGAGGTGCCGCTGAAATCCGGCCTTTCCATGAACGTCAAACTCGGCCTCGAAGCGACAAAGGACGCGGACCTGGTGATCATGGCCCCGTTCGGACGCGACCAGGACCTGCCCGAATCGCTCCTGGATGCCCTGCGCGCCGCTGATGCCAGGAAAGCCTGGGTCATGTCCATCTGTTCCGGCGCTTTCGCCCTGGCCCGGGCCGGGCTGCTGAATGGCCGACGCTGCACCACGCACTGGCATTACTCGGACCAGCTGGCCGCCTCCTATCCGGACGCGCTGGTCGACGAAAACGTCCTGTATGTCCAGGACGGCAACATCATCTCCTCTGCCGGAACCGCCGCAGGCATAGACGCCTGCCTGCACCTGGTGCGGGTGGAGCTCGGTGCACAGGTTGCCTCCGCCATTGCAAGGGACATGGTGGTTCCGCCGCACCGCGACGGCGGCCAGGCCCAGTTCATCGACCGGCCCATGCCCACCTGCGGCTCGGCGCCCATGGAGGCACTGCTGCGCTGGATGGTGCAGAACCTGGACCGTGAGCACTCGGTCAATGAACTGGCGGCCCGGGTACACATGTCAGCGCGCACGTTCGCACGGAAGTTCCGGTCGGAAACCGGGGCCACGCCCGCCGCCTGGCTCAATTCCCAAAGGGTGCTGCGGGCGCAGGAACTCCTCGAGTCCACAGACCTGAATATCGATGAAGTGGCCCGCGAATCAGGCTTCGGCCACCCGGTGCTGCTGCGGCACCACTTCGCAAAAGTGCTGGATACCAGCCCGCAGTCCTATCGCCGGGCGTTCCGGGGGCAACTGGCCGAGGCGGGCTAGCCTACGCGCCGGACGCCCCGTCGTCGTCCGCTGACGCCTGGTCCTGCTCCGCTGCGGCGCGGGCACTCTCCACGAGGATCCGCCACGGGCCGGTGACTGCACGCTCCGGCAGGGCGGCACGGCGCCCGCCGGCACGGATGGAATAGATAAACCGGTCGGGCTGGGCGTCGGCGAACTCCCTGGCCGCCGCCACCGCGGTCCGCGGGACGGCGTCCCAGGGGCACGCCTCAACGATCGGCTGCCACTGGCTGATGGCGGTCTCGGACCGGGCATCCACGGTCCACACCCTGGTGATCGCCGCGATTCCGCCCGTGCGCTCCACACTGATCTTCATGGCCTGGTTCCTGGGGCTTCCGCTCAGCCTGGCGGCCTGGAATCCGGCAGCCAGGCATCTGTTAAAGCTTGACCTTCACAGTTTCCCACGCCTGCCGGACGGCGTCATGCTCCTTGCTGTCCGACCCGAAAAGTTCCCCCGCCGCCGCGAGCGTGGCACGGGCAAAGACGCTGAAGGTGGCCGTGGCGGGAAGCGAGCCCCCGGTCAGGGTTTCGTACCAGATGCGTCCCGGCGCGTCCCAGGCGTTTCCGCCCAGGGCCTGCGCCACTAGGTAGAACGCCCTGTTGGGGATGCCCGAGTTGATATGGACGCCGCCGTTGTCAGCGCTGGTCCGGACGTAGCCGTCCATGGAATCAGGCTGGGGATCCTTGCCGAGCACATCGTCGTCGTACGCCGTTCCCGGGGCCTTCATGGAGCGCAGTGCCTGCCCCTGGACGTCCGGGGTAAAGAGTCCCTCGCCGATGAGCCAGCTGGCGTCCGCCGCGGACTGGCCGTTCACGTATTGCTCCACCAGTGCACCAAAGACATCCGACATTGATTCGTTCAGGGCTCCGGCCTGGTTGCGGTATGCCAGGCCGGCGGAAAACTGCGTGACGCCGTGCGCCAGTTCGTGGCCGATGACGCTCAGTGAGGCGGTGAACCGCTGGAAGACGGCGCCGTCGCCGTCACCAAAGACCATCTGCTTGCCGTCCCAGAAAGCATTGTCATACAGCTTGCCGAAATGAACGGTTGCGTCCATCGGGAGCCCGCGGCCGTCAATGGAGTCCCGGCCAAAGACGTCCGCGTAGAGGCGGTGGGTATGGCCCAGGCCGTCATAGGCTTCATCGGCGGCGACGTCTCCGGTCTGTGGTTCGCCTTCCTTCCGCACCAGTTTTCCGGGAAGGGATTCAGCGCCATGGGCGTCATAAATGGTCCTGATTGCCGGGCCCGGTTTGGCAGCCAGCATCCCGGCCTGGGACTCCGGCCGGGCGGTTATCCGGGCGGCCTGGACACTCTTCACATGGACCAGGGCTTCCTTGGCAGCCCTGGCCGCGGCGGAGTACTCCGGTGCGTCCTGCCGGGCAAGACGCCGCAGCAGGTACGGCGGAACGATGGTGCAGAACGGAACGTGCATGGCGTACCCCCTCAAGTAGGTAACTTCAGGTTAGGAGGGGGCACCGACATTTGGCGGCAGCCACACTGCAGCCAGGTTTCCGCCACACAGCAGTCAGCAGCCGCGGCTGTGCACGCATTGCAGGGCGGGCCTGCTGTCCGGCGGGTTAAACAAAAACCCCGCCGTACCGGACGGCGGGGTTCTAACTGTGCCCTCGATAGGATTCGAACCTACGACCTTCTGCTCCGGAGGCAGACGCTCTATCCCCTGAGCTACGAGGGCAATCCAGGGTTCCTGCCGTTGCTGGCGGGACGTCCTAGAGCTTAGCAGGAAGGTGCCCCGCAAAGGAAAATCGGCGCGGGTTCAAGGCCCGGGCCAATCCCCGGCAGCGCCGGAGGGGCTTGCCCCGGCACCTGGGCCACGCCCATCAGTAACCCGAGAAAGAGTCCACGTGCACGCGCCGTGCCCCGGCCTGGCGTGCGGCGCGGCGCAGGGACGCCACGCTGGCGGGCGAGCCGGACACGTAGACGTCGCGGCCCGCGATGTCCGGGACGAGGGCCTTCAGCCCGGCTGCGTCGAGCCTGGAAGTGCCGGCCGGCGCAGCGTCGAGGCCTGACGGCGGCTCTGACCCGTCGGCGGTGCGGACCAGGACCCGGACACCCGAAGTCCGGAGCTCGTCCGCATAGGCGACATCCTCCGCGCTCCTGGTCAGCAGGAGCAGTACCGCGTCGCGTTCCTCAAGTGCGCCGGAGGCAATGTGCGAGAGGAACGGCGTGATGCCGATGCCTGCCGCGACCAGGAGCACCGGACGGTTCGGATCCCGGGACAGGACAAAGTCGCCGCCCACGGACGTTGCCGTGAGCTCATCACCGTGCCGCAGCCCCAGCAGGACCTTTTTGGCCGCAGAAAGGGGTTCTGCAGTACGGACGCCGAATTTCACGAGGCGCTCCCTTGGCGAACCGGCAAGGCTGAACACGCGCCGCCTGCCCTTGCCGTCGGTTTTTGCGTGCGGCAGGTCCAGTTCCATGTACTGGCCGGGGAGGAACCGTACGGGATGCGAGGGCGTGAACGAGAACTCGGTGGTGCTGGGCGTCAGCGGCCGGCTGGAGGCAAAGCGGAGCTTTACGCCGCCGCGCTGGCCCAGCAGGAAGGCTGCAAGGTTGCCCACCAGAAGGGCAGCCTCCGGCGAATTGGCGATGAAGCCGAAGTTGTACGGGACGGCGAACAGCACGCCCACCAATGCCGCCAGGGACAGCTGCTGCCAGCGGCGCGGCGGCAGCGTCAGAGGTTCGGACAGCATGAAGCCGACAAAGAACAGCACAGGACGCTGCGCCAGTGCCTGCCACACACCCATCCCCACACCCATACCGGCCCGGAGCAGTTCCAGCGTGATGATCGACGTTGAGACCACCGTGAACACCGAGGCCATCAGGAGCTTCCGGGTCCGGTACAGGACCACCAGGACGCCGGGAACCAACAGCCACAGCATGGCCGGCGTGGCTGCCCACCAGGTGGCGATATTGAGCCCGGTCAGGCCAGTCACGAAGGCACCGAGGGCGGCAGGGTTGAAGACGTGCCTGCCCCGCCACGCCAGCGCGTATTTCGATGCGGAGGCAAGGACGCAGGCCAATGCCACGCCGGCGACGTCCATGGCCTGGAACGAAGGCCAGAACAGGAAGTAGAGCAGGAGGCCGGTGATGAGGGAGGACTCCGAGTGCGGGCGCACCCGGAACAACGCCGCCAGCCCACGGTTCGAGGCATAGGTCAGCAGGAGGCACAGGGCCAGGTGGGCCAGCATCTCCGGAATGCCGAACGTCAGCCATCCCAGCACGTCCAGCAGCAGGCTGTACGCCACCAGGCCCGCCAGGACCAGCAGGATGAGCCGGTACATCGTGAAGCGGCCAAGCACGGTGTCCAGGCGCCCGGCAATGGTGGATGCCGGGCCGGCGGACGGCGTCTCAACGGTGCTCATGTAAACAGTGTCCCTTCGAATTCTGCGGAATAGGCGGCGCTGCCGTCGGAAAAAACCGTCAGCCAGGAAACGTCGAATGACTCCTCGAGCACAGCGCCGGGGACGAAAAAGAGGGCGGTGGCGAGGGCGTCGGCCACGGCGGCGGTGTCCGCCAGCGCCCAGGTTGCGACGGCGGTGCGCACCGGTAGCCCGGTGGTCGCGTCAAGGACATGGTGCAGTCCGTCGCCCCAGGCCCGGCGGTTGGCGGCGGAAGCGCACAGTGCCCTGCCGCCGAGTTCCACCACGCCGATGGCCTGGGCCGGGTTATACGGATGTTCGAGCCCCACCGGGACGGTGCCGGGGCCGCGGGCCAGCAGGTCACCGCTGGCGTCCACCATGAAAGCCTCCACGCCGTGTACCTCCAGGGCGGACGCCAGCACATCAACCAGGAGGCCCTTGCCTGCTGCCCCGATGTCCAGTACCACCGGGGCGGCGGTGCTGATCGACGTTCCGTTCCAGTCCAGGACGTCCTCCCAGCGCGGGGCTGGCAGCGGGTCACCCGACGGCCGGAGGGTGTAGGCGGCGTCGTAGCCCAGGCGCTCGAGGCTTGCGCCCACCAGCGGCGTCATGGCGCCACCGGTCAGCCCGTACAGCGTCCTGTACAGATCCCCGAGCCCGGCGGCTTCTGCGGGAAAGCTGTAGCTGCCGGGCTCGCGGGCCATGGCACTGACCAGCGAGTCGGCGCGGAAGCGGGACCAGGCGGCGTCGAACTTCTCCACGAGGGCCAGCAGGTCCTGCTGTGCGGACGGCCCAAGGACGTGCGGCGTGGAAACCTCCCAACGGGTCCCGATTCCCTCGAACGAAAAAGCAGCCCAGTCCGCGTGCGGCACCGCCTACTGCGCCTCCGACTTGATCTGCTCCACGGCCTGGTTGAAGCCACCACTGGTCAGGGAAGAACCGGCCACCTTGGACACGTTTAGATCCTCGATGTTCTTGCCCACCACCTGGGCAGCGATGCCGCCGGCAAACTCGCCCTGGAACTTGCGGGTGTTGGGGTTGGACGGGTGCTGCGTGATCTGGACGTCCGTCACTTTGCCCGACGCCAGGGTCAGCTGCACGCCCACCGTTTCGTTACCGTTGGGCGAGACGTAGGTGCCGTCAGCGCTGTAGGTACCGTCCTTGTAGCTCGAACCGCTGCTGGCAAGGGCAGATTCCCCTGCGGAGGGTGTGGTTGCGGCAGCAGAGGCGCCGCCGGCGGTCGGGACGGGGTTGCTTTCGGCCGCCGAGGGGGCGCAGCCGGCCACAGTGCCCACGAGGGACAGCCCGGCGATTCCAACGTAGATGCTCTTGCGTACTGGGCGGTTCAGTGCTGAGGGTCTCATGAAGGCTCTCGTTTCGTAGGGTGATCACAGGTATCGGCGGACGTTACGACCTTGTCAACGCTGAAACCACCATATTGGTTCAACCCTGTGCATTCTCTGGAATTTCCTTGGAGGCGGCCTGTGCGGAAGCTCGACGAAGCAAATGCCCGCAATTCTTTGCTGTGACTGGCCCCCGGTACCCTAGAAGAGTGACTCCCGAAGAACTCTCCCTCGCCATATCCGCATGCCTGAAGGACGCCGTCGCCGCCGGCGAAATCGCCCTGGCAGAATCAGCCGTCCCCGAGGACGTGCGCGTGGAGCGACCCAAGAACCGGGACCACGGCGACTGGGCCACCAACATCGCGCTGCAGCTCGCGAAGCAGGCCGGCACGAATCCCCGCGAATTCGCCACCATCCTCAGTGCGCGGCTGAAGACAATCAGCGGGGTTTCCGCCGTGGACATCGCCGGGCCGGGGTTCCTGAACATCACCGTTGACGCTGCTGCCGCCGGTGCCCTGGCCAAGGCGATCGTCGAGGCCGGCACACAGTACGGCACGAACACTGCGCTCGCAGGCCACACCGTCAACATGGAATTCGTCTCCGCCAACCCCACCGGGCCGCTGCACATCGGCCACACGCGGTGGGCTGCCCTCGGCGACGCCATTGCCCGGGTGCTGCGCGCCTCGGGCGCCGACGTCACTGCGGAGTACTACATCAACGACGCCGGCTCGCAGATGAACACGTTCGCCAACTCCGTGTACTCCCGCCTGCACGGCCTGCCCGTCCCCGACGGCGGTTACCCGGGCCAGTACATCGCGGACCTTGGCCATGAGGTCCTCACAGCGCACCCGGACATCCGCGAACTCACCGAGGTCGCCGCTTTGCCGGTCATCCGTGCTGCCGCCTACGAAGCCCAGATGAAGGACATCAAGGCCACACTCGCTGACTTCGGCGTCGCGTTTGACGTCTTCTTCTCCGAGCAGGAGCTGCACGACGCCGGCGCCATCGAAAGTGCCGTGGCGCGCCTGCGCGAGCAGGGCCACGTGTTCGACGACGGCGGCGCGGTCTGGCTGCGCACCACGGACTTTGGCGACGACAAGGACCGCGTCATGATCCGGGCTAACGGCGAGCCCACCTACTTCGCGGCGGACGCCGCCTACTACCTTTCCAAGAAGGACCGCGGCTACACGGAGAAGATCTACCTGCTGGGCGCCGACCACCACGGCTACATCCACCGCCTCAAGGCCATCGCTGCCGCCGCCGGGGACGATCCCGAGGTCAACATCGAGGTGCTGATCGGCCAGCTCGTTTCCGTCAACGGGGCCAAGCTCTCCAAGCGCGCGGGCAACATCATCGAGCTCAAGGACCTCATCGACTGGCTGGGTAAGGACGCGGTCCGCTACTCGCTGGCCCGCTTCCCGGCGGATTCCCCGCTGACGCTGGACCCGGAGCTGCTGAAGAAGAACAGCAACGAAAACCCCGTGTTCTACGTGCAGTACGCCCACGCCCGTTCCCGCGGTGCCGCGCGCAACGCGGTGGCAGCCGGCGTGGAACGCCAGGTGGACGGCGCGGACAGCTTCGATGCCTCGCTGCTGGACCACGCCACCGAGAACGAGCTGCTGTCCTTCCTGGGCAGCTACCCGTCGGTGGTGGCCAAGGCCGCGGAACTGCGTGAACCGCACCGCGTGGCACGGCATCTTGAAACCATCGCCGGCGCCTACCACCGCTGGTATGACGCCTGCCGGATCGCCCCCATGGGAGACGAAGCCGTCACCGATACCAACCGCACGCGGTTGTGGCTCAACGACGCCACCAGCCAGGTCCTCGCCAACGGACTTGACCTGCTGGGCGTCTCCGCCCCGGAACGGATGTGAGTGCCATGACAACCACTGGAAGCACTGTGCACGCCGGGCAGGCGGCGTCCCCGCTGGCCCCCGAATGGCTGCAGGTCCCGGCCGACCTGAATGCGCTGCATGAACCCATGTGGGCCGGCAGCGTGGACCGGAACAGTGCCGGCGCCCTCACTGTCGGCGGAGTTGACGTGCAGGAGCTCAAAGAGCAGTTCGGCACGCCCCTCTTCGTGATGGACGAAGCCGATTTCCGTGCCCGTGCGCGCGCCTTCAAGGACTCCTTCGACGCCGCCTTCGCCGACATCTGCGGCGGCGTGGACGTGTACTACGCCGGTAAGTCCTTCCTGTGCACCGCCGTGGTGAAGTGGGTGGACGAGGAAGGGCTCCGCCTGGACACCGCGTCCGGCGGTGAGCTCGCCGTGGCCGCCCGCGCCGGCATCGCAGGGGAGCGGGTTGCGCTGCACGGCAACAACAAGTCCGACGCCGAGATCACCCGGGCCCTGGACATGGGCCTGGGCCGCATCGTGGTGGACAGCCTGGACGAGCTGGTCAGGGTGGGGGACATTGCCCGTGCCAGTGGCCGGCTGGCAAAGGTCATGCTCCGGCTCACGCCGGGCGTGCACGCGCACACCCACGAATTCATTGCCACCGCCCACGAGGACCAGAAGTTCGGCCTTTCCATGGCTGCGGACACCACGGACCAGGCTGGGCTCTCCGCAGCGGAGGAAGCTGTGGCCGCAGCATCGGCCCATCCGGGCATCGAGCTGCTCGGCCTGCACTGCCACATCGGGTCGCAGATTTTCGAACCCGACGGGTTTGCCCTGGCCGCCGAGAAGCTGCTGCGCTTCCTGGCAGCCATGCAGGAAAAGTACTCCATCACCATGCCCGAACTGGACCTCGGCGGCGGATACGGCATTGCCTACACGCCGGTGGACACCCCGCGCCCCGCAGCGGAGATCGCGGCGGCGATGGCCGCCGTCGTGCGTTCCACCTGCGCCGAGCTGGGCATCGACGCGCCGCGCATCTCCATCGAGCCTGGACGCGCGATCGTTGGCAGCACCACTTTCACGTTGTACGAAGTGGGAACTCTCAAGACCGTCCGCGTTGATGCGACTCCTTTGAACAGTGGTGACGCAGGCAACAACGTTACGTATCCCCGCCGCTATGTTTCAGTGGACGGCGGCATGAGCGATAACGCCCGTCCAGTGCTGTACGACGCCGATTATTCGGCCGTCCTTGCCTCGCGCACCTCCACGGCCGCCCCGCAGCTGTCCCGAGTGGTGGGCAAACATTGCGAGAGCGGCGACATAGTTGTTAGAGATGTATATCTGCCCGGGGACGTGGCAGCCGGTGATCTGCTTGCTGTACCGGGAACCGGCGCCTACTGCTGGGCCCTCTCGAGCAACTACAACTATCTGGCCCGGCCGGGCGTTGTCGCGGTGCGCGACGGATCTGCCCGGCTGATTGTCCGCGGGGAAACCGAAGAAGATCTGCTGAACCGCGACATGGGAGCCTGAATGACGGAAATGCGAACCCTGAAAGTAGCCCTTCTGGGCTGTGGCAACGTTGGGGCCCAGGTTGCGCGGATCCTCATTGAGGACGCCGACGCCCTTGCCGCCCGTACCGGTGCGCGGCTGGAACTCAGCGGCATCGCCGTGCGCAACGTGAACTCGAAGCGCGACGTCGAGCTGCCGCAGGAACTGTTCACCACCGACGCCGAGACCCTGGTCAAGGACGCCGACCTGGTCATCGAACTGATGGGCGGCATCGAACCGGCCCGCACTCTGATCCTCTCCGCGCTCACCAACGGCGCCTGTGTGGTCACCGGCAACAAGGCCCTGCTCGCGCAGGACGGTCCCACGCTGTACGAAGCAGCGGACAAAGCCGGCGTGCAGCTGTCCTTCGAGGCTGCCGTTGCCGGTGCGATTCCCATCCTGCGGCCCATCCGCGACAGCCTGTCCGGCGACCGGATCACCCGGGTGCTGGGCATCGTCAACGGCACCACCAACTTCATCCTTGACCAGATGGATTCAACAGGTGCCCAGTTCGCCGACGCCCTCGCCGAAGCGCAGCGCCTCGGTTACGCCGAGGCCGACCCGACAGCCGACGTCGAAGGCCATGACGCCGCCGCCAAGGCGGCCATCCTCGCAACGCTGTCCTTCCACACCCGCTTCGCGCTGGAAAACGTCCACTGCGAAGGCATCACCTCCGTCACTGCGGCAGACATCGCTGCGGCCAAGGACGCCGGATTCGTCATCAAGCTGCTGGCGATCGCCGAAAAGTTGACTGTCACAGACACAGAAACAGACGGCAAAGACGGCGTGTCCGTCCGCGTACACCCCACACTGCTGCCGCGGGAGCATCCGCTGGCAGCCGTCCGCGGCGCGTTCAACGCGGTCTTCATCGAGGCCGAAAACGCCGGCGAACTGATGTTCTACGGCCAGGGTGCCGGTGGCACGCCGACGGCGTCTGCCGTCCTGGGCGACCTCGTCTCCGCCGCACGGCGCCTGGTCCTGGGCGGACCCCAGCGTACCGAAACCACTACCGGCCACGTCCCGGCCCTGCCGATCGATGCCTCGGTCACCAGCTACTACATCGGACTCGACGTCGCGGACCAGCCCGGCGTCCTGGCCAGGATCGCCCAGCTGTTCGCCGGGAACGGTGTCTCCATCGAAACCATGCGGCAGACCATCCACCGCGACGCGGAGTCCAATGTGGAATCCGCCGAACTGAGGATCGTCACCCACCGTGCGTCCGAGGCCGCCCTTGCGGCCACCGTCGAGGCCGTGAAGGGCCTGGACGTCATCAATTCAGTTACATCCGTTCTGCGGGTAGAAGGAGTCTAAGTGGCTCACCAATGGCGCGGCGTCATCCGCGAATACGCTGACCGCCTGCCCGTCACGGCATCCACCCGCGTCATCACCTTGGGCGAAGGCGGCACTCCGCTGGTGCACGCACAGAAGCTCTCCGAGCTCACCGGCTCCGAGGTGTACCTCAAGGTTGAGGGCATGAACCCCACCGGATCCTTCAAGGACCGCGGCATGACCATGGCCATGACCGCCGCCGTCGAGGCCGGTGCCAAGGCAGTGGTGTGCGCCTCCACCGGCAACACCTCCGCCTCCGCGGCCGCCTACGCAACGGCAGCGGGGCTGAAGTGCGCCGTCCTGGTGCCCGAAGGAAAGATCTCCATGGGCAAGCTGAGCCAGGCCATTGCGCACGGCGCCACGCTGCTGCAGGTGGACGGCAACTTCGACAACTGCCTGGACATCGCCCGGAAACTGGGGGAGTCCTACCCGGTTTTCCTGGTCAACTCCGTCAACCCCGCCCGGATCCAGGGCCAGAAGACGGGAGCGTTCGAGGTTGTTGACGCCCTTGGCGACGCCCCGGACATCCACGTCCTGCCCGTGGGCAATGCAGGCAACATCACCGCGTACTGGAAGGGCTACAAGGAGTACTCCGCGCCGTTCGAGTCCGAAACCGCCGGAACGCTTCCCGCAGTGTCCACCAAGACACCCACCATGTGGGGCTTCCAGGCCGCCGGTGCCGCGCCGTTCGTTGCCGGACACCCCATCACCGAACCGGACACCATCGCCACGGCCATCCGGATCGGCAACCCCGCCTCCTGGGACGGTGCCGTTGGCGCCCGCGACGAGTCCGGCGGCCTGATCGACGCCGTGACTGACGACGAAATCCTGGCCGCACACCGCTGGCTGTCCGCCAAGGAAGGCGTCTTTGTGGAGCCGGGCTCCGCTGCTGGTGTCGCCGGACTGCTCAAGAAGCACGCTGCCGGTGAAGTTCCTTCCGGGAAGACCATCGTCATCACTGTCACGGGACACGGGCTCAAGGATCCCCAGTGGGCGCTGCGCACCGAGGACGGCAGCGACGTGCAGCCGGTCAAGGTCTCCAACGACGTCGTCACTGTTGCTGCTGAACTGGGACTGGAAGAAAAATAGCCTTGAACGCCACCTCGCAGGCCGCCGTCGGACTGCAACTCATTGAGCCCGGCCAGCGTGTCACGGTCCGGGTCCCGGCAACCACGGCCAACCTCGGCCCGGGATATGACAGCCTCGGAATGGCCCTGGCCCTGCACGACACCCTGACGGTGGAGAGCCTGGACACGGACGAGCTCGTCTTCGACCTGCGCGGCGAAGGGGCAGACACCCTGCCGCGGGATGCCAGCCACCTGGTGATCCGGGCAATGGACGCGGCCTTCGAACGGCTCGGCTTCCGCCACGGCGGCCTGAAGGTGACGGCCCAGAACGTCAACCCGCACGGCAGGGGGCTGGGCTCCTCCGCGTCAGCGGTGGTGGCCGCTGTGTCTGCCGCAAATGCCATGGTTCCAGCGGAAAGCCGGCGCGGCCGGGACTGGATCCTGCAGCTCACCAGCGAAATGGAGGGCCACCCGGACAACGTCGCACCGGCGATTTATGGCGGACTGGCGCTGTCATGGCAGGACAGTGACCAGTACAGCAGCACCCGCGCCGAGGTGGCTGGAGCGGTGGTTCCCATCGTGGCTGTCCCGGACTTCGAACTGTCCACCGAAGCGGCGCGGGCCCTCCTGCCCGCCTCGGTGGGACACCACGCCGCCGCCATGAACTCGGGCCGGGCCGCACTGCTGGTCCACGCCCTGACGCGGGATCCCGGATTCCTGCTGGCGGGCACGGAGGACTACCTGCACCAGAGCTACCGTGCATCGGCCATGCGGCCCAGTGCGGCGCTGATTGGTGCGCTGCGGCAGGCGGGCCATGCCGCAGTGGTTTCCGGTGCCGGCCCCACCGTGCTGGTACTGGCCAACGGCGAGCCGGAGGCCGCCGACATCCTGGCCTTCATCACCGCGTTTACAGGAGCCAACACGCCGGAAGTGAACTGGCGCGTGCTGAAGCTCGCAGTGGACGTGGAAGGTGCTAAGGTGGACGTGCACCGGCGGTAATTCCGCCTATCTGA
This sequence comes from Pseudarthrobacter sp. NPDC059871, assembly GCF_042731175.1. Lineage (NCBI taxonomy): Bacteria > Bacillati > Actinomycetota > Actinomycetes > Micrococcales > Micrococcaceae > Pseudarthrobacter > Pseudarthrobacter sp. NPDC059871. The sequence goes on from NZ_JBHWJV010000001.1 coordinate 322,665, forward strand.
TCTGCTTCTGCACTCAGTTGCAACTGATCTCCTACTGCGAATCTATTCCGGTGCCACCTGCTTGGTCTGTCGCAGGAATTTGCAGCATCCAACTGCCCCCCACGCGTCAGCCCTCCGTCCCGCCACGGGCGGTACGGAAGGTGAATCAGTACCGGCCCTGCTGGCCGAAATCCAACCGGCAAGGCCGCAAAATGCGGCTGCAGATCTGAACTGCAGCCCAGATCAAATCATCGCGTCCAGCTCCCAGTCCGGACGCCGTCGAGGGGGAAGGATCCTTCGTGACCGAAACCACTGAGCTGTCACCAGCTGTGGAACTATCATCTTCTGTTGCCGAGTCACCGGCAGCACCCGCCAAGAGCAGCGGCCTTGCAGGCCTGAAGCTCGCCCAGCTGCAGGCCTTGGCCAGCCAGCTTGGAATCTCGGGCGGTTCCCGCATGCGCAAGGGAGACCTGGTGGCTGCCATCTCCGCCCACCGTGCCGGCACTCCCACCACCAAGGCACCGGCCCGGGCAACTGAAAAGGCCACGGCTCCCGTTGCCGCTCCCGCTGTTTCCGCTCCGGCCGCCGCACCTGAGGCTGCCGAAGCACCGGCCGCTGAAGGCACCCGTGCCCGCCGCGGCCGCAGCCGCCGCGCCGGCAGCGATGGTGTTGTTGTGACCCCGGCCGCTGAAACTGCTCCTGCAGTTGACGCCGCGCCCGTTGCGGAAACCGCTGCAGCGCCGTCGGCTGCTCCCGCTGCGGAAGCCGCCGAAGGTGCCCCCGAGCGCCGCCAGCCCCGTACCCGCAACCGCCGCCGTGGCGAAGCCGCCGCCCAGGAGGCTCCCACCGAAACTCCCGCGGAGCAGCCGGCAGGCGAACCCGAGGCCTCCGATCAGGGGAACACGGAGCAGAAGGCCGCCGAGCAGCGCTCCGAGTCCACCGAAACGGTGGATGCCGGCCAGCGCAATGACCGCCGCGACCGCAGCCGTGGAGGCCGCGACAACCGCGATGCCGAGGGCGGCCAGCGTGACAACAGCCGTGACGCCGGTCAGCGTGACAACAGCCGTGACGCCGGTCAGCGTGACTCCGGCCAGCGTGACAACAGCCGTGACGCCGGTCAGCGTGACTCCGGCCAGCGTGACAACAACCGCGATAACCGCGATGGCGATGACACCGACGGCAGCAGCCGCCGGAACCGCCGCAACAGGCGCGACCGGAACGACCGTAACGACCGCTCCGGTGGCCAGGACCGGGACAACAGCTCCCGCAACGACCGCTTCCGCGACCGCAACGACCGCCGCCGCGGACGCAACCAGGGCCCCGATGTTGACGACGTCGAGGTCACCGAGGATGACGTCCTCCTGCCCGTCGCCGGCATCCTGGACGTCCTGGAGAACTACGCGTTCATCCGGACCTCCGGCTACCTGCCCGGCCCGAACGACGTTTACGTTTCGCTGGCACAGGTCAAGAAGTACAACCTGCGCAAGGGCGACGCCGTTGTCGGCGCCATCCGTGCACCACGCGACGGCGAAGACCGCAACCAGCAGTCCACCCGCCAGAAGTTCAACGCCCTGGTCCGCGTCACGTCAGTCAACGGCAAGACCGCCGAAGAGCTCAAGGACCGCGTTGAATTCGCCAAGCTGGTCCCGCTCTACCCGTCCGAGCGCCTGCGCCTCGAAACGGACCCCAAGAAGATCGGTCCCCGGGTCATCGACCTCGTGGCTCCCATCGGCAAGGGCCAGCGTGGCCTGATCGTCTCACCGCCCAAGGCCGGCAAGACGCTCATCCTCCAGTCCATCGCCAACGCGATCACCACCAACAACCCTGAGGTCCACCTCATGATGGTGCTGGTTGACGAACGTCCCGAAGAAGTTACGGACATGCAGCGCACCGTCAAGGGCGAGGTCATTGCCTCCACCTTCGACCGTCCCGCGGACGACCACACCACCGTGGCCGAACTCTCCATCGAACGCGCCAAGCGCCTCGTGGAAATGGGCATGGATGTGGTGGTCCTCCTGGACTCCATGACCCGCCTGGGCCGCGCCTACAACCTGGCAGCACCGGCCTCCGGCCGCATCCTGTCCGGTGGTGTGGACTCCGCCGCGCTGTACCCGCCGAAGCGCTTCTTCGGCGCAGCCCGCAACATCGAGAACGGCGGTTCACTCACCATCCTGGCCACCGCCCTCGTCGAGACCGGCTCCAAGATGGACGAAGTCATCTTCGAAGAGTTCAAGGGCACCGGCAACATGGAACTGCGCCTGTCCCGCCAGCTGGCAGACAAGCGCATCTTCCCCGCCGTGGACGTCAACGCATCGGGCACCCGCCGCGAAGAGAACCTGCTCTCGCCGGAGGAAGTCAAGATCATGTGGAAGCTGCGCCGCGTCCTGTCCGGACTCGAAACGCAGCAGAGCCTTGAGCTGCTAACCAATAAGATCCGGGAAACCGGGAGCAACGTCGAGTTCCTCATGCAAGTACAGAAGACGACGCTTGGTGCGAAGTCGGATAACGACAAGTAGCTGCGTTACAGGGGTGGGGCCGTCGCATATTTTGCCGGCCCCGCCCCTTCGCGTTGCGGCTGACGTACTGCGTACGTCAGCCGCAACGCTCCGATAGCGGGCAGGGGCCTTCCCAACGCTCGCAAGCTCGCGTCGGGTCCCTCGGCCGGGCCCTTACGGGCCACTCCCTGGCCGGCAAAATATGCGACGGCGGTCGCACGTCACCTGCCGCTGTATGCGTCATTAGACTTGTACAAGTCGAAAGAGGTTTATAAATGTTTGAGTCCGTACAGGGCCTGCTTGATGAGCATGACTCCATTCAGGCGCAGCTGGGGGATCCTGCTGTTTATGCTGACCAGCGGCTTGCCCGGAAGCTGGGGCGGCGGTCGGCTCAGCTCAATGGCATTGTGGAGGCCTACCACCGCTGGGAGGGGCTGCGGGACGATCTTTCCGCTGCCAAGGAGATGGCAGCAGAGGATCCCGAGTTCGCTGCAGAGGTTCCCGAGCTGGAGGCATCCCTGGAGACTGCCGCGGCCAAGCTTCGGCGCCTGCTGATCCCGCGCGATCCGGACGACGCCCGCAACGTGATCCTTGAGGTCAAGGGCGGCGAAGGCGGCGACGAAGCCGCGCTGTTCGCCGGCGACCTCCTGCGCATGTACACCCGGTACGCGGAATCCCGCGGCTGGAAGACCGAAATCATCTCTTCCACGGAGTCCGACCTGGGCGGATACAAGGACGTCCAGGTGGCCGTGAAGGGCAGCTCCAACGACCCCGCCGAGGGCGTCTACGCACGGCTCAAGTTCGAAGGCGGCGTCCACCGCGTGCAGCGCGTCCCCGTCACCGAGTCGCAGGGCCGCATCCACACCTCTGCCGCCGGCGTGCTGGTCCTGCCAGAAGTTGACGAGCCCGAAGAGCTCGAAATCAACCAGAACGACCTCAAGATCGACGTGTACCGGTCCTCCGGCCCGGGTGGCCAGTCGGTGAACACCACCGACTCTGCCGTCCGCATCACGCACCTTCCCACGGGCATCGTGGTGGCCATGCAGAACGAAAAGTCGCAGCTGCAGAACCGTGAAGCCGGCATGCGCGTGCTGCGTGCGCGCATCCTTGCCCACCAGCAGGAGCAGATCGACGCCGCCAACTCCGAGCAGCGGAAATCCCAAATCCGCACCATGGACCGCTCCGAGCGGATCCGCACGTACAACTACCCGGAGAACCGGATCGCGGACCACCGCACCGGCTACAAGGCGTACAACCTGGACCAGGTCATGAATGGGGACCTGGAACCGGTCATCCAGTCTGCCATCGAGATGGACGAACAGGCACGCCTGGACGCCATCGGCGACTAGTCCGCACGTATGAGTGAAGGCCAGTCCCTCGCTGACGCCGTCAGTGCGGCAACCGCTGTCCTCCGCGAGGCCGGTGTGCCCAGCCCCCGCGTCGACGCCGAGCTCCTCGCCGACTACCTGCTCCACGTCGGCCTGGGCCGGCTCCGCGCCCTGATGCTGGGCGACGCTCCGGCGCCGGAGGGGTATGACGAACTTGTCGCGGAACGGGCGGGCCGTGTACCCCTCCAGCACATCACCGGGGTGGCCCACTTCAGGTACCTGGAACTGGCGGTAGGCCCGGGTGTCTTCATTCCCCGGCCCGAGACTGAATCCGTGGTCCAGCTGGTGATCGACCATGTGGCGGGAATGGACGCGCCGCGGATCGTGGATCTCGGTACAGGGTCCGGCGCCATCGCAGGCTCGATCGCCCATGAAGTCCCCGGCGCCGAAGTCCATGCCGTCGAATTCAGTCCGCTGGCCCACGCCTGGGCGGCCCGGAACCTCGAACCCCTCGGTGTCCACCTCGTCCTGGGGGACCTGCGGACAGCACTTCCGGAGCTGAACGGAACCTTCGACGTCGTCATCTCCAACCCGCCCTACATCCCGGCCGAAGCCATCCCCAACGAACCCGAAGTGGCACTGCACGACCCGCCGGAGGCACTCTACGGCGGGGGAGCGGACGGTATGGAGCTCCCGACGGCGGCCGCGGCCTCCGCTGCGCGTCTCCTGCGGCCCGGGGGCTACTTTGTGATGGAACACGCCGAAGTCCAGGCCGGCTGGATCGCCGCCATGCTTGGCAGGCAGGGAGCCTGGACCGGGATCAGCACGCACGTGGACCTGAACGGCAAAGAGCGCGCCACCAGCGCCTTCCTTGCCGGACCCGGCCACACGGAATGAAAGAATAGGCCTGTGACCACAACCTACGACTGCAGCACCGACAGCCAGCGCGCCGAAGCCCTTGAACATGCCCAGCGGGCCATCAGCGAAAAGAAATGCGTGGTCCTGCCCACGGACACCGTGTACGGAATCGCCGCCGACGCTTTCTCTCCGCAGGCCGTCACCATGCTCCTGGTGTCCAAGGGACGCAGCCGCACCATGCCGCCGCCCGTGCTGATTCCCCGCATCAACGCCCTGGACGGGCTGGCCACGGATATTTCCGCGGAGGCCCGTAAGCTGGCGGAGGCTTTCTGGCCCGGCGGCCTCACGCTCATTTTCCACGCCCAGCCTTCATTGGACTGGGACCTTGGCGAGACCAAGGGGACTGTGGCGCTGCGGATGCCGGCCGATGAAATTGCGCAGGAGCTGCTGACCCTCACCGGGCCGCTGGCCGTGTCCTCCGCAAACCGGACCGGACACGCGCCGGCACAGACAGCCGCTGCGGCGCGCGAGCAGCTGGCGGACTCCGTGGAGGTCTACCTGGAAGGCGGCTTCCGCCCGGCCGAGGGCGCAGACGCTGTTCCTTCCACCATTGTTGATGCCACCGGGCCCCGCCTCCGCGTTGTCCGCAACGGCGCGGTCAGCCTCGACCAGCTCCGCGAGCACGTTCCGGGCGTCCTTGGCCTCGGCGAGATTCCAATGGCTGAGGAGGATCCGGCGGAGCCGGCCGTGGCAGCAGAACCGGCCGATGCTACTGGGTCTGCCAATACCGAGCCTGCCGATGCTGAGTCAGCCACCGCTGACGCTGCCGGTGCTGAATCTGCTGGTGCTGAGTCCGCAACCGCTGATGCTGCCGGAAAAGCCGAGCCGGCGGATGCTGCCGCACCGGCCAGGGAACAGCAGCCTTGATGGCACTGGACCGCCAGCAGATTCCTGTCCTGGACGTCCACGCCACGCCGCTGCGGGTTCCCGAGCTGGTTGAGGAGCTCAGCCTCTTCATTGAGGACGGTTCCACCCGGACGGTGCTGGGACACAACCTCCACAGCGTCACGCTCACCCTCTCCGATGATGGGTTTCGCCGGCTCTACGAGGCCAGTGACATCGTGCTCCTGGATGGGGCGCCGGTGCTGTGGCTGTGGGGGAGGACCGGCAACGCGGAGGGTCCCGTCATGGACTACCGGCTCGGCTCCACGGACTGGCTGCCCGCCCTCGACCAGGTGCGCGGCCTCGAGCGGATTGCCGTGGTGGGCGCCGGCAATGAAGCCAATTCCGGTGCGGTGGCCCGGCTGAGGACCATTGTTCCCGGTGCCCGGGTTGAAGGTTTTCCGGGCGAGGACTGGAACCCTGAACTGGAGGACGCCGCGGTCGCCTGGCTGCACCGCGAGCAGCCGCAGTTGGTGTTGTTGGGCCTGGGCATGCCCCTGCAGGAAGAAGTGCTGCAGCGTCGGCTCGCCGGCCTGCCGCCGGCCATTTACTGCGCCGTGGGTGGTGCTATCGAACAGCTGGCCGGGATCCAGAAACTGGCGCCCCGCTGGCTTGGCCGGCTGGGCCTTGAGTGGGCCTGGCGGCTGCTGCTGCACCCGCGCCGCGTTGCCTATCGTGTTTTCGGCGAGCCCTGGGTCCTGCTGTGGCTCCTGGCAACGCGCCGGTTATCCCGCAAGGGTTAGTGGGCTCCTCCGTCAGCCCTGCGCGGGAAGTACCGCTAGAACTTCTGGTCCTCCAGCGGGCCGAATCCTTTGCCGCGCAAGCCGGTGCTGAAGGTCCTGGCCCAGCTCAGCAGTCCGGGAAGGTCACGGCGCTGCAGGAAGTACCCCAGGTAGCCGCCTACGTCCGCAACGAACGAACGGACCCGGAAATACCGGCGGATGAGGTACCCGCGGTTGCGGTAGTAGTAGTAGCGCTTGAACGCCGACTCCGGAACGATGACGTGCCATCCGGCGCCGTACACGTGCTGGGTTTCGGAAAACGCATGAGGGTGTGTGATGGCTGTGGTGGTGACTGTGCCAAACCTGATCCCTGCCTGGCGGAGCCGGATGGTGAAGTCCACCTCGTCACCGCGGATGAACAGGCGCATGTCGGGCAGGCCCACCTTGAAGAACACGTCGGACCGGATTAGCGCGCCATTGAAGAAGTGCCCGTCGTCGGGAAGAAACCCCAATTTTTCCACTTCGGCGCGGTCGTGGGTGACCTTGCCGTCCAGCCGGAAGAAGAAAGAGAGCCTGTCGGGTTGTCCGGGGGCCGTAACGAGCGGGACCACAGCCTCAAGGTCGCGGGCTTCGGCTTCCCGCACAAGGGTGGCCAGGCATTCAGGATCGGCGGGCACCGCGTCGTCGTCCATCATCCAGATCCACCTGGCACCGCTGGCCACCGCCTTGAGGGCTGCGAGGGCGAACCCGCCGGCCCCGCCGAGGTTGGCTTCGGACCGGACATAGTCCACGTTGGCATGCTGTTCTGCTATGCCGCGCGCCGGCGTTGTGCCACTGTCCACCAGGCAGATGGTGTCCACTGCGGCCGACTGGGCCTTGATCGAATCCAGCAGTACCGCGAGTTCCCTCGGACGGTCGAAGGTCACGGCTGCAACTGCAATGCGGGCGGTCATGGGGGTCCTTTCAGCATGGCTGTCAGGGGTTTCCCTGCTCCTTCTGCGCGAGTGTGGCGCGGAGCCATGACGCCGTTGGCGCTAGTATCTTTGACTAGAGTCCACTGTAATACAGCCCTGTAAGGCACTGCGTAAAGCTATCCGCGTACTGTCTGCTGCGCGCTCGGCGACGGAGAAGTTTCATTTATCGCAGAACAGATTCCCGGCCAGTGAGCCCACCTATCCCGGACCTGCCGCCGGCGCGGCGGTCCATTCCCGGCCCCCTTAATTCTGAAACGGCCATCACCCCATGATCATGTACCTGCTCATGGGCCTGACGGCCGCCGTCGTGTCCTACGCCGCTACCTGGGGTGCCCGGGTGGTGGGCCACAGGCTCGAACTGCACCAGCCCATCCGCAGCCGCGACATGCATTCCACCCCCGTTTCCAGGCTTGGCGGCGTTGCCATCTTCCTGGGTGTGATGGTGGCACTGATCGTCGCGAGCCAGTCCTTTTTCGTCAAGGACATCTACCGGAACAATTTCTCGCCGTGGGGAGTGCTGGCCGGGGCCGCGGTGATCGTCCTGGTGGGCGTGGCCGACGACCTCCTGGACATCCGCTGGTGGGTGAAACTGATCGGCCAGAGCGTAGCTGCCCTGACCGTGGCCACCTGGGGCGTACAGATGACCATTGTTCCCTGGGTTCCGGAACCCATCTACCTGGAAAACGGAACGCTCCGGGTGGTGCTGACCGCGGGGCTCATTGTCACCACCATGAACGCATTCAACTTCATCGACGGCCTGGACGGTCTTGCCGCTGGAGTGGCCGTGATCGGCGGAACAGCGTTCTTCGTTACCGCCTACTGGGTACACCGCAATGCGGTCCTGCTGGATTACTCAGACCTTGCCACGCTCATTACGGCGGTCCTCGTGGGCGGCTGCCTCGGGTTCCTGCCGCATAACTGGTTCCCCTCAAAGATCTTCATGGGGGACTCCGGGGCCATGCTGATCGGGCTGCTGATGGCCTCGGCAGGCGTGGTGTCCACGGGGCAGATCACCTCGGGCCTGTATGACCGGGCCAACGGTATTTCCACTGTCATTCCCATCCTCCTTCCGTTCGCCGTGCTCTTCCTGCCCTTGCTGGACCTGGGGCTCGCAGTGGTCCGGCGCACCGCACGCGGACGCTCGCCGTGGTCTGCGGACCGTGGACACCTGCACCACAAACTCCTCGATATCGGCTACTCGCACCGCACGGCCGTGATCCTCATGTATCTCTGGACAGTGGTGCTGTCCTTCGGCGGGCTCGCCTTTGCGATCTTTCCCTGGCAGATCGTCCTTGCGGTTGACCTGTTCGCTACCCTGGTGATGGGCCTGATCACGGCGTGGCCGTACCTGTCACGCAGCGGCGAGGAACCAGCCACGTAACGCCGTGCGGAAACATTTTCTATCTCGTGTAGAATTTAGGGGCAGCACAAGCTGCCACTCCACCCTGCTGGCTCCCCGCCAAATGCCCCCGACGATTGGGATCGAATGACCTCCAACGCCGAGCCCGGACCTGCGTCCGGCAAAGGACATGTTGGTGCTTCCGGTCCCACCGCATCGCTGTGGCTGCACCTGCTGAAGATCAGCGCCGCTGCCGCGGCAATTGGCCTGGTCCTCTGCACTGCAACAGCGATGTTCCTCAACGGTGGTGCCGCCGCACTCTCAAGTACTTTGGGCGGTTTGCTGGTGATGCTGTTCTTTGGAATCAGCCTCCTGGTTGGCCACTTCGTCGGACGAAGCAATCCCTCCGGTGCCATCGGCGTCTTCGTGGCCACCTACTTCATCAAAGTCGTGGGCTTCGCCATTGTGATGTTCGTGCTGGGGGCGCCCCAATGGCTGCAAGGCCGCTGGTTCGTCGTCGGAGCCGTAGTGGCCGTCGTCCTGTGGCAGGCGGCCGAAATCTATGGTTTCAGCAAAGTCCGCCTTCAGATCTACAACGATCCAGAGGACAAAGGGGAGCCCCGTGCGTAACTCAAGGAAACGTGACGCTGCCGGCAACGGCAACCGTGCGCAGAACAGTTCTGCGGCCGGCGTCTCCAGCGAAAACACCGACGGCGGATACAACGCCGGGATGGCCGTCTTCAGCTACATCATTGGCGGAATCATCGTCTGGAGTTTGATAGGGTGGGGATTGGATTTTCTGTGGGGAACGCGCTGGATTGTGCTCGCAGGCGCTCTGCTTGGAGCCGTCGGAGGTTTTTACCTTTCCCACATGCATGGCCTCACCAGTTCCCGCAAAAACACTGGTGATCGTCCTGCTGCCAGCGGTCCGTCCCAGGACGGCGGCACGAATGCCAAATAATTTCACAGGGGGAACTTCAGGCCGCAAGGCCCCTGCTCCCCGCCCAACGCCCAATGATGGACACTGCAGAGAGGAAACGCGTTGATCGCGCTTGCGCTCCCGGCCCAAGATTCAGGAGAGTTTACACCTCCTGGTATTAACGAAATGCATTTGCCGGCAATCCTGCCGTGGGGTGCCGCAGAAGGATTCTCCAAGCAGATGCTGCTGGTCCTCCTCTCTGTCGTCTTTATCGCCGTCTTCTTCGTGCTGGCTGCACGCAAGCAGCAGCTGGTACCCGGCAAGCTCCAGTTCGCCGGCGAGGCCGCCTACGGCTTCGTCCGCAACGGCATCGCCAAAGACATCATCGGCGGCCGCGACTTTATCAAGTACGTGCCCCTGCTGTTCAGCCTGTTCTTCTTCATCCTGGTGAACAACATCTACGGCGCCATCCCGGTCATCCAGCTCCCCACGTTCTCGCACGTTGGTGGAGCATACGTCCTGGCCGGCATCGTCTACTTCACCTGGATCGCCATCGGCGTCAAGAAGAACGGCCTGCGCTACTTCAAGCTGGCCACCGTTCCGTCGGGTGTTCCCTGGTTCATCCTGCCGATCGTCATCCCCATCGAGATCATCTCCAACTTCGTCGTCCGGCCCGTGACGCACAGCCTCCGTCTGTTCGCCACCATGCTGGCCGGCCACCTCATCGTGATGATCGCCGGTTCCGGCATCGAATACCTGGTCATGCAGGAGAGCATCCTCCTGAAAGGCACCTCTGTCCTGGTGCTCGCCGGTGCGATCGCCATGTACATGCTTGAGGCCCTGATCATGGTCCTGCAGGCGTACGTCTTTACCCTGCTGACGGCGATCTACATCGAAGGCGCCCTGCACGCCGACAGCCACTAGGCGCCCTGCCGACAGGCACACACAAATCTTCCCCTCGCGGGGATGAAGCAACCCAAACAACCTGCCACATGGGTGGCATCTTGAAAGGAAGAAAAATGGAAGGCACAATCAACGGCTCCCTCAACCTCATCGGCTATGGTCTCTCGGCCATCGGCGGTGGTATCGGTGTGGGTCTCGTGTTCGCCGCTTACATCAACGGTGTGGCACGTCAGCCGGAGGCCCAGCGTGTGCTGCAGCCGATCGCATTCCTTGGTCTGGCACTGACCGAAGCCCTCGCCATCCTTGGTCTCGTCTTCGCTTTCGTCCTTTCCTAGTCCTGGCGCGAAGCGAACATTCAGAACCGAGTAGATAAGGACGGGTGAAATATGAATCAGCTGATCATCTCAGCCGCCACTGAAGGCGAAAAGGTTAACCCCCTCGTTCCCAACCTTTGGGAAATGGGAGTTGTCCTGGTTGGCTTCGCGATTCTCATGTTCATCGTGGTCAAGTTTGTTGTCCCGATGTTCGAGAAGACCTTTGCCGAGCGAGCCGAAGCCATCGAAGGTGGCATTGCCAAGGCTGAAAAGGCCCAGGCTGAGGCGTCTGCTGCACTCGAAGAGTACAAGCAGCAGCTGACCGACGCCCGCACCGAAGCAAACCGCATCCGTGAGGAAGCACGCGCCGAAGGTGCGCAGATCCTCGCGGACCTCAAGGAGAAGGCTGCTGCCGAGTCTGCCCGCATCACTGCGCAGGCACACGCACAGATCGAATCCGAGCGCCAGGCGGCCGTTGTGTCCCTGCGCTCCGAGGTTGGCACCCTGGCCACCACTCTTGCCGGCCGCATCGTGGGCGAATCGCTCAACGACGACGACCGCTCAGCACGGGTCGTGGACCGGTTCCTGGCAGATCTGGAGACCCAGAGCGCAGGTGCAGCTAAGTAATGGCAGGCGTATCGAGCGAATCGCTGGCAACAGCACTGGCCGCACTGGAAGTAAAGCTTCCCACCGCGTCGTTGCAGCTGGCTAAGGAACTCTTCGGAATTCTGGGAATGGTGGACAGCTCGGCTGGCTTGCGCCGCGCCCTGACTGACCCGTCCCGTAACGGTGACGAAAAGTCGGCGCTGGTCAGGCAGCTGGTTGGCGGAAAAGTCTCCGCTGATGCTGCAGAGGTCGCGGGCGGATTGGCCGGTTCACGCTGGGCATCTGCGCGGGACATCGGCGATGCACTCGAGACTCTTGCCGCAACGGTGGTCATTTCCGTTGCTGAAAACAAGTCGGCCGTTTCTGCCTCCGGCATCACTGGCCTGGAAGAACTGGAGAACGACCTGTTCTCCTTCAACCAGGCCGTGGCGTCCAGCCACGAGGTACAACGTGCTCTGTCCGAACCACAGGCCAGCGGGGCAGCCAAGGCTGCCCTTGCCGAAAAACTGGTGCCCGGTGTCAGTGAGGAAGCAAAAGTCCTCATTACCCAGGCAGTCACCCAGCCCCGCGGCATCAAGGCGACGCGCCTGGTGGAACGGTTCGCCGAGTTGGCGGCCAAGCGGCAGCAGCGCTGGATTGCAACGGTCAGCGTGACCCGTCCCCTGACGTCAACGCAGCTGTCCCGCCTCCAGGCGGGCCTGAACGCGCTGTACGGACGGGAACTGAAGGTCAACATCAACGTTGATCCGGCACTCATTGGCGGCATCCGCGTCCGGGTGGGTGACGAAGTGCTTGACGCTTCGGTCATCAGCCGCCTGGGCGAGCTGCAACGCCAGCTGGCCGGCTAGCCGGACAAGCACAACCAAACTGATAGAAACCCCGGTCACCTGACGGTGATCACAAAACAGGAGAGCAGGGACTGCAGATGGCCGAATTGACCATCAACGCCGACGACGTCCGTAATGCGCTGAACGAGTTCGCGGCGTCCTACGAACCCGGAAACGCAGAACGCGTAGAGGTCGGCCGCGTAACCACCGCTAGTGACGGCATCGCCCGTGTTGAGGGCCTTCCCTCGGTCATGGCGAACGAGCTGCTGCGCTTCGAGGACGGCACCCTGGGCCTCGCCCAGAACCTTGACGTCCGCGAAATCGGCGTCATCATCCTCGGCGACTTCACCGGTATCGAAGAAGGCCAGGAAGTCCACCGCACCGGACAGGTTCTGTCCGTGCCCGTGGGCGACGCCTTCCTCGGCCGCGTAGTCGACCCGTTGGGCGTGCCCATCGACGACCTCGGCGAGATCAAGGCTGAAGCCACCCGTGCCCTGGAGCTCCAGGCTCCCGGCGTGACGCAGCGCAAGTCGGTGCACGAGCCGATGCAGACCGGTCTCAAGGCCATCGACGCCATGATTCCGATCGGCCGCGGCCAGCGTCAGCTGATCATTGGTGACCGCCAGACCGGCAAGTCGGCCATTGCGATCGACACCATCATCAACCAGAAGGCCAACTGGGCTTCCGGCGATGTGACCAAGCAGGTCCGCTGCATCTACGTGGCGATCGGCCAGAAGGCATCCACCATTGCCGCTGTCCGCCAGACCCTCGAGGAAAACGGCGCGCTCGAGTACACCACCATCGTGGCGTCTCCCGCATCCGACCCCGCCGGCTTCAAATACCTGGCACCGTACGCCGGTTCCGCGATCGGCCAGCACTGGATGTACGGCGGCAAGCACGTCCTCATCGTGTTTGATGACCTGTCCAAGCAGGCTGAAGCCTACCGCGCTGTGTCCCTGCTGCTCCGCCGCCCGCCGGGACGCGAAGCCTACCCCGGTGACGTCTTCTACTTGCACTCCCGTCTCCTGGAGCGTTGTGCAAAGCTCTCCGACGAGCTCGGTGCCGGTTCCATGACGGGCCTGCCGCTGATCGAGACCAAGGCGAACGACGTGTCCGCCTACATCCCGACCAACGTCATCTCCATCACCGACGGCCAGATCTTCCTGCAGTCAGACCTCTTCAACGCCAACCAGCGTCCGGCAGTCGACGTGGGCGTTTCGGTGTCCCGCGTTGGCGGTGCAGCGCAGGTGAAGTCCATGAAGAAGGTCTCCGGCACCTTGAAGCTGGAACTCGCCCAGTACCGCGACATGCAGGCCTTCGCCATGTTTGCCTCGGACCTGGACGCCGCCTCACGCCAGCAGCTCACCCGTGGAGCCCGCCTGATGGAACTGCTCAAGCAGGGCCAGTACTCACCGTTCCCGGTTGAGGACCAGGTTGTCTCCATCTGGGCAGGCACCAACGGCCACCTGGATGACGTTCCGGTTGAGGATGTGAACCGGTTCGAAACCGAGTTCCTGGAGCACCTCAAGCACAAGTCCTCCATCCTCACCACGCTGGCGCAGACCAACGTGATGGACGATGACACCGCAGCAGCTCTGAAGTCCTCCATCATCGACTTCAAGAAGGGCTTCTTCGGCGAAGGCGACAACCACTTGGTGGGCGCAGGCCACGAGGCACATGACGCCATCTCCGAGGGTGAAGTCGACCAGGAAAAGATCGTCAAGCAGAAGCGCTAGTTCCGATGGCCGGGTGTGCCGGGCCCGCAGGGTCCGGCACACCCGGTTTACGGAATCTTAGGAAAGGATAAGTATGGGAGCCCAGATCCGGGTCTACCGCCAGAAGATCAGCTCGACCACGTCGATGCGCAAGATCTTCAAGGCGATGGAACTGATCGCTACCTCGCGCATCGGGAAGGCCCGTGCGCGCGTAGCAGCTTCACTGCCTTACGCGAACGCGATCACGCGCGCCGTTTCTGCTGTCGCCAGCCAAAGCGAAATCGACCACCCGCTGGTCACTGAGCCGGAGCAGATCCGCCGAGCCGCCGTCCTGGTTATTACCTCGGACCGCGGCCTGGCAGGTTCTTACTCGGCCAGCGTCCTCAAGCAGGCGGAAGGTCTCAACGAGCTGCTCCACGCCGAAGGCAAGGAAGTCAAGACCTACCTCGTGGGACGTAAGTCCCAGGCTTACTTCGACTTCCGGAACCGCGAATATGCGCGGGTCTGGACCGGAGGAACTGACGCACCCGAGTTCAGCACCGCGCGTGAAATCGGAGCCGCATTGCTGGCCGACTTTGCTGCGGACTTCGAAGAAGGCGGCGTGGACGAAATCCATGTTGTCTACACACGCTTCAAGTCCATGGTCACCCAGGAGCCCACGGTCATCCGCCTGCTGCCGCTTGAGGTAGTGGAAGAGGAAGCCGCCTCCGAGTCAGACCTGCTGCCGCTGTACGAGTTCGAGCCGGAGACCGAACAGGTCCTCGACGCGCTGCTGCCCCGCTACATCGAGTCACGCCTGTTCGCAGCAATGCTGCAGGCCGCCGCTTCCGAGCTGGCTGCCCGCCAGCGCGCGATGAAGTCGGCAGGGGACAACGCCACCGACCTGATCAAGAAGTACACGCGTCTGCGGAACACGGCCCGCCAGGCCGAGATCACGCAGGAGCTCTCCGAGATTGTTGCCGGCGCCGACGCTCTTGCGTCCTAGCCTGCACTGCCCCGGTCTCCGCGGAACCTGCACCACAACAGATAAACTTAACCCCACGCCATCTACTGAGTGAAGTGAGAGAGATGACTGCCACTGCTACCGAACACGTAGCCGCAACGTCCGGTGCCACCGGCCGTATTGCGCGCGTAATCGGCCCGGTTGTCGACGTCGAATTCCCGGCTGACGCAATCCCGTCGATCTATAACGCCCTCACCACCGAGATTACTCTCAACGGTGAGACCAAGACCATCACGTTCGAGACCTCCCAGCACCTGGGTGACAACCTCGTCCGCGCCATCTCCCTGCAGGCTACTGACGGACTGGTCCGCGGCACCTCAGTGGTGGACTCCGGTGCCCCCATCTCCGTCCCCGTTGGCGACGGCGTCAAGGGCCACATCTTCAACGTGCTGGGCCAGCCCCTGGACGTTACCGAGTCGGAGCTGGATATCAGCGAACGCTGGCCGATCCACCGCAAGGCGCCTGCCTTCGCTTCGCTCGAAGGTTCCACCGAGATGCTGGAAACCGGCATCAAGGTCATCGACCTTCTCACCCCGTACATCAAGGGTGGCAAGATCGGCCTGTTCGGCGGCGCCGGCGTGGGCAAGACCGTTCTGATCCAGGAAATGATCACCCGTGTTGCCCGCAACTTCGGTGGTACTTCGGTATTCGCCGGTGTTGGCGAGCGTACCCGTGAGGGTAACGACCTCTGGGTAGAAATGGAAGAGGCAGGCGTCCTCAAGGACACCGCCCTTGTATTCGGCCAGATGGATGAGCCGCCGGGAACGCGCCTTCGCGTTGCACTGTCCGCACTGACCATGGCGGAGTACTTCCGCGATGTCCAGAACCAGGACGTGCTGCTGTTCATCGACAACATCTTCCGCTTCACGCAGGCAGGTTCCGAGGTTTCCACCCTGCTCGGCCGCATGCCGTCCGCCGTGGGCTACCAGCCCAACCTGGCCGACGAAATGGGTCTCCTGCAGGAACGCATTACCTCCACCAAGGGCCACTCCATCACCTCGATGCAGGCCATCTACGTTCCTGCAGATGACTACACCGACCCGGCCCCGGCCACCACGTTCGCGCACCTGGACGCCACCACGGAACTTTCCCGTGAAATCGCCTCCCGTGGCCTGTACCCGGCCGTGGATCCGCTGACCTCCACGTCGCGAATCCTGGACCCGCAGTACATCGGCAAGGATCACTACAACACGGCTGTCCGCGTGAAGCAGATCCTGCAGAAGAACAAGGAACTCCAGGACATCATCGCCATCCTCGGCGTTGACGAACTCTCCGAAGAGGACAAGATCGTCGTGTCGCGTGCACGCCGTATCCAGCAGTTCCTCTCGCAGAACACCTACACCGCCAAGCAGTTCACCGGCGTCGAAGGCTCCACGGTTTCCATCAAGGACACCGTCGAAGGCTTCACCGCCATCTGCGACGGCGAGCTCGACCACATTGCGGAGCAGGCGTTCTTCAACGTCGGCGGCCTCGATGACGTTGAGCGCCAGTGGGCCAAGATCCAGGAACAGACCAAGTAATATGGCTGAGCTTGAGGTTGAGATTGTCGCAGCGGACCACTTCGTGTGGTCCGGAGCGGCCACGATGGTCAAGGCCCGCACCAGCGATGGTGAGATCGGAATCCTGCCCGGCCACTCGCCCCTGCTGGCGATCCTGGCCGAAGGTGAACTCGCGATCCAGCCGGTGTCCGGGGACCGTATTTCGGTCGATGTTGACGGCGGGTTCTTCTCCGTCGACAACAACCGGGTAGTCATCGTTGCTGACAACGCCCAGCTTGGCGGCTCGGCTACCGCTGGGATCCGCTAGCACGACCTTGATGGACGCACCGGGTATTTCGTTCATCGCACTGGCAATCGCCTTTGGATTGCTGATTTTTGCACTGTGCCTTTCGGGGGTGCGCCGCTTTAACCTGCGGCGTGCCCTCGGCACGGTGGACGCCTCCATTTGCATGGCTGGAAACAGCTGGCAGATGGGGGTTTGTCGTTATCAGGACAACGATCTTGAGTGGTTCCGGCTGCTTTCGCTCAGTGTCCGCCCCAAACACAAGTTCAAGCGGCATTCCCTTGAACTCCTTGGCCGCCGCCAGCCCACCGAAGCCGAAGCCGTCAAGGTACAGCCCGACGTCGTCATCGTGGAACTGCGCTACGAGGGCCAGGACCTGCGGCTCGCCATGAAGTTCGATGCCTACACAGGATTGTCGTCGTGGCTGGAAGCCGGGCCGGTCATCGGCATCGGCACCTGGCGTTAGACGCGTGGACTGGATCTTTGATGTCCGGCTGACCGACGGCCCCCTCTACTGGGCCTCGCTGATCCTGGGCCTCGCCGGCGCCGCGTTCCTCCTCATGCCACCGCCGCCCCACGGACCGCTGCGCTGGCTCTGCCGGGTCATTGCGGCCGTTGCCGTGGCCTTTGCGCTGGTGGCAACCGTCCACTGGGCGCTGATTAACCTCTATTCCGTTTTCCCGGAGAACATCCCGGACCCGGTCCTTTTGTGGCTGGTGCCCGCTGTGGCTGCGGTACTGCTCTGGCTGTTCCTCTTGCCCCGGAACTCCTGGCGCCGCCGTGGCGGTGGCCTGGCGGCCGCACTGCTGGTGATCGCACTGTCCAGCGTGCAAATCAACGCCTACTTCGGCCTCAACCGTACGGTGAGCGACCTGATGGGGACCGCCCTTGCGCGCATTCCTGCCCTGGAACAGAACCTCGTTCGGCCGGCGGGAGCGCCCGACGGCGGGGCGCTGCAGGGCTGGCGTCCGCAAGGGGACATCCCGGACGGGGGAGTCCTGCGGAAGGCCGCCATTCCAGGCACCATCTCCGGCATGGATACCCGGGACGCCTTCATCTACCTTCCTCCGGCCTACTTTGCACAGAACCGTCCGGCGTTGCCCGTATTGGTCCTCATTGCCGGCCAGCCCGGCGGTCCGGCCGACTGGCTGACCGGCGGAGCCCTCCGCGGCCACATGGACTCCTTTGCAGCCGCGCATGGCGGCGTGGCTCCCGTGGTGGTGGTCCCCGATGCCAACGGGTCGCAGAACGCCAACACCATGTGCATGGACAGCCAGATTGCCCACGCTGATACTTACCTGTCGCAGGATGTGCCGCGGTGGATCAGCTCCACCCTTGCCGTGGACACGGACCATGCGTACTGGGCCGTAGGGGGATTCTCCTTCGGCGGCACGTGCGCCATCCAGCTGGGAACCCGCCATCCCGACCTGTTCCCCGAGGTCCTCGCGTTCTCGGCAGAAGCAGAGCCTGCCATCGCCAAGGAACGCCAGAAGACCGTCGACGCCGCCTTCCCGGGCGACCCCGAGGCGTTCCTGCGGCAGACGCCGCTGGCTATTATGGCGGACAAGCGCTTTGACGGCCACGGCCTGTACCTGACGGCCGGGCAGAACGATACTGAATTTGTGGGCTACCTCAGGACCCTGGCGGCCGCTGCCCAGGATGCCGGATTCACCGTGCGCGCCTACGAGGTGGAGCACACCGGGCACTCGTGGGACACGTCGTCCCGGCGGTTTGGCGATGCCCTGCAGTTCCTCGCAGACCAGTGGAGGGCCGGCGGATGACCGGCGGACAGGACACCCGGACCATGGCGTTGGCCTGGGACACCGTGGTCCGGCCAACGCTGGGCAGGGCCGCGGCGGGGCTGAAGGCCATGCCGTTCACGCTTGCGGTTCTTGCCCTGTTTGTGGGGACCGGCGCGGCTACTGACAGCTTCCTGGCCGGTCCGTCCGAGCAGCTGCTGGATGTTGCCGGCGTCAGCGGTCCCGGACTGCGTGAGGGCCGTTGGTGGTCGCTGTTCACCAGCCTCTTCTTCGCCACCAACCCCACTGCCTATGTGGTGGCCGGACTGATGATCATTGTGCTGCTGGGCCTGGCCGAACGGAAACTCGGATTCCGGGCTGCCGCTGCACTGTTCCTGGGGGGCCAGTTCGCGGCCGTCACGCTGTTCCTCCTGGTGACCCAGCTCGCGGCCTATGTGGGGGACGGTTGGCTCGACACCATGACCGACGTCATCCTGATCGGCCCCTACGCTCCGGTGCTCGCCGCAGGCATGGCAGGCAGCGCCCGGCTGCCGGTGCTCTGGCAGCGGCGCCTGCGGACGACGGCCCTCTCGATCTCGCTCCTGCTCGTCCTGTACGTGGGACATGCCGAGACGGTGATCGGCCTCCTTGGCGCGCTGCTGGGACTCCTGGTGGGCTGGTGGATCCAAGGCGACGAAGGCAGGCTCCACCGCCACCGCTCCACGGGACGGGAGGCCCGTAACCTGCTGGCCCTGATGGTGGCAGTGTTCGCCGTCGGGCCCATCCTTACCGGGATCACCCGGGCACCCACCGGGCCGCTGGCGCTGCTCCGGGACGTTGTCCTGAATCCGCTGCCCACGCTGGGCCAATTGGCGTTCAACTGCGGTGCCACCGTGGAAGCGTCCTGCCTTGAAGCGGGCAGGGCAGGTTTCGCCGGTCCGTTCGGCTTGGCCCTGGCAGTGGTCCCGGTGGTCCTGCTGCTGATCTGCGCCGACGGGATGCGCCGGGGACGCAGGATGGCCCTGAACATTGCCCTGGCGATCCAGCTGGCTGTGACAGCCCTTGCCGCCGTGTACCTTGCACTGTTCGCCCTGGTTCCCTCCAGGCCGCAGGGCCCGCACGCGGCGCCCATGGGCTCCGCCTTTGCCCATGTGCTTCCTCTGGTGGTGGTTCCACTGCTGCTGTCCGTCATCCTTTGGCTGAACCGGAGGCAGTTCCGGGTGCAGACCCTGCCCACCGCCCGGCGCACGCTTGCCGTGCTGGTGGGCGGCTCCTGGGGGGTGCTGGCTGCCGCCTATGCCACCGCATGGTTCGCCTCTGGCGGGATGTCCCGCGACGGCGGTGTGCTGGGTCTGTTTGCCGAGCTGGCACGGCAGTATGTACCGGTGCCGATTCCGCAGCATTTCCACCGGGTCTTCGCAGACCGGAACACTGTTGAGGCTGTCCTCTTCGCCTATTCCGGGCCCGTGTTCTGGCTCATTGCGCTGGCAGCTGTGTGGTGGGCGCTGCTGGGCGGAAACCACGGGCACGACTCCGGCCGGCAGGACCGGGCACGTGCGCGGACGCTGCTCCACCAGGGCGGCGGCCCGCTGTCCTGGATGGCTCTCTGGGAACCGAACACGTATTGGTTCAGCCCGGACGGCCAGGGCGCCATGGCCTACCAGCAGCACGGCAGCGTGGCCCTCACCCTCGGGTGTGCCATCGGCCCTGCCGGATCCCAGCTGGCCGTCACGGAGGGGTTCCTCGGCCATTGCCGGCGCGAGGCGCTGATTCCGGCACTGTATTCCTGCGACGACTCGGTGTGGCCGGCCCTGCGTGAGCGCGGTTTCTCCCGGGTATCGGTGGCCCAGGAAACCCGGCTGGCCATCCGGGAGCTGGAATTCAAGGGCAAGGAGTGGCAGAACGTCCGGACAGCGCTGAACCGGGCGGCCAAGCTGGGGGTGCATGCCGTCTGGGGTCCGTACAGCGGGCTGCCTGCTGCCTTGCGCACCCGGTTGAACGAAGTGTCCGAGGAATGGGCCGCCGGAAAGTCCGTTCCGGAAATGGGGTTCACCCTTGGCAGCGTGGACGAGCTCGACGACGATGAGGTGCTGTGCTGTCTCGCCGTTGACGGTGAGGGCAGGGTCCACGGGTTCACCAGTTGGCTTCCCGTGTACGACGACGGCCGCCTTGTCAGCCGGACGCTGGACGTGATGCGCAGGGGCGCCGGGGGTTTCCCCGGCGTGATGGAATTCCTGATCGCCTCCGCTGTCCTGGAACTGCGGGATTCCGTGGAGGTGATTTCGCTGTCCGGTTCACCGCTGGCGAATGACGGGGGAGCCGAGGACACCGCCCAGGGGGGAGCCAAGAACCTGGTCCGCATCCTGGACCTGGTGGGCCACGCGCTGGAACCCGTCTATGGCTTCCGGTCATTGGCCGCCTTCAAGTCCCGGTTCAAACCCGAGTACCGGGCGTTGTACCTCTACTATCAGGACCCTCTTCAGCTGCCGGCGATCGGCCGCGCGCTCACCCGGGCCTACCTGCCTGGGCTGTCCTTGCCCCAGGGCGCGAGGCTGGTCCGGAATTTAGTCTGATAAAGGATGCCGATCGCCGCCGGATACCGCCCGGGCCCGGGCCGCATAAAGCAAAGGCTAAGGCTGGCCGGACAATGCGGCAGGCAAAAGAAATGGTCCCCGGCAATTGTGCCGGGGACCATTCTTGCTAATCAGGCTTAGCAGTCTGTCCGAAGACTAGACGAGCGTAACGCCGGTGGCCTGCGGGCCCTTGGCGCCCTGACCGATTTCGAACTGAACACGCTGGTTCTCGTCGAGGGTCTTGAAGCCGCCGGTCTGGATCTCGGAGTAGTGGACGAAGACGTCGCCGTCGGAGTCGTCCGGGGTAATGAAGCCGAAGCCCTTTTCAGCGTTGAACCACTTCACAGTTCCCTGTGCCATTTATTTCTCCTCATTGTGGAACTTTCTTAAGATCGGCACACTTCGTACCGGCCTTGGTCACTCCGCGAGAAGAATCCTGAATAGCCGTCCGGGAAAGGAACTGGCCCTGCAGGAGCTTCGCGCTCGCAACATGTCTTGCGAGCATGAATAACACCTACACAAAGACTGAGTTAAGAATTTCACGCCCGTTCCCGCAGGTCAACGCTTCGGCGGCGGAATCGGACAAATTTTAGGTAAAAACCGGGGTGGATGCCTTGTCAGGACACAATTGGCCAATGCCTGAAAGTCAGGCGGCGTCAGAAGAGCCGTGATTCACTGTCGTCGACACCGCGCATTGCGTCGTAATCAAGGGTGACGCAATCAATCCCGCGGTCGTTGGCGAGGACCTTGGCCTGCGGCTTGATCTGCTGGGCGGCGAAAATGCCGCGCACCGGTGCCAGCAGGGGATCGCGGTTCAACAGTTCGAGGTAGCGGGTGAGTTGCTCCACGCCATCGATGTCCCCCCGCCGCTTGAGTTCGATGGCCACGGTTGCGCCGTCGCCGTCCCGGGCCAGGATGTCCACCGGACCGATGGCCGTGAAGTATTCGCGCCGGATCAGCGAATAGCCTGTTCCCAGCGTTTCAATCTGATCGGCGAGGAGCCGCTGGAGGTCCGCTTCCACGCCGTCCTTGATCAGGCCCGGGTCCACGCCGAGGTCGTGCGAGGTTTCGCTGAGCTTTTCGTGGATATTGATGATCAGCCGGTCATCCGTCTTGGCGGACTGGACCGTCCACTGCTCCGCGACTCCCAACTCCAGGTCAACATCCTCCGGTGACGAAACACGGAGTGTGGCCGGCGGACTCATCCAGTTCAGGGGCTTGTACGAGCCACCGTCTGAATGCACAAGGACAGAGCCGTCAGCCTTGACCAGCAGGAGCCTGGTGGCGAGGGGGAGATGGGCTTTGAGCCGGCCAACATAATCAACGGAGCATCGGGCAATCACAAGTCGCACGCCGTACACACTACCGGGTGCGCGAGCGGGGTGAACGACGGCGACGCCGGCGGCAGTGCATCCACCCGCCGCGGGGACGCTGCAGTGGCGGCCGCTCCCGCTGGGGCAGAATGGATGCATGCCGCGCTCCAACCGTCCCCGCCGTCCCGTGTCCGGGAAGCCTGCGGCCACCGGGCGGGGAACTGGAAAAAAGGGGAACGGCGACGTTCCCGAGCTGGACCTTGAACGGGCCCGGGCAGGCATTGCCCGCCGGGAAAGTGCGCCGGACGGGGAATGGATGGTCCGCAGCATGACAGCGCGTAACGCGGCGAAGACCTACATCTGCCCCGAATGTTCCACCGCCGTGCTGCCCGGGGTGGCACACCTGGTGGTCTGGAAGGACGATCACCTGTTCGGTGCCGCCGCCGGCCTCGCTGAACGGCGCCACTGGCACACGAACTGCTGGAATTCACGCAGCTACAGGTACCGCTGACGCGGCCCTGAACAGCCGGCGCGGGGGAGCCCGGGCCGTGGAGACCGCCCGCTGTCGCTAAGCTGGCAGGCATGACTTTTGATCCGGCGTCGTACGAATTCAGCCAGGCCGCTGGCCCCGTTCCCATCCGTGCCTCCACGGTCCTGCCGGCCAGGCGCGAGAACGTCGAGCTGCGGACAGCGGACGGTCACACTCTGGTGGGCGAGCTCGCCCTGCCAGAATCCGGCGAGGTCCGGGCCACGCTGATCACGCTGCACCCGCTTCCAACGCACGGCGGCTTCATGGACTCGCACGTTTACCGCAAGGCGTCCTACCGGCTGCCGGCGCTGGCCGGCATCGCTGTGCTGCGTTTCAACACGCGCGGCACCGGCTCCCCCCGGGGCACCAGCACGGGTGCGTTCGAGGAAGGCGTCGGGGAACGCCACGACGTGGAGGCGGCCGTCCGTTTCGCCGTCGAACGCGGCCTGCCCAACCGGTGGCTGGTGGGCTGGTCCTTCGGAACGGAACTGGCCCTGATGTACGGTGCCACCGAACCTGTGGCCTCGCAGGTGGAGGGTGCTGTCCTGCTGTCCCCGCCGCTGCACCGTGCCACCGACAAGCACCTGCAGCTGTGGGCGGAGTCGGGCAAACCGCTGACGGTCCTGGTGCCGGAGCACGATGACTTCCTCCAGCCAGCCGAAGCGGCAGCCCGCTTCAGCCTGGTTCCCCAAGCGCGCGTGCTGGGCGTGGACGGCGCAAAGCATCTGTGGGTGGGCGAGAAGTACGCCGCACGGGTCCTGAACGAGATTGTGGGGCGGGTGTCCGCAACGGGCGGGAACGCCGCTGCGCTGCCCACGGAGTGGGACGGGCCCACGGCGACTGCCGCCTCCTGAGACGTCCCCGGAGCGGGATCCCCATGGTGTGGGGCTAGTGCTGGTCCTGCCGGACGATGTAGATCTCCTTGATCAGCAACAGGATGGCAGCCGCGGTGGGAATCGCGATGAGGGCGCCCAGGACCCCCAGCAGGCTGCCGCCGGCGATCACTGAAATCACGGCGACCGCGCCGGGCACGGCCACAGCCTTCTGCATGATGCGCGGTGAGATGAAGTAGGCCTCGAACTGGAGGTAGGCAAAGTAGCAAATGGCGTAGATAACGGCCGTCTGCCAGCCCACCGTCAGGGCGATGAGGACCACGACCACCCCGGCGATCATGGCACCCACCAATGGGATGAAGGCAAGCAATGCCACCACGAACGCGAGCAGCAGTGCGAACGGGATGCCCACGATCGACATCACGATGAACGCGAAGGTGGCATTGAGCAGGGCAACGCAGGCCTGGCCAATCACGTAGTTGCCCACTGACTTGGTGATGGCATCCGACAACGCCTCCACACGGTGCCGGCGGGAACGCGGGGCCAGCCGGTATCCCCATTTCTTCATCGCCGGCAGGGCGGCGAGGAAGTAGAGGCTGAGCACCAGGACAATCAAAGCGCCGAACAGGCCGTTGGCCACCGTGGAACCGAATCCCACGACGCCGCCGGCGATTCCGCCCATGGCGTTGGGATCGTTGACGAACTTGTTCAGCTCATCGGCGATGCGGTCCCGGACGCCGAACTGGTCGTCCAGGGTGCGGAACAGGTCCGAGTTCATGAAGTCCCGGACCCACGTGGGCGCCTGCTGCACTATCTCGGTGACCTGCTGGACGATCGTAGGGATCAGCGTCGCGAAGAAGCCAACGACGGCGAGAATAAGCACGGCGACTGACATCAGGATTCCGGCCGGCCGGGGAATCTTGCGGTTCTCGAGCCACTTCACCACGGGCTCCAGGCCCAGCGCGATGAACAGTGCCGCAACGATCCACAGGAGCAACTGGGTGGTGTGGGAACCGATCCAGTAGACCAGCAGCGCCGCACCAACGCCGACGGTCCCCATGAAGCCCATGTAGAGCGGATGCTGCGGGGACATCCGTGGCCCGGGCGCGCCGTACTGGGGACGCGCTACCCCGTCCGGGTCCTCGGTGGTTTGGTCCTGCTGGGAGTACTCCGGGGGCATTTCGAACCGGAGCCGGGGCTGCGCGCCGGGAAGCGGTTGGCGGAGGCGGGCGAGGAAGCCCAGCGCTGCTGCGGCGGCACCTTTCCGGCGGGCAGTTCCGGAACCCTGGGGGACCGTGGGCGACGGCCCAACGTCCCTTGGATCGCCTGCTGCCTGGGAGGACTCGTCCGTCTTGTCAGTCACTGGTTTTTGGCGCCTGTTCCGTGCATGGCACCGCCTTGGCGGGCCGGTGTGATGATCATCGCAAACACTATCAGCAGGCTTGTCAACACCTGCGGAGGAGCACCGCAGCGAGGCTTAACGCGGGATGCCGGAAAGCGGTGAAGCGGGCCTGAACTGGGGCTCGTGGTAACAAAATGGTTACTATTGAAGCTAAACCCCGCTGATGATAGGTGTTCCCTTGCGTTTAAAGACTGCAGCCGCACTTGTGCTGCTCGGCCTCCTGACACTTTTGGCCGGTATCGGCCAGAAGACCATCTGGGCCCCTTCCGAGACATTTACGGCGTCCGCGCCGGCCGACGCTACGGCTGCCCCGTTGACCGTCTTCGACCAGAAGCTGCGGACACTCCACGGCGGAACCGTCAAGATCGATGTCCAGGGCGACGGCAACTTCATGCTTGCCGCGGGCCGGCCCGACGACGTCGAGGCATGGGTGGGTACCGCTGCCCACAACACCATCACGGGAACGTCCGAGGACGGCAAGTCCCTGCAGGTTGAACATACCGACGGTGAAGCCACGGCACCCAACCCTGCAGGATCCGACCTTTGGGTCACCACGGAGAACGCCAGCGGTGAGCTCGAATACTCCTGGACGCCTCCGGCAGACGGCGACTGGACGTTGCTGCTGGCCGCTGACGGAACCAAGGCTGCTCCCGCGACTGTTTCGATGACCTTCCCTAACGACACCGCCACTCCCTGGGCCATCCCGCTGATGGTCCTCGGCGGACTGCTCATCCTTGGCGGGATTGTCCTCGCAGTGCTCTCGGCCCGCCGGCGCGACGGTGACGGCGACGGCGAGGGCAGCGGATTCGCCCAGCGTGCCCGTGCACGCAAGCAGGCCCGCACCTCCTCCAGGGTCACCATGGCGGCCGCCGGCGTGGCCGCGGCGGTACTGGCCGGCACGGGAACTGCCACCGCCGCCACATCGCCTGCACCTTCTCCCACAGGCTCGGCCTCGGCGCCGGCCGCCCAGGGTGGAAACGCCGCCCCCGTCCTGCTCGACGTGCAGTTCCGCCGCATCCTGGAGCAGGTGTCCAGTGCTGTCGACGCCGGCGACGCGGCCAAGGATGCTGCCAAGCTGGCGGACCGCGTGGGCGGCACGGAGCTGGAAGTCCGGACCTCGAACTACAAGATCCGCTCGCAGGTGGGCTCGTATGAGGCCCGCATGCCGGTCCGGTCCACCAAGCTCCTGACGACGGCGGTCACCACGGACCGTGGATGGCCGCGCTCGGTCCTCGCCGTTTCCCAGGGCGATGGCAACGTGGTTCCCCAGCTCCTGACCCTGGTCCAGAAGTCTCCGCGGGAAAACTACAAGCTCATGGAGACTACGCCGCTCCAGCCGGGCACCACGTTCCCCGCCATCAGCCGGAACGGGACCGAGACGGTGGAAGCCAAGGACAAGACGGGCCTGCTGTACACCGGGGAAGAGGCCCTGTCGGGCTTGGCCGACCGGCTCAGCAATGCCGATTCGGCCTTCAAGGACAAGATCGTGGAAGGCGAGTCCTCGCCGTACATTGCCGATACCCTGTCCTACCAGGCCGAGGTGGTCAAGGCCGGCGAAAACGGAAACTTCTCCTTCACCCACAAAGTGGCTCCCGAAGGCACCGTGGTGTTCCGCACCGAGGATGGCGGCGCACTGGTGCTGGGCCGCATCAACTTCGGCTTCGAAGGAACCCCGAAGGCCGCCGGGGACAAGCTCTCCATTGGTGACGACGCTGCAGCCCTGGCCGGAGGCAAGGAAACCACCACCGGCATGGTCCTGAGCTTCGCCGAGTCGGTGGCGGTCTATGTGCCGCCGGCGGGGTCCTCCGATCCCATGAAGCTTGTGGCAGCAACCCGCGGGCTCGTGGGCGCCAGCTTCAAGTAACCGCCCGCACCAAGTAGTCCCATTACCGCAGTACCACCGGCAGCGGCCGCAGTGGCTAGAGTGGGAAGCATGAGTTCGCCTGCTTCCCGTCCAGTCCCTCCGGCCGCTGCCAACCTGCTTAACCTGCGCGGCGCCGTCGATCTTTCCAGCCTGAAGCAACGCCCCGCCGCTCCGTCGCCGTCTGCGGCCCCGCCGTCGCAGGATGCCCCGGCGGGCCCCTCGGCGGCCGGTGGGACAGGTGGTCCAGAAAATGGCCCCGAGCTGCGGGTCGAGGTGACGGAGCAGAACTTCCAGCAGCTGGTGGAGCTCTCCGCGCAGGTGCCGGTGGTCTTCGCCCTGTGGGCTCCGTATTCCCCGGAATCTGCTGCGGCCCTTGAGGTCCTGGACCGTGTGGTGGCCGGCTACGGCGGCCGGCTGGTTTTGGGCGCCGCGGACATCGAAGCGTTCCCCCAGCTTGCCCAGGCCTTCCAGGTCCAGGCAGTGCCCACCGCCGTGGCCGTCCTGAAGGGACAGCCGGTTCCCCTCTTCCAGGGCCACGCCGAGGAAGAGCAGGTTCGCAGCCTTTTCGACGAGCTGTTGAAGGTTGCCGCTGCCAACGGTGTCACCGGCAGCCTGAACGCCGGAGACGGCGGCGAACCGGAAGAAGCGCCGTTGCCACCGCTGCACCAGGCCGCGTATGACGCCATCGAAGCGGGGGACTACGCTTCGGCGGCAGAAGCGTACCGGCAGGCCCTTAACGAGATGCCGTCCGATCACGAGGCCAAGGCCGGCCTGGCGCAGGTGGAGCTGATGGCCAGGCTGCAGGCGGTGTCCGCCCAGGACACCGAGGCCGTCCGGTCGCTGGCTGCCAACGAGCCTGACAACATTGAAGCGCAGCTGGGCGTCGCGGACCTTGATGTCGCCGGAGGCCACATTGAGGATGGGCTGAACCGCGTGGTGGCCTTTATCGGCCGGAACTTCGGCCCGGAACGCGAGACCGCGCGGGTGCGGCTGCTGGAGCTGTTCGACGTCGTGGGGGCCTCGGACGAACGCGTGGCCAAGGCGCGCCAGGCGCTGGCGAGGGTGCTCTTCTAGTGCCGGCGCTCTTCGAGCCGCTGAAGCTGAGGTCACTGGAACTGCAGCACCGGGGCTGGGTGTCGCCTATGTGCCAGTACAGTTGCGACGCCGACGCCGCCCCGGGAGTTCCCAATGACTGGCACCTGATGCATTTGGGCTCCTTTGCCGCC
This sequence comes from Pseudarthrobacter sp. NPDC059871, assembly GCF_042731175.1. Lineage (NCBI taxonomy): Bacteria > Bacillati > Actinomycetota > Actinomycetes > Micrococcales > Micrococcaceae > Pseudarthrobacter > Pseudarthrobacter sp. NPDC059871. The sequence goes on from NZ_JBHWJV010000001.1 coordinate 350,850, forward strand.
GGCGGGGCCGCGCTGATCCTCACCGAGGCGGCAGCAGTGAACCCCGAAGGCCGCATCAGCCCGCGCGATGCCGGCATCTGGAACGACGATCAGGTGCAGGCCTGGCGGCGGATTACCTCGTTCGTGCACCAGCACGGCACCGGCGGGACCAGGATCGGCGTCCAGTTGGCCCACGCCGGCCGGAAGGCGTCCACGTTCTGGCCATTTTCCGGCCGGCGCGGGACGGTGCCCGAAGCCGAGGGCGGCTGGACCACGGTAGCCCCGTCGGCAATCGCATTCGAGGGGTACGACACTCCGGCCGCCATGACCGGGGACCAGATCCAGGCAGTGATTGCGGACTTCGCCGCTGCCGCGGCCCGGGCGGTGGACGCCGGCTTCGACACTGTGGAGATCCACGGGGCGCACGGCTACCTGCTGCACCAGTTCCAGAGCCCCTTGAGCAATACCCGTGACGACGAATGGGGCGGCGACGAGGAACGGCGGAACCGCCTGATGCTTGCCGTCATTGATGCCGTCCGGGCCGCCATCCCTGACTCGATGCCGCTCCTGCTGCGGATTTCCGCCAGCGACTGGGCTCCGGGCGGCATCGACCTGCCGGAGTCTGTCCGCCTGGCGCGCCAGGCCGCGGAGCATGGCGTGGACCTGATCGACGTTTCCAGCGGGGGAGCGGTGGCCCACCAGGAAATCACCGTGGGCCCGGGCTACCAAACCGGATTCGCTGCCGCCATCCGTGAGGAAGCCGGAGTGCCCACCGGCACCGTGGGCCTCCTGACCTCCGCCGGGCAGGCGGAGCACGCAGTGGCCACTGGCCAGGCGGATGCAGTGCTGATTGCCAGGGCGGCGCTCCGCGATCCGCACTGGTGGCTTCGTGCGGCCTTCGAGCTGGGCCATGACCTGCCGTGGGTTCCGCAGTATGAGCGCGCCATTCCGCGGCGCTCGTTCTGAACGGCATGCCGTGAACGGGCAGTCCGGGCCGAAGCCCTCGGATGACGCGGCACATCGCGGCGCCGCCCCATCCGGCAGGTCAGCCTCCGGCTCTCCCAGTTCCGAGCCCACCGGCAAGGAACTGGAGGCTGCCATCCTGAAGCTGCTGGCCTCCCGGGCAGCCTCATCCACCATTTGCCCGTCCGATGCCGCCCGCGCCGTGGGCGGCGAGCACTGGCGGGGTTTGATGGAGCCGGTCCGCCAGGCCGCCCGCCGGCTGGTTGACGCCGGCGACGTCGAGGTCACCCAGGGCGGTTCCGTGGTGGATCCGGGCACCGCCAAAGGCCCCATCCGCATCCGGAAGGTCCCCTAGCCACCCGCCCACGGCCGCCGTCGTACGCCTTTGTCGCTACTCCTCCGGGAGGACCCCAGGGGCGGCACCTGCGGGCTAGTCTGGCTTCATGACTGCTCCGCAACCGCATCCGGCGCTTCCACCCACCCCTGCCGGCCCACCCCCTGGCGGGGCCGTTCCGGCCCTGTCCATCCGGGGGCTGGCCAAGCGTTTTGGCACCAAGATCGCCGTGGACGGAATCAGCCTCGATGTCCCGGCCGGCTCGTTCTACGGCATCGTGGGTCCCAACGGCGCCGGCAAGACCACCACCTTGTCGATGGCGACGGGGCTTCTCCGCCCGGACTTCGGCACGGCCCTGGTGCACGGCGTCGACGTATGGGCCAATCCCCTCGAAGCCAAAAGGCTGATGGGCATCCTCCCGGATGGCGTCCGTCTCTTCGACCGCCTCACCGGAGAACAGCTCATCACCTATGCCGGGCTGCTGCGCGGCATGGACCGCGCGGTGGTGGCCTCCCGGGTGGGCGAGCTGCTCGCTGCCATGGACCTGGCCCAGGACGCCGGCACCCTGGTAGTGGACTACTCGGCCGGCATGACCAAGAAGATCGCCCTCGCCTCGGCACTGATCCACGCCCCGAGGCTCCTGGTCCTTGATGAGCCTTTTGAAGCCGTGGACCCTGTCTCGGCGTCGAATATCCGGTCAATCCTGGACAGCTACGTCGCCTCGGGCGGAACAGTCATTGTCTCCAGCCATGTGATGGACCTGGTGCAGCGCATGTGCGACCACGTGGCAGTGGTGGCCGACGGCCGCCTGCTGGCTGCCGGGACCGTTGACGAAGTCCGCGCCGGAGCCTCCCTGGAAGACCGGTTCGTCCAGCTGGTGGGCGGCCGGAGCCACACGGAAGGGCTGGAATGGTTGCGCACCTCCTAAGGCTCAAGCTGACACTGCTGCGCAACGGACTCAAGCGCAGCCCCTGGCAAATCGTGGGAATTGCCTTTGGCGCCCTCTACGCCGTGGGAATCGTCGCGGCGCTGGTGGTCGCGCAGATCATGGTGGGGCGCGAAAGCCACGAAATTGCACAGACTGCCGTGGTGCTGGGCGGATCCATCGCCATCCTTGGGTGGGGGCTCATCCCGGTGGCCGTCTCCTCTGCCGACATGACCCTGGACCCGCTGCGGTTCACCACCTTCGCCGTGCCCATGCGTCAGCTGCTGGCCGGCCTCGCACTGGGCGGGCTGATTGGTATTCCCGGGGTGGCCACCGCACTGGTGGGTCTGGCCACGGTGGCCACCTGGTCACGGGGCGTCCTTTCGGCCGGCGCCGCACTGGTGGGGGCTGTCCTGGGAATCCTGACTTGCATCATCCTGTCCAAGGTGGTGACCACCGCCACGGCCAGCCTCGCCTCGTCCCGCCGCTTCAAGGACATCAGCGGCGTGGTCTTCATGATTCCGCTGATCCTGCTGGGGCCCATCGTGGCAGGCGTGGCACAAGGCATCAGCGCCTCGGCGGCGTTCCTGCCGGACTTTGCCCGTGCCCTTGCGTGGACGCCGCTGGGTGCGGCCTGGTCCCTTGGCGGAGACATTGACGCCGGTCAACCCGGCGCCGCCGGACTGAAACTGCTGATCGCCGCCGCAACGCTGGCAGGCCTTACCTGGTGCTGGAAAGTCCTCCTGGAACGCGCGCTGGTCAACCCGCCCTACGCGGGCGGTGGAAGCCGGAAGGGCGGAAAGCTGGGGATGTTCGCGCTGCTGCCGCCAACACCCACCGGAGCCGTAACAGCCCGTTCACTCACGTACTGGCTGCGGGACCCCCGCTACGGCGGATCGCTTATTGTCATTCCGCTGCTGGCCGTGGTGCTGTTCTTCCAGGCCAGCCAGGGGGACAGCTTTGGCGCCCTTTCCGTGCTCGGCCCGCTCACGGCTTTCCTCATGGCCTGGTCCATTTCTGCAGACATCTCCTATGACAACACCGCCTTCGCCCTCCACCTGGCCACCGGAGTCAGGGGAACCGCAGACCGCCTGGGCCGTGCACTGGCGTGCCTGATCCTCTCCGTCCCGGTGGTGCTGGCCTTCACGGTAGTGCCTTTTGCGTTCACCGGGTCATGGGAGTGGCTGCCGGGCGTGCTGGGCCTGTCACTGGGCATGCTGCTCAGCGGGCTCGGACTGTCATCCGTGGTGTCCGCCCGGTACAACATCGCCGTTCCGCTGCCGGGCGACAGCCCGTTCAAGAAGCCGCCGGGAAATGTTGGCCAGACCATGCTGGTGCAATTCGGCGGCATGGGTGTGCTGGCCCTCCTTGTCATTCCGGAGGCCGCGCTGCTCATCGTGCAGAGCGTCACGGGTAATCCGTTCTTCGGGTGGCTGAACCTTGGCGTAGGCCTGACCCTGGGGCTGGTACTTTTTGTGGTGGGCGTCAGGGTTGGCGGCCGCTGGCTGGAAGCACGCGGTCCGGAAATGCTGGCCCAACTCACTGTGAACCGTTGATCCACCACCCCCGAAGGACGGCCTGATGTGGAAGTTGTAATACTTGGCGGCAGCCGTCCCATCGGAAAGCTGGCGGCTGACGCCATCGAAGAGCTGTTGCGGCGCAAACCGGACGCTGTGCTGGGGCTGGCCACCGGGTCCTCGCCCCTGCCCGTCTACGAGGAGCTGGCCTCGCGCCACGCAACAGGACTGGATTTCAGCCGGGCGTCAGGCTTCGCCCTCGATGAATATGTGGGACTGCCAGAGGGGCACCCCGAGCAGTACCGGAACGTGATCCGCCGCGAATTCACGGACCGGATCAATATCGACCCCGCCAACGTCCATTCGCCGGACGGCTCGGCCGCGGACATCCCGGCAGCCTGCGATGCCTATGAAGCCGCCATCGCCGATGCCGGGGGCGTGGACCTGCAGCTGCTGGGCGTTGGCACCGACGGCCATATCGGTTTCAATGAGCCCGGGTCCTCCTTCGCCTCGCGCACCCGGATCAAGAGCCTGATCGAACAGACCCGCAAGGACAACGCGCGGTTCTTCTCCAGCCTGGCGGACGTTCCGCACCACGTGATCACGCAGGGCCTGGGCACCATCATGGACGCCCGGCACGTGATCCTGATCGCAACCGGCGCCCAGAAGGCACAGGCGGTCCGGGACTTCGTGGAGGGGCCCGTCGCTGCGATCTGCCCGGCGTCGGTCCTGCAGTTCCACCCGCATGCCACCGTCCTGGTGGACGAGGCCGCCGCTTCGGCCCTGAAACTCGCCGATTTCTACCGGCACACCTATGACAACAAACCCTCCTGGCAGGGCATTTAGGGTCGCCTCCCGCACGCGGGCGCGTCGCGGGAACGTACGACGCCGGGCTTCACCGTGGTGCGTCCGGCCCCGGGAACGTGCCCCCGGGCGCCGCGCCGCCGGTCGGACGCTGCCCTGCCGGAAAGGCTAAGATGGTTGGCATGACTAGCATGACGGACCCTCTCGAAAACGACCCGATGCGCGAGCTTTCCGGGGCTGGAACGTCCACGGCCACCATTGAGCGCGAGGAACTGCGCCAAGAGGTCGAACCGGGGGACCGGGAGCGCTTTTCGCACTATGTCCGCAAGGAAAAGATCATGGAGTCGGCGCTGAGCGGTGAGCCCGTCATCGCGCTGTGCGGCAAGGTCTGGACGCCGGGCCGGGATCCGAAGAAGTTCCCGGTGTGCCCCACATGCAAAGAGGTCTACGAGGGACTTCGCCCGGGCAACGACGGCGGCAAGGGTCCCGGAGGGGACTCAGGCAGCAACAAGTAGTGACGGAGACGCTCTTTGGCGGCCCCACCCTGCCCCCGGCCTATCCGGAACGCGCAGCCTGGGGAACCGCCCCGAAACTCCGTGCCTGGCAGCAGGAGGCCCTTGACCTCTACCTGGCCAAAAGCCCCCGCGATTTCCTTGCGGTAGCAACGCCCGGCGCCGGTAAGACCACCTTCGCCCTGCGCATCGCCTCAACGCTCATCGATTCCGGTGCGGTAAACCGCGTGACCATCGTGGCGCCCACCGACCACCTCAAGCGGCAGTGGGCTGACGCTGCGGCCAAGGTGGGCATCGCGATCGACCCCAACTTCAAGAACTCGGACGGCCAGCACGGCCGCGGGTTCATCGGTGTTGCTGTCACGTACGCCCAGGTGGCCAGCAAGCCGATGCTGCACCGCGCCAAGACGGAGGCCGCCCGCACCCTGGTGATCCTGGACGAGATCCACCACGGTGGCGAAGCCCTGTCCTGGGGCGATGGGCTGCGGGAGGCCTTCGACCCCGCGATCCGCCGGCTGTCCCTGACCGGAACACCGTTCCGTTCGGACACCTCGCCCATTCCGTTCGTGGAGTACGCCGAGGACCGTGACGGCATCAGGCGCTCCAAAGCCGACTACACCTATGGCTATGGCAACGCCCTGCGCGACCATGTGGTCCGGCCCGTGATGTTCATGGCGTATTCCGGCCAGATGCGCTGGCGTACCAGTGCCGGTGAGGAGATGGCGGCGTCCCTGGGCGAGGCTGCCGTCACGAAGGACATCACCTCGCACGCCTGGCGGACAGCACTGAACCCGGCCGGCGAGTGGATCCCCGCCGTCTTGGCGGGCGCGGACAGGCGGCTCAGCGAGGTGCGCCGCACGGTGCCCGATGCCGGCGGCCTGGTGATCGCCACGGACCACGAGGACGCCCGGGCCTACGCCGGGCAGCTGAAGCGGATCACGGGTGAGTCGCCCACGGTGATCCTCTCCGATGATGCCAAGGCCTCGAGCAAGATCGAGGAGTTTACCGCGAGCGAAAAGCGGTGGATGGTGGCTGTCCGGATGGTGTCCGAAGGCGTTGACGTGCCGCGGCTTTCCGTCGGTGTGTACGCAACGTCCACGTCCACGCCGCTGTTCTTCGCCCAGGCTGTGGGGCGTTTCGTGCGTGCCCGCAAACGCGGCGAAACTGCCTCAGTGTTCCTGCCGTCCGTCCCCACGCTGATGGCGCTGGCAAACTCCATGGAAATGGAGCGGGACCACGCCCTGGACCGGCCGGAGAAAGAAGACGGCGACGGCCTGTTCAACCCCGAGGACTCGCTGATGGCCGAGGCCAACCGGGAAGACAAAGCCTCGGACAGCCTCACCAAGGGCAAGTTCGAGGCACTGGACTCTCAAGCATCTTTCGACAGGGTCCTGTTCGACGGTGGCGAGTTCGGCACCGGCGGCGAGGTGGGGTCCGACGACGAGATGGACTTCCTGGGCATCCCCGGGCTCCTGGACGCCGAGCAGGTGGGCACGCTGCTGCGGCAGCGCCAGCATGATCAGCTGAACCGGAAGAACCGGAAGGGGCCGGCAGCGGCGGAAACCGTTATTCCCGCCGTACCGGACCACAGGATGCTGATGGACCTGCGGAACGAGCTGGCGAAAAACGTGGCCGCATGGGCGGCCCGGACCGGCACTCCGCACGGCATGGTGCATACCAAGCTTCGCACCGTCTGCGGCGGTCCACCCGTGGCCCAGGCCAACGAGGAACAGCTGCAGGCGCGGCTGCGGAAGCTCCAGGACTGGTTCGTCGGCCGCAAGTAGCGGTCAGCCAAACAGGAATGGCCGGGCCCGAAGGCCCGGCCATTCCTGGAGGTTCCGGCTCTCAGGCGACGTCCACGCCGCCGAGTTCCATCTCCGCCACGGTCTCTTCCAGGTCATCGGCAATGCCCGCCGTAAGGGACCGGACCACTGTGACCGAGTATCCTGCCTGGACGGCGTCGAGGGAGGTGGCCAGCACGCAGTAGTCCGTGGCGATGCCCACCACCACAACGTCCTCAACGTCATGGCTTTGCAGCCAGTCGTCGAGGCCAACGGCGTCCCCGTCCGGCTCAAGGTCGTCGCCTGTTGAACCGGCCTGGCGCTCCCCGGTGGGGACGGCGTCCTCGGGTGCCAGCAGTCCCTCGAAGCCCGAGTACGCGGCAGCGTACTGGCCCTTCCGGAAATACGCCTCGATGTATTCGGTGTCCAGATCCGGGTGGAGGTCCGCGCCGCGGGTGCCCGCCACGCAGTGAGCCGGCCAGCTGTCCTTGAAATCAGGGGTTTCCGAAAAGTGCCCGCCGGGATCGATGTGCCAGTCCTGGGTGGCCACAATGTGGTCGAATTCGCTGTGGTGGGCGTCGACGTATTCGCTGATGGCGCCGGCCACGGCTGCGCCTCCCTCGACGGCAAGCGAACCGCCCTCGCAGAAGTCGTTCTGGACGTCGACGATAATCAGTGCGCGTGACATCAGTCCTCCTCAGTGGTCTTCGTAGATGGTGGGGATTGCTGCCTCGCCGCGCTGCAGCCGGTTGACCACCGGCGGCAGTTCGGCCATGGAATCGGCGTGCCGCCGGGCCGCCCGGACCACTCCTTCGTGCCCGGTCCAGCCGGGAAGGAGCTCGCCGTTCTTCATGAACTGTTGCAGCAGGGGACGGTCGTTCCCGTCGTCTTCGGGGCGGTGGCCCACGCCCACCACCTCCGCCGTAGCCGTGCCGCGGCTGTCCAGCTTACGCAGCGCATATTTGCGCCCGCCCACGCTGGCCTTGTTCTTGGCGGCCTTGGCCACGGAGACGTACGCGCCGTCGTCGTCGGTGCGGCTGACCAGTTTGTAGACCATGCTGGCAGTGGGAGCGCCCGAACCGGTGACAAGCGACGTGCCCACACCGTATGCGTCCACCGGAGCGGACTGCAGGGCGGCGATGGCGTACTCGTCGAGATCGGACGTGACCATGATCTTGGTGTTCTCGTTGCCGAGGTCGTCCAGAAGCCGGCGGACCCACTGGGCCTGGGCCACGAGGTCGCCCGAGTCCAGCCGCACCGCACCCAGCCGGGGACCCGCAATGTCCACGGCCGTGCGGACGGCCTGTTCGACGTCGTACGTGTCCACCAGGAGGGAGGTACCCTCGCCGAGGGAAGCGATCTGCGCCTCGAAGGCCTCTCGCTCGGTGTCATGCAGCAGCGTGAAGGAGTGCGCGGCGGTACCCACTGTCCTGATGCCGTACCGGATGCCGGCCTCGAGGTTGGAGGTGCTGCCAAACCCGGCGATCACGGCGGCACGCGCGGCCGAAGCAGCCGCTTCCTCGTGGGTGCGCCGCGACCCCATCTCAATGCAGGGGCGCCCGCCGGCGGCGCTGACCATGCGCGATGCGGCGGAAGCGATGGCGCTGTCGTGGTTGAGGACAGACAGGATGTACGTCTCCAGCATGCAGGCTTCGGCGAACGTGCCTTCGACGATCAGGATGGGGGAGTTGGGGAAGTAGGCTTCACCCTCCGCGTAGCCCCAGATGTCGCCGGAGAACCGGTAGGAGGACAGGTACTCCAGCGTGGTGTCATCCACCACGTTGGTGCGGGCCAGGAAATCCAGCTCCGCCTCGCCGAAACGGAAGTTGGCGATCCCCTCCAGCAGCCGGCCGGTGCCTGCCACGATGCCGTACCTGCGGCCGTCCGGGAGCCGCCGGGCAAATGCCTCGAACACCGATTTGCGGTGCGCCGCGCCGGAATGGAGCGAAGCCTGCAGCATGGTCAGCTCGTAGTGGTCTGTATAAAAGGACGTGCGGGGATGGTCCCAGCCGGCAGAGGTACTCACGAAAATCACTCTAGTCCCCACCGGCTCCCTCGTCTCGCTGCGCTTCGACGTGGGGCCCTCGCCGGCGTGGGCCCATCCCGCCCATAGAATGGACAGATGAGCATTAGCGTTGCGCCCGGCCCTGATACGCAGGAGGGCACCCGGACCGGAACAGCGGAGTCCACAGACACCCTGGCCGCCCCGGACATCCCCTGGAACCTGGTGATCTGGAACGATCCCGTCAACCTCATGAGCTACGTCAGCTACGTTTTCCAAAGTTATTTCGGATATTCGGAGACCAAGGCGAACAAGCTCATGATGGAGGTCCACAAGAAGGGCCGGTCCATCGTGACGCACGGCAGCAAGGAACAGGTGGAGCGCCACGCGGTGGCCATGCACGGCTTCGGCTTGTGGGCCACCGTGGAAAAGGCAAGCGGCACGTCCGGGAACCAGGGCCGGGGCAAGGGGAAACGTGGCTAAGGCATTCAAGTACGGACTCAAGGGCATCACCGGATTCCTGGAACCAACCGAGCGCGAACTCCTGCGGAGCCTGATTGCCGATGTCATCTCCATGCTGCAGCCGGAGGAACGCGAAGGCCAGGACCCGCTGGCGGCACTCATCGGACTGGACATGGACGTGGTAGAGCCCACCGACCGTGCGGTCAGGCGGTTGCTGCCGAACGTGGTCAAGGACGACGGCGCCGCCTCACTGGAATTCCGCCAGCTCACCGAGCGCTCGCTGCGGGAAACCAAGATCGGAGCCCTGCGGGCCGCGGCGCTTGACCTCGACAAGGACGAAATCGTGCTGACCACCGAGGGCGCGAAGCACTGGTCCACGGCGCTGAACGACGTCCGCCTGGTACTGGCCGAGCGGCTGGACATCCGCGACGAACAGGATGCCGAGCACGTCCACCTGATGCAGGACTGGTCCCAGGCCGAAGACGTGGAAAGCTACCTGGCGCTGGTGTACAACTTCACCACCTGGCTGCAGGAATCCCTGGTGCAGGCCATGCTGCAGTCCATGGAAAGCCGCCGTTGAGCGGCCGCCGCCGCGCCGGCAGCCGGGCCTGTGACACATCAGACACGAGTTCCAGGCCACAACATGATGGCTGAGGCTTCAGGGAAGACCTATCCTCGAATAATCATGACAACAGCCTCGAGCAAGGAGCCGTCAGTGGTCGCTGCACAGGCGTCCGCAGCCAGCGACCTTCCCGCAGCGGCGCTGGAAACCCGGCCCATCGGCGTTTTCGATTCCGGCGTAGGCGGCCTCACGGTGGCCCGCTCCATCATCGACCAGCTGCCCAACGAGTCCATCCTTTACGTCGGGGATACAGCACACGGGCCCTACGGACCGCTGCCCATCGCCGAAGTCCGCGCCAATGCCCTGGGCGTCATGGACGAACTGGTGGACTCCGGCGTCAAGCTGCTCACCATAGCCTGCAACTCGGCGTCGGCCGCTGTGCTCCGGGACGCCCGCGAGCGGTACACGGCCAAGTACGGCATCCCCGTCATCGAAGTCATCCAGCCGGCCGTCCGCCGCGCCGTAGCGGCCACCCGCTCCGGGCGCGTCGGCGTCATCGGCACCTCCGCCACCGTCGGCTCCCGGGCCTACGAGGACACCTTCGCCGCAGCCCCGGACCTGCACATCACCTCCGTGGCCTGCCCTGAGTTCGTCAGCTACGTCGAAGCCGGCATCACCACCGGGCCGGAGCTGCTGGCCGTCGCCGAGGAGTACCTCGCACCCCTGAAGGCCTCGGGAGTGGACACCGTGGTGCTGGGCTGCACCCACTACCCGCTGCTGACCGGCGTCATCTCCTATGTCATGGGGGCGGATGTCACCCTCGTTTCCAGCGCCGAGGAAACGGCCAAGGATGTCTACCGTGCCCTGGCTACGAACAACCTGCAGCGCACGGCGGCAACCCCGCCGGAGCACCATTTCGTGGCCACCGGCGACGCCGCGCAGTTCGAAACCCTGGCCCGGCGGTTCCTCGGACCCGAGGTGCTGTCCGTCCGCCACGTGGACCACGTTGCTGCGCAGTACCCTACGGGAAGCCTGGCCCGCATCACGCCGGAGATGATCGCCGCTGCCCAGAGCGCACGGACCCGGCCGCGGATCTCCAATTTCGTGGACCGCGCCCTCGCGGACACCGGCCCCGGCGGCAGCACCGGGGGGACCGGCCTGTGAAGCTCACCATCGTCGGCTGCACCGGCTCGTTCCCCGGCCCCGGATCCCCGGCATCCTGCTACCTCCTGACCGCCACCGACGGGGAGCGGACCTGGAAAGTGGTCATGGACCTCGGCAGCGGTGCCCTGGGCGCCATCCAGCGCTACACGGACCTTGAGGATATCGACGCGATCTTCCTCACCCACCTGCACCCGGACCACTGCATGGACCTGTGCGGACTGCACGTCGCCGTCCGCTGGAAGCCCGGTGGCTGGGACCGCGGACGCATTCCCGTCTGGGGACCCGCCGCCACCGCTGACCGGATGGCCACTGCGTACGGGCTGGACCTGGACCCCGGGATGCACGAGGAATTCGACTTCACCAACTGGAGCGAACGCCGGCCCGTGACGGTGGGCCCCTTCACGGTGACGCCTTACGCCGTGAACCATCCCGTGGAGGAGGCGTACGCGCTTCGGGTGGAGGTGGTGGAACCGGACAAGGACGGCAACCCGGTGGCCCGGACGCTCACCTACTCGGGGGACACGGACTCCTGCCCCGGGCTGGAAGAGGCAGCGAAGAACGCCGACCTGTTCCTGTGCGAGGCGGCCTTTGAGGAAGGCCGCGACGACGGGATCAAGGACGTCCACCTCACCGGCAAGCGCGCCGGCGAAGCAGCAGCGGCTGCGAATGCCCGCAGGCTCCTGCTGACCCACATCCCCGTCTGGACCTCGCAGACCACCGTCATGGCAGAAGCGCGCCCGGTTTTCCCGGGTGACGTGGCCGTGGCCGTGGCAGGAGTGCACTACACCATCTAGCGGCCCGTCGAGCATGCCCGGCTGCCGGGGCGGACCCTGCCCTTGGCACTCGATAAGCTAAAGGCATGACTTCTGAAGCAACTGCAGTGCCCATTGTGCGCGCCGACGGCCGCGCCCCCGACCAGCTCCGGCCCATCAGCATCACCCGCGGATGGTCCAACCAGGCTGAAGGTTCGGCGCTGATCGAATTCGGCAACACCAGGGTCCTGTGCACGGCTTCCCTGACCGCCGGGGTCCCGCGCTGGCTCAAGGGGGAGGGCAGGGGCTGGGTCACCGCCGAATACGCCATGCTCCCGCGCGCCACCAACACCCGCTCCGACCGGGAATCCGTCAAGGGCAAGATCGGCGGCCGCACCCATGAGATCTCCCGGCTGATCGGCCGGTCCCTGCGCTCGATCATCGACACCAAGGCCCTGGGCGAGAACACCATCGTGCTGGACTGCGACGTCCTGCAGGCCGACGGCGGCACCCGGACCGCGGCGATCACCGGCGCCTACGTGGCCCTCGCCGATGCCATCCGCTTCGCCCGCGACAACAAGCTGATCGCGCGGAACGCCCAGCCGCTGACCGACACCATCGCTGCCGTGTCCGTGGGCATCATCGACGGCGTTCCCATGCTGGACCTGCCCTACGTCGAGGACGTCCGGGCCGAGACGGACATGAACGTGGTGGTCACCGGGTCCGGTAAATTCGTGGAGGTCCAGGGCACCGCCGAGGGCGCGCCCTTCGACCGTGACGAACTGAACCAGCTCCTGGACCTGGCGCTGCTGGGCACCACCCAGCTCGCGGCCATCCAGCGCGAGACGCTGGCGGACACCCTGTGAGTGCAGGGGCCACCCCGCGGCTGGTCCTCGCCACGCACAACAAGGGCAAGCTGCGGGAGCTGCGCGAACTCCTGCGCGGCCAGGTACCAGGGCTCGACGTCGATACCCAGGTGGTCGATGCGGCGGCAGCGGGTGCGCCGGACGTCGTCGAAACGGGCGTCACCTTTGCGGAAAACTCGCTGCTGAAGGCCCGCGCCGTGGCCGCCGCCACCGGCCTGGTGGCCATCGCCGATGACTCGGGGCTCGCCGTCGACGTCATGGGCGGCGCGCCGGGCATCTTCTCCGCGCGGTGGTCCGGCAAACATGGCGACGACGAAGCCAACCTCCATCTCCTCCTGGGCCAGCTCTCCGACGTGCCGGACCAGCACCGCGGTGCCGCATTCGTCTGTGCGGCGGCCCTGGCTGTCCCGGCAGTCGAGGAGGAGGACACACGCGAGGTGGTGGAGTACGGGCAGCTCGAGGGCGTCCTGCTGCGCGAGCCCCGCGGGGCCGGCGGCTTCGGTTATGACCCCATCCTGCAGCCGGCCGGCCACGACCGCAGCTGTGCTGAACTGTCGGCCGCGGAGAAGAACGCCATCAGCCACCGCGGCAAGGCCTTCCGTGCCCTGCTGCCGGCCATCGTGGCGGCACTGGAATCGCAGCCGGCCTGACGCAGGTCTGGCCGGGAACCTCCCGGAAATGTGCACGAAAAAGGCGCGGTCCTCATGGTGGGACCGCGCCTTTCGCCATCCGGCTACTGAGGGTGGCGGGGGGTCTTGTGTTCGTCCTCCGGTGTGTGTTCCTCGATGAACTCGTCAACGGCGTCGGTACCGTAGGCCTGGGCCTGGCGCTTGGCGGACATGCCGCGAAGGACCTCGATGCCGATGGGCAGCACCGATACGAGCACGATGACGATGAAGATGATATCCAGGTTGTCGCGCACCCACGGGACCTTGTCGCCGAGGAGGAAGCCGAGCAGCGTCACGCCGCCGCCCCACAGCAGCGCACCGATGACGTTGTAGAGGAAGAATTTCTTCTTATCCATCTGGGCCACGCCCACGATGACCGGCACGAAGGTCCGGATGATGGGGACGAAGCGGGCCAGGATCAGCGCCTTGCCGCCGTGCTTTTCGAAGAACGCGTGGGCGTTCTCCACGTTTTCCCGCTTGAACAGCCGCGAATTCGGCTTGTTGAAGATGGCCGGGCCGGCCTTGGACCCGATGAAGTAGCCCGTCTGGTTGCCGATGATGGCCGAGATCACAATCAGCAGGGCAAGCAGCCACACGTTGAACTTGATGGTGTCCGTGGCAACCAGCAGGCCTGCAGTGAACAGCATGGAATCGCCGGGGAGGAAGAATCCCACCAGCAGGCCGGTTTCCGCGAAGACGATGCCGCACACCAGCAGGACCACCCACGGCGCCAGGGCAGGATCAGCCAGGAAGATCTGGGGGTTCAGCCAGTCGGGGAGGAAGGAAGCCAGCTGCGGCTGGACCGGTCCTGCACCGCCCAGCATGGACACAGCAAGGTGGTTCATCAGGGGAAAGTTCACCCTTCAAGGGTACTTGACGGGCCTGCGCCGGGCGGTCCGGACGGGCCGGAAGCCTGTCGGGTCCGGACGCCTTCCGGCGGTAAGGTTGCAGGCGTGGGTTTGGACTTTACGGCGATAGACTTTGAAACGGCGAACGGCTTCAGGGGCTCTCCCTGCGCAGTGGGCCTGACGAAAGTCCGCGGCGGCAAGGTGGTTGAGGAAGCTGCGTGGCTGATGCGGCCACCGGCCGACCATGACCACTTCGAATACCACAACGTGCGGATCCACGGCATCACCGCCGCGGACGTTGCGGGCCGTCCCCGCTTCGGTGATTTGTTTCCTGAAATCGGGGCCTTCATCGGCGATGACGTGCTGGCCGCCCACAACGCCGCCTTCGACCTGGGCGTGATCCGCTCGGCCCTGGAGGTCTCCGGACTTCCCGGCCCCGCGTACGACTACGTCTGCACCGTGATGCTGTCCCGGCGGTGCTACTCCCTGGTGTCCAACTCCCTGCCGTTCGCGGCGGAGGAGGCCGGCGTCCCGCTGCTCCGGCACCACGACGCCGCAGAGGATGCCCGGGCCTGCGCCGGAATCCTGATCGACATTGCCCGGCGCAACGGCGCGAACAGCCTGGCTGAGCTCTATCTTTCACTGGGGCTTGTGATGCCCCGGCAGCACGCGTTCGATCCGGCGGTGGACCAGCTGTCCAAGCAAAGCCTGACCGCCCTTGCCGGCGGGTCGGGCAACGGGGCTGCGCTGGTCCGGCCCTTCCAGTCCGGCTGGCCGGACGAAGGCCCCAACCCGGAGCCCAACCCGGACGCGGAACCCGGCCATCCCCTCTACGGGCAGACCGTCGTCTTCACCGGTCAGTTGTCCATTGGGCGGCCGGAGGCGAAGGTCCGCTCCGCCGAGGCTGGTGCCCGGACCGAAAGCCGGGTGACCGGCCGGACCACAGTCCTGGTGGTGGGTGACGGATTCGTCGCCGCGGACCTCCGTTCCGGGCGGCTGACGGGCAAGGCCCGCAGGGTGCTGGAGCTCCACGACCGCGGCCAGGCCATTGAGGTGCTGTCCGAGGGTGAGTTCCTGCAGATGGTGGGGAGCATGGCGGGGGCAGCAACCGCGTAGCCTCCCTACAGGCCCGGCGGCCGCCCCGGCAGGCGAAGCGGCGTTGCCGAACCTCCGGGAGTTCACGGGAAGCAACAATCCTTCCTCCCGGTGGCGGCCCGATCCTAGCCTTGCACCATGAGCCTCTTCGCCTTCCCCAACCCCGTCAACGAGTATGCGGCCCGCGTCACTGCCGGGCTGGTGGTTCTCGCGGCGGTGGCTACTGCGTTGAGCGGTTCCGTGTGGGGCTTGGCGGCCATTGCCGCGGGTTTCTGGCTGAGGGTGCTGTTCGGGCCGCGGATCTCCCCGCTGGCGTTGCTGTCCGTCAAGGTCATCACGCCGCGGCTGGGCAGGGTCAAGCTCGTGGCCGGACCGCCCAAGCGTTTCGCCCAGGGGATGGGCGCGGTGGTGTCCACCGCGGCGCTTGTCCTCTTCCTCTCCGGTGCCGAACCGGCGTCGTGGGCTGTCGTGGGCGTCCTGATCGTGGCGGCTTCGCTGGAGGCGTTCCTGGCGTTCTGCCTGGGCTGTGTGATCTTTGGCTGGCTTCAGCGCCGCGGGCTGATTCCGGAGGACGTCTGCGAAGCGTGCAACAACATCAGCCTTCGCCGGTTGTGACTCCCACCAGGAGGTCCGCCATGCCCCGGATCACGTCCGGGGCCTCGAGCACGCCAAGCCACTCTTCCGGCAGGCACGCCTCGCCGTAGTAGGCGCCCAGGATGTTGCCGGCCACGGATCCCGTGGAGTCGCTGTCGCCGCTGTGGTTCACCGCCAACGCCACCGCGTCCCGGAAGTGCCGCACGGGAGCGTCCGCGGCTGCGTCATCGGCGGGGCGGGTGGCGAGGACGGCGTAAAGTCCGACGGCGAGCGCCTCCTCCGCGACCCAGCCCTCGCCGAGTTCGGCGACGAGTTCCTCGGGCGGGACAGCGCCCTGGGCTGCCAGCCGCAGCGCCACCTCAAGGCGCTGCGGCAGTTCCGGTGCCACGCCGGTGATGCCGGCCGCGTGGGCAGTTACCGCAGCGGCTGCCTCGTGCAGGGCTTCGCCGGAGATGAGGCGGTGGATCAGGAGGCTGAACACCCCGGCGCTCTGCCGCGCCGAAGGGTGCCCGTGGGTCAGGGAGGCGGCGTCGGCACTCAACTTGTAGACGGCGTCGGCCGTCACATGCGGCACCAGGCCGAAAGGTGCAGAACGCATGACAGTGCCGCAGCCCTTGGAGTCCGGATTTACGGGCCGGAAGGAAGTTCCCATTTCTCCGGTGGCCAACCCGGAAATGCAGGCCCGGCCGGGGTGGCGGCGCTGGTGGAGGACTGCATGCCCGTCGATCCAGCGGGGCTGCGGGGCCGGCGCCGCGGGCCCGGCATCCTCACCCTGGGTGGCAAGCCACCGCAGGTAGGCCAGCCACAGGCACGCGTTGACGTCGGCGCCGACCCCCGAGTTGGCCCACTCCAGCGCTTCAACCAGGCCGTCCACCGTGTACAGGGTCATCTGCGTATCGTCAGAGATGTGGGTGCTGCCGGAAATGGCTGCAAAGTCCCTCAGCCCGTCCGGGCCGAAGCGGCGCCGGATGTCGGCAATGGGATCGAACTCAACTTCGTAGCCGAGGGAATCGCCGAGTGCGCCGCCGAGCAAGCATCCGTGGATGCGGGACTTCAGTGCGGGCACGGCAGTGTCAGAGCTCATGCTGCAAATCTACCGTGGGCGTGCCGCAGTCCGGAAAGCAGCGGCGGGGGACTGCACCGCCGGACCGGCGACGGTGCCGGCATCCGGCCGGTGTCCAGCCAACGCCCAGCCGGGGCTGGAACAATACTGGGGTTGCCCGGCGGCAGCACCCCTGGCCCCTACCCAAAGGTCCCATCATGAGCACTACCGTTCCCGACCGACACGATGCCCTTCCCGGCACCTCCGACGCCGTCCGCCCGGGCCTGCTGCCCAGGCTTGGCGCCGAAGCGTTCGGCAGCCTCTTCATTGCCGTCGCCGGCCTTGGGGTCCCGCTGTTCAGCATCCCGCAGTCCAGCCCCCTTCCCGCAGCCCTGGCGGCCGGCCTTGCCGTGACTGCGGCGATGCTCGCAGTGGGGCACGTTTCCGGCGGGCACTTCAACCCGGCCATTACCCTGGGCCACCTTCTCGCCGGGCGCATCCGTGCCGGCGCGGCAGCCGCCTACGCCGTTGCCCAGCTGGCCGGCGCCGTGGTGGGGGCCCTGGTGCTGTTCGCGGTCCTGCGCACACTGCCGGGCATCGCGGACAGCCGCACCGCCTTCGATACCGTCACCGCCGGCTTCGGTGAGCACTCGATTATCCAGGCGCCCGTGGCTGCCGTGCTCCTCCTCGAAGTGCTGGGCGCAGCCATCGTTGTGGCCGTGTTCCTCGGTGCCGCCGCCCGCGAACGGGCCGGCGCCGTCGTCGCGCCCTTTGCCGTGGGCCTGACCTTCGCCGCCCTCCTGCAGTTGGGACAGGCAATGGGAAATCTGCCCTACAACCCCGCCCGGGCGCTGGCGTCCGCCGTCTTCAGCTCAGGCTGGGCCGTTGAACAGCTCTGGGTATTCCTGCTGGCGCCCCTCGCCGGTGCGGCCATCGCGGGCCTGCTGTTCCGCATCTTCCGCGCCACGCCGGCGCCCGCGCCCTTCGCTGCGGACACGTCCGACGACGATTCCTCCGTGGACGGGCACCCTGCGGTTGCTGCGGGGGCTGGCACGGACGCCGCAGCCGGCACGGACGCTACAGCCGGCTCGGGCGCGGAAGCACGCAGCGCGGCGCGGCCGGAACGCGCGGCCGGGTCCAGCAGCGAGGCCCGGGAGTTCTTCGACGGCAAGCGGGGCTGAGGGCCTTTTACTGTGGGATGCCACTGACGGGTTGCGGCGCTGGCGCAAACTGTCAGTGGCAGCCGATAGCTTAGAAAGATGCGGTTACTTCATACATCGGACTGGCATCTCGGCCGGTCTTTCCACGGCGTGGGCATGCTTGATGCCCAGCGTGCTTTCGTCAGCCAGCTCGTGGCGGCGGTATCGGCTCACGGGGTTGATGTTGTCCTGATTGCAGGGGACGTGTACGACCGCGCCTTGCCAGGCGTCGACGTCGTGCGCCTGCTGGATGAGGCCCTCGTGGGGATCACGGACGCCGGGGCAAAGGTGGTCCTCACCAGCGGCAACCATGACTCCGCCATCCGCCTGGGCTTTGCGGCCCGGCTGCTCGAACGCGGGGGAGTGCACCTGCGGACACGCGTGGAAGACCTGGACAAGCCGCTGGTTCTGCCGCTGGGTCCGGGTGCGGCCGGCAGGGATACCGTCGCCGCCATCTACGGCATCCCCTGGCTGGAACCGCGGCTCGTGGCAGAGCAGCTGGGCGTGGAGGCGGCCAGCCATTTCGACGTCACCCGCGCGGCCACCACCCTGATCCGGGAGGACATCGCGCGGCGCGCCGGCTCCACTGCGGTCCATTCAGTGGTCCTGGCCCACACCTTCGCCAGCGGCGGCATCAGCTCGGACAGCGAACGGGAACTCAGCATCGGCGGGGTGGGAGCAGTCCCGCTGGACCTGTTCGACGGCTTCAGCTACACGGCGCTGGGCCACCTGCACGGACGCCAGTCCCTTTCGCCGCAGGTCCGGTACTCAGGCTCACCCCTGGCCTATTCCTTTTCCGAGGCCAACCACAGCAAGGGCGCCTGGCTGGTGGACCTCGGGCCGGACGGCATCACGTCTGTAAAGGAAGTGCTGTGGGACGCCCCGCGCCACCTGGCGGTCCTTCGGGGCCCCCTGGCGGAACTGCTGGAGTTGCCGGAGCATGCATGGGCCGAGACTGCCTACTGCCAGGTCACGCTGACGGATGACCAACGGCCGGCACGCGCCATGGAGCGGCTCCGCGCAAGGTTCCCCGACACCCTGGTGCTGGGCTTCGACCCCCAGGGCGGCACACCGGCGCTGTCCACCAGCTACAGCAGCAGGCTCGCCGAAGCCCCTGACGACCTCGCAGTGTGCTGCGGGTTCCTGGACCACGTCCGCGGCCGAACACCGGACGACGCCGAGAAGGCGGCGCTCGCGGCCGCGCTGGAGAACGTCCGGCTCCAGGAGGCTGCACTGTGAGGATCCACCACCTCCGCATCTCTGGCTTCGGCCCCTTCGCGGGGACCGAGGACGTTGATTTTGACCGGCTCAGCGGGCACGGACTGTTCCTCCTGAACGGGCCAACGGGTGCAGGAAAAACCAGCGTCCTGGACGCCATCTGCTTCGCCCTGTACGGCTCCGTGCCGGGTGCACGGCAGGACGGCAAACGCCTCCGGAGCGACCACGCAGAGCCCTCGCAGGAACCTGCGGTGACCCTGGAATTTTCGGCGCAGGGCAGGCGCTTCGAAGTCACCCGCTCACCCGCCTGGGACAAGCCGAGCGCGCGCGGCAGGAACGGCTTTACTACCCAACAGGCAAAAACGCTCCTGCGGGAGCGTGTTGACGGCGCCTGGGTGGAAAAGTCCGCCCGCAATGACGAGGCCGGTGCGGAGATCACCGCACTGCTGGGGATGGACCGCGATCAGTTCACCCGGGTGGTGATGCTCCCGCAGGGGGACTTTGCCGCCTTCCTCAGGTCGAAGGCTGCTGACCGGCTCGAGCTGCTGCAGAAGCTCTTCGGCACCCAGCGATTCGAAGCCCTGGAACAGGAGCTCTCCCGGGAGGCGCTCGCGGCCCGGGAAAGCGTCGCTGCACTTTCAGGGCAACTGGAGCTGCTCACTGCACGTGCCGAGTCCGAGGCCGCCTCCCTGGACTTGGCGGAGGACGGCGCCCCTGCGGCGGACAACGCGGCCGAACGGCTGGAGTGGCTGCAAGGAGCCGTCGCGCAACGCCTGGAGGTACTTCGCGGTTCCGCTGCGGAGGCCGAAGCGGCGGCCGCGGTGCGGACGCTGGCTGTCGATGAGGAAACGGGACGCCGCGAACGGCGGCGCAGGCTTGAAGCGGCCGAAGCTCGGCGGAATACTGTTGCGGATGCCGCGCCCCGGCTCGAAGAACTTGCGGCCCGCCTGGCACGGCACCGCAAGGCCGAAGTCCTCGAAGGCCAGTTGAAAAACGTTGACGGTGCTGCGGCCAGGGTCGCCAGCGCGTCCCGGGCCGCGGAGTCGGCACTGACGTTCCTTCGCCTTGCCGCTGACGACGACCCCGAACTGGCGCCGTTGGAACTCACGGACGGCGCTGCGGCCGGGAGCGGTGCAGATTCCCTGCCGGCATCCGTCACGGCGTCTGCCGCGGATGAACTGGGCCGGCTACGTTCCCTGCTGGCCGTCGTGGAGGCGCGCCTTCCGGATGAAGACAGGTTGCAGGCACTGCGGAAGCGTCACGCCGACCTGGGCCGGAAACAGGCAGAGCTGGAGGCAGCCGGAGCCACGCTCGGCATCCGCTCCGCCGCCCTCCTGGACGAACGGGCAGGCCTCGAAGCCGGGCTGGGGCCCTTGGAACTGTTGGCCGGAACCGCTGCGCTGCGGAGCAAGGAAGCATCGTCAGCGGGAGAGCTCCTCGATGTGGTGCGCCGCCACGCGTCAGCTGTCTCGGCGCGCAATGCCGTGAAGCTGCGTTGCGATGCCGCCAGGGAGCGCCAGCTGGAGGCCAAGCAGCAATGGCTGGACCTGAGGGAGGAGCGGCTTACCCATGCCGCTGCGGAACTTGCCGCCCAGCTGCAGGCCGGTGACCCGTGCCCGGTATGCGGCAGCGCTGAGCATCCCGCGCCTGCCGCCGGCGGCAGCCAGGGCCCGGGGCTGGCACAGGCAGAGGACGAAGCACACGGGGCCTACGAGGCTGCAGACGGCGCCCTCGCCCGGGTTGGCGCCGAACTGGCCAACGCTGAGCAGTCGGTGGCGGTTCTTGCAGGGCAGGGCGGCGACACCCCCGAGGACGAAGCACTCGCCGCCGCCGAAGCGGCGCGTACTGCAGCCGCAGAGGCGGAGCGCGCGGCAGCGGAACTTTCAGGGGTCCGCGGAAAACTTGAGGCGCTGGACGCTGGAATGGCCGAGGCCGCAGCCGCCAAGGCGGGAATTGATGCGGGGCTGGCGCAGGCGGAGTCATCGCTGGCAGAAGTGTCCCATCAGGCCGCTGCGCTGGACGAGGCCCTGTCCGGCCTGCGGGCCGGGCGTCCCCGCCTGGCCCGGCGCCTGCGCTCGCTGGAGGGTGCAGTGGCTGTGCTCGACAAGGCCGTGGCAGCACAGGCCGCGCTGACAGTGGCGCAGTCGCAGGCGGACGACGCCAGCGAGCAGCTTGAGCTGGCGTTGCCCGAGGCCGGCTTCGGGACGGCCGAGGAAGCACGCGGCCAACTCCTCGACAGTGCGGAGGCTGACGGACTCCAGGCCGAAGTCCGTGCCGGCCAGGATGAGGCGGCCAGGGTGCGCGAGCTGTTCGCTGCCGAGGACCTGGTACGCGCCGCGGAAGAGAAATCCGAGGGGTTTGACCCCAGCGGGGAACGGCTCGCCGGGCTGGAAAGTGAAGCTGCCGAGGCCCGCGAATCGGCGCGCCAGGCAGACCTCGCCGCAGGAATGGCCGCACGGTGCCTGGCATCGCTGGCCGCCATCAGCCAGGACTACGCCGCGTTGGCAGGCTCCGCCAGGGAACCGGCGGAGCGGGCCCGAATGTTGGCGGGGCTGGCGGACGCAGCTGCCGGCAGGGGCGAGAACACCTACCGGATGAGCCTGAACAGCTACGTCCTCGCAGCCCGCCTGGAACAGGTTGCCATTGCGGCGTCCGAGCGGCTGGTGGCGATGAGTGACGGCAGGTACCTGCTGCAGCACACCGACGCCAAAGCGGCACGCGGTGCCAAATCCGGGCTGGGCCTGGAAGTGGTGGACCAATGGACGGGCCACCGCCGTGACACATCCACCCTGTCCGGCGGTGAGTCCTTCATGGCTTCCCTATCGTTGGCCCTGGGCCTCGCCGACGTCGTGCAGCAGGAATCCGGGGGAGTGGAAATCGAAACTCTGTTTGTGGACGAGGGCTTCGGCAGCCTCGACGAACAGTCGCTGGAGCAGGTCATGGACGCCCTTGAGGGACTGCGCGACGGCGGCCGCGTGGTGGGCCTCGTCAGCCACGTCGGCGAGATGAAGCAGCGGATCGGGACCCAACTGCAGGTGCTCAAGGGCCGGACCGGATCCACGCTGAGGATCTCGGAGGCACTCGACGCCGGTTGACCCGCAGCTGGCCGGGCCGCGGTCCAGATGCAGGCGTAGAATGGTGTGGTTACCGGGTTGCGCGCATCGGGAGGAGGGACGATGCGCATGATCTGAACGAGCCCGGAATTGATTTCACACAGCCCTTCTCCGACGTCGCCGCCCACGGCGCCGCCGTCCCCGGTATCTACTGAACCCGGATCCCCGTCGCAACCTGCAGCGGCTACGGGCGTTCCCCAACCGGCCAGGACCGGCCGGTTTGCCCGGCTTCCCCTGCTCGCTGGCCGCAGTTTCATTCCCCTTGGTCTGTTTGCCCGGCTTCCGCTCGCCATGCTGACCGTGGGCACCCTCACCATGGTCACTTCCGTCACCGGGTCCTACGCCGCGGGCGGCACGGCTGCCGGGGCTGTAGGCATCGGCTCGGCCCTTGGTGCCCCGGTGCTCGGTGCGCTCGCCGACAGGCGGGGACAGCGGCCCGTCCTGCTGACCGCGGCGATCATCAACACGGTGGCGGTCCTGGCCCTCATTCTGGCGGCCACGTCGACTGTGACCTCCGATGGACTGTTCGGAGCCGTTATCGCGGCGGCGCTTGTTTCCGGTGCGAGTTCCCCGCAGGTAGGCCCCCTCGCCCGGGTGCGCTGGATGGCGCTCGCCTCGCATGGCCCGGCGTCACAGCAGGCCGCCGACCTTGACACGGCCCTGTCCTACGAGAGCACCGCCGACGAAGTCACCTTCGTCCTGGGCCCGGCGCTGGTGGGAATCCTGGCCAGTCTCCTGGCGCCGTGGCTGCCCCTCGCCCTGGCCGCCGCGATGACTGCCACACTGGTACCCGCGTTCGCGGCCCACCCCACCCACCGGGCAGTGCGGCCAGCCGCGCGGAAGGCAGGAACCGGGCAGCCGGCCCCCCGGGCCGGAAAGCTGCCAGCCGCCGTCGCCCTTCCTGTCGCCGCCATGGTCTGCATGGGAACGTTCTTCGGCTCGACGCAAGCGGCCCTCAGCTCGTTCTCTGCGCCGTTCGCGGGGCCGGAAATCGCGGGACTGCTGTACGCGGCGGTGGGCTTGAGCTCTGCCGCTGCAGCACTCTCGGTGGCCTACTGGCCGCGCACCTTCACCTTGACCCGCCGGTGGATTGTCTCCGCCGGGCTGATGGCCCTCCTTTCCCTGCTCCTGCTGCTGCCGGATTCGCTGGCAGCCATGGTGGCCGTGCTGCTGATCCTGGGCATCCCGGTGGGTCCGGTCATGGTGACGGTCTTTACGGCCGGCGGCATCCTGGCGCCCACCGGCCGGCTGGGCACTGTCATGACAGCTCTGGCCAGCGGTATTGTGGCCGGCACAGCGCTGGGCTCAGCTATCGGTGGCTACCTGGCAGAGGCAGGCGGCCACCACCTTGCGTTCCTGGTGCCCATTGCAGCCTCCATGCTGTTGGCGCTGCTGGGCGCCGCTGCCGCCGTCGTCCTTGGAAAGCGTGGAACCGGCAGCCGCGGCTGATGCGGGCACGCCTTCGGTGGCGGCAGCCCGGCCGGACGGGTCAGGCCAACTGCTCCTGGATCCTCGCCGCGCTCCCCGCCAGCGCGGCACCCACGGCAGCGGGATCGTGGGCGGAACGGATGTAGACGACGGCCAGCGCGGCGGGCCGGCTGCCCGGCACCCTGATGGGGGCAGCCAGGGAGGAAACCCCCGCGATAACCTCGTCATGGCTTGCCGAGTACCCCAACCGGCGGGCCTCGCCGGCCTCCTGCCGGTAGGCCACACCGGTGTCCAGCCGGTCCCACTCGGCCCCGGTGAAGGCTGACTGGATGGCGATGCCCGGTGCCCCGGCGTTGATGGGATGCCTCGTGCCGGGGTGCTGGGCCACTGTGGCCCCCGAATGCCGCGGCTCGACGGTGACCAGCGTGATGCAGTCATGATGGTCCCAGACCGCGATGAACGCCGTCATGTCCAGGGTGTTTGCGAGGTGGGTGAGCTCGGGGAGGGCGGCAGACTGGAGGTTTCGCGAGACGCCCCGTGCCAGGACGGCAAGTCCGGGTCCGGGCTGCACCTTCCCGGCGTCGTCGCGCACCAGCAGTGAATGGTCCTCAAGCGTGCGCAGGATCCGGTAGGCCACCGACCGGTGGACGCCCATGGCATCGGCCAGTTCGGCGATAGTCAGCGGGCCGGGCGCAGCTGCCAGGATCTCAAGGGCGCGAATACCGCGCGAGAGAGTCTGGGAGGGCGAAGCTTGGGCTGCCGGTCCTGCCGGGGCGGCTGCGGTGGAGGTCATGGAGTCCATCGTAGGTGCCCGGAGCGGGTAGGTGTGTCCTTTATGGGAACTCACCGTTCAAATATGGAACTGGGATGCCATCTCGCCGTTCATCGCAAAATTCGACCACACCGTGTTGCGTCTCACATTATCGTAGTACTCTACTTACCAACTGACCGTTCTGTCGGTATTCCTGAAGGCGTCCGGCGGTGCATGCCGCCAATAAACAATGGAGTTTCAATGACCACACCTTCCCAGGTGGATACACTCTCCGGTCCCAGCACACGGAGGGAAGAGCGCAAGGTCCTCGCGGGCACGCTCGTCGGCACCACCATCGAGTGGTACGACTTCTTCATCTTTGCCCAGCTGACAGCAACGCTGCTGTCCCCGCTGTTCCTGGCGCCGCTAAACGACTCAAACCCCGGACTGGCGCAGATCCTGTCCTTCGCACTGATCGGCATCAGCTTCCTTTTCCGGCCGCTCGGCGCAGTGGTTGCCGGGCACCTGGGTGACCGGCTGGGCCGCAAGGCCATGCTGGTCTTCACACTGGTCATGATGGGTGCTGCAACGGCCCTCATCGGCATGCTTCCCACCTACGCCCAGATCGGTGCCTGGGCCCCGGTCCTGCTGATCCTCCTGCGCGTCATCCAGGGCTTCTCCGCAGGCGGCGAATGGGGCGGCGCCGCCCTGATGGCCGTTGAACATGCACCCCTGAACAAGCGTGGCCTCTTCGGTGCCTACCCGCAGATCGGAGTTCCTGTCGGCATGATCCTGGCCACCGGCCTGCTCTTCTTCCTCAACAGCAGCATGTCCAAGGAAGACTTCGCTGCCTGGGGCTGGCGCGTCCCGTTCCTGCTGTCGATCGTCCTGATCGTGGTGGGTTACCTGATCCGCCGCGCTGTGGCCGAGAGCCCTGTCTTCCAGGAGATGGCATTGCGGAAGAAGGAAAGCAAGGCCCCGCTCGGCGAGCTTATCCGCAACCACAAGCTGCCGGTCCTGTACTCCACCCTGATCTTCATCGGCAACAATGCGGCCGGCTACCTGCTGATCGCGTTCTTCATCTCCTACGCCACCAGGACCCTCAAGATGCCCACCCCGCAGATCCTGCTGGCCACCACCCTGGCATCTTTCGGCTGGCTGATCTTCACCCTGGTGGGCGGCTGGCTCTCTGACAAGATCGGCCGGGTCAAGACGTTCCTGGCCGGCTACGCCATCGTGTTCGCCTGGATGCTTCCCATGTTCGCCCTGATCGACACGAAGAACATCTGGCTCTACGGAGTGGCACTGTTCGTCCTCACCATCGGACTGGGACTGTCCTACGGGCCCATGTCCGCCATGTACGCCGAAATGTTCCCGGCCAACGTCCGGTACTCCGGCATTTCGATTGGCTACGCATTCGGCGCCATCCTGGGCGGCGCGTTTGCGGCCACCATCGCTGAAACACTGCTGCAGAGCACCAAGTGGGCCGGGTCAATCGGCATCTACATCATGGTGCTGTGCGTCATCTCCGCCATCGGGGTAGTGCTGGCCAAGGAAACCAAGGGCCGCCCGCTGGGCGTCAGCGCCCACCACTGACCACCAGTCCCGCGCCCCGCTTCGGCCAAGGAAACTTGACGGCGGGGCCCGGGGGAAACGACGTCGACGGCGGGCCGGACCTTTGCGTCCGGCCCGCCGTTGCTAATCCCGGAGGTAGTGGATGGCGGCGTCGTCGGACAGCTGTTCGAAGTGCCGGTAGAAACTGCCCACCGCCCGGAACTTGCCCGGCAGGTGCAGGCAGATCACGGCATCGCAAACGCGCTCCACTGACGCCTCGGCCTCGATCGAGCCCACCGGAGCGGCGGCCACCACCACGGCAGCGCCACTCTCGCGGACCGCTTCCACGGC
The DNA here is from genome assembly GCF_042731175.1 of Pseudarthrobacter sp. NPDC059871. NCBI lineage: Bacteria > Bacillati > Actinomycetota > Actinomycetes > Micrococcales > Micrococcaceae > Pseudarthrobacter > Pseudarthrobacter sp. NPDC059871. The sequence goes on from NZ_JBHWJV010000001.1 coordinate 377,334, forward strand.
TGCCCGCATGGTGGCGCCGGTAGCCAGGCCGTCATCTACCAGGAGCACGGTCTTCCCGGCCAGGTCAGTGGACGTTCCGGGGTAGAGGCCCACCCGGCGTTGCAGCTCGGCACGCTCGCGTTCCTCCACCTCGTCCAGCCATTCGCGGCGGACGCCGTGCTCCAGCACCCGGTCCACCAGCGGCTTGTTGACCAGCCTGACGGTGCGGCCGCGGGCCCACGCCAGTGCTCCGTACGCCGTTTCCTCGTGACCCGGAATGCCCAGCTTGCGGACCAGCACGGTTCCCAGTGGAAGGTAGAGTGCCTTGGCAACTGCCGCAGCCACCGGTATCCCGCCGCGGGCCAGGCCCAGGACCACGGCGCCGGGCCGCTCCCGGAATTGGGTCAGTGCGGCGGCGAGGCGTTCGCCTGCCTCGGTTCGGTCTTCGAATCGCGTACCCATCTGCCCCTCCAGGCTCTTCCGGCCCTGTGAATCCAGCCTACCGCCGGGCGGGTGCAGGGAGATTCAGGGTGCCGGCGTCATCCTGGGTGCGGGAATCCTCAGACTGCCAGAAAAGCAATAGCCGCCTGCTTGAAGGCCCTGCTGGTGACGGCATTTGTATGGTTCCGGCCCGGCAGGACCAGCTGCTCAGCCATGCCCCCGGTACTGTTGGCCAGTTCGGCGAGCTTGGGGAGGCTGCCGATCCGTTCATCCTGGTCTCCGGCCACCAGGAGCATTGGCACGTGGGGGACCGCTTCGGCGGGGTCATAGGGCTCGGCCTTGATGGCTTCCACGAGGGTGAGCAACGCGAAAATGTTGTTGGTGGGCAGCAGCAGTGCCATCTTCAGCAGCTGCGCGGTGGATCCGTCGGCGATCGGCGTGCCGTCGGCCAGGTAATCCTGGGCGGCCGTCAGGTCGAACTCGGCCAGCGGATCGGAGATGTTGGGTCCGCCGAGCACCAGGCGGTGGACGATCTCGGGCTGGGTGGAGGCAAACTCCCACGCCAGCCGCGATCCCAGGGAGTAGCCGACGAGGTCGAGCCCGCTGGAAGGATCGCCGTCCTGCAGGGGCCGGACGCCGGCGTCGAACGCTGTCTGGAGCAGGTCGGCGCGGATGCGGCTGGGGGAGTACGAATCACGGTCCTCCGGCGCGCCGCTGCGGCCGTGGCCGGGCAGGTCCACCGTGATCACGCGGCGGCCGGCCTCCAGGAGGGCGCTCACCCACCCGGTGTCCTCCCAGTTGAGTTTCCCCGAGGAGGAGAAGCCGTGCAGCAGCAGGACCGGCCGCAACCCGGCATCGTCAGCGGGATCATGCACCGCCACGAACAGTTGGGGGTCCGTGCCCTCCACGGTGTGCGCATGCTGTTGGCCGGTGTGCCTGCCGCTCATGGTGTCAGTCCTCATCAACTCGAACACGGTGGCGGGGGTCCGCACGGATCGTGCGGTGCCGCCGAAGGTACAAGCCACTCTACCGGCCGGGCTGCCGGGTTTTTCAAGTCACTCGGACTGGCGGCGGCGGCCCTGGATCCGGGCACCTGCGGCGCAGGCCAGGGCAATTCCCGCAATCAGCGCAAACGTGCTGAACAGCTGCACCCGGCTCTCCTCGGCGCTGAAGCCTACCGCAAAGATCAGTCCCAGCAGGACAAGCCCCAGGAGGGTCAGGGCGGGGAACCCTTTCATCTTCAGGGGAAGCGGTGTGCCGTCGCGGGCGGCGCGGCGCCGGAGGATCAGTTGGGACACCAGGGCGCTTCCCCACACCACCAGGCAGGTTGAACCCACCAACTGGAAGAGCGCGGGAAGGACCTTGTCCGGGAAAAGCAGTTCCAGCACGGTGGCCACGAAGCCGAAAGCCACCGAGACGGCCACGGCAAGCATCGGCACGCTGGCCCCGCTGAGCCGCGTCAGGAACTGCGGGGCTTCGCCGCGCTCTGCGAGCGAGTAGGCCATCCGGGAGGCGCCGTACAGATTGGCGTTGAGTGCGGACAGGAGAGCGACAACGGCCACCAGGGTGATTGCCGTTGCCGCACCGGGGATCCGGGCTGCGTCCAGCACGCCGGCGAAGGGGGACGCCAGGCTTTCGGAGGTGGCCGGAAGGACCGCGGCGATGACGAACACGGAGCCGATGTAGAAGACGAGGATGCGCCAGACCACCGTACGGATGGCCCTGCCCACGCTGCGCTCGGGGTCCTGGGTCTCGGCAGCGGCGACTGAAACAATCTCCGTGCCGCCGAACGCAAAGATCACCACGAACAGTGCGGCGGCCACCCCGCCGAGGCCCTGCGGGGCGAAATCGGAGCTGATGTTGGACAGTCCCGGCGACGTGACGGCGGGGAGGAAGCCCAGCAGGAGGGCCGCACCGACTGCCAGGAAGAGCACGATCGCTGCAACCTTGAGGATGGCGAACCAGAACTCGAACTCACCGAAGTTCCGCACCCCGGCGAGATTGATCGCGGTGAACGCCACCATGAAGGCAAGTGCCAGGGCCCAGACCGGAACCACGGGCCACACGGAGTACAGGAGCCCGGCGGCGCCAAGGGCCTCGGCGGCGATGACCACCACCAGCTGCAGCCACCACAGCCAGCCGATGGTGGCGCCGGCGGTCCGCCCCAGCGCGCGTTCGGCGTACACCGAGAAGGCGCCGCTGTTGGGGTTGGCGGCGGCCATCTCACCCAGTGCCCACATCACCAGGATGATCAGCGTGCCCGCCACGAGGTAGGACAGCAGTACGGCGGGGCCGGCAGCCTGCACGCCGGCTCCGGAGCCGAGGAACAGCCCGGCGCCTATGGCGCTGCCCAGGCCCATCATGGTCAGCTGGCGGGGTTTCATGGTGTGGCCCAGGTGGCGTTCCGGGCGTACGGATGCGGACTTCGTCGTCATGGTGCGGTTGAACCTTCTTGGGGTTTGGCGTGATGTTCCTCGTGGGACCTCTTGAATTTACTCTCTTCGCCGGGGGTGCGCCCACTGGGCCGCCCCGATGGGCGCCGGGCGGCCGCGGCAGAAACATTTCCCATCCGGCCCGGCGTGGCCGTAGAATTAGTTCAGGTCAACTTGACTATAACTAGCGCGCAGAGCCCTGATGGTGCCCTGTGGCTGATGAATCGAAAGGCGGTGTGGCCATGTTCTCCAGTTCGGCAAACGTCTCCGAACGCCAGGCCGCGCCGCCGTCGCTGGCAATCTCGACAGTCATTTTCGCGCTCCGTCCGAGCGAGACCTCCGGGCGGCCCACCCTGTGGCTGCCGCTGGTCAGGCGCATCCGTGAGCCCTTCAAGGGCCTATGGGCTCTTCCCGGCGGCCCGCTGTCCCATGACGAGTCGCTGCAGGACGCAGCGTCACGGAACCTGCGGGACACCACCGGGCTGGCACCGAGCTACTTGGAGCAGCTGTACGCCTTCGGCGGGCTGCACCGGTCACCCTCACAGCGCGTGGTGTCCATCGTGTACTGGGCCCTGGTCCAGCCCACGGAAGCGGCGCTCGCTGACGAATCCGAGAACGTCCGATGGTTCCGGGCGGACAGGCTCGGCGGCCTCGCCTTCGACCACAACGCGATCGTGGACTACGCCCTCTGGCGGCTGCGCAACAAACTCGCCTACGGCTCAGTGGCCTACCACCTGCTCGGCGAATACTTCACCCTGGCACAGGTCCGCGAAGTCTATGAGGCAGTCCTGGACCGCCAACTGGACCCGGCCAACTTCCGCCGCCAGCTCAAGGCAACACCGGAAATCGAAGAAACCGGCGAATACCTGCAGGGCGGCAAGCACCGCCCGCCACGCCTCTACCGCTACACCGGCCGCCCCGGCCTCGACCCCGACAACAGGAGCACACCATGAGCAGCGTCAACACAGCCATCCAGCTGATTACGCGCGAGCAGGCTGAAAAGGGTGCTGCCCGCGGCAGCACCTGCAGCCCGGCCCTTGCCAGGGGGCCGTGGGACTATGACCTCGCCGAAGCCCTGGCCGGCATCCCCGCCTACGGTCCCGGTGCCTCCAGCGCGGACGTTGCCCCGGCGGCAACCCCCCGGCAGGGCCAATTGCCGGAGGAGTACAAGCGCGCCTCTGACGAGGAGCTCGCCCAGCGCATCAACGCCGCCAAAGCCAACCTGGGCAACCGCGCAGTCATCCTGGGCCACTTCTACCAGCGGGATGAAGTCATCCAGTACGCGGACTTCGTGGGTGACTCTTTCCAGCTTGCCAACGCGGCCCTCACCAAGCCGGAGGCCGAAGCCATCATCTTCTGCGGCGTGCACTTCATGGCGGAGACGGCGGACATCCTGTCCACGCCGGAACAGGCCGTGATCCTGCCCAACCTGGCCGCGGGCTGCTCGATGGCGGACATGGCCGACGCCGATTCCGTAGCGGAATGCTGGGAGCAGCTTGAGGAGATCTTCGGAACCGAGCCCGACGCCGACGGGCGGGTTCCGGTCATTCCCGTCACTTACATGAACTCCTCCGCAGCCCTCAAAGCTTTCTGCGGTGAGCACGGCGGCATCGTCTGCACGTCCTCGAACGCCAAGACTGTCCTGGAATGGGCCTTCGAGCGGGGCCAGCGGGTGCTCTTCTTCCCGGACCAGCACCTGGGGCGCAACACTGCCAAGGCCCTTGGCGTTCCGCTGGAGCAGATGCCCATGTGGAATCCGCGCAAGGATCTGGGCGGCAACGCGGAACAGCAGCTGCTGGACTCCAGGGTCATCCTGTGGCACGGGTTCTGCTCCGTGCACAAGCGTTTCAGTGTGGCTCAGATCGAGCAGGCCCGGGCAGAGCACCCGGGTGTCCAGGTCATCGTCCACCCCGAATGCCCCATGGAAGTGGTGGACGCCGCCGACTCCGCTGGTTCCACCGACTTCATCAAGAAGGCGATTGCCGCCGCCACCGAGCCCACCACGTTCGCCATCGGTACCGAAATCAACATGGTGAACAGGCTCGCCGCCGAATACCCGCAGCACACCATCTTCTGCCTGGACCCGGTGATCTGCCCCTGCTCCACCATGTACCGGATCCACCCCGGCTACCTTGCGTGGGTCCTGGAAGAACTGGTGGCCGGGCGCGTCGTCAACCGCATCACCGTTGACGGCGCCGTCCAGGCCAACGCCCGCACCGCCCTTGAGCGCATGCTCGCCGCGAGGCCCTGATGAGCCGCCGGCTTGTCATCGTCGGCAGCGGCATCGCCGGGCTGTACGCCGCCCTGCTGGCATCGGATGCTTGTGCGGATGTGGTGCTGCTGACCAAGGGCAGCCTCGAGAACAGCAACACCTGGTATGCCCAGGGCGGGATTTCGGCGGTACTGCCTGAACCGGCTCCGGGCGACACCGTGGCCGCCCACATCGCAGACACCCTGCGCGCGGGGGCGGGGCACTGCAACGAAGCCGCCGTCCGGCTGATGTGCACCGAGGCCGGCCGTGACATTATTGCGCTGCAGCAGTTCGGGGTCCGGTTTGATTCAGGGCCCGACGGCGGTCCGGCCCTCGGACTCGAGGCGGCACACAGCGCGCCCCGGATCCTGCACGCCGGCGGCGACGCCACCGGTGCCCGCACCGCCGGCGCGCTGATCGGCGCCGTGCTGGCCCGGGCAGCCAGGGGGACGCTCACCGTCCACACCCACGCCCACACCACCGCCCTGAAGGAGCACAACGGGCGGGTGACCGGCGTCGAATACCTGCAGGACGGGACGCTCCGGTCCCTGGCCGCCGACGCCGTCCTGCTGGCCACCGGGGGAGCAGGACGGCTGTTCGGCCAAACCACCAACCCAGCCGTGGCCACCGGCGACGGCCTGGCGCTCGCCGTCCGCGCCGGGGCCGCCCCCGCAGACCTCGAATTCTTTCAGTTCCACCCCACCTGCCTGGTAGCCGCCGCAGCTCCCCGGCCCCACCGGCTGGACGGGCCACTGCTCATCTCCGAAGCCGTCCGGGGCGAAGGCGCCATACTGGTGGACGCCGGTGGACGGCGCTTCATGAAGGCCTACCATCCTGACGCCGAACTGGCCCCCCGCGACGTCGTCTCACGCAGCATCGCCCTGCACCTGGCCAAGCTCGGAAACCCCGGCGGCCATGTCTACCTTGACGCCAGGCCTATCGAGCAAGCCCAGGGTGCGGGCTTCCTAAGCCGGCGCTTCCCCACCCTGACCCGGAAAACCCTCGACGCCGGAATCGACTGGACCCGGGAACTGGTCCCCGTCGCCCCGGCAGCGCACTACTGGATGGGCGGCATCGCCACCGACCTCCACGCCCGAACCAGCGTCCCCGGGCTCTATGCCGCAGGGGAGGTTGCGTGCACCGGAGTCCAAGGGGCAAACCGGCTGGCCAGCAACTCCCTCCTGGAAGGACTCGTTTTCGGCCGCCGCGCTGTTGAAGACTTCCTGGACGGCAGCCCCGCAGATCCCTCGGCGCCTGCGCTCGGGCCTCGCGCCGGCGAACGCCTCGCAGGCTCGGCGGCCGGCGCGGACCCTCACGCGACAACGGCGCTTTCGGGACCTCCGGAACTGCCGCACGCTTCCGCACCCCTGCCGCGAAACGCAAGTGCCAGTGTCACCGTCCCTGCTGGTTTAGAACGTGCGGCGGACCGTTCAGTTGCGCACGGTGGGAGTCGGCCGGCCAGCTTCGGTGGAGGAAAGGGCTGGGGAACTCCCTTTTCCCGCGAGGCTCTTCGGTCGTTGATGACTGCCAAGGCCGGGGTGCTGCGGTCCGGGGAGCTGTTGGCCGGAGCTGCCGGCACCCTGGCGCGCTGGGCCGCCGTCGTGCGCCCTGATGCCGTGCCCGTCTCAGCGGACCCCGCCGTGCATGAAGACCGCAACCTGCTCCTGGCCGCGCAGCTGCTGGTGTCCGCCGCGCTGGCACGGCGCGATTCACTGGGTGCCCACTACCGCAGCGACGAAACTGTCGAGACCATCCCACTCCGGCCGAAAGCGAGCCTCTCCCATGACTGAGCCCACCGTGATCGAGCACGTCCGTACTGACGCCGCCCTCGGCCTCACCCTTCCGCAGGCACCCGTCCGCGACATCCTGGAGCGTGCCTTCGCGGAGGACGCGCCGGCCGGTGACATCACGTCCCAGGTGCTTATCCCCGCCCGGGCCCGCGCAACAGCCGTGCTGAACGCCAGGGTCCCCGGCGTCTTCAGCGGCGCCACGGTCTTCCGGGATGCCATGCAGCTGGTGGACCCGGACACGGACGTGGACCTGCTGGTCCACGACGGGCAGGCGTTCGACGCCGGCACCCACCTGGCCCGCGTCAGCGGAACGGCGCGCTCGGTACTGCTCGCCGAACGGGTGGCACTGAACCTGGTCCAGCGGATGTCCGCCATCGCCACCAGGACCGCCGAGTTCGTCCGGCTCGCCGAGGGTACGCAGGCCCGCATCACCGACACCCGCAAGACCACCCCAGGGCTGCGGATCCTCGAGCGGTTCGCCGTGCGCTGCGGTGGGGGAGCGAACCACCGCTACAGCCTCTCGGACGCCGTGCTGGCCAAGGACAACCATCTTGCCGTCATGACCGGCGGCGACCCCGCCAAACTCACCGGGCTCCTCCTGGCGGCGAAGGCTCAGCTGGGCCACACCACGCACTTCGAAGTGGAGGTGGACCGGATGGACCAGATCGAACCCGTCCTCGCCGCCGGAGTGGACACCATCATGCTGGACAACTTCAGCCTGGATGAACTGCGCGCAGGGGTTGCCCTGGTGGCCGGACGGGCCCGCACGGAAGCCAGCGGCAACGTGAACCTTGGCACCGTCGCCGCGATCGCCGCCACCGGCGTGGACGTCATCTCCATCGGTGCCCTCACCCACACCGTCGCTGCGCTGGACCTGGGCCTGGACGTGGAACTGACTGTCGGGTGAACCATGATCTTCCTTGACGCCGCCGCCACCACACCCGTCCGCCGCGAAGTGCTGGAAGCCGTCTGGCCGTACCTGACCGGTGACTTCGGAAACCCCTCCAGCCACCACAGCCTGGGGGAGTCGGCCGCTGCAGCGCTCGCCGGCGCCAGGTCCTCCGTGGCCGCGGTCCTGGGGTGCAGGCCAGGCGAGCTGGTCTTCACCTCAGGCGGCACCGAGGCGGACAACCTTGCCGTCAAGGGCATAGCCCTGGCCCGGCAGGCTGCGAACCCCGCCCTGAACCGTGTGGTGATCAGCGCCGTCGAGCATCCTGCCGTGGAGGAGTCTGCCAGGTACCTTGAACGCTTCCACGGCTTCTCCGTTGACGTGGTTCCCGTGGACGGCACAGGCCAGGTGACGCCGGGAGCGCTGCTGCCGCTGCTCCGGCCGGAAACGGCGCTGGTCAGCATCATGTATGCCAACAACGAGGTGGGTACGGTCCAGCCCATCCCGGCGCTCGCGGAGCTGGCCCGTGGGCAGGGCATCCCCTTCCATACGGACGCCGTACAGGCGGCGGGCTGGCTGCCGCTGGACATCGCCGCCCTGGGCGTTGACGCCCTCAGCATCTCCGGCCATAAGCTCGGCGCCCCCAAGGGCTGCGGCCTGCTGTACGTCAGGGGCAGGGTCCGCCTGGAACCTGTGCTCCATGGCGGTGGACAGGAACGCGGACGCCGGTCCGGCACCGAAAACGTCGCGGGGGCCGTGGGCCTCGCCACCGCACTGGCCCTGGCGCAGCCCGCGCAACGTGAACAGGCCGGCCGGGTCTCGCGGCTGAGGGACGCATTCATTGACGCTGTGCTTACCGGAGTGCCGGAGGCCATCCTTACCGGCCACCCCACCGACCGGCTGCCCTCGGTGGCATCCTTCTGCTTTCCCGGCACCAGCGGCGAATCGGTCCTGCTGGAACTCGAACGCCAGGGGGTGGTGTGTTCCAGCGGATCTGCATGCGCGGCGGGTTCGGATGAACCCTCTGCCGTGCTGACGGCCCTTGGCATTCCCCGCGAAGTGGCGCAGACGGCGGTCCGCTTCAGCTTCGACGCGGCGGTGACGGGCGAAGACCTGGACACCGCGGCCAAAGCCGTCATCTCGGCCGTGGCCGGGGTAAGGTCACTCGGCACCAACTGATCGGGTGGACCGGTTAGCGGTGCCGCGCCCGGCGGAAAATCCAGTGGCGGAGCAGCGTGAACCGGACCGCCGTGGCCAGGAACCCGGACAGGGTGGTGGTCAGCAGTTCGTCCGCCACAGTGGCCTCCGGATTGATCCAGTGCAGCACGCCCAGGCTGCCTCCGGTGATCAGCAGTGCCACGGCGATCACCACCAGTCCGTTCAGGTGGTCGGTGGCCCGGCGCTGGGTCCCGGAGATCTTGAATGTCAGCCGCCGGTTCAGCGCTGTGTTCAGCAGGGAAGTCAGGACCAGGGCAACGGCGTTTGCCGGTTGCGGCCCGATCCACGGCCTGAGCAGGGCGTAAAGCGCCAGGGATGCGCCCGTGCAGATGATCCCCACACCCGAGAAGCGAAGGAGTTGCCGGACCACCGGAAACCGCAGGATTCCGCGGCGGCGCAGGGCGGCCGGCTTGCGGCGGGCGTCCTGCTGTTTATGGACGGCTGCCGGCGCGCTGGTGGAATCCATCCGTCCACCCTGCCATACCGGGAGCACCGTCCCGGTTCAGTCCGCAGGCGCGGCGCAGTGATTGGTGCCGCGGGGCAGGCGGCGCCCGGGCTCCTGAATCGTCAGTAGAGCTCGCCCGCAGGGATCTCCACGGCCAGCCGGTTGGACGGGCCGGGCAACGGGCACGCCCAGGCATCGTTGTAGGCGCAGGACGGGTTGTAGGCAAAGTTGAAGTCAAGGACGAACGTGGCGTGGGGGCCGGAACCCTGCACTCCGTGGAACGCGCCCTTGATGGTATCCAGCAGGTACCTGCCGGCCCCGTAAGTGCCGCCCGGCCGGCCCGCCGTGGCATCACGGAACGGCACGAAGATACCGCCGCCGTACCCCTTGAGCTTCCACACGGCCAATTGGCCCATCTCGGGAAGGTCGAAGGTGCCCAGCCGGACAAAGTTGACCACGCCGTCGGTGCCCGTTTCCACGCTCATCTCCCGGCCGGCACCCTCCTTGGTGAGGGGAACATGGAACCGGTAGATGGGATCGTAATCAGCGGTCTTCAACCCGGAGAACTGCGCCTTGTCCGCCGGTGTCAGCGCCGAGGCCGGGTGTGTGCCAAACATCAGGTCGCGCTGATGGCGCCAGTACGAATGCGCTTCCGCCGGGTTATCGGCGGCGATCCGGCGCACATTGTCGTAGAGGGCGAAGGTCCGCAGCCTCCAGTCGGCGATGTCGACTGCGGACATTTCCGCCAGGTTCTCTTCGTCCATGCCCTGCTGCCCGTGCGCCATGTCCCCAGCCTAGCCGTACTGCCGCGTACTGACGGCGCAGCGCACGACGACGGCACCTCCGGCGGTTCCATGGGTGCGGTGCGGAGCGGAGCGGAGCAGCGGGATGCCGTGCACGAGCGGTCCACGCGCGGCAACGGGAAACGCCACGCGCCTGGGCGGCGGGGCAGCCCGGCGCGGATAGGCTGGCTGCATGGAAGCCAGGGGAAGAGCAGCAGTACCGGCGCGGGGCCCGGCCAGGCCGGGGTCCCTGGGTGTCCTGACGGTGGCTGCCCTGCTGCTTGCCGGCTGCAGCGGCCCGCAGGCGGGTGGATCCGGTTCGGGCTGGACCGCGCAGGCGGAGCCCTCAAACGCTTCGGCCGGTGCGTCAACGGCGGCGCGGGCGGACACGTCGGCATCGGGTGGCGCGCCCGGCCCGTCCGGTGAAGCGGGCGCCTCCGGCACTGCTTCAGCCGAACCGCGGCCGGCGGCTACCGCCGCTGCGTGGAAGACCTTCTCCGATCCTGCCAGGACGGTCAGCTTTGAGCTTCCCCAGGACTGGATCGCCCAATCAGTCCAACCCGAGGACGGCACCCTTCCGGGAGCGTTGAAGATCGAGGTGAAGAAGCCCGACGGGACCTTCATGGCCGCGCTGCGGACCGGACTGCCGCCGTCGTCCGCCGAATGCCCGGAAGGGTCGCGCCGGCCCTACACGGTGATCAGCAGTGTTCCCGCCTCCCCGGCCGCCTCCGCCGGGTCAGGCGAAGGCACCATCCCGCCCCGCGTGGTCTTCAGGGTGATCCAGGGCTACCGCTACTTCGGCTCCTACGGCATCACCAACGTGGTGGGCGGGGCCGGCAACCAGGCCTGCGAACTGCGGAACACCGTCCGCGGCCCGGCGGGCAAGGGTGACTGGGCCTTCGGCGACCTGGTGGCACTGAAGGCGTTTGCGCCGGATGAAAAGGTGGCTCCCGCCAAAGCCTTCGACACCCTCGGCGCGGCGGCCGCGTACGCCGGGGAAAGCCCGGACTTTGCCAATGTCCAGCGGATGCTAATGTCGCTGGAGATCAAAAACTAGTCCCGTCGCCGGCCCCCACAGGGCGCCCAGGCACGGCACTGCTTTCCAACGCCGACACCCCCGGAGATTCATGGAACGCTCTGTTTCCGCACGCCTGGCCTTCCGCACCGCGGCGAATACCAAGGTGGCCATGGCTATTGCCGCCGCCAGGAACAACGGATACTCGTCCTTCGAGGAATCTTTGTCGGTGCTGGCAGGCGGTGAGGAAGTCCCGCTAACGGAAATCTCCGACCACCACGGCGGCCGTTTCCACTACATGGAGTTCGCCGACCCCACCGACGTCACCGTCGAGTACTCAGCCACGGTGGCCGGCCGCGCTGATCCGGAGGGTGCGACGCTGGCCGAACAGATCCGCTACGTCCGGCCCAGCCGGTATGCAGAATCTGACCGGCTCCTCCCCACCGCCTACGCGGAATTCGGGGGACTGCATGGGGAAGAACTTGTCCAGGCCGTCAGGAACTGGGTCTATGGGGAACTCCGGTACATCAGCGGTTCGTCCCGTGGCACAGACGGCGCTGTGGAAACACTGCTGCACCGCCGCGGAGTATGCCGGGATTTCGCACACCTGGCCATCGCGCTGCTGCGGTCCAAGGACGTCCCCGCACGGCTAGCCGCTGTCTACGCTCCGGGTTTGTCGCCCATGGATTTCCATGCCGTGGCAGAGGCCTACGTTAACGGCTCGTGGCGCATCATCGACCCCACGGGGCTGGCCCCGCGGGAGTCGATGCTGCGCATCACAGCCGGCCGTGACTCGTCCGACACTGCGTTCCTGTCCACGGTGGGCGGAAGCCTGACACTCAACCAGCTCCGCGTCACCGCAGTGGTCAACGGCATGCTGCCGGCAGAGGATCCTGCCGCACTGGTAGCGCTGGGCTGACCTGTCGCCGGCCGGTTCCGGTCCGGCAGGTTCAGGTCCCGCCCGGCGCTCCTACCTCGGCAGCTGTCCCAGCGAGTTTCGGAGCTTGTCCGTGAGCCGGCGCAGTTCGTTTTGTTCGTCGGGGGTCAGCGCCGGCCCCACCAGGGCGGAGATGTCGCGGACGTGCTCACGGCCGATCTCCTTCTGGAGCTCCCGGCCTTCGTCGGTGAGCTTGAGCAGCACACCCCTGCCGTCCTCCGGGGCGGGCATCCGCGCTACCAGGCCGCGCTTTTCCAGCCGCTCCACCAGCCGGCTCAGGCTGGACTGGCTGAGCAGGACGTTGTCGTTGAGCTCGTTCAGCCGGAGCCAGCCGGATGGGCAGCGTGACAGGGTGAACAGGACGTCGTACTCATTCAGCGCCAGCTTCCGGAACGCCGGGCCGGATTGCAGCCTGCGCATTACGGCCACCTGCGCCCGGAACAGTGACTCCCAGGTTTCCGCGGCGAGCCGGACGGGGGACGTGGATTGGCTGGTTGCCATTACGCCTCCGCCGTGGCCTTTTCGGCGTCCTGGGCTGCCAGGTGCGCCGCGACGCGGGATGCGTGGGTGGGTGCGTCCGGCACGTGCGCCGGCTTGCGGTCCGCGTACTCCTTGCGGAGGACCGGCAGGACTTCCTCGCCAAACAGGTCCAGCTGTTCCAGGACCGTCTTGAGCGGGAGGCCGGCGTGGTCGATCAGGAACAGCTGGCGCTGGTAGTCACCGAAGTGCTCGCGGAAGCTCAGGGTCTTCTCGATGACTTCCTGCGGGCTGCCCACGGTCAGCGGGGTCTGCGACGTGAAGTCCTCCAGGGAGGGTCCATGGCCGTACACCGGGGCGTTGTCGAAGTACGGGCGGAATTCCTTTACAGCGTCCTGGGAATTCTTCCTCATGAAGAACTGGCCGCCGAGGCCCACGATTGCCTGGTCTGCGGTGCCGTGCCCGTAGTGCTCGTACCGCTCGCGGTAGAGCCCGATCAGCTGCTGGTAGTGCTCCTTGGGCCAGAAGATGTTGTTGGCAAAGAACCCGTCACCGAAGTAGGCCGCCACCTCGGCGATCTGCGGTGTGCGGATGGAACCGTGCCACACGAAGGGGGCCACGCCGTCGAGCGGGCGCGGGGTGGAGGTGAAATTCTGCAGCGGGGTCCGGAACTTGCCGGACCAGTTGACGGTGTCCTCATCCCACAGCTTGCGCAGCAGGCTGTAGTTCTCGATGGCGAGCTCCACGCCGTCCTGGATGTTCTTTCCGAACCACGGGTAGACCGGGGCGGTGTTGCCGCGGCCCAGCACCAGGTCCACGCGCCCATCGGACAGGTGCTGGAGCATGGCGAAGTCCTCGGCGATCTTCACAGGATCGTTCGTGGTGATCAGCGTGGTTGCCGTGGACAGGGTGATCCGCTCGGTCTGCGCGGCGATGTAGGCGAGGGTGGTGGTGGGGGAGGATGAGAAGAAGGGCCGGTTATGGTGCTCGCCCAAGGCGTAGACATCCATGCCTATCTCTTCGACCTTCCTGGCGATGGCCACCGAGGCCTTGATGCGTTCGTTCTCGGTGGGGGTGCGGCCCGTGGTGGGGTCCGTGGTGATGTCGCTGACGCTGAAAACACCGAACTGCATGATGTGCCCTTCCGTTTCCTGGACTTGCTGGCTTGGTTCCAGTGTAGTCCAAATTAGATGCATTTGCATCTATCGACGGATACAACGCATCCATGCGGGATTTATTCCACTTTTGTCAGTCGGGGCTGCCGGGCGCGGCGCGGCGTCCGCTGACCCTCGGCACATCGCCGGTGGTCCAGTCGCGGAACTCGGCATCGACGTCGGCCGCCGGCTCGAATTCCGGCTGTGCCTGCAGGTCGCGGAGGAGCGCCTTCCGTTCGCGCCGGCCCTCCACGAGCCGGTACAGGACAGGAACTAGGACCAGGGTCAGGGCTGTGGAAGAAACCAGGCCGCCGATCACCACCACGGCCAGCGGCTGGGAAATGAAGCCGCCACCGCCGGTGAGCCCCATGGCCATCGGCGTCAGCGCGAAAACTGTTGCCAGTGCCGTCATCAGGATGGGCCGGAGGCGTTGCCGGGCGCCGTGGGTGATGGCGTCCGCGACGTTCATTCCCGGCATGGTTGTTCCGGCAGGGCCGGTTCGCGGCTGCCGGTACTGGTTGATGAGGTCGATCAGCACGATGGCGTTGGTGACCACGATGCCCACCAGCATCAGCATGCCGATCAGCGAGGGCAGCCCCAGGGGAACGCCGGTGACCAGCAGCAGGGCAACTGCGCCTGTGGCGGCGAACGGCACGGAAACCAGCAGGATCAGCGGCTGGACCAGGGACTTGAAGGTGGCCACCATGATGACGTACACGATGGCGATCGCGGCCAGCAGCGCCAGCCCCAGCTGCCGGAAGGACTCTGCCTGCTGCGTGGTGGCACCGCCGATCTCAGCGGTTACACCCGCAGGAAGTTCGACGCCTGCCAGGCGCCCCTGAACCTCGGTGCTGACGGCACCCAGATTGGATCCCGACGGCGTCACGGACACCTTGGCGGTGCGCTGGCCGTTGCTGGCCGTGATGGACACCGGAATATCCACCTGTTCCACGGACGCAATGCTGCCAAGGGTGACAGGCCTTCCGGCGGCCGGCAGCGGGATGTTCCGGACGGCGTCGATGCTGGTGAACCTGGTTCCCTGGCCGATCCTCACGGGGAAGTCGTTGGTGTCGATCCGGACTGTACCGGCAGGGACCGGGCTGATGGTGGCTGCGAGGACTCCTGCCACCTGCTCCTCATTCAGGCCCGCCGCCACTGCCTTTGCCCGGTCCACCTTGACCTGGACCACCGGCTGGCTCGCGGCGAGGTTGGTTTCCACCTCGCTGGTGCCCGGCACGCCGGTCATGGCCTTCACCATGGCGTCACTGGCTGCCTGCAGGTCCTGGGTGCTGGCAGCCTTGAGGGTGATGTCCACGGTGGAGGAAGTGCCGAAGCCGCCCTGCTGGGTCCCCACAGACACCTTGCCGGAGTCCGGAACCTTCGCCAGTTCAGTGCGGACGGTTTCCTGCAGCTGGTCCTGGTCCGCCTTCTCATCCGTCACTACCGTGAAGGTTGAATTCGACGAGCCGGAGGACACCAGTGCAGCGAATCCGGCCTGTGCGTTGCCGGAGGTGACCTGAACGTCCTTGATTCCATCGATTCCGCGCAGGACCTCTTCGAGGCGGACGGCTGCGGCACTGGTGTCCGCCAGGCTGGTGCCGGCCGGAAGCACCTGGCGAACGGTGAGGCTGTTCTGGCCGGAGTTGCCCAGCA
The DNA here is from genome assembly GCF_042731175.1 of Pseudarthrobacter sp. NPDC059871. Classification (NCBI taxonomy): domain Bacteria; kingdom Bacillati; phylum Actinomycetota; class Actinomycetes; order Micrococcales; family Micrococcaceae; genus Pseudarthrobacter; species Pseudarthrobacter sp. NPDC059871. The sequence continues at coordinate 392,797 of NZ_JBHWJV010000001.1, forward strand.
GGTTGGTGGCCAGCAGCGGCGTCATGGCTGCCGTGGCGCCGAGGACCAGGACGGCGGCCACCAGGGTCAGCACGGGGTGTTTCTGCGTCTTGGTGAGGATGGGCAGGTAGCCGCGCTGGAGCCGGCCGCGCTGTTCCTTCTTCTGGGCCGCTGCCCGGGCGGCGTCGGCGTCGGCGCGGGCACCTGCGCCGGCCGGTGTGGGGCTCTTAAGGAACCAGTAAGCCAGGACCGGAACGATGGTGAGGGACACCAGGAGTGACGCCAGCAGTGCGATGGTGACCGTGAGGGCGAACGGCCTGAACAGCTCGCCGGCCAGTTCGCCCACGAAGGCAATAGGCAGGAACACGGCCACCGTGGTGAGGGTGGACGCGGTGATGGCCCCGGCCACTTCACGGATGGCGGTAAGGATGGCAGTGACCTTGTCCTCGCCGTAGGTGAGGTGCCGTTTGATGTTTTCGATCACGACGATGGAGTCGTCCACTACGCGGCCGATGGCAATGGTGAGGGCGCCGAGGGTGAGGATGTTCAGGGAATAGCCGGTAGCCGAGAGCCCAATGAAAGTGATGAGCAGGGACAGCGGGATGGATACCGCTGTCACCAGGGTGGAGCGGGCCGACATCAGGAAGACCAGGATGACCGCCACGGCGAATCCCAGCCCCAGCAGGCCCTCGGTGGTGAGGTCCTTGATGGACTTTTCAATGAAGGGCGCCTGGTCGAAGACCGGGGTGAACGTGGCGTTGGAGCCAAGCTCCGCTGACAGCTCGTCCAGGCTGTCCCGCACTGCGTGGGAGATGGCCACCGTGTCGCCTTCGGGCTTTTTGGTGACGGACACCGCGAGGGTTTCGGCTCCATTGGTCCGGGTGATGGACGTGCGTTCGTCGTCCTTGATGGCGACGTCGGCCACGGACCCGATGGTGGCCCCGTCTTTGGCGCCGGACACCGGAAGGGCCTTGACGGCGTCGAGCGAATCGACCGGACTGCCGATCTGCAGCGAGAGCGTCTTGCCCTGCTCCTCCAGCGTGCCGGCAGGAACCAGGGCTCCGTTGTTGGAGAGCGTGTCTCGGAGGGAGGCGATGGTGGCACCGGAGGCAGCCATCGCCTCGGGGCGCGGAAGGATCTCGATGTGCTGGGTGGCGCCGCCGGTGACATCGGCGCCCCGGACGCCGTCGATTTTCTGCAGCCGGGGAACACTCAGCCGCTGGAGGTCGGTGTTAAGTTCGCTGAGCGGCTTGTCCGAGGACACCGCCAGGAAGACGATCGGGAAATCGCTGATGCTCCCGGCGATGGCCTGCGGCTGGACGTCGGCCGGCAGGGTGCGCTTGGCGTTGGAGATGGCCCGGTCGATCTGGTTCCGCGCCCGGTCCAGGTTGGAGCCGTAGGTGAACACCATCGTGATCTGCGAGACGCCGTTGCGGGACGTGGAGGAGGTGGATTCCAGCCCCTCCACGCCGTTCAGGGCCGTTTCCAGCGGGCCGCTGACCTGCTTGTCCACCACCTCCGGCGAGGCCCCCGGCATGGAGGTCAGCACGGTGATCTGCGGGAACTCAATGGATGGGATGAGTTCCTGCTTCAGCGACGACATGGTGATCACGCCGAAGACCGAAGCGAAGATGGTGATCAGCGCGATCAGCGCCCGGTTCGCCAATGAAAGGTGTGCCAGCCGAAACATCGATGGTCTCCTGGAAGGGTTAGTGACTGTATCCCGGTTGGCCAGCCACTGGCCCCGGCAGGGTCAGTTGCTGGCGGAAACACTCTCCAGCTGAAGGGACTTGGCAGTTGCGCGCTCAAGCTCGGCGGCGAGCTCGGGATTCTCATCCAGCTTCACCCCGTAACCGGGCATCATGTCCTTCAGCTTGCCCTGCCAGCCCTTGAAGTTCTTGGGGAACGTCTTCTGCAGCAGTTCGATCATGATGGGAACAGCGGTGGAGGCTCCGGGTGAGGCTCCCAGCAGCGCGCCGATGGAACCGTCGCGGCCGGCAATCACTTCGGTACCGAACTGAAGGATGCCGCCCTTTTGCGGATCCTTCTTGATGATCTGTACACGCTGGCCGGCAGTGATCAGTTCCCAGTCGCCGTCCTTTGCTTCGGGGTAGTACTCCCGGAGCGCCTCAACCTTGTCGCCGTGGCGCTTGGCCACTTCCTTGACCAGGTAGGCGGTGAGGTCCATGTTGTCCTTGGCCACGGCCAGCATCGGAATGATGTTGCTGGGCCGGATGGACAACGGCAGGTCCAGGTAGGAACCGTTCTTGAGGAAGTTGGTGGAGAACCCGGCGTAGGGCCCAAACAGGAGGGACCGCTTGCCGTTGACGTAGCGGGTGTCCAGGTGCGGAACGGACATCGGAGGAGCGCCCACCGACGCCTGGCCGTAGACCTTGGCGCTGTGCTGGGCGGCGATGGTTTCGTCCGTGCAGCGGAAGAACTGGCCCGAAACGGGGAACCCGCCGTAGCCCTTGCTTTCCGGGATGCCCGAGGCCTGGAGCAGGTGCAGTGCACCGCCGCCGGCGCCGACGAAGACAAACTTGGCGTGGATCCTGCCGTGCTCGCCGGACCTGGGGTGCTTCAGCGTCAGGTCCCAGCCGCCGTCGGACGCCTTGCTGATCCCGGTGACATCGTGCCCGTAGTTGATCTCGACGCCGTTGTTCCCGAGGTAGGTGGTCAGCTCGCGGGTGAGTGCCCCGAAGTCGACGTCGGTGCCCTCGGCGGCACGGGTGGCAGCGACCTTCTGCTGGGCGTTGCGGCCCTTGACGATCAGCGGCGCCCACTTGGCGATCTGGCCGTGGTCCTCGGAGTACTCCATGCTCCGGAACAGCGTGTGCGGCTTGAGGGCCTCGTAGCGGGTCTTCAGGAACCGGGCGTGGTCATCGCCGATCACGAAGCTCATGTGCGGCACGGTGTTGATGAAGCCCTTGGGGGATCCGATCAGGTTGCCGTCCACCAGGTGGGACCAGAACTGGCGGGAGAGCTGGAACTGCTCATTGATCAGCAGTGCCTTGGCCGGGCTGACCGAACCGTCTTTGGCTGCGGGGGAGTAGTTGAGCTCGCAGAGGGCAGCGTGGCCGGTGCCGGCGTTGTTCCACGGGTCCGAGCTTTCGAGGCCGGGCTGGTCCAGCCGCTCGAACAGGGAGATGCTCCAGTCCGGTTCCAGCTGCTTGAGGAAAGCCCCCAGCGTTGCGCTCATGATGCCGCCGCCAATCAGGACGACGTCGGCATGTTGGGTCTTGGAAATGAAGGTCACGATCAGTCTCCGATTGCAGCGGCTCTGGCTGTCACAGAATATCCCCGCCCTGCCGACATACTGAAATTGGCCCGGCCCGTCAAGGCTTTAATTGCACCTTCGTAAAAACTTCATTTAAGACCGGTGACGCAGGGTAGCTGACCACCCGGTCGGACAAAGCCAGCGCGGAGATGGGGAAAGCGATGGGGACTGCCGGGACGGTGGCCGCAATCTGGGCGTTGATGGTGTGATAGAGCTCATCACGGTCCTCACCCTCGGGCAGGCCCCGCGCACGGTTGATCTTGGAGAACACCTGCGGATCCTGGTACCCGAACTCGCCGTTCTTCTCGCCGAACAGCGGCCCCACGAAGTTGTCTGCGTCCGAGTAGGAACCGTTCCAGCCCAGCAGGTGCAGGGCATGGTCGCCGGGGGATTGGACCTTCTGGAGGTAGCCGTCGGCCCAGTCAACGGGGACCGGCCGCACGTTGATGCCGACGGCAATGAGCTGCCGGCTGATCTCGGCGTACACCTTCTCGGGGGTCGGCAGGTACGGGCGGGTGACATTGAGCGGGTAGTAGAACTTCAGTTCCTCGCCTGCATAGCCCCCTTCCTTCAGGTATTCCTTTGCCTTCGCCGGATCGTGGCCAAGCTCGGGTGCGTCCTTGTTGAAGCCGCTGATCTTCGGCGGGACGAACTGGGTTGCCTTGGTGGTGTTGTCGATGAAGAACCTGCGGATCAGGGTCTCCTTGTCGATGGCCATCTCGATGGCCTGCCGGACCTTCTGGTTCTGCAGGACCGGGATGTCCTGGTTGATGCCCACGTACATGACCGAGAACGGGTCGCGCTGGACGATCTGCTTGCCGCGCTTCACCAGCTGGTCGAAGTTGCCCACGGTGACGGCGTCGTAGCCGTCGATCCGGCCGTCGAGCAACGCCTGCAGACGTGTTTGCGGGTGGTCGTAGGCCAGGAAGTTGATGGTGGCGATCTGGCCCCGGTCGCCCCAGTAGGCCTTGTTGGTCAGCAGGGTGACGCTTTGGTCATCCCAGGAGCCAAAGCTGAAGGGCCCTGTACCCACCGGCGCGGTGGCAAAGGCGGAAACGGGCCGCCCGGCGCGGTTCTGGTCCAGGACATCGGCTTTCCCCGCCGCCAGGGCTGCCGGAGACGCAATGGCGAAAGCGGGAAGCGTCAGTGCCTGGAGGAAGGCCGTGAACCTTTGCGTGAGGTCGATCCGGACGGTGCCTTGGTCCACGGCGGTGCAGCTCTTGAAGATGGACAGCGCCGCTTCGTCGGAGTGCGCCTTGAAGACGCCTTTGAACGAGCTGCCGGGAGCCTGCCGCCGCAGCTCTGCGGGGAAAGCGAACCAGCGGTTGAAGTTCGTGCAGACGGCGTCGGCGTTGAAGGGGGTGCCGTCCTGGAAGGTGACACCGTTGCGCAGCTTAAAGGTGTAGCTGCGGCCCTCGTTGGACTCGGACCATTCGGTGGCGAGCAGGGGAGTGGGCTTGCCGGTGGTCTGGTCCACTCCTACCAGGCCTTCGAGGACCTGCCGGGTGATGCGCTGGGATTCGACGTCGCTGGAGAGCGCGGGGTCCAGCCCGAGCGGCTGGGCTGCCGTACCGAAGCTGAACGTCGCCGCAGGTTCGGCAGCGGCCGCGGAACTGGGGGAATCCGACGACGGCGAGGGGGACGGTGCGTTGGTGCACGAGGTCACGCCCCAGGCCAGGAGTGCGGCGCCGGCAGTGAGGACCGTTCGCCGCGATGTACTTCTGGTCACCCGTTTATCACCCCTGGATTGTGGATCTCCGCCGCCTGCGGACCGGGTCCAGTCTAGCCGCCGCCACCGTGCCGGCGCGGGCGCTGGCATCCGCCGGGCGGGTACAGGTCCAACGCGCTGAAGCCGGGCCCGCTCACAGCGGGCCCAGCTTCAACGATTTGGGCCGGAATTCCGGCACTGCCTACTTGGGCATCAGCACCGAGTCGATCAGGTAAACGGTGGCGTTCTTGGTCTTGACGCCGCCGCAGATCACGTTGGCATCGTCCACCTTGAGGTTGTCGCCGCTGCCCGTTACGGTCACGGAGCCGCCCTGGACAGTTGCGTGGGTGCCGGCGATCTTGTCGGGCGTGATCTGGCCGGGAACCACGTGGTAGGTCAGGATCTTGCTCAAGAGGGCGTCGTCGGTCTTCAGCGTTTCAATGGTGGCGGGGTCGATCTTGGCGAAGGCGTCGTCGACCGGGGCGAACACCGTAAATTCACCGCCGTTGAGCGTGTCAACCAGGTCAACCTTCGGGTTCAGCTTCCCGGAAACCGCAGCGGTGAGGGTGGTCAGGATCGGGTTGTTCGAGGCCGCAACGGCCACGGGGTCAAGGGCCATGCCCTGGACCGATCCGGCGCCGGTGGGTACCTTTTCGGCGTAGCCGGCGCAGCCCGGGCCCACCAGGTTTGCTGCCGGGTCCATAGCGCCGGCGGAGGCGCTGGCGGTGGAGCTTGCCGACGGTGACGGGGCCATGCTGGAGGCCGACGGCGCCGCTGACGGAGCGGTTGAGGATCCGGAGGTGCTTCCGGAACCGCCACACGCGGTCAGGCTAAGCAGCGCGGCAGCTGCAACGCCTGCGACCGTGAAAGTTGTGCGCTTGATTGTCTGCATTGCGTTCTCCTTGATTGTTGTGGGCCGGCCGCCTACTGGATGTCTGCGGTAAAGGTACTGATCCGGCTGGTGGGCACCTGCACTGTGGCTGGCGTCTCACAGTGCATTCGGGCGGCCGGTCCTTCCGGATGGGCGGTTCCGAAAAGTTTTTCCGGGATCCACCTGCTTAAACACAAAAATCCCCCGGCCGGAGCCAGGGGATTCCTGTATTTACTGAGTGCGCAAGGGGGGACTTGAACCCCCACGCCCGAAGGCACAGGAACCTAAATCCTGCGTGTCTGCCAATTTCACCACTCGCGCCCGGCACCCCTGCGCTACGTCAAAAAACGAGCACGACGGCGGATGCCAGCTTCCATTGTAGCGGTGCGCATGCGCACCGCCCGGCAGTCCGGGACGTTAGGCGTCGAGCTTCAGGTCCCGCCGCAGCTTGGCAACGTGGCCGGTGGCCCGGACGTTGTACTGCGTCAGTGCCACCTTGCCGTCTGGGCCCACCACGACAGTGGAGCGGATGAGCCCCTGGTAGGTCTTGCCGTAGTTCTTCTTTTCACCCCACGCGCCATAGGCCTCCGCCACGGCGTGGTCCTCATCCGAAAGCAGGGGAAAGGTCAGTTCTTCCGCGGCAGCGAATTTGGCGAGCTTCTCCACGGGGTCCGGAGAGATTCCCACCACGTCGTATCCGGCGGACTGAAGGGCCGCCAGGCTGTCCCGGAAATCGCAGGCTTCCTTGGCGCAACCCGGCGTGGCGGCTGCCGGATAAAAATAGACCACCGTGTTGCGGCCGGAGGCGGGGGAGAGGGAAACGTCCTTGCCTGTCGCGTCCTTGAGCGTGAAACCGGGCGCGTCGTCGCCGGTAACGAGTCTTTCAGCCATTGTTTTTCTCCTTGTTGCGGGCGGGACACAACAGCCTAATAAGCGGGGGAAGCCAGCGCTAATCAGCATTTGGCTATACTTGCTGCTATGCCTGATATGGATCACTGGCCCACGGGGCGCCTCTTGTCCACTGCCGCGCGCCTCGTCGAACACTCGTGGAACGAAAAACTTGGCGCCATCGGCCTGACCCACGCCGGCGTTATCGCCATTGAGGTCCTCGCCGCGCAGGGTCCCATGACCCAGGCGCAGCTGGCCCAATACGTGCGTGTCCAGGCGCAAACCATGGGCAAGACCCTTAGCCGGCTTGAGACGCACGGCCACATTGCCCGCGTCCGCAGCACGTCGGACCGCCGCAGCCACGTGGTCTCCCTTACCGAGAGGGGCAAGGAAGCGGTGGCCGAGGCTGTCGAAATGGAGCGGTCGGTGCTGGCGTCCTCGTCCATCGACCCCGAACTCCTGCGGCAGGAGCTCAAATCAGTGGTCCGGGAACTGGCCAGCCAGTTCGCCACCACTCCTGCCAACGCTGCTGCATTGGTGGACAACCCTTCCAGCTGAACGCGCCACCACACGCGAACTTTCCACACACAACGTGGCCCGGACTCCCGGGCCACGTTTTTTGTGCCCGCAAGGGGTGCCTCTTCTGCGGGAGGAGTCTCCGTGAGCCGTGTGTGGCGGTGGGGCGGTGCCGGGCAAAGAATGCCGGACAAAACAAAACAGCCCCTGGCTTGCGTTTCCGCGAGCCAGAGGCTGTTTTCCCAGTGGTGCACCCCCCGGGACTTGAACCCGGAACCCATTGATTAAGAGTCAATTGCTCTGCCAATTGAGCTAGAGGTGCATCTTATTTGTTTCGATCTCCCGGGCTTTTTCTTTCCCGTTGATCTCCGCAACGACATGAAACTCTACACGAACTTTTGATGCATGTGAAATCGGCCTGCCCGGCGGTTCCGTGTGGAGGGTCTGCGGGTCCAGGAACCGCGGAAACTCAAGGATTTTCGGCACATGCGGACAGCTGCAGGACGGGGGAAAGGGGCCCGTGGCGTGGGCTCCAGCCGCCCGGCCCCGCTGTGAGTTGGGACACAGCGGGCCGGGCGGGATTCGCGGGGTTTGCAGGCTCCTTCGGGTCCTGCCGGCACAGCCTCAGAGGCGCCTGCGGCGGGGAGCCCGGAAACCGGCGGCTTCGGCATGGGCGGCCGATTCAAACCAGACCTCGGCACGTGTCGCGTCGTAGTCCGGGTGGCCCTCTTCGTAATAGACCATCGAGCCGGCATCCCCCTTGACTGTGTACTCGGCGGGGCCGCTGCCGTCCGAGCCGGCCCCTGCGGAGCCCGCTCCGTACGGTTCCTCTGCTGCAAGGTGGCCCTGTGGTTCCGGGGTTCCCTGTGCGGGATCGGACGGGGGTGCCTGCAGGTGGTCGGCGCCGTTCTCGGCCAAGGCAGATGACTGGGTGCGGTCAGTTGTTTCCGCAGCAGCGAAGTCAGTAGCGGCGGATTCTGCAGCGGGGGCAACCGGGGCGTCGCTGGGGTTGCTGCCTGTGCGGCTGTCCGCTGAGCCGGGCGCAGCCGCTGCGGCCGCACCGGCGGGGACGTCGGCGCCCCGGGCCTCGCCGGGGGAGTAGCTTGTGTGCGCGCCGGTCCGGGCGGAAGCCGACGGGCCGGCGTCGTCCTCTTCCACGGCTGCCGTCTCAGCGCCGGGGAGGGTGGGTGCGTGGGACTCCGTGTATTCCGCGTGGTGAACCGGCTGGGCGGCCGGCACCGGGTCCTGTTCCGCCGCGGGTGCGGCGTGGGGTGCTGAGTCCGTGGTGCCCGAACCGCCGGCCTCGGACCACTGCGTCTCCCATTCCGCCTGGTCCTGGCGGGTCCGATTGTCCCTGGGGCTTTCCGCGCCGGCCTCCGCCGTCGGAACGGGTTCAGGGCCGGCGGCTTCCAGCGGCGACGACTCAGAGGCATCCGCTGCTGCTTCGGGATGGGATGTGTCGGAAACATCCTGGCCGGCAGCTGCTGCCGTGTGGGCGGCGCCCGGCTGGGGCGTGGCTTCTGCCGGTGCTGCTGCCGAATCCGCAGGCTCGTCGGCGGCTGTGGGTGCCGCTGGTTCGGCGGGACGTCCGAAGCCGGCAGCGGAGGCAATCCCGGTTGTTCCCGCTGCTTCGGCCGATGCAGCGGCGCTGCCGCCGGAAAGGGCCCCGTCCGTTCGATGGTCTGTTGGGGAACCCGGAGGCCGTGTTGCGTCTGGCCGGGTGTTCCCGGCAGGGCCTGCACCGGAGCCCTTTGCGCGGCTGTTGCGGCTGACCAGCCACCACACCACGCCGATGACGATGACTGCTACCACGATCCACATGACGATATCCATGGCAATCCCTTCAATTTGGCTGACAACGCGTTCTGCCCCGACGCTACGTCGGGTCACCATGGCTGTCTAGGTTTGCCGCAGTGGCGGGCGGGGGAATGCCTTGGCTGGCCAGGGCCGCGGCGCGGGCTTAGGGAGTTGCCGCGCTTAGTAGTGGGGGCCGACGGCGGGCAGCACGTCCAGCGATCCGGTTTTAACCGTCGCGCTTCAGTCCGTTTGGCACTGCGGGGGTCATAGACTTTCCCTCATGAGTGAGAGCCAGATCGAAACCGAGAGCAAGCCTGACATCAAGCCCCGCAGCAGGGTGGTCACCGACGGCATCCACGCCGCACCGGCGCGCGGCATGTTCCGTGCCGTGGGCATGGGCGACGACGACTTCGCGAAGCCCCAGGTGGGCGTTGCGAGTTCGTGGAACGAAATCACTCCCTGCAACCTCTCCCTGAACCGGCTTGCCCAGGGAGCCAAGGAAGGCGTCCACGCCGGCGGCGGGTTTCCCATGCAGTTCGGCACCATCTCTGTGTCCGACGGCATCTCCATGGGCCACGAGGGCATGCACTTCTCCCTGGTGTCCCGCGAAGTCATCGCCGATTCCGTCGAGACCGTCATGCAGGCCGAGCGGATTGACGGTTCAGTGCTGCTCGCCGGCTGCGACAAGTCCCTCCCCGGCATGCTCATGGCCGCTGCCCGCCTCGACCTCTCCAGCGTGTTCCTTTATGCCGGCTCGATCATGCCCGGCTGGGTAAAGCTCGAGGACGGCTCCGAGAAGGAAGTCACCCTCATTGATGCCTTCGAAGCCGTGGGCGCCTGCGCCGCCGGCAAAATGAGCATGGAGGACCTCACCCGCATTGAGAAGGCCATCTGCCCCGGCGAAGGCGCCTGCGGCGGCATGTACACGGCCAACACCATGGCCTGTATCGGTGAGGCCCTGGGCATGTCCCTGCCCGGCTCTGCCGCCCCGCCCTCGGCAGACCGCCGTCGTGACGACTTTGCGCGCAAGTCCGGCGAAGCGGTGGTCAACTTGCTCCGCAAGGGAATCACCGCCCGCGACATCATGACCAAGGAGGCCTTCGAAAACGCCATCGCCGTCACCATGGCGTTCGGCGGGTCCACCAACGCGGTCCTGCACCTCCTGGCCATCGCCCGCGAGGCCGAGGTTGAGCTGACCCTCGACGACTTCAACCGCATCGGTGACAAGATCCCGCACCTGGGCGACCTCAAGCCGTTCGGCCGCTATGTCATGACCGACGTCGACAGGATCGGCGGCGTTCCGGTCATCATGAAGGCACTGCTCGACGCCGGCCTGCTGCATGGCGACTGCCTCACCGTCACCGGCAAGACCGTGGCGGAAAACCTCGAGGCCATCAACCCGCCCGACGTTGACGGCAAGATCCTGCGCGCCCTGGACAACCCGATCCACAAGACCGGCGGCATCACCATCCTGCACGGCAGCATGGCTCCGGAAGGCGCCGTGGTCAAGAGTGCAGGCTTCGACGCCGACGTCTTCGAGGGGACCGCCCGCGTGTTTGACCGCGAGCAGGGTGCCCTGCAGGCCCTGGACAAGGGCGAAATCCACGCTGGCGACGTTGTGGTCATCCGTTATGAGGGGCCCAAGGGCGGCCCGGGTATGCGGGAGATGCTGGCCATCACCGGCGCCATCAAGGGCGCGGGCCTTGGCAAGGACGTTTTGCTGCTGACCGATGGCCGGTTCTCCGGCGGGACCACCGGGCTGTGCATCGGCCACGTTGCACCGGAAGCCGTCGACGGCGGCCCTATCGCCTTCGTCCGGGACGGTGACCGGATCCGCGTGGACATCGCAGCGCGCAGCTTCGACCTGCTGGTGGATGACGCTGAGCTTGAAGCCCGCAAGGTTGGCTGGGAGCCGCTGCCGGCCCGCTACACCAAGGGCGTCCTGGCCAAGTACGCCAAGCTGGTACACAGCGCCAGCACCGGCGCATACTGCGGCTGACGGGTTCGACAGGCTCAACCGCCGGCCGGTGGTTGAGCCTGTCGAAACCTGCGCTGCTCATGCCATATGATCAAGGGGTGGACATTGGAGTCCACATGGTGAGATGGGATGATCCCGCGTTGACACCCGTCACACCAGAGGGAAAACTGAACGCATGACTTTCGTTACCAACTGCGCAGTTGCAGTCGTCGTCCTTACCAAGCGCGTGGCTCACTAGCCCCGGCAACGAACTGTCACGCGCAAACCCCTCGAAGAGCCACCACGGCTTGAGGGGTTTTTTTATTCCCCGCAGTTTCACCGTTATTGATGATCCACAAGGAAGAGTCCGATGAGCAAAGGATCGCCGATCAGCCCCTCGCTGATGGCTGCCAAGTCCCCTGGAGCCCCCAAGGCTCCGGAACGCGCCGACCGGACGGCTGAGCATGCCGCCGTCGTCGCTGACCTTGCTGCTGTCTCTCCTGTCCTTGGGCCGAACAACGTTGTACCCCCAACGGTGATGACCGGCTCGCAAGCTATTGTCCGCTCGCTCGAAGAACTCGGCGTCGACGATATTTTCGGTTTGCCTGGTGGCGCGATCCTGCCCACCTATGACCCCTTGATGGCCTCCAGCATGAACCACGTGCTGGTCCGTCACGAACAGGGAGCCGGCCACGCCGCGCAAGGCTACGCCATGGTGACGGGACGGGTGGGCGTGTGCATCGCCACCTCCGGCCCCGGCGCCACCAACCTCGTTACCGCCATCATGGATGCCCACATGGACTCCGTGCCCTTGGTGGCCATTACCGGCCAGGTGTCCAGCGGTGTCATTGGCACCGACGCCTTCCAGGAAGCGGACATCGTGGGCATCACCATGCCCATCACCAAGCACTCCTTCCTGGTGACCGACCCCAACGACATCCCGCATGTCATGGCCGAAGCTTTCCACCTGGCCTCCACCGGCCGTCCGGGCCCCGTCCTCGTGGACGTTGCCAAGGACGCACAGGTGGGCCAGATGACCTTCTCCTGGCCGCCGCGCGTTGACCTGCCCGGATACCGGCCTGTTACCCGCGGCCACAACAAGCAGGTGCGCGAGGCTGCAAAGCTCATCGCGGCGGCTTCCAAGCCGGTCCTCTACGTTGGCGGCGGTGTGGTCAAGGCGCACGCCAGCGCCGAACTGCGGGCCCTGGCCGAAGCCACCGGTGCACCGGTGGTGACCACGCTGATGGCCAAGGGTGCGTTCCCTGACTCGCACCCGCAGCACGTGGGCATGCCCGGCATGCACGGTACTGTCTCGGCGGTGACCGCCCTGCAGCAGTCAGACCTGCTGATCACCCTGGGCGCCCGCTTCGATGACCGCGTCACCGGTGTCCTGAAGACGTTTGCGCCCCACGCCAAGGTGATCCACGCAGACATCGACCCCGCGGAAATCTCCAAGAACCGTGCCGCCGACGTTCCGATCGTGGGCTCGGTCAAGGAGATCATTCCTGAGTTGACCGAGGCCGTCCGGGCCCAGTTCGAGGCAGCCGGAAACCCGGACCTCACCACCTGGTGGGCTTTCCTGAACAACCTCAAGGAAACCTACCCGCTGGGCTTCACCGAACCCGAGGACGGGCTCACGGCACCGCAGAAGGTCATCGAACGCATCGGTGCCCTGACCGGCCCCGAAGGCATCTATGTGGCGGGCGTTGGCCAGCACCAGATGTGGGCCGCGCAGTTCATCAAGTACGAACGCCCGCACGCCTGGCTGAACTCGGGCGGCGCGGGAACCATGGGCTACGCCGTGCCGGCAGCCATGGGCGCCAAGGTGGGGGAGCCGGACCGCGTGGTCTGGGCCATCGACGGCGACGGCTGCTTCCAGATGACCAACCAGGAACTGGCCACCTGCGCCATCAACAAGATTCCCATCAAGGTTGCCGTCATCAACAACTCGTCGCTGGGCATGGTGCGGCAGTGGCAGACCCTCTTCTACGAGGGCCGCTATTCCAACACCGACCTCAACACCGGCCATGACACCGTCCGCATCCCGGACTTCGTCAAGCTGGGGGAGGCCTACGGCTGCGCCTCGTTCCGCTGCGAACGCGACGAGGACATCGACGCCACCATCCAGAAGGCCCTCGAAATCAACGACCGCCCCGTGGTGATCGACTTCGTGGTGAGCCCCAACTCCATGGTGTGGCCGATGGTGCCCGCCGGCGTGAGCAACGACCAGATCCAGGTTGCCCGCAACATGACCCCGGACTGGGAAGAGGAAGACTGACCATGAGCCGCCATACACTCTCCGTCCTGGTTGAAGACAAGCCCGGCGTCCTCACCCGCGTTGCAAGCCTCTTTGCCCGCCGGGCCTTCAACATCAACTCCCTGGCCGTCGGCCCCACCGAAGTCCCGGGCATTTCCCGGATGACAGTGGTGGTCGACGCCGATGGTGAGCTCATCGAACAGGTCACCAAGCAGCTCAACAAGCTGGTGAACGTGATCAAGATCGTTGAACTGACCTCCGAATCTTCCGTACAGCGCGACCACATCCTGGTCAAAGTACGTGCGGATGCCGCAACACGCCTGCAGGTGACCCAGGCTGCAGACCTGTTCCGCGCCTCGGTGGTCGACGTGTCCACAGACTCCGTCGTCATCGAGGCAACCGGCCATCCCGAAAAGCTCACGGCACTGCTTTCAGTGCTGGAGCCCTTTGGCATCCGCGAAATTGTGCAGTCCGGCACCCTGGCCGTTGGACGGGGATCCCGCTCCATGAGTGACCGGGCACTGCGCTCCGCCTAGGCAGCACGCCACGGCGGGACGTTTGCCCGTAACCGCAGCACCGCAAGACCACCATCTACAAAACCACTCAAGAGGAGTTACGCAAGTGACTGAAATGTTCTACGACGACGACGCCGACCTGTCGATCATCCAGGGCCGCAAGGTTGCCATCGTGGGCTACGGCTCCCAGGGCCACGCCCACGCACTGAACCTTCGCGATTCTGGCGTCGAGGTTGTCATCGCCCTGAAGGACGGCTCCAAGTCAGCCGCCAAGGCCGAGGACGCCGGCTTCACGGTCAAGAACGTTGCCGACGCCGCCGAATGGGCCGACGTCATCATGATCCTGGCGCCGGACCAGTACCAGCGCTCGATCTACAACGACTCCATCAAGGACAAGCTGACCCCGGGCAAGGCACTGGCCTTCGCCCACGGCTTCAACATCCGGTTCGGCTACATCCAGGCGCCCGAGGGCGTAGACGTCATCCTGGTTGCCCCGAAGGCTCCCGGCCACACCGTGCGCCGCGAATTCGAGGCCGGCCGCGGCATCCCCGACATCATCGCCGTGGAGCAGGACGCCTCCGGCTCCGCCTGGGACCTGGCCAAGTCTTACGCCAAGGCCATCGGCGGCACCCGCGCCGGCGTCATCAAGACCACCTTCACCGAAGAGACCGAAACGGACCTCTTCGGCGAGCAGTCCGTCCTGTGCGGCGGCGTGTCCCAGCTGATCCAGTACGGCTTCGAGACCCTGACCGAAGCCGGCTACCAGCCGCAGATCGCCTACTTCGAGGTGCTGCACGAGCTCAAGCTCATCGTGGACCTCATGTGGGAAGGCGGCATCGCCAAGCAGCGCTGGAGCGTTTCCGACACCGCAGAATACGGCGACTACGTCTCCGGCCCGCGCGTCATCACCCCCGAGGTGAAGGAAAACATGAAGGCAGTCCTGGCCGACATCCAGTCCGGCGCCTTCGCCAAGCGGTTCATCGAGGACCAGGACAACGGCGGCGTTGAGTTCAAGGAACTGCGCGCCAAGGCAGAGCAGCACCCCATCGAAGAGGTTGGCCGCGAACTTCGCTCACTCTTCTCCTGGCAGCAGCAGGACGCGGACTACGTCGAAGGTTCCGCAGCCCGCTAAGGCCACCGCTCGCCGCCAGGCGAACGCGCGACAGCCAGCTAAAGTGCCGCGATGAGGCCGGGTTCACACTTAACAATGTGAGCCCGGCCTTTCCGTCGGCCTAGACTTGTTCCCATCCCCAGGACTGCAACGCAGAGGATCAGCCGTGTCAAAACCCGTAGTACTGCTCGCCGAAGAACTTTCCCCCGCCACCGTCGAGGCCCTCGGCCCGGACTTCGAGATCCGCCAGGCCGACGGCGCTGACCGTTCCCAGCTGCTTTCCGCGATTGGTGATGTTGACGCCATCCTGGTCCGTTCCGCAACGCAGGTGGACGCTGAAGCCATCGCAGCGGCGAAGAACCTTAAGGTCATCGCCCGCGCCGGCGTGGGGCTGGACAACGTGGACATCAAGGCCGCCACCCAGGCCGGCGTCATGGTGGTCAACGCACCCACGTCCAACATCGTCTCCGCGGCCGAACTCACGGTGGGCCACATCCTCAGCCTTGCCCGCCACATCCCGCAGGCCAGCGCCGCCCTCAAGGACGGCGAATGGAAGCGGTCCAAGTACACCGGCATTGAGCTGTTCGAGAAGAAGATCGGCATCATCGGCCTCGGCCGCATCGGAGCCCTCGTGGCAGCACGCCTGAAGGGCTTCGACACCAAGATCCTCGCGTACGACCCCTACATCACCTCGGCCCGCGCAGCCCAGCTCGGCGTCCAGCTGGTCACCCTGGATGAGCTGCTCGCCCAGTCCGACTTCATCACCATCCACATGCCGAAGACCCCGGAGACCGTGGGAATGCTCGGAGCGGATGCCTTCAAGAAGATGAAGAACACCGCCTACGTCATCAACGTCGCCCGCGGCGGCCTGGTGGACGAAGAGGCCCTGTTCACGGCCCTGCAGGACGGCGACATCGCCGGTGCCGGCGTCGACGTCTTCTCCAAGGAGCCGAGCACGGACCTTCCGTTCTTCAAGCTCGACAACGTGGTGGTCACCCCGCACCTTGGGGCCTCCACCGATGAAGCCCAGGAAAAGGCCGGCGTGTCCGTTGCCAAATCGGTCCGCCTGGCCCTCGCCGGCGAACTGGTCCCGGACGCAGTCAACGTCGCCGGCGGCGTCATCGCCCCCGATGTGCGCCCCGGCATCCCGCTCATTGAGAAGCTGGGCCGCATCTTCACCGCGCTGACCCACGATTCGCTGACGCAGTTCGACATTGAAGTTGCCGGCGAAATCTCCTCACTGGACGTCAAGGTCCTGGAACTGGCGGCACTGAAGGGCATCTTCGCCGACGTGGTCACCGAGCAGGTTTCCTACGTCAACGCACCGGTGATCGCCGGGCAGCGCGGCATCAACGTCCGCCTGATCACCACCCCGGATACCGAGTCTTACCGCAACGTGCTGACCCTGCGCGGCGCCCTGAGTGACGGCAGCCAGATCTCCGTGGCCGGCACCCTGACCGGTCCCAAGCAGATCCAGAAGCTGGTGGGCATCAACGGCTTCGAGGTGGAAATCCCCATCAGCGAACACCTCGTGGTGGTGGCTTACGCCGACCGTCCCGGCGTCATCGGCACCATCGGCCACATCCTGGGCATGAACAACATCAACATTGCCGGCATGCAGGTGGCCCGCCACGACGAAGGCGGACAGGTGCTGGCGCTGCTGACCATCGACAGCTCCGTCCCGCAGCAGGTCCTGGACGCCATCAAGGCCGGCATCGGCGCCGAGATGGTCCGCGAAGTGGACCTGGAGGACTAGCCGTAATCAGTCACTAGGTCGCGCGAAACGCCGAACGACACGTCTCCGCTCGGCGCGTCCCGGCGCGGCCACGTATGATTGGCCGGTCTGCTTAGTATGGCCTGGTCCCGTCTCGGGACCGGTCCGGCAGGCCGGCCAATACTTTTTGCACATCCGTCCGTAATCGTCCATGTCCGCTGCCGCCACGTGGTCGACACGGGTGTGCGCCACGCAATCCAGGTTTCAGGGAGTTCAATGAACGCCGTCCAGAGGTTCATCAGGAGCAAAGTGCTGCTGTTGACCGCGGCCATCCTGATCGCAGCCATGTGCTTGTCGGTCCTCGTCCAAAGCCAGTCACAGGCTGCACTCAACAGGACCGTGGATGAAAATTCACGCGGCCTGTACGACGTGCTGGTCCAGGCCAAGGCTCCTGCCGGAGCCATGCTGCAGCCCGAGATTGCCAACGGCACCGGTGGGATCAGCTTCGAGCAGCTGGATTCGATCCGGAAGCTCTCCGAAACGTCGGTGGCTGCCCCCATCAGCCTCGTGTCCCGCGTGACGCAGAACCTTGAGGCGCCCCGGCTGGACGCCATGGACTACCTCGGCTACAACGCCGGCCTCGCCGGGACGGCAACGGCCGACCAAGCCGCCGGAGCCACGTCCCCGGACCAGTGGCCTGCCGCGGAATCGGTCCTGAGCGACAAAGCCAAGAAGTACCGCCTGACCGCCAGCGCCGTGAGCTCGGACGGCGTTTCCGAACAGACCCTTTTCAAGTCCACCGCCGAGGGAACCCTTGGCAAGGCCAAGCTCGTTGAGGAGAAGGCCGCAGGGGGCAGCAGCATCCGCATCGCTGCGCCCGCCGGCGAAACCGGCATCAAATTCCCGTCACCGGCCGGCGGTTCCGAGCACAACCTGTTCAACCTGTCCGTTTCCCTGCCCCTCGCCCCCGAGGTGACGGAATCCGTGGTGGCCGTCGACCCCGCATCGGAGCGCGCCCTCCTCGGCACTGCCGGGGACTTCCTAGCCCCGCTCGAAAAAGCGCCGCCTGCAGATGCCCGTAACGCCGGCGCCGTCGGCCGTTACCTCGAAGGCCTCTTCACCAACGGCATCGGGGTCGACGAACTCAAGGACGGGCCGGACTTCCTCGGCGTAAAGCTCAAATACTGGGCACCGCTGATGACCCAGTACCAGCAGGCCAAGCGCACCGGACAGCTGACGTCCGACTCCCAGGCCATCCCCCTGGTGGTCCGCTCCGGCACCTCCCTTGACCTGAAGTACAACGTCAAGATCGAAGAGATCGACGACTCCGGCAAGGTCGTCAACGAGGTGGGCACCGCCACACGCTCCCTCGACAAGGACTACCTCCCGTTCGTCTCGAAGGACCCCTTCGCTCTGTCCTGGCCCGGCTCGACCGACCACACGTCGCTGCTGGGCGCCAACGGAAACTTCAACCAGGGCCTCTACACGCCAGCAAAATGGAGCACCGACTTTGCGGCAGCTCCCAAGTACACCGACGCCGGCACGGCGGCCAACGGTGCCGTGGACAAGAACGCCGTCCCCGGTGAATGGGTAACCGTCAACCGCCTGCCCGAAAAGAGCGCCAACGGCGCCCCGGTGGACCAGACCCAGCGCGAGCCTGTGGACGAGCGGTCCTACCGGGACAACCTCTCCACCGGGCAGAAGCAGGCTTCGCCGCTGGCCATGGTGTACGGCACGTTCGACCCCGCAGCAGTGGCCGAGGCCTCCGGTGACGTCAACAAGCTGCCCCTGGGCGGCTACGACCCCACGCCGTTCACGATGGTCAAGGATGCCGAGGGCAAGGATGTTCCGGCCACGGAGCTTCAGCCTTCCCTCAGCGCCACGGGACTGGCCAGCCAGTCCGCGGGCGCCATCACGGACTACTATGGCCTGGCCGCAGCCCGCGGCTACACCAACAATGCCAACGTCATTGATGCCATCCGGGTCCGCGCCAAGGCGCCGGGCAGCTGGAAGGAAGCACAGCCCGACGTCGAGAAGCTCGCCGAGGAGATCCGCAACATGGGACTGGAAGCCACCATCGTGGCAGGCTCAGCCCGTGAAGACGCCAGCATCTTCGTCCCCGGTTACTCCAAAGACGACGCCGGCAAGGAATCGCCGCTGGGCACCGTGCAGCAGTCGTGGGTCCGGCAGAACGCCGCCGACGCCGTCACCGGATCGCTGTCCGGCACCAACCTCACCCTGCTGTTCCTGACCCTCTGTGGGGCCGCCCTGCTCACCGGGGCATCAACGGTCAGCTACATCCGCAAACGGCGTAGCGAGGCCGGAACCCTTCGCGCCATGGGCTGGACCCAGCGGAGGATCCGCAGCTGGGTGCTCGAGGAATTCGGCGTTGGCGCGGTCCTGCTGGCCGTGGCCGGCATCGCCCTGAGCCTCATCAGCTGGAGCCTGTCCACCGCACTGGTGTGCGCCGCGGTCCTGGTGCTCTATGCCGCCGCAGCACTGTTTGCCGCACAGCAGCTCAAGCACCGCGACGTCATCGACCAGGAACCGCAGCACGACGAACGGCTTATCCCGGTGGACTCGCCGCTGACCTTCGCCAACCGCCAGCTGGGCACCAACAAGTTCAACACGCTGTCCCTGGCCGTGGCAGTAGGTGTCTTCGGGGCCGCCGTGGGCGGACTGATCGCACTGCTGATCGACATTCCCCGCGCTGCCGGCGCCAGCGCGCTGAGCGGACTTGCCGCAGCCAGCGTGGCGCTGCCCAGCATCCTGCTGGCCATCGCCGGTGTGGCCGTGGGGCTCGTCCTCACCCTTGTCACCGGCAGGTTCGAACTGAACGCCAAGCGCCAGTACCTTGGCATCCTTGAAGCCATGGGCTGGAACCCCGACATGCTGCGGCAGGTCCGCCTGTTCGAAAACGCGCTGGTGGGAACCGTCGCCCTGCCCCTGGGCGTGCTGGGCGCCCTCGGCATCGGCCTCCTCCTGGCCCCCTACGCCGCGCTGTGGGCAGGCGTTGCCGGCCTCGTGGCAGTACTTTGCTGGATTCCAATTGCAACGAAAGTGGTCCAATGACAAACCCGACGAATGTCCAGCGGAGCCGCAGGGGCGGCTCCGGCGAGGTTCCCCTGCAGACCCGCGCCAACACCATCGTCAAGGCGGCTGACCACGCCACCCCGCTGGAACTGAGTGACATCACCATCCGCTATGGTGGCGGCAAGGGCGGGGCCGAAGCCGTCAGCGTTGTGGAGGGCTTCGACCTGACGCTGCACGCAGGCGAGATGCATTGCGTCGCCGGCCGAAGCGGCTCGGGCAAGACCAGCATCCTAACCGTCGGCGCGGGACTGACGCTGCCGACGTCGGGACGCGTCTTCTGGGAAGGCGATTCCCTTGAAAGCATGAGCGACGACGAAATCGCCGACCGCCGTCGCGCGCTGATCGGCTACGTGGACCAGGGCGGTGCACTGATCGACGGCATGAGCGCCTTGGAGAACGTCCTCCTGCCCGCCGTCCCCGACGGCGAGGTGGACCAGCGCCGCGACATGGCCAAGGACCTCCTGGACCTGGTGGGCCTGGGCCGGCGCATGCGGCACCGGCCCGCGCAGCTTTCCGGCGGTGAGCGGCAGCGCGTCGCCATTGCCCGCGCCCTGATCCTGGGCACCCGCGTCCTGGTGGTGGATGAGCCCACGGCCAGCCTGGACCGCGCCTCTGCCAACCGCATCATCAGCATCCTCAAGGACACCACCTCCGACGGCATCGCCGTCCTGGTGGCGTCACACGACCACGAACTGGTCCGGCTGAGCGATAGCCTGACTGAACTGATCTAGCCCGTCCCTCCGCATCGAAGGTAACTGTCCGCACGTGACTGCTTCAGAGAAAACGCCGTTCTACATCACCACGGCCATCACCTACCCCAACGGTGTGCCGCACATCGGCCATGCCTACGAGTACATCGCCACCGACGCCATGGCGCGCTTCAAGCGGCTGGACGGCTACGATGTGATGTTCCTGACGGGCACGGACGAGCACGGGATGAAGATCGCCCAGACGGCCGAAAAGGAAGGCATCACTCCCAAGGAGTTGGTGGACCGGAACGCGGAAGTCTACAAGGCGGCCCACGAAGCCCTCGGCATCACGTACGACCGCTTCATCCGCACTACGGACGAGGACCACTACGCGGCGTCGCAGGCCATCTGGAAGAAGATGGAAGCCAACGGCGACATTTACCTCGACAAGTACGAGGGTTGGTACTCCGTCCGGGACGAAGCGTTCTACGGCGAGGACGAGACCGTGGTCAAGGACGACGGCGTGCGCTACTCGAAAGAGACGGACACCGAGGTGACGTGGACGGCCGAGGAGAGCTACTTTTTCCGGCTGTCCGCGTACCAGGACAAGCTGCTGGCGCTCTACGAAGCGCAGCCTGAGTTCGGTGCCCCGCAGTCCCGGTTCAACGAAGTGATCAGCTTCGTTAAGCGCGGCCTGGAGGACCTGTCCATCAGCCGCACCACCTTCGACTGGGGCGTCCCGGTTCCGGGCAACAGCAACCACGTCATGTACGTGTGGGTGGATGCGCTGACCAACTACCTCACCGGTGTGGGCTACCCGGACGTGGACTCGGAGAAGTTCCGCCGGTTCTGGCCGGCCGATGTCCATGTGATCGGCAAGGACATCTCCCGGTTCCACGCCATTTACTGGCCCGCCTTCCTCCTGAGCGCCGGCCTGGAACTGCCCAAGCGCGTCATGATCCACGGCTTCCTGCACAACAACGGCGTCAAGATGTCCAAGTCGCTGGGCAACGTGGTGGCACCGGCCGATTTCGTGGAGCAGTACGGCCTGGACCAGGTACGGTTCTTCTTCCTCCGTGAGGTGCCGTTCGGAGCGGACGGCAGCTACAACCATGAGGCCATCGTTGGCCGGATGAACTCGGACCTGGCGAACAACTTCGGCAACCTGGCGCAGCGTTCCCTTTCCATGGTGGCCAAGAACTGCGGGGGAGCGGTTCCCACCCCGGGTGCTTTCACGGACGCTGACACCGCCATCCTGGAACAGGCCGGTGGCCTGCTGGACACAGCGCGGGCTGCCTTCGAGAAGCAGGAATTCAGCCGCGCCCTCGAGGCCATCTGGGCTGTCCTTGGCGACACCAACGCCTACTTCGCCGAGCAGGCGCCCTGGGTGCTGCGGAAGACCGACGTCGAACGCATGAACACCGTCCTTTACGTCACCCTTGAGGTGCTGCGCATCGTGGCCATCCTCGCGCAGCCGGTGATGCCGGGCTCGACGGCGCGGCTGCTTGATGCCCTCGGCCAGCCGGAAGGGGACGCACGCCAGTTCGCCGCGATTGCCACGCCCATCGCCGCCGGGACGCTGCTGCCTGCACCGGCGCCGGTGTTCCCCAAGTATGAGGAACCGGCAGAGGCCTAGCCGGTTCAGGAAAGGGCAGGAGCCGCGGGATTTCCGCGGCTCCTGCCCTTCTGTTGTAGTAGCCTCCGGCGGATCTACGTGGTGGCGAGCCCCTGCACCGGTGACAGCCGGGACGCCCGCCTGGCGGGAAGGACCGATGCCAGCAGCCCGGCGGCGATTGCCACCGCCAGCACTCCCGCCAGCTGCAGCCACGGAACCACCGGCGTGACCGCGGCCAGGCTGCCGAGCGCCGAACGGGCGCCCAGCCATCCGTACACCGTTCCCAGGGCTGAACCGAGCAGCGCCGCGACGGCGGCAACCAGGACGGCTTCCAGGGCAAGCATTCCGCGTAGCTGGCCTCGGGTCAGGCCCAGCGCCCGCAGCAGGGAGTTCTCACGCGTCCGCTCCAGCACGGACAGGGACAGAGTGTTGGCCACGCCGATCAGCGCGATCAGCACCGCGACCCCCAAGAGGCCTGTGACCACCAGGAGCAGCACGTCGATGACCTCGTTGAAGGTGACACGCTCGATGGCCGCACCGCTGACCGCCCCGCTGGCCACCCCGGTTGCCGTGGCAACGGCGGACTGGATGTCCTTGATGCGGTCCCCGGACAGCTGCCCGCCGCCGGGGGCGTCTGCAAGGCGCACCCACACGGTGCTGCCCGCCGTGGCATCGCCCGGCAGGCCGGACTGCTGCGCGGTCTCCGCGGAGACGAGCGCCGGAATGTTGCGGGTCCGCAGGACCACTGCCTCCAGGGTGGCCGTACCGGATGCGCCGTTGACGTCGACGCGCCCCGCTTGGGCGCCCTCGGGCAGGTAGATCTTCCCGGGCTCCAGGACGAGTGTGGTGTCGCGGAGCAGCCGTCCGGCCTCCGCTGCGCCGACCGCGTAGACGGGGTTTTCGGCGCCCTGCTGCTCAAAACGCCCCGCCGCGGGCAGCAGCGCCGCGGCCGCAACGCCATCGATGCGCGCCACGGCGTCTTGCTGGGCCGTGGTCAGGTGCTCAGCGGTGACGGCCATGTCCACCGGGTAGGTCTCGGCGAGGGCGTCATCGAATGCCTGGCGTGCGGTGGCCGCCCCGGTCATCATCAGGGCCACCAGCGTGACGCCGATGAGCAGCGCGGCAGCCGTCACCGATGTCCTCCCAGGGTTGCGGACGGCGTTGAGCGCAGCCAACTTGCCGGGGACGCCGGCGGGAGCGGCCAGCCGTCCCGCCAGGCCTACCAGCCGGGGCACGAACAGTGTGGCGCAGAGCAACACCCCCATGAAGGACAGCACGCCGCCGGCGAACGCCACGACCAGCATCACGCTGGCCGCGCCGAAGGCGAGCAGCGGAACTCCCAGGGCGAGGGCGGCAAGGCCCATGACCAGACGTACCCGGCCGCGCCGGTTCCCGATGCCGGCATCGTCGGCGGGGCGCAGGGCAGCGAGCGGCGCCACGGCGGTCGCCGCCCTGGCAGGGACCATGGCGGCGGCCACGGTCAGGACCGTACCCACGGCCAGGCCCGCCACGATGGACGACGGCGGCACCGCCATGGTGGCAAAGGCCATGTCCGGCTGCGTCCCGGCCCAGCCAATCAGGGCTGCCATCAGGCAGACGGCGGCGAGCACCCCCGCCACGGAAGACACCAGGCCCACCACGAGGGCTTCGGCCAGGACGGAATTGCGCACCTGCGCCCGGGCGGCGCCCAGGCACCGGAGCAGCGCGAGTTCCCGGGTGCGCTGGGCCACCAGCACTGCGAATGTGTTGGAAACCACCAGGCCGGAAACCAGCAGGGCGATTCCGGCGAAAGCCAGCAGGACCACCGTCAGTTCGTCCTGGCCGCCGGTCATCAGGGCCACCTGGGCCGTGACCTGCTCGTCCGCGGTCTTGACCTGCGCTGGGGTTCCGGTGCCGGCAATCGCTGCCAGCGCGCCCGCTTTGGCCGCGGCAGCGTCGGTGCCCGGCGCCAGGGCAAGCTGGATGCTGGCATAGCCATCCTCGGCGCCAGGGCCGGCGCCGGGGGCCTGGCCGTCCGCCGCCAGCGCACTGACCGCAGGAGTTCCGGCCAGCAGTTGCGGGAGGGCGGAGGCGAATGGATCATGGCTGGCGCGGAGGATCCCGGTGACGGTCATCGCCGTGGTGGTGGCGCCGTCCGGAGCCCTGAGCTCCAGGGCGTCGCCGACATGCAGCCCGTAGCGCCCGGCAGTGTCGCTGTCCACGGCGACGCCGTCGGCACGCACCGGCAGGGCGCCATCGGTAACGGCTGCTGTTTCCAGGGCATCGGGCGCCAGGTTGCGGGCCTGCGCGAACACTTCCTGGCCGCCTGCCGTGAATTCCGCATACGCCTGAAGGCGACCGTAGGCTTCGCTGACGCCAGGGACCCCGCGGACCGCTGCCAGGGCCGCACCGTTGAAAGTACCTCTGTCCGGTGTGGCGATGAGTTCCGCCCTGCTGTAGGCCTCGCCAAGGCTGGCGCCCAGCGACGCCCTGGTGCTGGCACCCACCATCAGTGTGGTGGACAGGAAGGCCACCGACAGCATGACGGCCAGGCCGACGGCTATAAACCGCCGGCTGTGGGACTGGAATTGGGAGAGGGCAACGTGCAGCACGCTCAGCCTCCCAGCTGGCCGAGGGCGGCAAGGACGGACGCGGCGGTGGGTTCGGCGATCTCGCCCACCAGGTTGCCGTCACTCATCAGGACCACCCGGTCGGCGTAGCTGGCTGCCACGGGATCGTGCGTGACCATGATGATGGTCTGGCCCATTTCGCGGCTGCTCCGGCGCAGTAGTGACAGGACTTCGCCGCCGGCTGTCGAATCAAGGTTGCCGGTGGGTTCGTCCCCGAAGACCACGTCGGGCCGGGTCAGCAGGGCCCGGGCCACGGCAACCCGCTGCTGCTGGCCGCCGGAGAGTTCATGCGGCCTGTGCCGGAGCCTGTCCTTGAGGCCCAGTGTGGACACCACGGTGTCGAACCAGGCGCTGTCCGTGGCTTTGTTGGCCAGCGCCAGCGGGAGGGTGATGTTCTGTTCGGCCGTCAGGGTCGGAACCAGGTTGAACGCCTGGAAGACAAACCCGATCCGGTCGCGGCGCAGCTCGGTGAGCTGCTTGTCGTTCAGGGCCGTGATCTCCGTCCCGCCCACCAGGATTTGCCCGGAGTCCGCGGTGTCCAGGCCGGCGAGGCAGTGCATCAGGGTCGACTTGCCCGAGCCGGAGGGTCCCATGATTGCGGTGAAGCGGCCGGCGTCGAAGGTGACGCTGACCTCGCGCAGGGCGCTGACGCGGGTGGCGCCGCGGCCGTAGTTCTTGGTGAGGGACAGTGCCTGGACAGCGGGGGAGGAAGTGGCGTTATCCCTGTTCAAACCAGGGTGGTCATGCACGGAAGTTGTCATGGTTCCACGCTATGGGCCGGCACCCGGCCGGGGGATCGGCCTGGGGTCTGGTCCTGCCGGGGACGGGCTCATACCGTGGTCTGAGCCCGCTGCTGCGGGAACTAGCCTCCGGGGGTGACCACCCCGGTCTCGTACGCGATCACCACAGCCTGGACCCGGTCGCGGGCTCCCAGCTTGGCCAGGATATGCCCCACGTGGGTTTTGACCGTGGCCTCGGACACAAACAGGCCTGCCGCGATCTCGGGATTGGACCGTCCCTGCGCAATCAGCTGGAATACCTCGCGCTCGCGGGCGGTGAGCCGCTGGACGGCCGCATGGTGTTCCGGACGTTCATTGCCCTGGCTGCGCAGCAGCGGTGCCACATGGTCCAGGAGCCGCCGGGTGGTGGACGGGGCTATGACGGCGTCTCCGCGGTGTACGGTCCGGATGGCCTCCAGCAGTTCCTCCGGGGGAGCATCCTTGAGCAGGAATCCGCTGGCGCCGGCCTGGATGGCTGCCAGAGCGTACTCGTCAAGGTCGAAGGTTGTGAGCACCACCACCCGGAGCTCTGCCCTGGCCGAACCGGCTGGGGCGGCAAGCGCGCTTTCCATCAGCCGGCGGGTGGCTTCAATTCCGTCCATGCCCGGCATCCGGACATCCATCAGGACGACGTCGGCGGCCACCGCGCCGAGCGCCTGCAGCGCTTCAAGCCCATTGCCCGCTTCGACCACCACGTCGAGGTCCGGCTGGGAGTTGATCAGCATGCCAAATCCCGACCTGACCAGCTGCTGGTCATCGACCAGGGCAACCCTGATCCTGTCCGCAGGCGGGTGTTCTTCCAGGAGTGTCATTGCTCAGGCCTCTGTGTAGGGGAGGAAAGCCGAGACCAGGAAGCCCCCGCCCGCGGCCGGTCCGGCCGCCAACGAACCATCGTAGAGGTTGATCCGCTCCCGCATTCCGCGCAGGCCGTTGCCGCCGTTTTCCGCAGCACCGCCGGCGTGGTCCGCGGAGGCGCCCCGGCCGTCGTCGTACACCTCTATCTGCAGCCCCCGCTGCTGCCACCGGATGGCGGCACTGGCGCTGGCCCGCGGCCCCGCGTGCTTAAGGACGTTGGTGAGCGCCTCCTGGAGCACCCGGTAGGCGGTGAGTTCTGCACCGGGCGGAAGGACCCGGCGCGGGGAGCCTTGCTGTTCAAAGGCCAGGGGAAGGCCTGCCGCCCGGAAGCCGAGGAACAGCTCGTCCACATCTGACAACCCGGGCAGCGGACGGGTGGTGGCCTCATCGCCGTGCCGCAGCACGCCCAGCAGGCGCCGCATTTCCGCCAGTGAGGTCCGGGCCGTGGCGGCGACAGTGGCCAAAGTCTCGGTGGCAACCGAAGGGTTGGCCGCGGCGGCATACCTGGCGCCGTCGGACTGGGTGATGATCACCGAGAGGGAATGGGCCACGATGTCGTGCATTTCCCGGGCAATGTGGGCGCGTTCATCGGCGGCGGCGAGTGACCGTTCCTGCTGTTGTTCGATCTCGAGCCTGCGGGCACGGTCCGACAGGGTCTGGAGCTGCTGGCGCCGCACTCGGGTCAGGTCGCCCAGGGTCCAGCTGAACAGGACCAACATCCAGATCAGCACCGTATACACCGCGCTGATGGTCAGGCCAAGGACTCCGGTTTCGGCGGTGCTGCTGAGGTTGCGGCTGGTCAGGAGCACCCCGCCGAGCAGGCCCAGGCCAAGCACGGAGCGGCTGGCCCAGGCTGGACCATAGGCGGCAACGGCGTAGATGATCAGCGGAACGGCCACCAGGCCCGCCAGCGGCTCAAGCCCGGCGGCCCACAGAGCAAGGCAAGCGAGCACGATGGCTGCTGCGGCACGGACCGGGCTGGTCCGCCGCCAGGCCAGCGGAACCACCAGCGCGCTGGACAGGACAAAGTGGCCTGGCCTGTCGGCGAGGAGATAGACCGGGCCGCAGAACACCAGGACGGCAAACATGACGGCCAGGTCCACCCGGAAGGTGTTGACCCGGAGCCATTGATAGATCTTGTGCCGTCGTTCCACCCGGGAACTCTATGCTGTTGGGGCCGGACGACGCCTCATACCGGAGGCTGATCTCGCCGCCGTTGGGCATACCGGAGATGCGCAAAGCATCGCCGTGTCTGAATAGTGAGACAGGTTGACCAGCATATGGATGTCTTGGCTACCCTGAAATTATGAGCGCATCCTCCATTGACCTTGCAGTAATCCCCGGCGACGGCATCGGCCCGGAAGTCATTGCCGAGGCAGTCAAAGTGCTGGAAAAGGCCGTGGCCGCGGAGGGAGTGGAGCTCAAGCAGACCCACTACAAGCTTGGTGCTGAGCACTGGCTGGCCACCGGCGAAACCCTGCCGGACGAGGTCCTCGCGGACCTGCGGACCCGCGATGCCATCCTGTTCGGCGCTGTCGGCGCAGCCCCCGGCGACACCCGCATCCCGTCCGGCATCATCGAGCGCGAGATGCTCCTGAAGCTGCGCTTCAGCCTCGACCACTACGTCAACCTGCGCCCGTCAAGGCTGTACGGCACCGTCGGCAGCCCCCTCGCCAACCCGGGCACCATTGATTTCATTGTGGTCCGTGAAGGAACCGAAGGGCCTTACGTTGGCAACGGCGGCAGCCTGCGCGCCGGCACCCCGCACGAGGTAGCCACCGAGGTGTCCCTGAACACCGCCCACGGCGTGGAGCGCGTAGTCCGCGATGCCTTCCGCCGCGCCAGCGCCCGCGAACGCAAGCACGTCACCCTGGTCCACAAGCACAACGTCCTGGTCTTCGCCGGGCACCTCTGGAGGCGCACCGTCGAGGCCGTGGCCCAGGAGTTCCCCGAGGTCACCCACGACTACCTGCACGTGGACGCCGCAACCATCTTCATGGTCACGGATCCGTCCCGCTTCGACGTCATCGTCACCGACAACCTTTTCGGTGACATCCTCACGGACCTTGCTGCCGCCATTACCGGCGGCATCGGGCTTGCCGCCAGCGGGAACATCAACATGGACCGCACTGCGCCCTCCATGTTCGAACCCGTCCACGGTTCCGCTCCGGACATTGCCGGCCAGGGCAAGGCAGATCCGACGGCGGCCATTCTCTCCGCCGCGCTCCTGCTGGACCACCTTGGCTATGCCGAAGCGGCCCGGAAGATCGAAGCCGCCGTAGTGGCCGACGTCGAAAAGCGCGACGGCACCGCCCGGAGCACCACCGCCGTCGGCGACGCCATCGCCGCTGGACTCTGACCCGCGCCGGAGCCACCGGCATCGGGCGTAAGCTTGTCTCGAATTACCAAATGCCGCCACTGTCGTTCAGCGCTGAACCCCCGGCGGCCGATCGTGGAGGAACCATGACCCAGACTGCCCATGGCGTCGAATTCAGCCTGCAGCCTTCGGCGAACCCGAAGACCGCAGAACAGCGTGAAGCCATCCTGGCGAACCCGGGATTCGGCAACTACTTCACCGACCACACCGCCGTCGTCGACTACAGCGTGGACGCGGACGGCAACGGCGGCTGGCACGACCCCCGGGTCGAAGCCTACGGACCCATCGTCCTGGATCCTTCTGCGGCCGTCTTCCACTACGGCCAGGAGATCTTCGAAGGGCTGAAGGCCTACCGCCACGCAGACGGTTCCGTCTGGACCTTCCGTCCGGAAGCCAACGCGGCCCGGCTGAACAAGTCTGCACGCCGGCTTGCGCTGCCCGAACTGCCCGTGGAGTACTTCCTCGGCGCCATCCGCGAGCTTGTGGCCGCGGACAAGGACTGGGTTCCTAACGGTGACGGCGAAGCCCTCTACCTGCGGCCTTTCATGATCGCCACCGAGGCGTTCCTCGGCGTCCGCGCCGCACGCGAGGTCTCCTTCCGGGTCATCGCGTCGCCTGCCGGGAACTACTTCGGCGGCGAGCTCAAGCCGGTTTCCATCTGGATTTCGCGCGAATACGCCCGTGCAGGGCGCGGCGGAACCGGTGATGCGAAGTGCGGCGGCAACTACGCCGCGTCACTGATCGCCCAGCAGGAAGCCGAAGCCAACGGCTGCAAGCAGGTACTGTTCCTCGACCACTTCAACGACGACGCCGTGGAAGAGCTCGGCGGCATGAACGTCTTCTTCGTCATGAAGGACGGCTCCCTGGTCACGCCCGCCCTTACCGGCACCATTCTCGAAGGCGTCACCCGGATGTCCGTCATGCAGGTGGCGAAGGACATGGGCCGGGACGTCACCGAGCGCAAGATCACCCTCGATGAATGGCGCGAAGGCGTTGCCTCCGGTGAGATCACAGAGGTCTTTGCCTGCGGAACCGCGGCCGTCATCACCCCCATCGGTGTCCTCAAGGACGCCACCGAATTCATCGGCTCGGAGGACGCCAAGGCCGGCGAAACCACCATGGCCATCCGTGAGCAGCTGCTGGGCATCCAGACCGGCACCGTTCCGGACACCCACGGCTGGCTGACCCGCCTCGCCTGACCGGGCTGACGGCTTAGAAACGCACGACGGCGCCTGCCGGACTTCGGTCCCTGCAGGCGCCGTTTGCGTTTAAGCCCATCACCGGCCCGGCGGTCAGCGCCGGGCTGCCTTGCGGGCGGCATTCTTCTGGGCTTTACGGGAGACCGGCTTCAGGGCCTTCCGGGCCGCCTCTTCAGCCAGTGCGTGCTGGCGCCGGGCGTCGATGATGTCGTTGAACAGGGAGGAGGCGAACACGCCGCCGTCCTGCGCGTACACCTCGTAGGGATAGCCCTCGAAGGCCGCGGGGATGGCACCGGCGGTGTATAGGTCCCTGCCCGTGGCCTTGGCGGCCGCGTCACCCAGCGCCCAGGTGCGGGTCAGGTGCGCGGTGAGGTTTTCACTGGCGAAAGCTGCGGCGTCACCCGACACAGCGGCATGCTTCAGCAGTTCCTCCAGTTCGCCGGCCAGGATACCGGCCGCCTGTGCGTCGGCTGCCTCCGACTCGGCGAGGTCCGCCCCGGCGGCGTCCACTGCTTCACTCCAGTCGGCTGTCCCGCGGAACGTCTTCCAGGTGGGAAACCAGACCACGGTCCCTGCCGCATGGTTGTGGATGTGCAGGAGCCCGGTGCTCTTCTCCGTCGAGGAGTGGTCGTGGCTGTCCGCTTCTGCGTTGGCGATGAGTTCTGCAAGGCTGGGTGCGCTGGTCATGGATGTATCCGGCTTCCTGGTGGTGGGTGGGGCGTCATTTGTGGTCAACCCACTCGGGTGTTCGATCTATTCCGGACCGTGATCCGGCGCCGGGGATCGGGCAGCCCGGGTCCATCGGTGCAAGGATGGGGCAGTGACTCCAGATGCCGCCGCCCTGCAGCGCAGTTCCGACCTGACCCGGTTCATCCTTGCGCCCAATCCCGGGCCCATGAGCCTGGACGGGACCAACTCCTATGTCCTTGCCGGTCCCGGCAGCGCCACCGCGGTGGTGGTGGACCCCGGACCGGACGACGAAGTCCACCTTCTGGCGCTGGCGCGCGCGGCCGCCGTCGAACTCGTCCTCATCACCCACCGGCACGCCGACCACACGGCCGGTTCGGCGCGGTTGCACGAGCTGACCGGCGCCCCTGTCCGCGCCGCGGATCCCGCCCACTGCCACGGCGGGGGAGCGCCGCTGCAGGACGGCGAGGTGGTCCGGGCCGCGGGACTCGAGCTGACCGTCCTTGCCACTCCGGGGCACACCTCCGACTCCGTCTGCTTCCACCTGCCCGGCGATGGGCCGGACGGGTCGGTCTTGACCGGGGACACCATCCTGGGCAGGGGAACCACCATGCTGGACTATCCCGACGGGACGCTGGGGGACTATCTGGCCACCCTGGACCGGCTCGAGGCCATGGGGCCGGCCACCGTCCTGCCGGCCCACGGACCTGTCCTGCCCTCCCTGGCAGACGTAGCCCGCGGCTACCGGACGCACCGCCACGAACGCCTGGCCCAGATCCGCGCAACCCTGGACTGGCTGGGCCGGGACGCGTCCGTCGGCGACGTGGCGGACGCCGTCTATTCCGACGTCGGACGTTCCGTCCGGCGCGCCGCCGAGATGTCAGTAGCCGCGCAGCTGCACTATCTGCGGGAGGGGCCCGGCAATACGGGGCCCCACCGGGGAAACGGTAGGGTATGAACCATGCGTATTGCGAGGTTTGTCGTCGATTCCGATCCCCTGTATGGCGTTGTTGAAGGTGACGCCGGCAGCGAGGAAATTACTGTCATCCAGGGTGACCCGTTCTTCAATGGCGTGGAGCGCACGTCGGTCCGCCACAAGCTGGAGGACGTCCGGCTGCTGGCGCCGATTATTCCGCGCAGCAAGGTGATCGGCGTCGGCCGGAACTTCGTGGAGCACGCCCACGAGCTCGGCAACGATGTCCCTGCCCAGCCGCTGCTGTTCCTCAAGCCGAACACGGCCGTCGTCGGCCCGAATGATCCCGTCGTACTGCCGGAGTTCTCTGAGGAGATCTCCTTCGAAGCCGAGCTGTGCGTCGTTATCGGCCGGATCTGCAAAGACGTCCCCGAAGACCGCGTTGACGACGTCATCTTCGGTTACACCTGCGGCAACGACCTTACGGCCCGCGACGTCCAGAAGACCGACCTGCAGTGGACCCGTGCCAAGGGGTTTGATACTTCCGCGCCGCTCGGCCCGTGGATTGAAACGGAGCTGGACACCGAGGACCTGCAGATCCAGGGCAAGCTCAACGGCGAAATACGCCAGGACGGCAACACCAACCAGATGATCCGCGGCGTCCGGGAACTGGTCTCCATCGTCTCCCAGGCGTTCACCCTGCTGCCCGGTGACGTGATTATGACCGGCACTCCCGCCGGCGTCGGCCTGGTCACCGCCGGTGACCGGTATGAAGTGGAAATCGAAGGCATCGGCCGGCTGTCCAACCCGATCGTCCGCCGCTAAGGGACAGGCCGTGATGGCGGCAGGCACCAGACGGTAAAGTTGAAGCCACTATGACTATCGCTTCTTCGTCGCCTGCCGCCTCCATCCCGCCCGTTACCCCGGAAACACCCGTACGGGTCCGTTTCTGCCCCTCACCCACCGGCACCCCGCACGTGGGCCTGATCCGTACTGCCCTGTTCAACTGGGCCTACGCACGGCACACCAAGGGCACCCTGGTGTTCCGCATCGAGGACACGGACGCGGCGCGGGACAGCGAGGAGAGCTACCACCAGCTGCTGGACGCGCTGAAATGGCTCGGCATCGACTGGGACGAGGGCGTCGAGGTGGGCGGCCCGCACGAACCGTACCGGCAGTCCCAGCGCAGCGATATCTACCAGGACGTCATCAAGCGGCTGCATGAGGGCGGCTTCATCTACGAGTCCTACTCCACTCCGGACGAGATTGAGGCCCGCCACCGCGCCGCCGGCCGTGACCCCAAGCTCGGCTACGACGGGTACGACCGGCACCTGACGGAAGAGCAGCTGGCCCAGTATCGGGCTGAGGGCCGCCAGGCCGTCCTCCGCCTCCGGATGCCCGACGAAGACCTCACCTTCACTGACCTGGTCCGCGGCGAGATTACCTTCCGCGCCGGTTCGGTTCCGGACTTTGCAGTGGTGCGGGCCAACGGCCACCCCCTGTACACCCTGGTCAACCCGGTGGACGACGCGCTGATGGGCATCACCCACGTGCTCCGCGGCGAAGACCTGCTCAGCTCCACCCCGCGCCAGATTGCCCTCTACCGCGCGCTCCACGCAGTGGGTGTTGCCGAGTACATGCCCGAATTCGGCCACCTGCCCTACGTCATGGGCCAGGGCAACAAGAAGCTTTCCAAGCGCGACCCCGAGTCCAGCCTCTTCCTGCACCGCGAGCGGGGCTTTATCCCGGAGGGCCTGCTGAACTACCTGTCCCTGCTGGGCTGGTCCCTCAGCGCCGACGAGGACATCTTCACCGTGGAGCAGCTGGTGGAGAACTTCGATATCCACGACGTCCTGGCCAACCCGGCACGCTTCGACCTGAAGAAGGCCGAAGCCATCAACGGCACGCATGTGCGGTTGCTCGCCCCGGAGGATTTCCGGAACCGGGTGGCGCACTACCTGAGGGAAGCCGGACTGGTGGGGGAGATCCTGACTGACCGCGAAGAAGAGATCGTCACCGAGGCCGCGCCCCTGATCCAGGAGCGCATCACCCTGCTGGGCGAGGCACCGGAAATGATCGCGTTCCTGTTCAAGGCCGATGACGCCATTGACGTTGCCGACGACGCGCGCAAGGGCCTGCCGGAGAACCTGGCCGAAGTCCTGGACGCAGCGATCGGTGCCCTTGAGCCCCTCGAGGAATGGAATCCGGAGACCATCCAGGCAGCCCTCAAGCAGGCCCTCGTCGAGGACCTGGGACTGAAGCCGCGCCTGGCCTTCGGACCGGTCCGCACCGCCGTGTCCGGCCGCCGCATCTCGCCGCCGCTGTTCGAGTCGATGGTGATCCTGGGCAAGGATGCCTCACTCCGCAGGCTTCGGGCTTTCCGCGGCTGATGGTTGTGGCCAGTTCCGCTGCCGGCGGCCTCCTGGAGGCCCAAGTGGGCACCGTCCGGGGTGTCCTGTTCGATATCGACGACACCCTCGTGGATCTCGAATACTCCATGACCACCGCATTGCGTGAGGTCAGCGAGCATCTCCTGCCCGGGCTCGACCAGTCAGGGTGGGAGCGGTTCGGCCGCATCTTCACCCATGAGACCACGCACTATTACGACCAGTACCTTGCGGGTGAGCTGACATTCAATGAGCAGCGCCTCCTCCGGGGCCGGGCTGCGCTGGGACACTTCGGCATCGAACTGGCCGACGGCGAGGAGTCGCACCAGTGGCTGACCGCCTACATCCAGAAGCAGCCGTCCTACGTGAAGCCGTTCCCGGACGTCCTGCCGCTGCTCGATGTCCTGGACCGGGCAGGGATCCCGTACGGGGCCGTCAGCAACAACGTCCATGACTACCAGCGGGCGAAACTGGACGGCGCCGGCCTGGAGCGGGTGGCGCACCTCGTGGGCACCGACACCTTGGGGGTTGCCAAGCCCAACCCGGCAATCTACCTCGAAGGTGTCCGGCTCCTGGGCACAGCACCCTCTGAAACCCTCTACGTGGGCGACAACAGGTTGCTCGATGCGGAGGGTTCGACGGCGGCCGGGCTGCAGGGCGTTTGGCTGAACCGGAACGCGGAAACCGCGGCGCATTTTTCAGGTGCCGCGGTTTCCACGCTGGCGGAATTGCTCCCGCTCTTCCAACAGGGTTAGTGCCGGGTCAGTGCAGCAGGGCCGCCGTCGCCCAGGCCGCCACCGCTGAGACCCTTATCGCTTAGTCCGTTCCCGGACGGGCAGCGCGGCGGCGCAGGACGAGGAAGGCGGCGACGCCGGCGGCCAGCAGCAACCCGACGAGCAGAAGCGCCGTTGCAGGGCCTTTCAGCCATGACGACGGCGATACTGCCGCCACCTTGGCGTGCAGCTCTTCCGTACCGGCGGCAAGCTGTGAGTTCCCGTTAGCCAGGGTGCCTGCGCCCTCCGCCAGCTTTCCCGAACCGTCGTCCAGCTTGCCGTTGCCCTCGGCGAGCTTTCCCGTGCCCTCTGCCAGTTGGCTGCTGCCTGCCTGGAGCCTGCCTGCCCCGGCGCTCAGCTGGATGGTCCCGTCGGAGAGGGCCTGCGCCCCAGCGAGGAGGCCGGGGTTTGACGGGTCGCCGTCGCCGTTAATCCCTGTCATGAGCTTGGCGGTGCCGTCATTGAGGGTGTTGGCGGCGTAGATCAGTCCCGGCCTCTCCGGGTCCCCGGGCACGCCGTCCATGCCGGTGCGGATCTTGGCCGTGCCGTCTGCCAGCAGGGAAGTGCCCAGGACCACTCCCGGGTTGTGCGGGTCCGTGGAGTTGAGCCGCTCCGCCAGCGTGGCAAAGCCTGCCGTGAGCCTGCCCGCACCGGAATTCAGCTCGTCCGCTCCCTCAGCGAGGGTGCTGGTTCCGGCTTTGAGCCTGCCTGCGCCGTCGCTGAGGGCAACCGCCCCGGAGTCGAGCGTTCCGGCACCAGCATTGAGCTGGGCTGCCCCCGAATAGGCCCTGCGGCCGCCCTCGGCAAGCTTGGCAATCTTGTCCTTGAGCAGGCCGATCGGCACCAGGCCCTGGGGACCATTCGCCGCAGACTCGAGCTGGTCAAGGCCCTGGCTGAGAGCAGCCAGCCCATCTCCCTTCGCGGGGTCGTTGCCCGCGCCCGGGTATCCCTCAAGCCGATCCGTTCCGGCCTTGAGCTGGGCTGTGCCGCCACGCAGGGCCTCCGCGCCGGCGTTGAGGGTGCCCGCACCGGTGTCCAACTGTCCTGCGCCCGCAGCGAGGCGGCCGGCTCCTGCCGCCAATTGCCCGGCGCCGTCAGCAAGGTTGTTTGGCGCGTTCCCGGCCGGCGAGGGGGTCAAAGCAGTGGAAAGCTCGACGGCACCTGCCTGGAGCTTCCGGGCGCCGTCATCGACCTGGTAGACGCCCGGAACGAGCCTGTTGACTACGTCGTTGCGGAGCTTGGTGGTACCTGAATGCAGCTTGTCCGCTCCGGGTGCCAGTTTGTCGCGGACTCCGGAGTAGATCTCGCCCGCCCCGGACTGGAGGGCCACGGCGCCGGTGTTCAGTGCCTTTGTCCCGTCCTCGACTTTTGCTGAGCCGTCCCTGACCTGGACGGCGCCCGAGTTGGCTGCCCCGGCCCCGGTGGCGAGCTGGCCAGAGCCGTCCCTGAGTTGGGCCGCGCCGGCCGCTGCCCTGGCGGCGCCATCACTGAGCCGGGCGGCGCCACCGGATATCTGGCCGGTGAGATAGGTGTAGAAGGCAAGGACTAGAACTAGCAACAGGGATAAAGCGAAAATTGCGATGGATTGGGACCGGCTCTTGCGGCCGTCTGCCGCAATGGCTGCTGTACGGGTTGTCAACGCTGACTTCCTAACCCGCCACCGGACGACGCTGCCCGGCGGCGAAGACCATGGTGGTTGGAACGGTTCCAGTTCTTCGGAGGTGCCCGGTTGGCAGGGCATGCATCTAGTTACCGATGAGTAACTTACCCGACAGTAACTTTAAATTTGACCCATGGGCAAGGGTTAATTCCGGGGTGGTGTCGGGCGCGGCGGAAGGTCCGGCCGCCTCGATTTGTGCGAGCCGAAAGTCTCGGGTAGAGTATTTTCTCGTGCTGAGGCGCACGGAGCAGGGCGAAAGCCTTGAAGACCGGGCCCGAAAGTTCCATTGGGATATGGTGTAATTGGCAACACTACGGTTTCTGGTACCGTCATTCTAGGTTCGAGTCCTGGTATCCCAGCTCTGGTTTGAATATGGGTTTCCCTCTTCATGCCAGGCAGTTTCAGCCGGTTCGCCGATTTGAAACTAAAGCGAAGTGTATGAAACAATGACTGAGCTTGAACGGCGGAAACGCCAAAAAAGGTACTTGGCCCCATCGTATAGCGGCCTAGTACGCTGCCCTCTCACGGCGGTAACGCGGGTTCGAATCCCGCTGGGGTCACCAATGAAATGGTCCCGGGCAATAAACCCGGGGCCATTTTGTATTTCCGGCCATATTCAATTCTTCCTCTGCCATCAGCTGGCATGATGTTGCTGTGAGCTCACCGAATGAGGACCGCCACGCGGACCGGCAGGAGCAGCGGAACACGGCAGCCGTGTCCCTGCTTGAACAGGTCCGCGGCACCCTGGCGGAGGTGGCATTGCCCCTGGTCCTGCCGGGGGCGGAGCAGGGGCGGCATGACGCCGCGGCCGGTGTGGCCCAGCTCGACGACTACATCCTTCCCCGCTACCGCAGCCTCGATGCCCCGCTGCTTGCCGTCGTCGGCGGGTCAACCGGTGCCGGAAAGTCAACCCTGGTGAATGCGCTGGCCGGCCACCCCGTCACCCGCTCGGGTGCCATCCGCCCCACCACCCGCCAGCCGATCCTCCTGCACCACCCTGCCGAAGCCGCCTGGTTCGAGGGCAGCCGGGTCCTGCCGGGCCTGGGCCGGATCCGCGGTGCCTTGTCCGACGGACCTGTCCCTGCAGCCCAAACGGTGACGGGACCGGACGCCGCTGCCGTCTCCTCGCTGGTCCTGCTAGCCGATGAGGCCGTTCCGGCGGGCATTGCGCTCCTCGACGCCCCCGACGTCGATTCCATCTCTGATGACAACCGGAAGCTCGCCGGACAGCTGCTCGCGGCCGCTGACCTGTGGATCTTCGTCACCACAGCCAACAGGTACGCGGACGCCGTCCCCTGGCGGCTGCTCCTGGATGCGGCGGCGAGGGACATCATGGTGGCGGTGGTCCTGGACAGGGTACCGTCCGGCGCGGAGGAAGAAGTCAGCGAGGACCTGCGGAGACTCCTCGACCGCGAG
Organism: Pseudarthrobacter sp. NPDC059871; assembly: GCF_042731175.1. NCBI lineage: Bacteria > Bacillati > Actinomycetota > Actinomycetes > Micrococcales > Micrococcaceae > Pseudarthrobacter > Pseudarthrobacter sp. NPDC059871. The sequence continues at coordinate 430,439 of NZ_JBHWJV010000001.1, forward strand.
GGCCTGGCCGGTGCCCAGCTCTTTGTCATCCCTGAGTCCACGCTGGATCCGCTGGGCATGCTGCCCGCCGGAGCTGTCCTTCCGCTGCGGAACTGGCTCACCGGCCTCGCCGCTGACGCCGCAGGCCGGGCCGACGTCGCGCGCCGCACCCTCAACGGTGCGGTCCGGGCACTGGCCGGCAGGGTTGCAGCGATCTCCGCGTGCGCCGCAGAGCAGCAGCGCGCGGCGCATGCACTGGAGGCAGGCGTTGGTGCCGCCTACAGGGACGCGGGCAGCAGGATCCTCGACGCCACGCGCGACGGCGCACTTCTCCGCGGGGAAGTGCTGGCCCGCTGGCAGGACTTTGTGGGCACGGGTGAGTTCTTCCGGACTCTCGAGCAGAACGTGGGCCCCTTCCGCGACCGGTTGGGTGCGTTCTTCCGGGGTGAACCGCCGCCGGCCATCAAGGTCGAAGCAGCCATCGAAACGGGCCTGCAGGCCGTTATGGTCGACGAGGCAGCAAACGCCGCCGAGGAAACCGACCACCGCTGGCGGTCTGACCCGGCCGGCAGGCAACTGCTGGGCACAGACGACCTTTCGGGGACCGGTCCCGGGTTCGCGGACCGCGCAGCACAGGAGATCCGCGCCTGGCAGGAGGCGCTGATGGAACTTATCCGCACGGAGGGCCAGGGAAAACGGACCCAGGCCCGGTGGCTCTCCTTCGGTATTAACGGGCTGGGTGCCGCACTGATGATCGTCGTCTTCTCTATGACAGCAGGCCTGACCGGGCTGGAGGTCGGCGTGGCAGGGGGAACCGCCGTCGTGGGCCAGCGCCTGCTGGAGGCCGTGTTCGGTGAAGACGCTGTGCGCCGGATGGCCGAAAAGGCACGCACGGACCTGGCGGCCCGCTGCCAGCTGCTGCTCGAGGAGGAGCAGCAAAGGTTCCTGGTCCGGCTCCCGGCAGCAGACACGATGGCTGCCGGCGTACTCGACAGCCAGGCCGACGCACTGGCCCGCCTGGCGGGGACCGCGTGAGCCGGCACAGCGGCGCCCGGGATTCATCACGGCTGGACCGGCGCCTGGAAGCACTGAACGATGCGCGGCAGCTGGCCGGTGGTGTCCTTCCGGACGCGCAGCTGGAGGAGGTCTTCCAGATCCTGGAGCGGGCCGGATCGCGCCGCTCCCTGTCAGCGGAACACACCGTGGTGGGGTTCTTCGGTGCCACCGGCAGCGGAAAGTCCTCGTTGTTCAATGCCGTGAGCGGCGGTGACATCGCGACGACGGCGGCGCGCCGTCCCACAACATCGGAGCCCCTGGCGGGGGTCTGGGGGGTGGACGGCAGCGAACCGCTCCTGGACTGGCTTGATGTCCGGAACCGGCACCACGCAGCTCCCGTGGAAGGCTTTGCTGGCGAGGACACCGGCCTGATCCTGCTGGACCTGCCGGATTTCGATTCCACCCGGGCGGCCAACCGTGAAGTGGTCCAGCGCATGGTGGGACTGGTGGATGTGCTCGTTTGGGTGCTTGACCCGCAGAAGTATGCGGACGCGGCCGTCCACCAGGATTTCCTCGCCCCGCTGGCCTCGCACGGCGCCGTCACCCTGGTGGTCCTCAACCAGGTGGACAGGCTCCCCGCCCACGACGTGCCGCCGGTGCTGGAATCCCTCCGCGGGATCCTTGCCGCCGAGGGCCTGGGCAAAGTGAAGGTCCTCGCCGCTTCTGCGCTGACGGGCCAGGGCGTGGACGGCGTGCGTGCTGCGATCAGGAACGTAGTGGTGCAGCGCAAGGCCCGCTCGCAGCGGCTGGAGGCCGACGTCGCGAAGGCTTCCAGGGAACTGCGGGACGCGTCAGGGGACGGTGAAGCCGCCGGCGTCCGGAACCAGGCGACGGCCAGACTGGGTACGGAGCTGGCGGCGGCAGCCAACGTGCCGGTGGTTGTCAGTGCCGTGGCCCGTTCCTACCGCCTCGAATCCGTCCGGCGGACGGGCTGGCCCGCCACCCGATGGCTTTCGAGGTTCCGGCCCGACCCCTTGCGCAGGCTCAACCTCCGCAGGGACGCTCCGGCCGAACTCAACCGCACGTCGCTTCCGCCCGCCAGTGCCCCTGAGCGGGCGCGCACCGACTCGGCCGTCAGGGAGTTTGCCGACGCCGCCAGCGCCGGCGCGCCGGGCCCTTGGCGGGCCGCCATCCGCAGCGCAGCCCGGGAGGGCCGGGAGCGGCTTCCGGACGCCCTTGACCAGGCCATCGCCGGGACCGACCTCGGAGCCAACCGGAAATCCTGGTGGTGGGGCGTCTTCAACGTGGTCCAGTGGCTGGCCCTACTGACCGTCCTGGGTGGCCTCGGCTGGCTGGGCGGCCTCGCGGCCCTGCAGTATTTCCAGATGCCGGCGCCGGAGCCACCACGGGTGGAAGGGTGGCCGGTGCCCACCCTGATGGCGGCGTTCGGAGTGGTGCTGGGGATCGTGCTGGCCCTGGCCGGCCGCTTTATTGCCGCAGGAGCCGCCGCGGCACGGGCATCGAGGGCACGGAAACGGCTGGAAGCGGCCGTGGCCGGGGTTGCGCGGAATCTCGTGGTGGAGCCGGTTGAGGTGGAGGTCAGCAGGCTTGCGGCGTTTAACGCGGCACTGAAGGTGGCGGCGGGCTAGGGGAGGGACTCACCCCTTGGCGCCGGCGGCTTCCAGGCCGGCAGCAGCGTCCCGCACCTTGATCATGGTGCGCAGGTTGCGGGTAGTGGTCGCCGCCTTGAATTTGGCCTTTGACGAAATCTTGCTGAACGGGCTGTCCAGGGTACCGCCGGCCGGTGCGAGCCAGGCGAGGGCTTCCGGGCCAAGCCGGTGTTGCCTGTGGATGTCCCCGAGTGCCTGGCCCGCAGCGTCCAGTTCGTCCAGGACTGCGTGGTCGGAGGACAGTGTGATGTATGAATGGGTGGACTTGTCGTCCTCCGGATACGGGCACGCCGCCACCAGCTCAGCCACCCTGCCGGACGGGAGGACCACCACCCAGGCCTCGTAGCCGAACGCGGCGCGAAGGGCCTTCTCGCACTCCCGTTTCACGCCGGCGGCGTCCAGTCCGCTGGCAAGGACCACGTTGCCACTGGCCAGCAGTGTCTTGGCGTCCGCGAAGCCGCTGCTGTTCAGCGCGTCCCGAAGGTCCGCCATTTTGATGTTGATGCCGCCCACGTTGATGCCGCGGAGAAATACTGCGTAGCTGCCCATGGGCCACAGCCTAACCGGCGGAGGGCGGGTTGGGTGCGGGTTTGGCCCGACGGCGGTCAGTCGTTGTTCTTGCGCAGCGCTTCGGTGAGGATGCGCCCGGCGTTGCAGACCACTTCAGCATGCAACCTGCCGGGCTGCCGGGTAAGCCGCTCAATGGGGCCGGAGATCGATACGGCCGCAATGACGCGGCCGGACGGTCCGCGCACCGGTGCCGAGACCGAGGCGACCCCCGGCTCGCGTTCGCCGAGGCTCTGGCCCCAGCCCCGCCGTCGTACGCCTGCCAGGACTGTCGGCGTGAAGCGCGCGGACTGCAGGCCCTCAAGCAGGCGGTCGTGGTCTTCCCAGGCAAGCAGGACCTGGGCAGCGGAGCCGGCTTTCATGGACAGCTGGGTGCCGACCGGAATGGTGTCGCGCAGGCCGATGGGGCGCTCGGCCGACGCCACGCAGACCCGCCAGTCGCCCTGGCGGCGGAAGATCTGTGCGCTCTCGCCCGTGGCGTCGCGAAGCTGCATCAGGACGGGGCCGGCAGAAGCGATGAGGCGGTCCTCGCCGGCCGCCGATGCCAGTTCAACCAGCCGGCTGCCAAGCACGAACCTGCCCTGGATGTCGCGGCTTACCAGCCGGTGGTGGACCAGTGCGAGGGCGAGGCGGTGGACAGTGGGACGGGCCAGTCCGGTGGCCGCTACGAGCTGTGCCAGCGTGGTGGGGCCGGCTTCGAGCGCGTCAAGCACCTGTGCTGCTTTATCAATGACGCCGACTCCACTAGAATTGTCCATGTAATGATATTGCCGTCTCATTATCTGAGATGCAAATCTTTCGGCTGGCGCAGTACGGAGCCGTCCTGCTTCAGTTGAAGCATTCAGCCAAACAGCAGTGAAGGGAGATGGCCATGGCAAAGACATTGGCCGAGAAAGTCTGGGACGCGCACGTGGTGCGCAAAGGCGACGGCGCAGGTGCCAACGCCCAGCCCGACCTTCTCTTCATCGACCTTCACCTGGTCCACGAGGTCACGTCCCCGCAGGCCTTTGAGGGCCTGCGCCTGGCAGGGCGCCCGCTGCGTCGCCCGGACCTGACCATTGCCACGGAGGACCACAACACTCCCACGCTGGACATCGACAAGCCTATCGCCGACCTCACCAGCCGGACCCAGATCCAGACGCTGCGCAACAACTGCGCCGAGTTCGGTGTCCGCCTGCACAGCCTCGGTGATGCCGAACAGGGCATCGTCCACGTGGTGGGTCCGCAGCTGGGCCTCACCCAGCCGGGCATGACGGTGGTCTGCGGCGACTCGCACACCTCCACGCACGGCGCTTTCGGCGCGCTGGCCATGGGTATCGGCACCTCCGAGGTGGAGCACGTCATGGCCACCCAGACCCTGTCCCTGAAGCCGTTCAAGACCATGGCCATCAACGTTGAGGGCACGCTGCGCCCCGGCGTCACGGCCAAGGACATCATCCTGGCGGTCATCGCCAAGATTGGTACCGGCGGTGGCCAGGGCTACGTCCTGGAATACCGTGGATCCGCCATCCGTGCCCTGTCCATGGATGCCCGCATGACCATCTGCAACATGTCCATTGAAGCCGGCGCCCGCGCCGGCATGGTGGCGCCGGACGAGACCACCTACGCCTACATGCTGGGCCGCCCGCACGCCCCCGAAGGCGCTGACTGGGTTGCCGCCGTCGAGTACTGGAACACCCTGCGGACCGACGACGACGCCACCTTCGACGTCGAGGTGGACCTGGACGCCGACACGCTGGAGCCGTTCGTCACCTGGGGCACCAACCCCGGCCAGGGCGTGTCCCTGTCCCAGGCCGTTCCGTCCCCCGAGGACTTCGGCGATGAAAACGCCAAGGCCGCCGCCGAACGCGCCCTGCAGTACATGGGGCTGGAAGCCGGCACACCAATGAAGGACATCCGGGTGGACACCGTGTTCCTCGGTTCCTGCACCAACTCCCGCATCGAGGATCTCCGGGCCGCCGCGGACATCATCCGCGGCCGCGAAAAGGACCCGAAGGTCCGCATGCTCGTGGTGCCGGGCTCTGCACGCGTCCGCCTCGAAGCGGAGGCTGAAGGCCTGGACCGGGTGTTCAAGGACTTCGGTGCCGAGTGGCGCTTCGCCGGCTGCTCGATGTGCTTGGGCATGAACCCGGACCAGCTGGAACCGGGGGAGCGCTGCGCCTCCACCTCGAACCGCAACTTCGAGGGCCGCCAGGGTAAGGGCGGCCGCACCCACCTGGTATCCCCGGTGGTGGCAGCGGCTACGGCAGTCCGCGGCACGCTCAGCTCGCCGTCGGACCTTGATCCTGCCCCCGAATCCGCCGCCATCCACACCGACGCAGCCTAGGACGCAACCATGGAAAAGTTCACCAAGCACACCGGCATCGGCGTTCCGCTGCGCCAGAGCAACGTCGACACGGACCAGATCATCCCCGCGGTGTACCTCAAGCGCATCACCCGCACCGGCTTCGAGGACGCCCTGTTCTCTGCCTGGCGCAAGGACTCCTCCTTCATCCTCAACCAGGAGCCCTTCAACGCCGGCTCCGTCCTGGTGGCCGGTCCCGACTTCGGCACCGGTTCCTCCCGCGAGCACGCGGTGTGGGCACTGAAGGACTACGGCTTCAAGGCGGTGCTCTCCTCCCGGTTCGCCGACATCTTCCGCGGCAACTCGGGCAAGCAGGGACTGCTGGCCGCCCAGGTGGCGCAGGACGACATCGAGTTGATCTGGAAGGAACTGGAAAACGCGCCGGGAACCCATGTGACCGTTGACCTGGAGTCGAAGACCGTGGTGTGCGGCAACATCGTGGCCCCCTTCGAGATTGACGACTACACGCGCTGGCGCCTGCTCGAGGGCCTGGACGACATCGGCCTCACCCTGCAGCATGAGGCCGATATCACGGCCTACGAGGCCACCCGGCCCTCCTTCAAGCCCAAGACCCTGCCTGCCAAGGTTTCCTAGGGCCAGCGCCCAGCTCCTTGGCCCTGCGCGGGGCGCCGTACTTCGCCGCCACGCCCCGGCCAAGGAGCCTGCGTATTTCGGTTCGGTAACGCGACCTCCTATGCTTGGGTGGAGCCTTTGCAAGGATTTGGGGGCGAGTAATCGTGAGGAAACCGGTATATGAGTAGTGTTCTGACAATCCGCGGCGGAGTCCCGCTAACTGGCCGCGTCACCGTCCGGGGGGCCAAGAACCTTGTCCCCAAGGCAATGGTGGCGGCGTTGCTAGGCAACGAACCGTCGGTGTTGCGGAACGTTCCGGAGATCAAGGACGTGGAGGTTGTCACCTCCCTCCTGCAGCTCCACGGCGTGACGGTCGAGAAGGACCCGGTCAGCGGGGACCTTACCCTTGATCCGAAGGCCGCTAAGACGGCGTCCAGCACAGCCATTGACGCCCACGCCGGGGACTCCAGGATCCCCATCCTGCTGTGCGGCCCCTTGATCCACGCCATTGGCGAAGCTTTCATCCCGGACCTTGGCGGCTGCAAAATCGGGGACCGGCCCATCGACTACCACCTGGACGTGCTCCGCCAGTTCGGCGCCGTGGTGGAAAAGCGCCCGGGCGGCATCCATATTTCTGCCCCCAAGGGCCTGCACGGCGCCAAGATCTCCCTGCCTTACCCGTCCGTGGGCGCCACCGAGCAGGTCCTGCTCAGCGCAACCCGCGCCGAGGGCATCACCGAACTCAGTGGTGCCGCCACGGAGCCGGAGATCATCGACCTCATCGCCGTGCTGCAGAAGATGGGCGCCATCATCAGCGTCCAGACCGACCGCACCATCCGCATCGAGGGCGTCCGCGACCTCGGCGGCTACAACCACCGTGCCCTCTCCGACCGCAATGAGTCGGCGTCCTGGGCGTCCGCTGCCCTGGTCACGCGCGGCGACATCTTCGTCGAGGGTGCTTCCCAGCGCGACATGATGACCTTCCTGAACACCTACCGCAAGGTGGGCGGCGGGATGGACATTGGCGAAGACGGCATCCGTTTCTACCACCCCGGGGGGAAGCTCAACCCACTGGTGCTCGAGACCGACGTGCACCCCGGTTTCATGACCGACTGGCAGCAGCCGCTGGTGGTGGCACTGACCCAGGCCGAGGGCGTCTCGATCGTCCACGAAACCGTGTACGAGAACCGCTTCGGCTTTACCGACGCGCTCATCCGGATGGGTGCCAGCATCCAGGTGCACCGCGAATGCCTGGGCAGCGTGCCCTGCAGGTTCGGGCAGCGCAACTTCCTGCATTCGGCGGTCATCTCAGGGCCCACGCAGCTCAAGGGCACCGACATTGACGTGCCGGACCTGCGCGGCGGGTTCAGCCACCTCATTGCCGCATTGGCCGCCACCGGCGTCTCGCGGGTGACGGGCATCGACATCATCAACCGCGGCTACGAGCGCTTCACTGAGAAGCTGGCCGGGCTGGGTGCCGATTTCGACATCACTGCCGCGAAGTAGCGGGCTGCCGTGAAGGAATCTGCCAAGAGCAGGGCCACATTTGTGTTCATCGCCGGCATTGCCCGGCCGCTGCTGAACCTCATGATGGGCAAGAAATGGGAAGGCATTGAAAAGCTTCCCGCCGGTGGATTCATCGCCGCGCCCAACCACTGCACGGAGATCGATCCGCTGGTGGTGGGGCACATGCTGTACAACCAGAAGCGGGCGCCGCATTTTCTCGCCAAAGCAGGCCTGTTCAAGGTTCCCGCACTCGGGTGGCTCCTGCACGCCACCAAGCAGATCCCGGTGGAACGCTCGACGGCGGGAGCGAACCGGTCGCTGCAGGTGGCCCAGGAGATCGTGGCGGAAGGCGGCGCCATCATCATCTACCCGGAAGGCACCCTCACCCGTGACCCGGACCTGTGGCCGATGAAGGGCCACACGGGAGCAGCCAGGCTCGCGCTCGAAGGCGGTATTCCGGTGGTCCCGATCGCCCACTGGGGAGCGCACGAGGTGTTTCCGCGCTACGGCAAAAGGTTCCACATCTTCCCCCGCAAAACATCAAGGGTCGTCATCGGTGACCCGGTGGACCTGAGCGCCTTCGCCGGCCGGCCGCTGGACAAGGCCACGCTGACGGAAGCCACCGAAGCCATCATGGATTCCATCACCGGCCTCCTCGCCGGCCTGAGGGGTGAGGAACCGCCCGCCGAGCGCTGGGATCCGTCAAGGAAGCAGCAGTCCAAGCACGGTCGTTTCATGGAGCGTGGCGGCCAGCACCCCGGCAACGGGCCGGACGAGCAGTGACCCTCAACCTGGCGGGTTCAGCCCGCTCCGTCGCCGTCCTGGGCGCCGGTTCCTGGGGAACAACCTTCGCGAAGATCCTGGCCGACGCCGCCACGGCGGCAGGTACCCCGCGTGAGATCAGGCTGTGGGGCCGCCGGGGTGAAGTGGTTGAGCAGGTCAACAACAGCCACCGCAACCACCAGTACCTCAAGGACGTGCCGCTGCCGGCCAGCATCACGGCGTCCACCGACGTCGGGGACGTGCTCCACGGGGCCGACCTCGTAGTCCTTGCCGTCCCCGCCCAGTCGTTGCGCCCGCAGCTGCGGGAGTGGCGCCACCTCGTCGCCCCTGATGCTGTGGTGGTCTCGCTCATGAAGGGCCTCGAGCTCGGCACGGATGCGCGCATGAGCCAGGTCATCAGCGAGGAGCTCGGCCTCGAGGCCGGCAGGATCGCCGTCGTCTCCGGTCCCAACCTGGCCATGGAAATTGCGCGGGAGGAGCCCACCGCCTCGGTGGTCGCCTGCGCCGATTCCGCCGTCGCCGGCTGGCTGGCGCGCAGCTGCACGGCCCCCTACTTCCGTCCCTACACCACATCTGACGTGGTGGGCGTGGAGATCGGCGGGATCGTCAAGAACGTGATTGCGCTGGCAGTCGGAATCTGCGAAGGCAAGGAGATGGGGGACAACACCAAGGCCTCCGTCATAACCCGCGGCCTGGCCGAGACGTCACGCCTGGCCCTTGCCCTCGGCGGAGAAGCCAAGACCATGGCCGGGCTTGCCGGACTGGGCGACCTCGTGGCCACCTGCTCATCGCCGCTGTCCCGGAACCACACCGCGGGACGGCTGCTGGGCCAGGGCCTCACGCTCGAGGAGGTGGGCCAGAAGATGACCCAGACCGCCGAAGGCATCAAATCCGGCCAGGCCGTGCATGAACTGGCAGGCAAGCTGGGCGTGGAAATGCCCATCACCGCCGCCGTTGTGGCCGTGCTGGCCGGCAAGCTGTCCGTTGACCAACTGGGACCCGTCCTGCTGTCCCGGGAATTGAAACCTGAAGGTGATGACTGACGATGTCCCACAACAACCTGACGTCAGGGGAGCCGGCCCGGCTTCCGAAACCGCGGGTAGCGGTCCTGTTCGGCGGCCGGTCCAGCGAGCACGCTGTCAGCTGCGTCACCGCCGCCGGAGTTCTCGGGGCCATTAACAAGGACAAGTACGAGGTCATCCCCATCGGGATCGCCAAATCGGGCCAGTGGGTGCTGGCCGCCGGTGACACTGCCCAGTGGTCCCTTGCCGGCGCGGCGCTGCCTGAGGTGGCACCGTCCGACCAGACTGTCACGCTGGCTGAGATCGGTGGAGAGCATCAGCTGATCGTCGCTGCCCCCAATGAGGTTCCGCAGGAACTGGGCACGGTGGACGTGGTCTTTCCCCTCCTTCACGGGCCCTTTGGTGAAGATGGAACCATCCAGGGTCTCCTGGAACTTTCTGATACCCGGTACGTCGGCGCCGGGGTCCTGGCTTCCGCCGTAGGCATGGACAAGCACTACATGAAGGTTGTCTTCGAATCAGCCGGCCTCCATGTTGGGCCCTATGTCGCTGTTACCGACAGGCAATGGCAGAAGGACCCCGAGGCTGTCCGGAAGCAGGTCGACCGGCTGGGCTTCCCCGTGTTCGTCAAGCCCGCACGGGCAGGCTCCTCCATGGGCATCTCCAAAGTCGACTCGCTGGAAGGGCTGGATGCAGCCATCGAGGAAGCGCGCCGGCACGACCTCAAACTGGTCATCGAGGCCGGCATCGTGGGCCGTGAAATCGAGTGTGCCGTGCTGGAAGGCCGTGGAACCGATGCGCCCCGGACCTCCATGCCCGGCGAGATTTCCGTGGCCGGTGGCGGCCACGAGTTCTACGACTTCAACGCCAAGTACGTCGAGGACGACGCCGCGTCGCTGAGCTGCCCGGCAGACATTCCCGATGAAGCCATCGCCCGGGTGCGCGACCTCGCCGCTGCAGCGTTCGATGCTGTCGGGGCCGAAGGCCTGAGCCGCGTTGACTTCTTCTACACGCCTGACGGCGAACTGATCATCAACGAGATCAACACCATGCCCGGGTTCACGCCCAAGAGCATGTACCCGCAGATGTGGGCTGCGTCCGGGCTTGGCTATGCCGATCTGATCGACGAGCTGATCCACCTGGCCCTGAACAGGAAGACCGGACTGCGCTGACCTGCGTTTTCCCGGGAGTCCGGGCGTGCCGAAACCTGCCTACTGGCTCTGGGGCAGGTCCTGCAGCTCCTGCTGGCCCACGCAGTTGCGGCCGGCCGGCACCTTGCCTGCCGCCGTGGCGAGGTCGGCCAGCACTGTAGCGGAGCTGATCTTGTCCGGGTCCATCAGGATTTCGGTGGCGGGTTCGCGGCCATAGGTAGTGAGCGTCCACACCGTATCGCCCTCTTTGATGACCCAGTCAATGCCGTTGACCGTGACGCAGCGGTCCGTGGTGGGGCCAGGAACGTTCACGCCGCAGCGCAGGATCACCAGCGAGGGATCGCCCCAGGCCGCGGTGGCCTGGCTGTTGGTCTGCCGCAGCTTTGCCTCACCAATGGTGTCCGGGAGGGCCACCATCATCGGCGCGCAGGCGGGGTTGGCGGCGTCCTGGGCGGGGGCAACGTCGACGGCGGGAGAACAGCCTGCCAGCGGGAGGGCCACCATGGCCCCAATGAGCACCGTCCTGGCAGCACGGCGGGGCAGGGACAGGTGGGGGCGGGGCATAGTCCAAGCCTATCGCCGGAACGGAGTGTTCCGGACATTCCCCCACCCTTCCGGAACAGCTGGCAGCTCACCCAAGCTCGTGTGACCACTTGCCCTGCCGGGAATGTCAGTGCCGCGCTGTAGCGTAGTGGGGTGCCTGAAAAGCCTATGACTGAAGCAGATTCCCCGGTGGTTGCGGCCCTTTCCGAGGCCGAGCTGCTGGCCCGGATCTTCCCCCGGCTGGCCATGGACGCAGGGCATTCCGCCGCCACCCTCCTCGGCCCGGGCGACGACGCCGCCATCATCAGCGCGCCTGACGCCAGGACGGTCATCAGTATCGACACCCAGGTCCAGGACCAGGACTTCCGCCTCACCTGGCCCAACGGATACTGCACCACCGGGTTTGACGTCGGTTGGAAGGCTGCCGCCCAGAACCTCAGCGACATCAATGCCATGGGTGCCCGGGCCACCTCCATGGTGGTAAGCCTCACGTTGCCGCCGGACACTCCGGTGGCCTGGGTGGAGCAGCTGGCCGACGGCCTCACCGCCGGGATCCGGGAACTGGGAGCGTCAGGCTGTTCGGTGGCTGGCGGCGACCTTGGCCGGGGCCGGGAAATATCCGTGACCGTAGCAGTGCTCGGCACGCTCGACGGCGGGAAGCCGGTCCTCCGCTCGGGCGCCAGGCCAGGGGACGTCCTTGCCCTGGCAGGTACAGCGGGCCGCGCCGCGGCGGGCCTGGCCCTCCTGGAGTCCCAGGTCCAGATAGGACGGCTGGACCCGCAACAGCGCAGCCTGGTGGACCTCCAATGCCGTCCCGTACCGCCGCTCGGGGCCGGGCCCGCGGCGCGGGCGGCGGGTGCCACCGCAATGCTGGACATCTCGGATGGCCTGCTGCGGGATGGAAACCGGATCGCATTGGCCAGCAGCGTCTCCGTAGACCTTGATCCTGACAGCCTGGAGCTGCTGGCTGCTGCCCTGGAACCTGCCGCGGCCCTGCTGCAGACGGATCCAGGGGCGTGGTTGCTGGGTGGGGGCGAGGACCATGGATTGCTCGCCACCTTCCCGCCGGACGTTCAGCTTCCTCCCGGATTCACTGCGATAGGCTCGGTACAAGCACTGGGAATCGACGAAGGTCCGCGCGTGACGATTGCGGGCCGGGCCGCGGACACCGGGGGATGGGACCACTTTGCAGACTAAGATCGCCGCCAATGCCCAGGCTATGAGGCGGTGGCTCAACAAAGCGGAAACCGCGCTGGGCAACCACAGCGACCGCCTCAATGCCATCAATATCTTCCCTGTCGCGGACGGCGACACCGGCACCAACCTCTACCTCACGGTCCGGGCCGCCTCCGATGCCCTGGACGCGCTGGACCCGTCAGTCACGGACGTCGGCGCCGTCCTTACCCATGCGGGCCAGGCAGCCCTGGAAAAAGCCCGGGGCAACTCCGGGACGCTGTTCTCCGTCTTCCTCTGCGCGGCGGCGGAACCCCTCGCGGGCCAGCAGCGCCTCAGTTCGGCCCTGCTGGCAACAGCCCTGCACCGGGCCCAGATCCGTGCCTGGACTGCGTTGAGCGATCCCGTGCCCGGCACCATGCTTTCTGTCATGGAAGCCGCGTCCCTGGCGGCCGGAGAGATCGACGCCCTGCATCCCGGAGACGACAGTAACCACGCCCTCGGGGTGACGCTGGACGCAGCGGTGGCCGCAGCATTGGCCGCCGTCGTCTCCACGGAGGACCAGCTCGATGCCCTGCAGGCAGCCAAGGTGGTGGATGCCGGCGGCGTGGGGCTGCTGCTAATCCTGGACTGCCTCCGTTCCGTGGTCCTGGGGGAGGAGCTGCAGGGTACGCTGCTCGATGACCTTCACGGCTACAGCGTCCAGGACCCCCACATCCACACCAGCATGCCGGTGGACGAAGGCGTGGAGGTCATGTGCACCATCAGCCTTTCGCCCCTGGACGCAGCCACGCTCCGTCAGCACCTGGACGAGTTGGGCGACTCGGTCATCATGAGCCAGCTGGGCGGTGGGGAAGCCGGCGATGGCACCTACCGGTGGCGGGTCCACGTGCACGTCCCCACGCCGGGTCCTGCCGTGGAACTGATCCGCACCCTGGGTACGCCCACCGACATGTCCATCAGCGCCCTGTCTGACACGTCCGGCCACCTGAACCAGGCGCTCCAGGAGGCAGTGGACTCCGGTGGGCATGAACGCTGAGCCCGGCCTCGCCCTCGAACGCCGCATCGGCAAGCGTTCAGCGGGGGTCATCGAAAAACACCTCAACATCAGTACGGTTGAGGGCCTGCTCAACTATTTTCCGCGGCGGTACATGGCGCGCGGTGAACTGACACCCATCAGCGAACTGCCGCGTGACGAAGAAGTGACCCTCATCGCGCGCGTACTCTCGAGCAATACCCGTTCCATGCAGTCACGCAAGGGAACCATTACCGACGTCGTTATCTCAGACGACGACGGCCGCAACGGTCTTAAGCTGGTTGGCGGTACTGATTTCCACGGCAAGGTCCCCGGGACCCTGAAGGTCAGCTTCTTCAACGCCTTCCGGGCCAAGAGCGAACTGCAGCCCGGCCGCCGGGCATTGTTCTCCGGCAAGGTCACCAGTTTCAAGGGGTCCCTCGGCCTGACCAACCCCGATTTCCAGGTATTGGATTCGGACCCCTTCACGGCCGGCGGCGATGACCCGGAGAAACTCGCGGCCATGCCCATACCCGTGTACCCGGCCACGGCAAAGCTGCCCAGCTGGAAGATCCAGAAGGTCATCGCCACGCTGATCGAAACCGTGGACCTCGGTGCCCTTCCGGATCCCGTTCCGGAGACCGTCGCCGCGCGGGAGGAATTCCTGCCGCTCGCGGAGGCTTACCGGCTGATCCATGAGCCGGAGACGGCCGCGGACTGGCAACGCGCACGGCACCGCTTCCGCTACCAGGAGGCGCTGGTGCTGCAGTCTGCCCTGGCCAGGCGGCGGTCCCAGCTGGCCGCTGAGGAAGCAACGGCCAGGCGTCCGGTCCGGGACGGCCTGCTGGCCGCATTCGACCGCAACCTTCCCTTCACGCTGACCGACGGCCAGGCTGCCGTCGGAAAAACCCTGGCGGCCGGGCTCGCCGCTGACCACCCCATGAACCGCTTGCTGCAGGGCGAAGTGGGTTCAGGTAAAACCGTGGTGGCGCTGCGGGCCATGCTGCAGGTGGTGGACGCCGGAGGCCAGGCCGCCCTGCTGGCTCCAACGGAAGTCCTCGCCGCCCAGCATTTCGACTCCATCCGCCGGACCCTCGGCCCGTTGTCCAGGGATGGATTGCTCGGCGCATTCGGCGGCACGGACGGGGAAGCGGTGCAGGTCAGCCTGCTGACGGGTTCCATGCCTACCGCGGCCCGCAGGCAGGCCATGCTGGACGCCGCGTCAGGGACAGCTGGGATCGTCATCGGTACCCATGCATTGTTGAGTGACAACGTGTCCTTCTACGATCTGGGACTGATCGTGGTGGACGAGCAGCACCGCTTTGGCGTGGAGCAGCGCGATGCCCTGCGGGCCAAGGCCAGGAAACCCCCGCACCTCTTGGTGATGACCGCTACGCCCATCCCGCGCACCGTGGCCATGACCGTCTTTGGCGACCTTGAAACCTCCACCCTGGACGAACTTCCCAAGGGCCGTGCCCCCATTTCCACCCATCTGGTCGGCCTGGCGGAGAACCCGGGCTGGGCCGGGCGGATCTGGGCCCGTGCCCGCGAGGAAATTGATGCCGGCCACCAGGTCTATGTTGTCTGCCCCAAGATCGGCACCGACGACGACGGCGACTTCAGTCCGGGGGAAGCGGAGCCGGCCGCCGCCGACCTCGAGGAGAACGGACGGGAGCTTGCCTCCGTGACAGCCGTCGTCGAGCAGTTGGAGGACGAACCATCCATTGCCGGCGTGTCCGTGGCCCCGCTGCATGGACGCCAGGACCCTGACCTCAAATCGGCCACCATGGCAGGTTTCGCGGCCAACTCCGTCAAACTGCTCGTTTCCACCACCGTCATCGAGGTGGGCGTGGACGTCCATAACGCAACGATGATGGTTATCCTGGACGCCGACCGGTTCGGCATCTCGCAGTTGCACCAGCTTCGGGGCCGGGTGGGCCGGGGCGGGCTTCCGGGTACCTGCCTCCTCGTCACCTCGCTGGAACGCGGGCATCCCAGCCGGCGTCGTCTTGAGGCGGTAGCGGCCACAACCGACGGTTTCGTCCTGTCCCAGGAGGACCTCAAGCTGCGCCGGGAGGGCGACATCCTTGGCGCCTCCCAGTCCGGCGGGCGGTCCACGCTCAGGCTCCTCCGCGTCCTGGAGCACGAAGACATCATTGCCCAGGCGCGTTCCGACGCCCAGGAAATCGTCACCGGCGATCCGTCCCTCGCTGCCCACCCAGAACTGGCGGATGCCATCGACAGATACCTCAACCCTGAGAAGGAGGCGTTCCTTGAACGCGGTTAGCAAGCACCGTGCCGGAATCAGCAGGACCGCGGCCGGACAGCGGGTGCCCGCATGAGCCGGATCATTGCAGGGGCGGCCGGCGGCACCCCGCTGTCCTCCGTCCCAGGCTCGATGACCCGCCCCACTACCGACCGCGTCAAGGAGGCACTCTTCTCCCGCCTGGATGCCTTCGACGTCATCGCCGGAGCCCGCGTACTGGACCTCTACGCCGGGTCCGGTTCGCTGGGGGTTGAGAGCGGCAGCCGGGGAGCCGGCAGCGTGGACCTTGTCGAATCCGACGCCAAGGCAAGTGCGGTGTGCCAGCGCAACGCAGACCTGATCAACGGCATTGCGGGCCGCAAGGCAGTAACCGTCCACCGGTCCAAAGTTGAGCCCTTCCTTGACCGCGCCGCGGAGTCGGCAGCGTGGGACCTGGTATTCCTGGACCCGCCGTACCCGCTCGACGAAGTGGCCCTCGCCGCGGTGCTGCGGAAACTCGCGGCGCACCTTGCGCCGTCCGCCGTCGTCGTCGTGGAAAGATCCTCCCGCTCGCCCGAACCGGACTGGCCCGCCGAACTAGAACGGTTCGCCGAGAAGAAGTACGGCGAGACCCGGCTCTGGTTCGCTGAGCCTTACGTGCCGGACGCCATTGACAGCGATGACCTTCCGGCCGCTGCGGAGTCCTAGCAGCCTCCTGCTGCCCGGATAACGCTGAGGGGCCGGGCGGCTATGGGGCGAGGCGGTCCAGGTCCACTCCCGCCAGCACGCTCGCCGGGTGCGGGCCGCGGGCAGTGAGTTGGGCGGACCACTCCTGCGGCCAGGCCCCCTGGGTCCCGGCGAGGATGATGTTGCCGGGGTAACGGCCCTCGAACATGCCGGTTTCGGCGAAGGCCGCAACGTCAGCCATGGTCTCGCGCAGCGCGGCCACCTGGCTTCGGACCAGGGTAAGCGCGGGCTCGTCTCCCACGTTGACCACCAGCAGCCCCGAGGGTTCCAGCTTCGCCCGGACTTCGCCGTAGAAGTCGGCGCAGGCGATGTGCGCCGGCGCTTCCGGGCCGGAGAAGATGTCCAGGATGACGACGTCGAACGTGAGCCCCGGGTCAAGCTCGCCGAGTGCCTGCCGGGCGTCGCCGATGATTGCGTGCAGGTCCGTTCCCTCAGGCAGGGGCAGTTCCCGCAGGACGAAATCCAGCAGCTCGCGTTCCAGCTCCACCGCGTACTGCTTTGAGCCGGGGCGGGTGGCCTGGATATAGCGGGCCAGGGTCAGCGCCCCCGCCCCCAGGTGCAGCGCACGGACAGGCGCTCCTGCGGGTGCCGCCAGGTCAACCAGGTGGCCGATCCGGCGAAGGTACTCGTAGAAGATGTCTTCGGGGTGGGACAGGTTCACATGCGACTGCTCTGCCCCGCCGATGCTGAGCACATAGCTGCCGTCGGTGAACGCGTCCGGCTCGATGGTGGCGTGCTGGCCGGTGCCGCGGAGGAACCGGGAGGCGTTTCCGGGTTTGCCGGCCGCCATCAGAGCCTGCTGCTGAGCGTGGCCAGCCGCCCGGCTGCCTCTTCGAGGACGTCCGCTTTCTTGCAGAAGGCGAAGCGGAGCAGGCTGCGCGTGCGTTCAGCACCTTCCGGGTGGCAGAACACGGGCACCGGGATGGCAGCCACCCCTACCAGCCCGGGCAGTCGCCGCGCGAGGTCCACCGAATCGGTGATGCCCAGGGGCGCCGTGTCGACGTTGACGAAGTACGTGCCCTGCGGGGTGTAGACGCCGAAGCCGGCGGCGCGCAACCCCTCACTGAGGATGTCGCGCTTGTGCTCGAGCGAGGCCGCTATTCCCTGGTAGAAACTGTCCGGGAGGCCCAGCCCTGCTGCTATGGCGGGCTGGAACGGAGTGCCTGAGCTGTAGGTCAGGAACTGCTTGACGGTCCGCGCGGCGGCCACCAGCTCTTCGGGCCCGGTGAGCCACCCAATCTTCCAGCCCGTGAGGGAGAAGGTCTTCCCGGCTGAGGAGATGGTGATGGTCCGTTCGGCCGCACCGGGCAGGGACGCCACCGGAATATGGCGGACGCCGAAGGTGAGGTGCTCATAGACCTCATCGGTGATGATCAGAACGTCGTGCTTTTGCGCCAGGTCCACGATTTTCTGCAGCACCTCACGGGGAAAGACCGCCCCGGTGGGGTTGTGCGGATTATTCAGCAGGACCACGCGGGTCCGTTCGCTGAAGGCGGCCTCAAGGGCGGCCAGGTCCGGCATGAAATCGGGCGCGAGCAGCGGCGCAGTGACATGCGTGGCCCCCGACAGTCCGATCACTGCGCCGTAGGAATCGTAGAACGGTTCAAGGGTGAGGACTTCATCTCCGGGTCCGGTAAATGCCAGCAGCGCGGCGGCGATGGCCTCGGTGGCACCGGTGGTGATCAGGACCTCCGTGTCAGGATCCGGGGTCAGCCCGTAGAAACGTTCCTGGTGGGCGGCCACCGCGGCACGCAATTGGGGGATACCTTTACCGGGCGCGTACTGGTTGGCGCCCGCTGCGATGGCGTCCCGGGCGGCGTCGAGGATTTCCTGCGGGCCGTCTTCGTCGGGGAAACCCTGGCCCAGGTTGATCGCCCCGGTCTGGACCGCGAGGTTGGTCATCTCCTCGAAGATCGTGACGCCAAGCCCGCCGTCAGCGGCCAGCAGGTTCGCTCCCAGGGCGGTTCGCTGCCATGGGGCGGGGGCAGAAGGCGCGGAAAGTTCCCGTGACGCATGCATCCAGTCATGGTATCCCGGGCTTTGCATGGGGTAGGTTCGGAGCATGAGACGAGCTGTCTGCCCCGGATCCTTTGATCCCATCCATAACGGCCATCTCGAAGTCATTGCCCGCGCTGCCGGTCTCTTCGACGAAGTCATTGTGGCCATCTCCACCAACTACGCGAAGAAGTACCGGTTCAGCCTCGATGAGCGGCTCGAAATGGCGCGCGAGACCCTCGCGTCCCTCAAGGGAATAGTCGTGGAACCCGTAGGGGAAGGTCTGCTGGCTGAATACTGCCGGCAGCGGGGCGTCTCGGCCATCGTCAAGGGCCTCAGGTCCTCCTCGGACTTTGATTATGAACTGCCCATGGCCACGATGAACAGGCAGCTGAGCGGCGTGGAAACTGTTTTCCTGCCTGCCGAAGCGCACTACATCCACCTGTCGTCGACCCTCATCAAGGAGGTGGCCGGGCTGGGCGGCAACGTCTCCGAGTACGTTCCCCGTTCCGTGCTGCGGAGGCTGCTGGCGGGCGAGCCTTCGGCGAATCAGCAGCCCAGGCGGTAGGCTGGTCCGGTACTTCGGCGGTATCGCCGGCCGGTTTGAGTCCCCGTGGCTCTTCAGGCTAAGATGGTACGTCGGTCATATGTTCAACAGGAGTTCTCATTAAAAGAGATGCTGGTTCGCCCTTGGCGTTCGACGTCAAGGACCTCGGGCGCAGCCCGGGAAGCATGCGGACACTGAAGGAACATGTACCCGCACCGGGTGATCTTGGTGTGGCACTCATTGGCGTTCAGGAAGGCTCGGATGTCGAGCTGGACCTGAGGCTGGAGGCCGTACACGAAGGAATTCTGGTATCAGGAACCGTCATCGCCGGTGTAACCGGGGAATGCGGCCGATGCCTGGATCCCCTTGCGTATGACCTTGAGGTCAATGTGCAAGAACTTTTCTTCTACGAAGGCGTTGAGCTTTCTGACGGAGAAGAAGATGAAGAGCAACGTCGAGTCGAGCACGATGTAATCGATCTTGAACCGGTGTTGCGGGACGCGGTTGTCACCAACCTGCCGTTCCAGCCGGTGTGCCGGGAAGACTGCCAGGGCCTTTGCTCCGAATGCGGAGTACGCCTGGAAGACGAGCCGGGGCACCACCACGAGGTCTTGGATCCTCGCTGGGCTGCCCTAGCTGATATGGCTAAGCCTGACCGGCAAAATTGATTTGTACGTGTTTGTCTAGAGAGAAATGAGTTAGCCGTGGCTGTTCCCAAGCGGAAAATGTCTCGCTCGAATACCCGCGCCCGCCGCTCGCAGTGGAAGGCGACCGCCCCCCACCTGGTGAAGACCGTTGAAAACGGCCAGGTCACCTACAGCCTGCCGCACCAGGCTAAGGTCGTTACCGACTCTGCTGGCACTGCGCTGTTCCTTGAGTACAAGGGCCGCAAGGTCGCTGACGTCTAATTGGCCACTCAGGCTGACTGATGTCTTCAACTGAAGAGCTTCTGAAGCGTCTCGGTGTCACTATTGACGCCGGGACGCTTCGTCTTGCGCTCACACACCGTTCCTACGCCTACGAAAACGGCGGG
This sequence comes from Pseudarthrobacter sp. NPDC059871, assembly GCF_042731175.1. NCBI lineage: Bacteria > Bacillati > Actinomycetota > Actinomycetes > Micrococcales > Micrococcaceae > Pseudarthrobacter > Pseudarthrobacter sp. NPDC059871. The sequence goes on from NZ_JBHWJV010000001.1 coordinate 450,328, forward strand.
ATCCCCACCAACGAGCGGCTGGAATTCCTGGGGGACTCAATCCTGGGCTTCTCGGTCACGGATTCCCTTTACCGGGACAATCCGGATCTTCCCGAGGGCGAGCTGGCCAAGCGTCGTTCGGCCGTTGTCAGCACGCGTGCGCTTGCCAACATCGGCCGGAGCCTTGGCATCGGCGAGTTCATCTACCTGGGACAGGGCGAGAAACTCACGGAGGGTAAGAACAAAGCCTCCATCCTCGCTGACACCATGGAAGCGCTGATCGGTGCCACTTACGTCTCCAACGACATTGAGACCGCGCGCCAGCTGGTCATGCGCCTGATCGGGCCGATGCTCAAGGATGCCGCAGTGCTGGGCGCCGGTACCGACTGGAAGACGAGCATCCAAGAGCTTGCGGCGAGCCGGCAGCTTGGATCCATCCATTATGCAGTGGAGGGTGCGGGGCCGGACCACGCACGCACCTTCAGTGCTGTCCTGAACATCGGCGGCAAGCCGTACGGCAAGGGCACGGGCCATTCCAAGAAGGAAGCGGAGCAGGAGGCCGCGGCGGATGCGTGGCGCGTCCTGTCCGGACCGGGTGCTGCTGACGGCGCCGTAAAGTCCTCCGGTTCCGCCGCTGCCAAGTAGGCTGCCATGCCTGAACTGCCCGAGGTGGAGGTGGTCCGCCGCGGCCTGGTGAGCTGGGTCCGCGGCAGGACCGTTGAGTCCGTCGATGTCCTGGACCCCCGCTCCATCCGCCGCCACGCCCTGGGCGTGGAGGACTTCATCGGCAACCTGCAGGGTGCCACTGTGTCCGACGTCGTCCGGCGCGGTAAATTCCTTTGGCTCCCGTTAAGCGATGGTTCTGTCCGCCAGCAGGCAGCAGGCAACGGACATGCCCCACCACCGGTGGTGGCACTGATGGCCCACCTTGGCATGAGCGGGCAGCTGCTCATGCAGGATGCGGACGTCCCGGACGAGAAGCACCTGAAAGTCAGGCTCCATCTCAGCCCCAGTGACGGCATGCCCGCTCAGTTGCGGTTCGTGGACCAGCGCATTTTCGGTGGGCTTTTCGTCACCGCGTTGGTTCCCACAGACGACGGCGGCCCCGGCGGCCTCGCGGAGTCGCCCCTTCCGCTGATCGCCGAAGAAGCGTCCCATATTGCCCGGGATCCCCTGGACCCGGCGTTCTCGTTCGACCTTTTCTATCAGCGCCTGCGCGGGCGGAAGACCGGGTTGAAGCGGGCGCTCCTGGACCAGGGGCTGGTTTCGGGCATCGGGAACATCTACGCCGATGAGGCCCTCTGGCGTGCGCGGCTGCACTACGCGCGGCCCACAGACAAGCTCCGGCGGCCAGACGTCCTCCGCCTGATCGAAAGCGCCCGTGAGGTCATGCTCGATGCCCTGGCCGCCGGCGGAACCAGCTTCGATTCCCTGTACGTGAATGTCAACGGCGCCTCCGGATACTTCGACCGGTCGCTCAACGCCTACGGGCGGGAAGGCGAGCCCTGCAAGCGATGCGCGGCCGCAGGAATCCACGCCACCATCCGGCGTGAACAGTTCATGAACCGGTCCTCCTACACGTGCCCGGTGTGCCAGCCGCGTCCCCGCAACGGACGCTGGTAGCCCCAACCAAAAGTTTCGGCTTTCTTGATTCCCCAACCGGCCACCGGCTGAAATGCTGGCCCGGAACAGGCGGTGCGCGGCCCGCGGCAGTGCAACGCCATCCCAGCTCATTGAGGGACGGGCAGCCGTTGTACATATCGATGTCGGACCGCAAAGGCGGCCGCAAGGACCAGGCGGACACTGTCCCTGCCGCCACCCGCACAGCATTCCGCCTTTCCCCGGTGATCATCTGGCTTGGCGTCGTCAGCATGGCCACCGACATCTCTTCCGAGTCCGTGGCCGCCGTCCTTCCCCTTTATGTCACGGGGTTCCTGGGACTTTCCACCATTGCCTTCGGAATTATCGACGGCATCAACCAGGGCGCCAGCGCCATCGTCCGGATTGGCGCCGGCTGGGTCTCCGACCGGACCGGCCGGCCCAAGAGCGTGGCCGTGGCCGGATACGGGCTCTCCATGGTGGCCCGCGTGGGCTTCCTCTTCGCCGGCGGGTTCTGGTCGGTCGCAGCCATCGTTACCGGTGACAGGGTTGGCAAGGGCATCCGTACCGCCCCGCGCGACGCCATGATTGCTGCGGAAGCCCAGCCCGACTACCTTGCGCGGTCCTTCGGTGTCCACAGGATGCTGGATAACATCGGCGCGGCCGCAGGGCCGCTGATTGCGTTCGCGCTGCTGTCACTCATTCCCAACGGGTACAGCAGCGTCTTCGTGGTGTCGCTGGCGTTTGCCGTCATCGGTGTCGCCGTGCTGCTGCTGACGGTGCCCAACAGGACGGTATGGCCCGGCAAGGCACCTGCGCGGGAGCCTGGCACCAAGGAACAGTTGGCCGGAGCACCTGCGCGGCAACCGAAAGCGGGCTGGCCGCGGACCTCGTGGCGGGCCCTCAAGGTCCAGTGCCTCCCACGGCTGCTCGTGGCAGCAGGTCTGTTGGGCCTTCTGACCATTGGTGACGGCTTCGTGTACCTGCTGCTGCAAAGCCGCGAAGCGTTCCCCGCACAGTGGTTCCCTCTCCTGTTCGTGGGCACCAACGCCGCTTTCCTGGTTTTCGCGATCCCCATCGGACGCGTCGCCGACCGCTGGGGCCGGGTGCCGGTGTTCCTGGCCGGCCACCTGGCGCTCTTCTCCTGTTACGTGCTGGCTGCCGGCCCGGCCGGTGGCACGGCAGCCACCCTCGGCTGCCTGCTGCTGCTCGGGCTGTTCTATGCCGCAACGGACGGGGTCCTGGCCGCCCTGGTCTCCCAACTGGCGGTACCGGAACATCTGGGCGCGGCGCTCGGGACGGCCCAAACTGTGGTGGCCCTCAGCCGGATGGTGTCCGCAGCGGCGTTTGGCGTGCTGTGGTACGCCGTGGGGCCCGCACCGGCGGCGGCCTGCGTGGCTGTCCTCCTTCTCCCGGCCCTTGGCGCAGCGACGGTCCTCCTGCGCCGCACCCCGCGGGCCGTGTCATGAGCGGCCGGCCCCAGCAGGTTCGGGCCGCCCACCAGAAAGGAACGGGCGACGACGGCGGCGTGCCGGCTGAAGCCTCGGGTCACCACCGTCGGTCCGTTGCCGGCGTCCCCTGGCGGATAGCGGCGCTGCTGGCGGTCACGCTCCTGGCACTGGCCTCGGCCGGCGCCTACGCCGCCGCGGCATTCCAGGAGGCCAGAAACAGCCAGGCTGCCTTACCCGCGGTCCAGGTCGCCGCTGCAAACGCCCTCCCCGCGGAACCCTTCGTGATGTTTCGCAACACAGCGGCAGGCCGGGGCTACGGTGAAGCCGCCTTTGCACCACTCGCCAATCCGTCGGGGGAACGGTACCTCTCCGGCCACGCATGCGACCGCGTCTATGCCACCCGGGAAATCGTCAGCTGCCTGGCGACGCAGAACGGGATTCCCACCAGATTCGAGGCAAGCCTTTTAGGCCCTGCGCTTCAGCCGCTGCAGGGCTGGGCACTCGGGGGCATTCCCAGCCGGACCCGGATCAGTCCCGACGGAGCCCTCGTGGCCAGCACGGTCTTCGTCGCCGGCCACTCCTACGCGTCCGCCGGCTTTTCCACGGAGACCGTGATCCGCGGCGCAGACGGCACCGTCCACGGAAACCTCGAGACCTTCGCCCTGATGTCGGACGGCAACCGGATCAAGGCCACGGACCGGAACATCTGGGGCGTGACGTTCGTCCCCGGCTCGCCCAACGCTTTCTACGCCACTGCCTCATCCCAGGGGAACATCTGGCTGGTCCGCGGCGACCTGGCAGAGCGGACGCTGACAGTGGTTGCTTCAGGGGTTGAATGCCCGTCCATCTCCCCGGACGGCAAGCGGATCGCGTTCAAGAAAAGTGACTCGGAGACCCTGGTGGGTGATCGCCACCCCGCCGTGCTGGACCTCGCCACGGGGAACGTCACCGTGCTGGACGAACAGCGCAACATTGACGACCAGATCGAATGGCTGGACGGCAACACCATCCTCTATGGCCTTCCCCGCGATGACACCGGGCAGGACAGCGACATCTGGTCCCTGTCCGCACGGCCCGGAGCAACACCGGAGCTCTTCATCGAGCATGCCTGGTCTCCTGCCGTGGTCCGATGACGCGTCCTGGCCCAACTGCTGGCGGATTCCCGCGGAGTCGTGCGGGACAGGCGGCGCCGGATCCGCGACTTTCGGCGGCAACCCGGTAGATTTAGGACCGCCAAGCAGCCGCCCAGCCCCGTCCAGGAGACCCGAAAAGCCTTGCACCTCAAAAGCCTGACCGTCCGGGGGTTCAAGTCCTTTGCCTCCGCCACCACCTTCGACTTCGAACCGGGAGTCACTGCCGTGGTGGGCCCCAACGGCTCCGGCAAGTCCAACGTGGTGGACGCATTGGCCTGGGTGATGGGGGAGCAGGGCGCCAAGACCCTCCGCGGCGGCAAAATGGAGGACGTGATCTTCGCCGGCACCTCCGGCCGCCCTCCACTGGGACGGGCACACGTGTCGCTGACCATTGATAACACTGACGGTGCCCTGCCCATTGAGTACAGCGAAGTCACCATCTCCCGGACGCTGTTCCGGACGGGAGGCTCGGAATACGCCATCAACGGTGCCGGCTGCCGCCTGCTCGACATCCAGGAACTGCTCTCCGATTCCGGCATGGGGCGGGAAATGCATGTCATCGTGGGCCAGGGCCAGCTGGACCGGGTCCTGCACGCCACCCCCGAGGACCGCCGGGGCTTCATCGAAGAAGCCGCCGGAATCCTCAAACACCGCCGGCGCAAGGAACGGACGGTGCGCAAACTCGAGGCAATGCAGGCGAACCTGCAGCGCCTCACGGACCTGACGGGTGAGATCCGCCGCCAGCTAACGCCCTTGGGCAAGCAGGCCGAGGTGGCACGCCGCGCCCAACGCGTCCAGTTCGACGTCCGGGACGCCCGCGCCCGCCTGCTGGCCGATGACCTGGTGCAGCTGCAGCAGGTCCTGGAGCAGGACGTCGCCGACGAAGCCGCACTGAAGGAGCGGCGCACCATCGTGGGGCAGGAACTGGAGTCCGGGCGCCGGCAACAAGCAGCACTGGAGCAGCTCGCAGCAGAGGCAACGCCCCGCCTCAACGCGGCCCGGGACACGTGGTACCGGCTCACCGCCGCACGGGAGCGGCTCCGTTCACTCGGATCGCTGGCCCAGGAACGGAGCCGCGTGCTCGGATCCGTGGACGACACACCGTCCGGAGGGCGGGATCCCGAGCAGCTGGAACGGCAGGCAGCGCGCGTAGGCAGCGAACTGGCCGGACTTGAGCAGTCACTGGCCGGCCGGCGGACCGCCCTTGAAGCAGCAACGGCGGCCAAAGCGGACGCGGAGCGTGCAGCCCAGGACGAGGACCAGCGGCTCACCGCTGAACTGCGTGCGGTCGCCGACCGCAGGGAAGGCCTGGCGCGCCTCGCCGGCCAGGTTGGAGCCGCACGCTCCCGGGTGGAGTCCGCCCAGGCAGAACTCGGCCGGCTGCGCGAGTCGCTGGCAGCAGGTGCCGGGCGGCGTGCCCGGGCACAGGAAGAGTTCACCGCCCTGGAAAACCAGGTGGCGGGCGTGGAAGAAGGCGAGGAATCCCTCGACGCCGACTACGAGGCCGCCAGCGAAGCGCTGGATACCCTGCTGCAGGAAATCTCGGACCTCAAATCCGAAGTCAACGAGGGCATCCGCCGGCGCGATGCCCTCGCAGCCCGCCTTGAGGCCTTGAAGCTCGGCCTGGAGCGGAAAGACGCAGCCAGGCACGTCCTGCAGTCCGGGCTTGGCGGGGTCCAGGGCGCGCTCGCCGGTGAGCTGCGGGTGCAGGCCGGATTTGAAACCGCCATCGCCGCGGCACTCGGGGAAGCCTCCGAGGCGCTCCTGGTCGAGGACCCGTCCACCGCGGAGTCCGTCCTGCAGATGCTCAAGGACGACGACGCCGGCCGGGCCTCGCTGTTGCTGGCACCCGCCGGCACTTTGCACGAAGACCTTCCGCCGGCCCCTGCACTCCCGGCAGATGCGGTTCCGGCCGCCGGACTCGTGGACGCCGCCGACGCTTACACCCCGTTGGTGCGGCACCTGCTGTGCCGGACCGCCGTCGTACCCGACATCCGGGCCGCCGCGGCCCTCGTGGCGGAACAGCCCGGCCTGACAGCAGTTACCCACGCGGGTGACGTCTTCACCGCCGTGTCCGTTACCGGAGGTTCGGCGAAGGCTCCGTCACTCCTGGAAGTCCAGGCCGCCGTGGACGACGCCGACAGGGAGCTTGGGCAGGTAACCGCGGCCTTGGAGCGCAACAGGTTCGCCCTGGCCGGCGCCGAGGCGAAGCGCGCCGAAGCGCAGGAAAAGGCGGATGCCGCCCTGGACAGGTTGCACGAGTCCGACGCGCGGCTGGCCGCAGTAGCCGAGCGGCTGGGACACCTCAACTCAGTTCTGCGCAGCGCAGTGGGCGAAAGTGACCGGCTGGCGGCCTCATTGGCCCGTGCCGAGGCCAACGTGGAGTCCGAGGAGCAGGCGCTCGCGGCCATCACCGCCCGGCTTGCCGCCGCCCAGGAGGTGCCGCTCGAGCAGGAACCGTCAACGGCGGAGCGTGATGCCCTCGCGAAGGCTTCCTCTGCCGCCCGTGCTGCCGAGGTGGAGGCCCGGTTGTCACTGCGGAGCACCGAGGAGCAGGTGGCGGCCACACGCAACCGCGTTGCCTCACTGGAACGTGCCGCCGCCACTGAGCGGCGTGCCCGCGAGGAGGCAGCTGAAAGGGCGCGGCGCCGGCGCATCGAGGCCCGGCGGGCCGCCGCGGTCCGGGCCGCCGTGGACTCGGCCCTGGACTTCGTGGACGTGTCCGTCGATGTGGCGCGGCACGCGCGTGACCTGGCAGAAGAAAACCGCGAACGCCGGGACCGTGAGCTGCAGGAACTCCGCGCCGCGAACGAGCTGCTTGCAAAGGAGCTTGCCGAACTGACCGACAACGTCCACCGTGACGAGCTCGCCAGGGCCCAGCAGCGCGCCCGCATCGAAGCACTGGAAACGCGGTCCGTTGATGAACTCGGGATCACCCCTGACGCCCTGGTGGCGGAGTTCGGCCCCCACGTTGCAGTTCCGGTTCCGGCGGGGGATACGGGTGACAAGTGGGCTGCCCTCCGTGCGCCGGTGGACGAAACCGGTGAAGCCATCGCCGAAGGCGTGCCGTTCGTCAGGGCTGAACAGGAGAAACGCCTCCGGAAGGCAGAACGCGACCTGTCCAGCCTGGGCAAGGTCAATCCGCTGGCGCTGGAGGAATTCGCGGCACTGGAGGAGCGCCACCAGTTCCTCAGCACCCAGCTGGAGGACCTCAAGGCAAGCCGCAAGGACCTGCTGGACATCATCAAGGAAGTGGACGACAGGGTCCAGCGGGTGTTCACCGAGGCATTCGAGGACACCCAGGCACAGTTCGTTAGGGTTTTTGACCGGCTGTTCCCCGGCGGCGAAGGCCGGCTGGTCCTGACCGACCCTGCGGACATGCTCACCACAGGAATCGAAGTGGAGGCCCGTCCCGCGGGCAAGAAGATCAAGCGGCTGTCACTGCTGTCCGGCGGGGAGCGGTCACTGACGGCTGTGGCCCTGCTCGTGGCCATCTTCAAGGCACGGCCCTCCCCGTTTTACGTCATGGATGAGGTGGAGGCCGCCCTCGACGACACCAACCTGGGCCGGCTGATCACCATCTTCGAAGAGCTCCGCGAGTCCAGCCAGCTCATTGTCATCACCCACCAGAAGCGCACCATGGAAGTGGCAGATGCCCTGTACGGAGTCACCATGCGCGGCGACGGCGTCTCTACGGTGATCAGCCAGCGCCTGGGCAGCGACAACTGAACGGTGGTTGGTTGACCAACGCTGCGACGTCGCCGGGTGGACGGCTGAGTCGGGGCAGGTCAGCTCCCTGCCGGAGCGGGAAAAGGGCTCCGGCGGTTGTGAGAAGCTAGGGGAGTGAATGACATCCTTCCCATAATCCTGTCCATTCTCGGTGCCCTGGTGGTTGTCGGAGCCCTGATCCCGGTCCTGGTGAAGACGCGGAAAAACACCAACCGCTACCCGGGAACACGCGACGCGAACGACCCCGAGATCCGGGCCGGTGGCAGCACCCTCGTGGCCGGCGACACTGCCACCACGGAGCGGACAGCACCCGCAGAGGCGGACCTTGAGGGCGTGGACACCACGGTCCCCGACGATGCCGCCGGACTGGAAGTCATTCCGGTTGAAACCCCCCTGCCCGTAGCGGGACGCCTGACCCGGCTGCGCGAACGCCTAATCCGGTCCAACAGCGTCATGGGCAAGGGCCTGCTGGCGCTGCTTTCCAGCGACAAAATCGACGAGAACGTCTGGGACGAGGTGGAAGAAACCCTCCTCCTGGCGGACCTCGGCACCGAACCGACCATGCAGCTGGTGGATGCCCTCCGCGAACGCGTCAAGGTGCTCGGCACGCGCAGCCCGGAGCACGTCAAGGCCATGCTCCGCGAGGAACTCGTCAAGGTTGTCGACCCCACCATGGACCGCACCTTGAATGTCCAGCGCCACGGGGACAAGCCGGCCGTCATGATGGTGGTGGGCGTCAACGGCGTTGGCAAGACCACCACGGTGGGCAAGCTGGCGCGCGTGCTGGTGGCCGAAGACAAAGACGTGATCCTCGGTGCCGCAGACACCTTCCGTGCCGCTGCCGCTGAGCAGCTGGCGACCTGGGGCCAGCGGGTGGGCGTTCCCACCGTCAAGTCCGACATTGACGGTGCCGACCCCGCCTCGGTGGCCTACGAAGCCGTGAAGGCAGGCATCGACCAGGAGGTCGACGTCGTCATGATCGACACCGCCGGCCGGCTGCAAAACAAAGTGGGCCTCATGGACGAGCTTGGCAAGGTCAAGCGAGTGGTGGAGAAGCTCGCCGAAGTTGACGAGGTCCTGCTGGTCCTGGACGCCACCACCGGCCAGAACGGCCTCAACCAGGCCCGCGTTTTCTCCGAGGTGGTCAACATCACCGGCATCGTCCTGACCAAGCTGGACGGCACCGCCAAGGGTGGCATCGTCGTCGCCATTCAGAAGACCCTCGGCGTCCCGGTCAAGCTGATCGGCCTGGGCGAAGGCGCGGACGACCTCGCCCCGTTCGACGCCGAGCAATTCGTCGACGCGCTGCTGAACTAGCCGCTAACCCTTCTTTTGGCCCGCTGCGTCCTGTGAAGCGGCGGGCCGCAGTGTTTCCGGGGTGGCCAGCCACGCAAGGACGGCCAAGAGCAGGACCCCGCCCGTAACACCGAATGCCCAGCCGAAGCCCAGCCGGTCCGCGAGCAAGCCTGCCAGGACGGGACCAACGATCGCACCGACGTCGGACGTCATCTGGTAGACCGCCAGCACCTTGCCGCCGGACCGGCCGCTGCCGATCACATCTGCGACGGCGGCCTGCTGGGCAGGGCCGAACAGGCCCGAACCGATGCCGGCGAGAGCGGAGGCGGCAAGGAACCAGGGCAGGCTCTGGGCGAAACCGATGCCCGCAGTGGCCAGCCCCGCCACCGCCAGCCCCCACATCATCATGGGCCTGCGTCCCAGCGAATCTGCCAGGCGGCCGGAAAATGACAGCGCCGCCGCATTGCCTGCCGCGAATACGGCCAGGGCCAGCCCGGCCGCCTCGGGACCGGCGCCGAAGGCCGCCGCAGCAAACAGCGGGACCGTGGCCATCCGGACGCCGAACGTAGCCCACCCGTTGGCGAAACTGGATGCCAGCGCAGCCCGGTATGCCCCGGTCCGCAGGGCCTCGCCGAAGGGCATATCCGGCGCCCGCTTGGCCGCAAGGCCGGAGTCCCGCCGCTGGTGGCTCAGCTGCGTCTGCACCACCGCCGCCGCGATGACCAGGGCCGCCGCGTAGGCAAGGAACGGAACCCGCAGGCCAAACCCCGCAAGCAGGCCGCCGACGATCGGTCCGCAGACGTTGCCGATCAGGAATGCGGAGGCGTACGCGCCGGACACCCTGCCCCGGCTCTCCGGCGGCGCCAGCCTGACCACCAGGGCCATGGAAGCGACCGTAAACATCACCGAACCCGCGCCGCCCAGTCCGCGGAACAGCAACAGCTGCCAGTAGCTCCCGGCAAAGGCGCAGGCCGCCGTTGAGGCCGCCACGATGAGCAGCCCGGCCACATAGACCGGCCGTTCCCCGAGCTTGGCGATCAGGGCACCGCCGGCCGGGGCGAAGACCAGCCGCATGAACGCAAAGATCGCCACGATTACGGCCGCTTCCGTGTTGCCCACACCGAAGGTTGTGGCGAATTGCGGCAATACGGGCGCAACAAGCCCGAATCCCAGCGCGATCAGGAACGCGGCGGCCAGCATCACCTTGATATCGCGGGGGAGTTTGTCGCGGCGGGGCCGCAGGCGGGCCAGGATCCTTGAAGCGGTGCCGCCGGGGCGGGCTTCTGCCGTCATGGTGCACAGTTCCTTGCAGGCTGGGGCGCCGGCTGCCGGCGGGAGTGGTGAAACATAACCGTAACAAGGCGGATATGCACCATTTACTTCCTAGAGGTTGTTGTAACAGTCCGGCAATCTAAATCCTCTGCGGGCGAAACACGCCGCCGACACACTCGTTACAGGACGCAAAGGGCGTTGGCAGGCGGAGGATTCCGCAAGATTCGGAAGAGAGGACGTGCACCATGGAACTTACCGCAGGTCACGTTTGGGTCATGGTGTCCGCAGCACTCGTGCTGCTGATGACACCGGGGCTGGCATTTTTCTACGGCGGCATGACACGCGCCAAAGCGGCTTTGAACATGATGATGATGAGCTTCATCTCCATCGGCATGGTCGGCGTCGTATGGGTCCTCTGGGGATACTCGATGTCTTCCGGCGAGGGCTTCCTCCAGATGGTGGGCAACCCGTTCGCCAAGTTCGGCCTTGCAAACATCGACACCCCTGACGGCCTCATCATGGTGGGCTTCGGCGCAACGTTCGCCATCATCACCGTGGCCCTCATCAGCGGCGCCATCGCAGACCGGGCAAAGTTCGGTGCCTGGAGCGTCTTCGTCCCCGTCTGGGTGACCCTGGTGTACTGCCCCCTCGCCTACATGGTGTGGGGCGGCGGCCTCTTCAGCGAAGAAGGCGCCGTCGGTGCCGCACTGGGTGAAGCCATCGACTTCGCCGGCGGCACCGTGGTGCACATCAACGCCGGCGTAGCGGCACTCATCCTCGTTTTCATCGTGGGCAACCGCAAGGGCTTCGGCAAGGACCCGAACCACCGCCCCCACAACATCCCCTTCGTTATGCTGGGCGCTGCCCTCCTGTGGTTCGGCTGGTTCGGCTTCAACGGCGGCGCCGCCACCACGGCAGAGCAGGGCGGCCTCATCTGGGTCAACACCCTGGCAGCTCCGGCAGCGGCAATGCTCGGCTGGCTCGTCACTGAGCGGATCCGCGACGGCCACCCCACCTCCCTCGGCGCCGCTTCCGGCGTGGTGGCCGGCCTCGTGGCCATCACCCCGGCATGTGCCAACGTCAGCCCCGTCGGCGCCCTCGGCCTCGGTGTCGTGTCCGGCGTGGCCTCCGCCCTGGCCGTCGGTCTCAAGTTCCGCTGGGGCTTCGACGACTCGCTGGACGTCGTCGGCGTACACCTTGTCTCCGGCATCATCGGTACCGTGGCCCTCGGCTTCATTGCACTGCCCGCCGACGGTGCGGGTGGCGGCCTCTTCTACGGCGGCGGATTCGCCCAGCTCTGGGCCCAGCTCGCAGCTGCCGGCATCGCCATCGCCTACTCGGCCGTCATGACCACCATCATCGCGCTGGCCATCCACAAGACCATGGGCTTCCGCGTCTCGCAGGAACAGGAAACGGTGGGTGTGGACCTCAGCCTGCACGCCGAGACCGCCTACGAGTTCGGCCTCTCCGGACACGGCGGCAGCTTCCAGCCGCTGCATGACATGATCACCGGCAAGAACCAGGCAGAAGCGGCCGGCAGCGCCGTTGCAGCAGATGCCAAGAAGTCAGAAACCGCAACAGGCAAGGAAAGTGTGGGGGCATGAAACTGATCACCGCAATCGTCAGGCCCGAGAAGCTTGAAGCAATCCGGGAGGGCCTGGAGGCCTACGGAGTGCAGGGCCTGACGGTCAGCGCAGCCAGCGGCTACGGCCGGCAGCGGGGCTACACCGAGGTGTACCGCGGCGCCGAGTATAACGTGGACCTCCTTCCCAAGATCCGGGTAGAGGTGCTGGCTACGGACGAGCAGGCGGATGACATCCTGGACGTCATCATCGCCAGTTCCAACACCGGCAGGGCTGGTGACGGAAAGGTCTGGACCATGGATGTCTTTGAGGCAGTCCGGGTCAGGACCGGCGAACGCGGCGTAGCCGCCATCTAGGAGAGTCCTCCGGCCGGCCCCTGCTGCAAGGGGGAAGAAGGCGGAAACGGGTTGGGCAGGAACCGGAAGGTTCACGCCCAACCCGTTTCGCATTTAACGAGCGCGGCCGGGCTCAACGCCGGCGCCCGCTCACTTCCCTTCCCGGGAAGTGGCCCAGGACGCCGGACCCGCCGAGCCGGCGTCGTACTCCTCAAGGGGAACGGAACCCCGCGCCCAGGCCTGAAGTACCGGTTCAACAATCCGCCAGCAATCCTCGGCGGTGTCACCCCGCACCGACAACAACGGGTCCCCGGTCAGCACACCTTCAAGGACCTCACCGTAGGGAAGGAGGTCGGAGGCGCTCAGCTCCGCTTCGAGGGTGACCCGGCCAAGGCTGAAGATGTTTCCGGGGCCGTTGACGTCAACATCGAACTCAAGGGTGTCCGGCCCGAATCCGATTCTCAGTTGGTTCGGCGAGTCGACGCCCGTGAAGCCCTGTGGCAGGTGCGGCACCGGAAGGAAAGTGATGACAGCCTCCTTCCGCTTCTTGCCCAACGCCTTGCCGGACCGGAGGATGAACGGAACACCGCTCCAGCGCCAGTTGTCGATTCCAATCCGGATCTCAGCCAAAGTCTCTGTGCCGCGGTCCGCGTCCACGCCGTCTTCGCTGGCATAATCCGGTACCGTCTTGCCTCCCACCGTGCCCGCTCCATAGCGTGCCCGCCGCGTGGAATCGGTAAAGGGCGGCGCCACACTGGCCGCGCGAAGGACTGCGGCGATGGCGTCGCGAAGATCCCGCTCACCCAGGGTTGCCGGCGGTTCGATGGCCAGGAGGGCCATCACCTGCAGAAGGTGGCTTTGGATCATGTCCCGCAAGGCGCCGGCACCGTCGTAGTACCGTGCCCGGCCCTCCAGTGCGAGATCCTCGTCGAAGAAGATTTCCACCTTCTCCACGTGCCGCCGGTTCCATACCGGCTCCAAGAAGTTGTTGGCGAACCGCAGTCCCAGGATGTTCAGGACCGTGGCCTTCCCCAGGAAGTGGTCCACGCGGTGGATGTGGTCCTCCGGAACCAGCCGGGCAAGCGTCCTGTTCAGGGACCGCGCCGATTCCTCGCTGGAGCCAAAGGGCTTCTCCATCACCAACCGCGTCCCCGCCGGCACCTCCCCGGGCTGCAGCGCCTCGCACGCCAGCTGGCTGATCCGGGGTGGCAGCGCGAAATAGACGGCGGTGGGGCCGTCGAGGCTTTCCAGCAGGGAAGCGAGGGCGCCGGCGGCTGTGACATCGAGCTGGTGGTACGCCGTGTCCTTTTCCAGCGCAGCCAGCGCGTCCTTGCCGTCCGGCCCTGCGGTCTCCGCAGCTGCGGCGAAGGAGGACCGCACCCGTTCCCGCCACTGTTCCGGCGTCCAGGGGTCGGATCCGGCACCCACCAGGCGGAGGCCGTCCGCCCGGCCGGCGGCCACCAGCCGGGCCAGCCCCGGCAGGAGCAGCCGGCCTGTGAGGTCGCCGGAGGCGCCGAGGATGAGCAGGGTCTTGACAGTTGTTTGGCTCGTCATTTTGCCAGCATGCCATCTGGCGTGCCCGACTTGGTACCCTAGATAGTCGAGTCCCGATCATCTCCTGAAAGAAGTTCACGGCGCGTGTTCAATTCACTCTCTGACCGGTTGACAGCAACCTTCAAGAATCTCCGCGGCAAGGGCCGCCTGACGGAGGCCGACGTCGATGCCACCGTCCGGGAGATCCGCCGCGCCCTGCTGGACGCGGACGTTGCCGTTCCCGTGGTGCGGGAATTCACCGGCCGCGTGCGCGAACGGGCCCTGGGCGCCGAGGTTTCAGCGGCGCTGAACCCCAGCCAGCAGATCGTCAAGATCGTCAACGAGGAACTCAAGGAGATCCTCGGCGGCGAGACCCGGCGCATCCGCCTGGCCAAGAACGGCCCCACCGTCATCATGCTTGCCGGCCTCCAGGGCGCCGGCAAGACCACCCTTGCGGGCAAGCTGTCCAAGTGGCTGAAGTCCCAGGGCCACAGCCCCATGCTGGTGGCGTGTGACCTGCAGCGGCCCAACGCTGTTACCCAGCTGCAGGTAGTGGGCCAGCGTGCCAACGTCCCTGTTTTCGCCCCTCACCCGGGTGCCACCTCAACCGAGCTGGAACAGCCGGCCGGCGATCCCGTGGCCGTTGCCCGGGCCGGCGTGGAGGAAGCCCGCCAGAAACTGCACGACGTCGTCATCGTGGACACCGCAGGCCGCCTCGGCGTCGACGCGGACATGATGGAGCAGGCGCGCCAGATCCGCCGGGCCATCGTGCCCAACGAAGTCCTCTTCGTCATCGACTCGATGATCGGCCAGGACGCCGTGAACACGGCCCTGGCGTTTGACGAGGGCGTCAACTTCACCGGCATCGTCCTGTCCAAGCTCGACGGCGATGCCCGCGGTGGTGCCGCGCTGTCCGTCTCGTCGGTCACCGGCAAGCCCGTCATGTTCGCATCCACCGGTGAAGGCCTGGACGACTTCGAGCTCTTCCACCCGGACCGGATGGCCTCGCGCATCCTGGACATGGGTGACGTCCTCACCCTCATCGAGCAGGCCGAAAAGTCCTGGGACAAAGACGAAGCTGCCCGGATGGCGAAGAAGTTCGCCGACCAGGAAGACTTCACCCTGGACGACTTCCTGGCCCAGATGCAGCAGATCCGCAACATGGGCTCCATGAAGAAAATGCTCATGATGATGCCCGGCGCCCAGAATATCCGCCAGCAGCTGGAGCAGTTCGACGAACGCGAGATCGACCGCGTTGAAGCAATCGTCCGGTCCATGACCCCGCACGAACGCGTGGCCCCCAAGATCATCAACGGTTCGCGCCGCGCCCGCATCGCCCGCGGTTCGGGTGTGCACGTCTCCGAGGTCAACGGCCTGCTGGAACGCTTCGCGCAGGCCCAGAAGATGATGAAGAAAATGGCCCAGGGCGGCATGCCCGGGATGCCAGGCATGCCCGGCCTGCCCGGTGCCGGCGGCGGCGCCCGCAAGAACGCGAAGAACGCGCCGAAGAAGAAGGCCCGGTCCGGAAACCCGGCCAAGGCCGCCCAGGAACGCAAGGACGCCGAAGCCCGGCGCGCCAACGCATCCAAGGCGCTGCCCACCGGGGCCTCCTTCGGCCAGCAGTCCGGTGACTTTGACCCGTCCCAGCTGAACCTGCCCAAGGGCTTTGACAAGTTCCTGGGCAACTAGGAACACTCCCGCCAAGTAGCGCCAAGTGTCGTTGGAAACGTCCCAACGACACTTGGCGCTGTTTCGTTAAGATGTCGGCGCCGTGGAATAGGGTTGGGGGATGTTCAAGCAGAGGGTAGTGTTCGTGCACGGCTCGGGGAGCTTCGGCGCCGCCGCCTGGCCCCGGCAGCACGGCATGGCGCTGATGTACGACGCCCTGTTCCTCCGCCGGCACGGATACCACAGCACCGCCGAACCCCTGGAGTCCTCCTTTGCGGAGGACACGGCCATCGTGCTGCGTTCCCTGGGCGATGACGGGCGTGGTGCTGCCGGCGGACACGTGGTGGCTCACGCGCAGGGAGCAATTCCGGCCATGATGGCGGCCGTGGAGCGCCCGGACCTCGTGCATTCGTTGACCCTCGTGGAGCCGGCCTGCCTTTCCCTCACCGCGGAGCTGCCCGCAACAGCCGCCCACATCCGGATGATGAAGCCGCTGTTCGACGTTCGCCACCAACTCAGCGACGAGGACTTCCAGCGGGAGTTCGTCCGCCGCGTCTACGCCGCTGACCTGCACCAGCCAGCCACCCTGGAGGAGAAGCGCTCTGCCCGCCGGCTGCGGCTGCAGTCACCGTCATGGGAGGCGCCACTTCACATCGTTCCCGGAGTCCCCACCCTTGTCCTTACCGGGGGTTGGGAACCGCTGTACGAAGAAATCGCCGGTTATCTGAGGGAGACCGGTGCCCTGCACCGTGTCGCGGCCGGCGGGCACCGGCCCCACGACTCGGCTGACGGCAACCGGGCCATCCGGCAGTTCCTCGCCGAGGTCAGCCGGAGTGAACCGGCCCGGGCGTCTTAGCCGCCAGGGCCGGCCACAGCAACCCGCCGGTCACCGCCGGCGGCAGGCTCAGCTTCCGGCCGGGACTTTCAGCTCGGGAAGGTATACCTTGCCGCCGGATTCCAGGAACTCCTGGCTCTTCTCCTGCATCCCGGCTGCCGCTTCTGCTATCGCGGCCTGGGCTTCCGCCGACCCGTACTCGTTGCGGATGTCCTGGCTGATCCGCATAGAGCAGAACTTCGGCCCGCACATGGAGCAGAAGTGTGCCGTCTTGGCGGGCTCGGCCGGCAGCGTTTCATCATGGAACGCTTCGGCCGTCTCGGGGTCAAGCGAGAGCGCGAACTGGTCCCGCCAGCGGAACTCGAACCTGGCCTTGGACAACGCGTCGTCCCGTTCGTGCGCCCCGGGGTGGCCCTTGGCCAGGTCGGCGGCGTGCGCGGCGATCTTGTAGGTGATGACCCCGGTCTTCACGTCATCCCTGTCGGGCAGTCCCAGATGCTCCTTGGGCGTGACGTAGCAGAGCATGGCGGTGCCGTAGCGGGCAATCTCGGTGGCGCCGATGGCTGATGTGATGTGGTCGTAGCCGGGAGCCACATCGGTAACCAGCGGCCCCAGCGTATAGAACGGCGCGCCCTTGCACAGTTCCTGCTGGCGCTCTACATTCTCACGCACCAGATGGAACGGGACGTGGCCCGGCCCTTCCACCATCACCTGCACGTCATGCTTCCAGGCGCGCTCCGTCAGCTCGGCCAGCGTGTCCAGTTCCGCGAACTGAGCAGCGTCGTTGGCATCCGCGGTGGCACCGGGGCGCAGGCCGTCACCCAGCGAGAATGCGACGTCATACCGGGCAAAGATTTCACACAGCTCATCGAAGTGCGTGTACAGGAAATTCTCCTGGTGGTGCGCCAGGCACCATCCCGCCATGATCGACCCGCCCCGGGACACGATGCCGGTGACCCTGTTTGCGGTGAGCGGCACGTAGCGGAGCAGGACGCCGGCGTGGACAGTCATATAGTCCACGCCCTGCTCACATTGTTCTATGACGGTGTCGCGGAAGATTTCCCACGTAAGCTCGTTCGCCTCGCCGTTGACCTTTTCCAGGGCCTGGTAGATGGGCACGGTGCCGATCGGCACCGGGGAGTTGCGGATGAGCCACTCCCTGGTGGTGTGGATGTCGTCGCCAGTGGACAGGTCCATCACCGTATCGGCACCCCACCGCGTGGCCCACTGCAGCTTGTCCACTTCTTCCCTAATGGAACTGGTGACGGCGGAGTTGCCGATGTTGGCGTTGATCTTCACCAGGAAAGCCTTCCCGATGATCATCGGTTCGGACTCCGGATGGTTGATGTTGTTGGGGATGATGGCCCGTCCGGCCGCAACCTCACTCCGGACCAGTTCCGGATCGCAGTTTTCCCGCAGCGCCACGAACCGCATTTCCGGCGTCACTGCGCCCTTCCGGGCGTAGTGCATCTGTGTGACAGTCCGGCCTTCGACGGCGCGGCGGGGCACCGGGCGCCCGCCTTTCCATTCCGCGGAGGCGGCGCCGCGGCGTACGGCCGAGCGGCCGTCGTCGAGCAGGTTCCGTTCCCTTCCGCCGTACGCTTCCGTATCAGCCCGCGCCTCAATCCAGTCCGACCGGTAGGGGCTGAGACCGCGGACGGGATCGCTTCCCGGCCCCGCTGTCCGGTAGGTGCGGAAAGGGGCGTTCGGCTGCCCGTTGGGCGAGGACTCGAGCGCGATCTCCGTGACCGGGACACGGATCCCGTGCTCCGGATCATCGATGTAGGCCAGCGAGTGCGACTTCAGGGACTGGGTCACCGGTGCTTCACGCGTGGCTCCGGCGGGGTGGTTTTGGGCAGGGGGCAGCATTGTTTTGGGTGTATTCAAGGAGTACTCACTTCCTTCGCCGGCATTACCCGGACAGGTTCAACGGTCGCAGGCCGCGTCAGCCCGATCTCAGCCCCTGCAGGGGCACCCGTGTGGTCAGGAACGAAGCTACCACACGCTGCGGGGACAAGCGCTTACAGCCCTGTCATATTTGCCGGTGCTAGCCTGACCGGGCAGGAAGAGGAGGCATCCATGCCATACATCATCGCTTTTAGCGGCACCGCCCTCACGGGACCGGACAGCGAAAGGCACGGCCTCTGGTCCGTGGACGGTCGCCTCACGTTTACCCGCCCGGAAGCCAGTCCGGACGTTGTGCTCGATGGCTGGGTGCTGCCCGGCTTCGTCGACGCCCACTGCCACATTGGCCTGGGCCCTGCCGGGCCTGTGGACGCCGGTGAGGCCGAAGCCCAGGCCCGTGCCGACCTGGACTCAGGAACGCTGCTGATCCGGGACGCGGGATCGCCCGCGGACACCCGCTGGATGCAGGGCGGCCGCGACTTTCCGCTGCTGATTCGGGCGGGCAGGCACGTCGCCAGGACCCGCCGTTACCTTCGGGGCTTCGCCCACGAGGTCGAGCCTGAAGGCCTTGTGGAGGCCGTGCGCAAGCAAGCCCGCGACGGCGACGGCTGGGTCAAGCTCGTCGGGGACTGGATCGAGCGGAGCGCCGGCGACCTCGCACCCTCCTTTCCCGCCGGCGTCGTCCGCGATGCGATCAGTGCCGCACACGACGAAGGTGCCCGCGTGACCGCCCACTGCTTCGCCGAGGACACCCTGGACCAGATGCTCGATGCCGGGATCGACTGCATCGAGCACGCCACCGGCCTGCTGCCACGGCACCTGCCGCGGTTCGTGGAACAGGGCGTACCCATCGTTCCGACGCTGGTCAACATCGCCACATTCCCCGATATTGCCGCCCAGGCCAGGCCCAAGTTTCCGGTGTACGCCGACCACATGCTGGCGCTCTGGGAACGACGGTTGGAACGGATAGGTGAGGCCTGGGAAGCCGGGGTGCAGATCTTCGCCGGAACGGACGCCGGCAGCGTGATCCGCCACGGCAGGATTGCGGACGAAATCCTTGCCCTGCACGCGGCCGGGTTGCCCGCAGCCGAAGCGCTCAACGCTGCCAGCTGGGCTGCCCGGGCCTGGCTGGGCGCTGACGGGCTTGCAGAAGGGGCGCGCGCCGACGTCGTGCTGTTCCGGAACGATCCCCGGAGGACCCTGGACACCGTGGCGCACCCATCCCACGTGGTTTTAGGCGGCCGCGTGGTCCGCTAAGCAAAACATCCACCCTGCACTTGGAATAAATTGAAGCTTCAAGTAATTTTAACTCATGACAGGCCGCCTCATTCGGACGGCCTCCAGTAGAGGGAGCGTTCAATGACTGCAGAAGCCACCAGCCAGGATCTTCTTCCTGCCGACCTCGCCATGGGCACCGTGATGCTCAAGGTCGGCAACATGAAGGTCATGACCGACTACTACCAGCGCGCACTGGGGCTCGAGGTGGTCGCTGAGCAGGACGGCGGACTGTACCTCGGCCGGCTCGGCAAGCCGCTGGTCCATCTGGCCCCGGCCCCCGGCCTGAACATTCCCGGCAGGGGAGAGGCGGGCCTGTTCCACACGGCCCTCCTGTTCGAGGACCAGGCGGCGCTCGCCGCTACTGTGGCCACCGCAGCCCAGCTCGAGCCCCGCTCCTTCACGGGCAGTGCCGACCACCTGGTCAGCGAGGCCTTCTACTTCAGTGATCCCGAAGGCAACGGCATCGAGCTCTACTGGGACCGCCCGCGAAGCAACTGGTCCTGGAACGGCACTGACGTGGTCATGGACAGCCTGGCGCTGCCGCCGCAGCGCTACCTGGAACAGCACCTCTCCGAAGAATCCCTCCAGGGGCAGCGGCAGACCACCGCCGGCGTGGGCCACGTCCACCTCCAGGTGGGCGACGTCCAGTCCGCCCGCGATTTCTACGTGGGAACGCTCGGGTTCGAAAAGACCGCCGGCTGGCACGGGCAGGCCCTCTTCGTCTCCGCGGGCCGGTACCACCACCACATGGCCATGAACGTCTGGAACAGCCGCGGCGCCGGTCCGCGGAAAGACACCCTGGGCCTCGGCGAGGTCCTCATCGAGGTGCCGTCCGGTGACGACGTCGGCGCGCTCGCTGACCGCCTGAAGGTCGCCGGGGTCTCCTCGCACCACACCGGCGCTGAGTTGCGCTTCGAGGATCCGTGGCGCAACCGCATCCGGGTTGCGGTGCGCTGAGCACCCCTTCCGCGTACTAGGCTGAAGCCGATAGGCCGTGGAGTCCAGGCAGGTATCCCCGGCGCGCCGGACCGTACACGGAAGAGGTCACTTCCCATGGGTTTTACCGAAATCTTCGTAGCCACCCACGATGCCGCGTTGAAGCGCGCCGGAACCCTTGACGGCGGGGGCACCCCGCCGGCCGCCGACGCCGTCCGGATCCCGGGTATCAGCGACTTCGAAGTGGAGCAGCTTGGAGACCTGGCCGGCACCGCGGTCCACGCGGGCGGCGCCGACTACGAGCTGACGATGGTGGACGTGGCCAGCGATTCCCTGCTGGCCGTCCCGCCGGCCATGGTCCGGGCCCTGGCTGACCTGCTCACCTACGAAACCGAAGGCGAGGGCGATGTCCTCGAGGACGTCGCCGCGCAGTGGGCGGCGCAGGACGACATGCCGTTCGACGCCGGGCAGGCGCAGGCCTACGTCCGGCAGGTTGCGGAACTGGCCGGCGGAATCGACGATTCGGAGCGGTCGGGACTGTACGTCTGGTCCGCCTGACCTTCCCCGGGCAGTGCAGTTTGGGCTGGGTCCGGCGCCGCCCCCGCAGGCGCAGGGTGCCAAGTCGAAATCCTCCCGCTGATCTGGCACAATAGACAGGTACTCGATCTGCGTGGCCCCTCTCTCCGCGTCCGGATCCTGTCCTTCGAACCCGCAAGTATGGCCCGCCCCACGGGTGCAGAACGCCGGGTTCACCCCTTTTCTGAAACAGGAGTGACCACAAAAGTGGCCGTAAAGATTCGCCTTAAGCGCTTCGGCAAGATGCGCGCCCCGTACTACCGCATCGTCGTCATGGACGCACGCGCCAAGCGTGACGGCCGTGCCATCGAAGAGATCGGCAAGTACCACCCCACCGAAGAGCCCTCGTACATCGAGGTCGCTTCCGAGCGTGCACAGTACTGGCTCTCCGTCGGTGCCCAGCCGTCCGAGCAGGTTGCCGCCATCCTCAAGATCACCGGTGACTGGCAGAAGTTCAAGGGCCTCCCGGGCCAGGAAGGCACCCTGAAGACCAAGGGCGAGAAGGAAGCCTTCGTCGCACCGGAGAAGGGTTCCGTCATCATCCCGGAAGCCATCACCAAGAAGGCTTCCAAGACTGAGGCAGCCGAAGCCGAAGCAGAGACAACCGAGGCTGAGTAAGTTGCTGGCAGACGCGCTGGAGCACCTGGTCCGCGGAATCGTTGATTCCCCGGACGACGTCACGGTCAATTCGAAGAACAACCGCCGCGGGGATACCCTCGAGGTTCGTGTTCACCAGGATGACCTGGGGCGGGTGATCGGCCGGCAGGGCCGCACGGCGCGTGCACTGCGCACCGTCGTGGCAGCGCTGGCCGGTGGCGAGCCGGTCCGGGTCGACGTTGTCGACACCGACCGCCGCCGCTGAGCGTCCGGCAACACCAGTTTTGCTCTCCGGCCCCTCCACCACACGGTGGAGGGGCCGGAGTTTTTTCACGAACCAACACAATGTGCACCAACCCGAACAGAGGAACATATGCAGCTCCAGGTGGCCCGCATCGGCAAGCCCCACGGCATCCGCGGGGAAGTCACGGTCCAGGTAATGACCGACGCCCCTGGGGACCGTTTCGTCCCCGGAGTGGAGTTCGTGGTGGAGCCGGCGCAGTCCGGGCCGCTGACAGTCAGCAGCGCCCGCTGGAACAAGGACATCCTGCTGCTGGCCTTTGAGGAAATCGAAGACCGCAACCAGGCTGAGACGCTCCGCGGCGCCAAGCTCTTCATCGAAACAGCGGAACTGGACGAGGACGATGAAGACGGCTGGTACGAGCATGAGCTCGTGGGCCTCGAAGCCCGTGTGGGCAGCACGGTCGTGGGCAAGGTGACTGCCCTTAACACCGCACCGGCGCAGGACCTGCTGATGGTCACCACCCCGGGCGGCGAGGAAATCCTGATCCCCTTCGTCGAGCAGATCGTCCCCGAAGTCAATATCAGCGAAGGCTACATCCTCCTCACCCCGCCGGACGGGCTCTTCGAAGTCAACTCCGGCGAAGCCGCACCGGCGGAACCGGAAGGCACCGACTAGATGCGCATCGACGTCGTCAGTATCTTTCCCGAGTACCTGGCGCCCCTGGAACTGTCCCTGATCGGCAAGGCACGCCAGGACGGCATCCTGGACCTGCATGTCCACGACCTCAGGTCGTTCACCACGGACCGGCACCGTACCGTGGACGACACTCCCTACGGGGGCGGCGCGGGCATGGTCATGAAGCCGGAGCCGTGGTCCCTGGCGCTTACGGCCGTTGCCGATGCACGGCCCGGACACCAGGGCAAGCCCGTCCTCATCGTTCCCTCACCCGCGGGGGAGCGCTTCACGCAGGCCATGGCCCACGAGCTGGCAGGCGAGGAGCACCTTGCCTTCGCCTGCGGACGCTACGAAGGCATCGATGAACGCGTGATCGAATGGGCCGGCGACCACTTCGACGTGCGGCCCGTAAGCCTGGGCGACTACGTCCTCAACGGGGGGGAAGTTGCCGTACTCGCCATGGTGGAGGCGGTTGGGCGGCTGCTGCCCGGCGTCGTGGGAAACCCCGAATCCCTGGTGGAGGAATCCCATTCCGACGGCCTCCTGGAGTACCCGGTGTACACCAAGCCCGCCGTCTGGCGCGACCGTGAGGTGCCCGCCATCCTGCTGAGCGGAAACCACGGCAAGATCGCCCAGTGGCGGCGGCATGAACAGTTCCGCCGGACGTCCGAGCGGCGTCCGGACCTGCTGGAGGCGTTCGACGCCGGGAAGCTTCCGAGGGCCGACCGCTCGGCCCTGCAGGAACTCGGCTACGACATCGTCGACGGCAGGCCGGTCCGGCGGCCCGGCAAGACGGAACCCGCCGGCTGAAGCCGCGCAGGATTGGCTGTACGGGCGCCGCTGTGGCAAAATTAGTCCTTGTGTCTGCTGGGTCCGCACCTGCCACAGGGGGAGCGCAACCAACAGCCTGACAACCGGCCTCGTCAACCAGTGAGGCGGCCGGACCACTTAACTTCGGGCGGGATACTCCCAATGCGCCATCGGCGCAGGGCTTTCCCGGCCGTGACCTAAAGTGAATGACCTGTGGCGTTCACCAGGAGTGCAATTATGCATATTCTCGATTCCGTCGATGCAGCTTCGCTGCGCACTGACGTCCCCGCGTTCCGCGCCGGTGACACCCTCAAGGTGCACGTAAACATCATCGAAGGCAAGAACTCCCGCGTCCAGGTCTTCCAGGGCTTCGTCCTGGGCCGCCAGGGTGACGGCGTCCGCGAGACCTTCACGGTCCGCAAGGTGTCCTTCGGCGTCGGCGTGGAGCGTACCTTCCCGGTACACTCCCCGATCATCGACAAGATCGAAGTTGTCACCAAGGGCGACGTCCGCCGCGCCAAGCTTTACTACATGCGTGCACTGCGCGGTAAGGCTGCAAAGATCAAGGAAAAGCGCGACTTCACCTCTGCCAAGTAAGTCCTTCCGGACCTACGAAGGCTGGGCCGCAGCCGTAGCCGGCCCGCGCCGGAGCCATCAGCACCAGCGCCCAGGATACGGACTTATGGACCAGACAAAACGCCAGCCCAGGAAACCGGGCTGGCGTTTTGCGTTCCTGGCGCTTCTCCTCGCCGTCGTCATCAGCGGCCTGGTCCGGTCACTGTGGCTGGACATCTACTTCATCCCGTCGGAATCGATGGAGCCCCTGCTGGAAGGCGGGGACCGGATCCTGGTGTCCCGGACCGACTTCACGGCCGAACCCATCCGGCGCGGGGACGTGGTGGTCTTCGACGGACGCGGCACGTTCGCCCCGCTCAACAGCGGCAAGGGGCCCTTGGCCGACGCAGCGGCCGCGGCCACCCGGTGGCTGGGGCTGACAGGGAGCGACACCACGTACGTCAAGCGGGTCATTGGACTGCCCGGGGATGCCGTGGTGTGCTGCGATGCAGCCGGCAAAGTCACCGTTAACGGCGACCCCGTGGACGAACCCTATGTCTTCCCGGGAGACGTGCCCAGCACCCAGAAATTCAACTCAGTGGTCCCGGCAGGCCGGCTCTGGCTCATGGGCGACCACCGGTCCGTATCCGCCGACTCGCGAAGCCTGCTGGGCGCCCCCGGTGGTGGCATGGTTCCCCTGGACCGTGTCATCGGCCGGCCCGTCCAGATCGTCTGGCCGCTTGATAGATTTGCTCCAGTACCAAGGCCGGCTGCGGCTGCACCAACCCCAGAGAACGGACAGTAGATGCCCGAGAACCACGCGCGGACACCCGAGCCGCGGCGCGATGGAGCCGCGGACGAGCCCGCCGGGCAGTCATCCGAACCCGCCGCGGCCCCGGATCCCGCGCCTGACACCGGGGCCGAAGCAGCGCACGGCAACGCGGAGCCCAGCCAGGCTCCCAGCCGCTCGGCTGCCAAGGCCGCGGGCAAGCCGTCCGGCAAGGACTCGGGCAGCCCGGTGTTTGCCTGGCTCAAGGAAGTAGCCACAGTGGTGGTGATCGCCGTCGTACTGTCCTTCCTCATCAAGACCTTCCTGTTCCGCGCGTTCTTCATCCCCTCCGAGTCCATGGTGAACACCCTGGACATTGACGACCGGATCTTCGTCAACCTCTTGGTGCCGGAACCTTTCGCCCTCAGCCGCGGAGACGTCGTCGTCTTCCGTGATACCAAGGGCTGGCTTCCGCCGGCAGCACCCGAGGCGAAGGGGCCGTTCACCTGGGTCCAGGACGGCCTGACCTTCGTCGGCCTGCTCCCCGACAATACAGACCAGCACCTCGTCAAACGGGTCATCGGGCTGCCGGGCGACCACGTGGTGTGCTGCGACGCCGGCGGTAAACTGACCATTAACGGCACCGCGGTCGATGAGGCCTACATCAACCCGGCAGAAGTCCCGCAGGTCCGCAACTTCGACGTCACGGTCCCGGAAGGCAAGGTGTGGGTGATGGGCGACAACCGGAACCACTCCGCCGACTCCCGCTCCCACATGGAGTCCGATGGCGGCTTCATCGACCTCAGCGACCTTGAAGGCAAAGCAGCGGTGATCGCCTGGCCGCTCAACCGCATCACCACCCTGGGCAACTACCCCGAGGTGTTCCGCGACGTCCCTGCGGCGCCCTGACCATGACCCAGGCAGTACGGGCAGTACCGGCAGGGGCGGTCAAAGCGCCCGCGAAGCCACGGTCCGGATCATCAAAGGTCACGGGCCGCGGCAAAGCACCCACCCTGCGCCATGAGCGGACCTTCAAGGCGCAGGGCGTGCGGCTTCTTGCAGGGGTGGACGAGGTGGGCCGCGGTGCACTGGCCGGTCCCGTGAGCGTGGGGATCGCCGTCGTCGACCTTGAACGCCAGAAGCCCCTGGCAGGCGTACGCGACAGCAAGCTCCTCAGCGCCCCCGAGCGCGAGCGGCTCGAGCCATTGGTACGCCGCTGGAGCGTGGCCTCCGCCGTGGGGCACGCCTCGGCGCACGAGATTGACGCCCTGGGAATCATTGCGGCGTTGCGGCTGGCGGGAACGCGGGCCTGGCAGGACATCCTGTCCACCGGTGTCATTCCGGACATGGTGCTGCTGGACGGAAGCCACAACTGGCTGTCACCGGCAGAGCAGCTGTCGCTCTTCGACCAGGCGGTGCCGGAGGCAGCGTGCGACGCTCCTGTGCACACCAAGATCAAAGCGGACATGCAGTGCCTGAGCGTGGCCGCAGCCAGCGTCATCGCCAAGGTGGAGCGGGACCGGACCATGCGTGAACTCCACGTCGAGTACCCCGACTTTGGCTGGGACGTCAACAAGGGCTACGCCACGGTGCTGCACCGCGATGCGTTGCGTACCGCCGGACCCACTCCCTACCACCGGGTGAGCTGGCGCCTCCTGGGCGGGGAACTCCAGGCCGCCGGTGACATGCAGGGCGGGGACTGACCCCTTTCCCGGCCTCCTCTGCGCCTGCTCCGGGACCGTTGCGGCTCCGGCACTGTCGGACATGGTGCAAGATGGAAGCATGAGTGCCGAGGACCTTGAAAACTATGAGACCGACATGGAGCTGCAGCTCTACCGTGAATACCGCGACGTTGTCGGACTGTTCAGCTACGTAGTCGAGACCGAACGGCGCTTTTACCTGGCCAACCACGTGGACCTGCAAGCCCGCAGCGCCGATGGCGAGGTGTACTTCGACCTGACCCTCTCTGATGCATGGGTGTGGGATGTCTACCGTTCCGCACGGTTCGTCAAGAGCGTCCGCGTCCTGACTTTCAAGGACGTCAACGTGGAAGAACTTCCGCGGAACGAGGAACTGGCACTGCCGAAAGACGTCGACCTGGGCAACTAGGGTAGGCCGGCTCCAGTAGGGCCCCGGGTCCACGGCGCTACTGGTCCTCACGTGGACTATCCCTCCACACCACCGCCGTCATGCACATAGGGGATGAGCTCCCTGTCCTCCGCAACCCCACGCCCGCAGGCTGGTTGCGGAGGTAGAAATGAAAGCCAAAGATTTGCTGGGCCGGCATGGCGAAGACCTCGCCGTCGGCTATCTCGAGACCCTCGGCATGCTGATAGTGGAGCGCAACTGGCGCTGCAGCGAGGGCGAAATTGACGTCGTCGCGCTGGACGGGGACGCGCTGGTCATCGCCGAGGTGAAGACGCGCCGGTCCCTCGACTACGGCCACCCGTTCGAGGCGGTGGGACCGGACAAGCTTGCCCGGTTGCACCGGCTCGGCGCGGCCTGGTGCAGGGACCGTGAGCTGAGGATGCCGCTGCGCCGCGTGGACGTCATCGCCGTGGTGGACGACGGCGGCGGCAACCCCGTGGTGGAACACCTCAAGGGGGTGGGCTGAATGGCGCTTGGACGCACCTATTCGGTGGCGCTCGTGGGCCTGAACGGGTACATGGTTGAGGTCGAAGCCGACATTGGCCAAAGCCTTCCGGCGTTCGTGATTCTGGGACTTCCGGATGCGGCGCTGAACGAAGCCAGGGAGCGCATCCGCTCTGCGGCAAAGAATTCGGGGATACCCCTCAGCCGCCGCAAGATCACCGCCAACCTTATCCCTGCCTCGTTGCCCAAGCGCGGTTCCGGTTTTGACCTCGCCGTGACCATGGCGGTGCTCCGGGCGGCCAATGACATCCGGCCCACAGGACGTACCGTCTTCATCGCCGAACTGGGCCTTGACGGCAGGCTCCGGCCTGTCCGCGGCATACTCCCTGCGGTTATGGCGGCCGTGCAGGCCGGCTACCGCGATGTCGTAGTGGCGCAGGCAAACCTCGCCGAAGCCTCGCTGGTGCCCGGAGCCAACGTCAGCGGATACCGGACCCTGGCGCGGCTCGCCCTCGATTTCGGTGCCGACCCCCAGGAGCTTGCCCTGGACTTCGAGCCCGACGACGCCGACGACGATGCAGGACCGTCGGGGGAAGCGGCCCCCTGCCCGGACATGGCAGACGTGTCCGGGCAGGGAGAGGCCCGCAGGGCGCTGGAAGTGGCGGCGGCGGGGGCCCACCACCTGCTGCTCACCGGGCCGCCAGGAGCGGGGAAGACCATGCTGGCGGAGCGGCTGCCCGGGATCCTGCCGGACCTCGAGGACCGCGAGTCCATGGAGGTGACGGCCATCCATTCCCTCTGCGGACTGCCCTCGTCACAGGTCCAGCTGCTGCGGCGGCCGCCCTTCGAGAACCCGCACCACACAGCTACCGCCGCGGCCATTATTGGTGGCGGCTCCGGTCTGCCACGTCCTGGGGCTGCATCCCGCGCCCACCGCGGTGTGCTGTTCCTCGACGAGGCGCCCGAGTATGAACGCAGGGTGCTCGATGCGCTGCGGCAGCCGCTGGAAAGCGGCGAGCTGGTGATTCACCGGTCAGCCGGGACAGCAGCCTACCCGGCACGGTTCCAGCTGGTGCTGGCAGCGAATCCCTGCCCCTGCGGCAAGGCTTCCGGTAAGGGACTGGACTGCACCTGCACGCCGATGATGCGGCGCCGGTACCTTGCCAGGATGTCCGGGCCCCTGCTGGACCGGGTAGACATCCAGCTGCAGGTGGAGCGTGTTTCCCTGGCCGACTTCGGGCAGGCCGGCGCCGAGGAAGACACCGCATCAGTGGCCCGCCGGGTCAGGGACGCACGCCGACGCCAGGTACAGCGGCTTGGTCCCTTCGGGCTGGAGACCAACTCCCAGGTGTCCGGCCGGGTCCTTCGTGGCGAGCTGCGGTTGCCGCCCGGTGTTACTCGGATTCTGGACCATTCGCTGGAACGGGGAATACTGACGGCACGGGGATACGACCGCGTCCTTCGATTGGCCTGGACGCTGGCCGACCTTGCGCTGCGGGACGCTCCGGATGCCAATGACGTGGGGCAGGCGCTGGGCCTGCGGCAGGCAACGGCGGCCGCGGCATGACCGGCGCCACGGAAGCAACCATGACCCCGGAACGTCTCGCCCGTGCTGCGCTCTCGCGTCTGATGGAACCGCAGGATGCCGCAGGCCTTGCCTTGGTGCAGGTGGCAGGAGCAGTGGACGGGCTTCGGATTGCCACGGGCCAGGTGGCCGCGGGGCCGGGGCTCGAACAGGAAATTTCAGTCCTGCTGGCGGACAACGGCCCGTCCACAAGTTGGTCCGGCCTGGCTGCGGCCCTGAAACGGTGGCAACCGCGGATCCCGGACCTCGCACCCGAGCGGGACCTGGCCACCATGTCCCGGCTCGGCGGCCGCCTGATCATTCCTGCAGACGGGCTCTGGCCTGCACAGCTCGCCGATCTCGGCATCCAGGAACCCATCTGCCTCTGGTGGCGGGGCCACGAACAGCCTCTTCCCGCCCTGGAGAGCAGTATCGCCTTGGTGGGGTCCCGCGACAGTACAAGCTACGGGGCCTCGGTTACCGGCGATATTGCGTACTCCCTGGCGCAGCGGGGGATGACAGTGGTCTCCGGCGGAGCGTACGGCATTGATGCACATGCCCACCGGGCCGCACTTGCCGGCGGCTCGGGAGCCGTTCCCACCATCGCCGTCATGGCCGGTGGGGTGGACCGCTTCTACCCTTCAGGAAACGAGGACCTCCTCCGGGCTGTCTGCAACCGGGGAGCTGTGCTCGCCGAAGTGCCTCCGGGCTCGGCGCCAACGCGGTACAGGTTCCTGCAGCGGAACCGCCTGATAGCCGCGCTTTCAGCTGTCACAGTGGTGGTTGAGGCGCGGTGGCGGTCCGGGGCGCTCAATACCGCGCACCACGCCGAAACCCTGGGCCGTGCCGTCGCCGCGGTTCCCGGTTCGGTGCACAGCGCCAATTCGGCCGGCTGCCACAGGCTCCTCCGCGATGGGGGAGCGGTCTGCGTGACCGACGCCGCCGAGGTCGCCGAGCTTGCCGCGCCCAGCGGGACTGCCCTCCCGGACCAGAGGCAGGTTGCTGCACAGGTCCAGGACGGGCTGACGCTTGAGGACCTGATCCTCCTGGACGCACTGCCCCTTCGCTCCACCACATCGGTGGAGAAGCTGGCGGCGGTCGCCGGACTGGGCCACGACTCTGTCCGGGCCGGGCTGGGCCGCCTGGGCCTCCTGGGGCTGGCAGTCTCGGAGCGGGGCGGCTGGAAGCGGGGCAAAGCAACCGACTGACTGAATACAACCCGGCGCCGGCCGGCAACACGTCAGCATCACTTCACCGGTGGCCCCGGATCGCTGGTGGGCCGTGTCCGGCAGCCTTGCGGGGCCGGCACCTGAGAAAGTAGGAGGGTGGAACATGCTGAACAGCCCCCCGGGCTGCCCCCGACACTCCTGCAGGCCATGGAAGGGTTTGCCGCGTACCTTTCCGGCGAACGGGCAGTATCCCCCCACACCCGGCGCGCATACCTTGGCGACCTTGAGAGCCTGTTGGCTTTCGCTGCGTCCGAGGGGGCCACCGAACTCCAGGACCTCGAACTGGGAACCCTCCGCCGCTGGCTGGGCGCCCAGAGCCAGGCCGGGGCGGCCCGGGCAACACTGGCGCGGCGCTCCGCCACAATCCGGGCCTTCACCGCCTGGGCCCTGCGGGAAGAGCGCCTCGACGCCGATCCTGCTCTCCGGCTCAAGGCGCCCAAGCGTGAGCGGTCGCTCCCGGGGGTACTCCAGGCCGCACAGCTCGAACGGCTATTGAAGGACCTCGAGGAAAGCACTGCCGATGGTGATCCGATGGCAGTGCGGAACCGTGCCATCGTCGAACTCCTTTACGCCACCGGCGTCCGTGTGGGTGAGCTCGCCGGCCTGGACGTGGACGACCTGGATCCGGACCGCAGGACACTTCGGGTGATCGGCAAAGGCAACAAGGAGCGCACTGTTCCCTATGGCGTGCCGGCTGCCCTGGCTGTCGACGACTGGCTGCGCCGGGGGCGGCCGCTGATGGCCAAGGACACCAGCGGGCCGGCATTGTTCCTCGGGCTCCGGGGCGGCCGGGTGGACCAGCGCCAGGTCCGTACCGTTGTCCATGGCCTCTTCGAAGCGATGGGGGATACCTCCGCCTCGGGTCCGCACGCACTGCGGCACTCGGCGGCCACCCACCTATTGGATGGCGGAGCGGACTTGCGTGCCGTCCAGGAAATCCTGGGCCACAGCAGCCTTGCAACCACCCAGATCTACACCCATGTGTCGGTGGACCGGCTGCGGAAAAGCTACCAGCAGGCCCACCCGAGGGCCTGAGCTGAGATGAGGCGCATCGCACTGGCGTAACCGGGCGGGGTACGGCACAATAAGAGTCACGTCCGGCAACTTTCAAGTGCCTCTTGAAGCTCTCAGGTCTCATGAGGCACATCGAGTCCGGACACTGTTTTATCTGATACAGCTAAATAACCAGGCAGGGCACAGCCGCCGCAGCACGAGGCGCAGAAGTTCCATCCAGGCACAGGTCGTTGGGGAAGACGTACCTAGAGCTATGGAGGATGGAATGTCTGTTGCAATGACCCGCGGTGTGCTGTTCGTTCACTCGGCCCCTACGGCCCTGTGCCCTCATGTCGAGTGGGCCATTGGATCCGTCGTGGACAAGCGCACGGATCTTGAGTGGACCCCTCAGCCTGCCGCGCCCGGAATGTTCCGGGCCGAGCTGTCCTGGGCCGGAACTCCCGGCACCGGGTCCAAACTGGCGTCGTCGCTTCGAGGGTGGGCCCACCTGCGCTACGAAGTCACTGAGGAACCCAGCCAGGGTGTCGACGGCGGCCGCTGGTCCCACACTCCGGAATTGGGCATATTCCACGCGGTCACGGATGTGCACGGAAACATCATGGTCTCCGAGGACCGGATCCGCTATGCCTACGAATCGGGCGCCGGCGATCCGTCCGCCGTCTACCACGAGCTCTCGCTCGCGTTGGGCGAGGCGTGGGACGAGGAACTCGAGCCGTTCCGTCACGCAGCGGAGGGCGCACCTGTGCGCTGGCTCCACCAGGTGGGCTGACCGCCGTCGTTCCCCCCGTTGCAGTACCGCAAAGCTCCATAGCAAAAGGAGGAGGCCCCGCCTGATGGCGGGGCCTCCTCCTTTGTGCGGCAGTGCCGGCCCGGAGAGCGGGCGGCCGGAAGTCCTAGACGCTGCGGATGGCAACGACGGCGTTGTGGCCACCGAAGCCGAACGAGTTGCTGAGTGCCACGATGTTGCCGGCCGGAAGGTCCCGTGCGGACGTTACGACGTCGAGCGGGATCTCGGGGTCCTGATTTTCCAGGTTGATCGTTACCGGCGCTTTGCGCTCGTAGACGGCCAGGACCGTCAGGACAGCCTCCACGGCGCCAGAGGCGCCAAGCAGGTGCCCCATCTGCGACTTGGTTGCGGAGACGGCCACACTCTCAAGCTGGGAACCGAGGGCGGCGCGCAGGGCGGTGTATTCGGGCTTGTCGCCAACGGGCGTGGACGTGGCGTGTGCATTGACGTGCACAACGTCCTCGGCCTGGATCCGGCCGTCGAACATTGCAGCCTTAAGTGCTCGGGTGGCGCCCAGGCCCTCAGGGTCCGGAGCCGTGATGTGGTACGCGTCAGCGGTGACGGATGTGCCGGCCAGTTCACCGTAGATGCGGGCGCCGCGGGCGAGGGCATGTTCCTCTGCCTCAAGGACCAGGGCACCGGCGCCTTCGCCCATAACGAAGCCGTCGCGGTCGATGTCGTAGGGACGGGACGCCCGCTGCGGGTCGTCGTTCCTGCGGGACAGGGCCTGCATGGACGCGAAAGCGGCCAGGGGCATGGGATGGATGGCTGCCTCGGCGCCGCCGCACATGACCACGTCAGCCTTGCCGGAGCGGATCAGTTCCAGCCCCAGGTGCATGGCCTCGGTGCCCGAAGCGCAGGCCGAGACAGGAGTGTGGGCGCCGGCCCGGGCACCCAAGTCGAGGCTGACGGCTGCGGCAACACCGTTGGGCATGAGCATGGGAACGGTCATTGGCAGGACCCGGCGGGGGCCCTTTTCCTTCAGCGTGTCCCAGGCGTCCAGCAGCGTCCAGACGCCGCCGATGCCGGTGGCGAATGCCACGGCCAGCCGGTCCTGGTCGATCTCGGTGATGCCTGAGTCGGCCCACGCCTCGCGGGCCGCGATCACGCCGAATTGGGTGGAGGGGTCCATGCGCTTGGCCTCGACGCGCGAAAGGACGTCGAGGGCGGGGGTGCTGCAGCGTGCCGCGAAGTGCACGGGAAGTTCATACTTGGCCACCCAGTCGTCCTCCAGGGTGCGGGCACCGGAGACCCCCTTGAGCGCGTTCTTCCACATTGTGGGTACATCGCCGCCGATGGGTGTGGTGGCACCCAGTCCGGTGATGACTACTTTGCGTGTCATGGGATCACTCTTTCGTCGGTGGGAAACCGTCTCCGTTTGCCGGAGGGTCCCGCATCTTGATGGCCGGCGCCGCCAGTGTGGAGGCCGGCGCCAGGTAAAGCAAAAAGTGGCTGGAAATACGGCGGGCTGCCGGCCCGGTCATCCGGACCGGCAGCCCTGGCCATGCCGCAGGAGCGGCGGAAGCTGTAACTAGGCCTGTGCGCCGGCGATGAAGCTGACGGCGTCGCCAACGGTCTTGAGGTTCTTGACCTCTTCGTCCGGAATACGGACGCCGAACTTCTCTTCGGCGTTGACCACGATGGTCATCATCGAGATGGAGTCAATGTCCAGGTCCTCGGTGAAGGACTTGTCCAGCTCCACGGCCTCGGGGGCCAGGCCGGTTTCCTCGTTGACGATTTCAGCCAGGCCGGCCAGGATCTCTTCGTTGCTAGCCATTGATGGCTCCTTTTCTTGTATTGCCGGCAGGGGCTGCCGGAAATGGATCAGGCCGCGGATGCGGCCCCTTTGATGGGACGATGCTAGGGAAGGACAATAACCTGTGCGCCGAAAACCAGGCCCGCGCCGAAGCCGATCTGCAGGGCCAGCCCGCCGCTAAGCTCCGGGTTTTCCTGCAGCAGGCGGTGGGTTGCCAGCGGAATGGAAGCCGCGGACGTGTTGCCGGCGTCGGCAATGTCCCGTGCAACTGTAACCGTCTCGGGCAGCTTCAGCTTCTTGACCATCTCATCGATGATGCGCATGTTCGCCTGGTGGGGAATGAAGGCCACCAGGTCTTCGGCCTCCACGCCGGCGGCGTCAAGCGCCTGCTGGGCGACTTTGGCCATTTCCCACACAGCCCACCGGAATACGGTCTGGCCGTCCTGCCGGAGAGTGGGGTAGAGCTCCTGTGCTTCTTCCAGCAGGGCAAGGTCGCCGGTGGAGTCGGACTGGCGGGCGGCCATGCCCAGGTCCCGGACATCAAGCAAGGAACGGGTCATGCCAATGGCATCCCACTTGCTGCCATCCGAGCCCCAGACGGAGGGGGCGATTCCGGGCGTGTCGGACGGGCCGATCACCACGGCGCCGGCTCCGTCACCGAGGAGGAAGGAAATGGTGCGTTCGCGGTTGTCGATGACATCGGAGAGCTTCTCGGCGCCGACCACCAGGACGTACTTCGCGGCCCCGGAGCGGACCAGCGCGTCAGCCTGGGCGATGCCGTAGCAGTACCCGGCGCAGGCCGCGGAGATGTCGAAGGCGGGCGCGGGCGTTGCCCCGAGCCGGTCAGCCAGGCTTGCCGCGGCGGACGGGGTTGCATAGGGGTGCGTCACGGTGGACACAATGACGGCGCCAAGGTCCGTGGCTTCAATGCCTGCCTTCGCCAGGGCTTCACGGGCAGCGCCCTCGGCCATGTCGATGACGCTGACGTCCGCTGCGGCACGGTGCCGGGTCACGATGCCCGTGCGCTGGCGGATCCACTCATCCGACGAGTCGATCCACTGGCAGACGTCGTCGTTGGTGACAATGACATCGGGGCGGTAGGCGCCAAGACCCAGGATGCGGGTGTGCTCCTGCAGGGGAGCCTGCTTTAGCGTGGGAACGCTCATGCGCCGCCCTCCAGTTCCGCGAAGAGCGCCAGCGCGGCGGAGAGGTCATCGGGAGTCTTGACCGCGACGGTCTTGACGCCGGGCATGCCGCGCTTGGCCAGCCCGGCCAGGGTGCCTGCCGGGGCCAGTTCGATGACTCCGGTGACGCCGCGCTTGACCAGGGATTCCATGCAGAGGTCCCAGCGCACCGGCCGTGACACCTGGGCGATCAGGCTTTCGACGGCGGCAGTACCGTCGGTGACTTCGCCGCCGTCGTAGTTGGACAGCAGCGGTACGGTCGGCGCCTGCGGCTTCAGCTGCGGCGCAATGGCCTGCAGGGCGCTGACGGCGGGGGACATGTGACTCGTGTGGAAGGCACCCGCGACCTTGAGCGGGATGACCCGCGCCTTGGCCGGCGGGTTATCCGCCAGGGCCTTGAGCTGTTCGAAGGTACCGGCAGCTACGGTCTGGCCCGCCCCGTTGACGTTGGCGGGCGTGGCGCCGGCAGCCTCAATGGCTGCCAGGACTTCCGCGGGATCGCCACCAACGACGGCGCTCATGCCCGTGGGAGTAACGGCAGCGGCGGCCGCCATGCTGTTTGCGCGTTCGCGGACGAACGTCATGGCTTCGTCCTGGGTAAGGACGCCGGCCAGGGCCGAGGCGGTGATTTCGCCGACGGAGTGGCCTGCGAGGACCACCGGCAGGGAACTGAGTTCAACGTCGAAAAGCGAGGAAGCTGCGATAAGTCCGGCGGCGACGATCAGGGGCTGCGCAACGGCAGTGTCCTTGATGGTTTCCTCATCCGAGGTGGTCCCGTGGGCCGCCAGGTCGATCCCGGCGATCTCGCTGAGGGCGGCCAGCTGGCCTGCCACCTGGGGCAGTTCCAGCCAGGGGGCAAGGAAACCCGGGGTCTGTGAGCCCTGTCCAGGGCAGACTATTGCAAGCACGTAACCAGCTTTCCAAATTACTGTGTGGTCCAGCGGTGTTTGTCCGCACCAACCTCACGGGGTCAGGTTGTAGGAAGTCTACAACGCCTTAGGTCTGATTCCGGGACGGTTGCCGCTCCGTGGCGGACTTCGGCGGGCCTGAAAGGCGCCCCACGACGAGTGCCGCCTGCAGGACGAATGCTTCGCGCGGCAGGAGCGGATCCCACCCCGTGACGTCACAAACCCGCTTCAGCCGGTACCGCACCGTGTTGGCATGGACGAACAGTTCCCGTGCTGTGGCCTCCAGCGAATGGCCCAGTTCAAGGTACGTCCCGAGCGTCTCCACCAGGCCGTTGGAGGCGGCCAGGAGGGGGCGGTAGATGTTTTTGACGAGGGAGCGGCGTGCCGCGTCGTCACCCGAGATGACGCGCTCGGGAAGGAGGTCGTCCGCGGCCACGGGACGCGGCGCCGAGGGCCAGGCGCGTGCCGCCGTCAGGCCTGCGAACGCTGACTGCGCCGAGCCGCTTGCCTCCAGCAGCGAACTGGCTTCCGGGCCGTACACCACTGGCCCGGGGGCGAACATTTCGCTGAGCTTCACATATGCGGTTTCGCGGTCCTGGACGCCGCCGAGGATGAGGATGAGCCGGTCGCCCTGGATTCCCACCAGCGCATCTTCGGCATACCGGCCCGCCATCCGCCGCAGTTCACTGACATAGCTGGCGCTGGGCTCTGAAGGGGAATTGCCCACCATTACGGTGAAACGCTCCTGCGCCTTCCAGCCGAGCGCGGCGATCCTGGAGCGCAGCGCATCCGTGTTTTCACCCCGCAGGATGGCATCGACAATGAGCGCTTCGAGCCGCGTGTCCCAGGAACCCCGGGATTCAGCCGCGCGGGCATAGACATCGGCTGCAGCGAAAGCCACTTCCCGCGAATACCGCAGCACCGCTTCCCGCAGCGAAGGCTGGTCCGCCTCGGGCGCGATCACCGGCACCTGGTCCTCGACCACTTCCACCACGATGCGGATGAGCTGGAGCGCCTTCTGCAGGCTGATGGATCGCGTCAGCTCGGTGGGGGCGGTGCCGAAAACGTCGGTCAGGATCCAGGAGGGGGAGCTGGGGCGCTCATACCAGGTGACGAATGCGGCGATGCCGTTCTGGGCCACCATGCCCAGCGCCGACCGTTCATCGGCGCTCAGCCGGCTGTACCAGGGCAGCGACTGTTCCAGTTGCCGCATGGTGGTGGTGGAGAGCTGGCCCACGTTGGCCCGCAGCTTCTTCAGGGTCTCGGACTTCTCCGGAGTGACCTTCGGCTGGCTCGGTTTACGCTTCGCAGGCTGCGTGGATGGTGCTGGCATCCTCCGAGCATACGGCCAGCAACCGGCAAGCTCCATTTGTGCGAAGGCTACAACACGCTTTGCCCTGCGTCACAGCGGGCAGTGCCCGGAAACGGACGACGGCGGCCCCCGCGTTTGGTGCGGGGGCCGCCGTCGTTGCTGCTGCCGGAAGGAGTTCGTGGTCAGTTATGCCGCTTCAGCACCGCCGAAGTCCGCAAAACGGGTCGAATTCCCTAAGGGAAAGGTCAGGCCTCGCCGCCGGTGTTGCCGGTGGTGCCGGCATTGACGTTGAGCAGCTTGTACTTCTCGATCGCCTTGACCGGGGCGCCGGCATCCACTTCGCCGCGGCGTGCCAGCATCTCCAGGGCACGCACCACGATGGAGTGGGTGTCGTTTTTGAAGAAGCGGCGGGCTGCTGCGCGGGTGTCGGAGAAGCCGAAGCCGTCTGCGCCGAGGGTGGCGTATTCGTTGGGGACGAATTGGCGGATCTGGTCGGGGACGGCTTTCATGTAGTCGGAGACGGCGACGACGGGGCCGGTGGCGCCTTCGAGTTGTTGGGTGACGAACGGGACCCGGGCGGGTTGTTCGGGGTTGAGGAAGGCTTCTTCTTCGGCGGCGAGTCCGTCGCGTCGGAGTTCGTTCCAGGAGGTGACGGACCAGACGTCGGCGGAGACGGACCAGTCTTCGGCGAGGATGCGCTGGGCTTCGATGGCCCAGGGCACCGACACGCCGGAGGCCAGGATCTGGGTCCGCGGACCGTCGATCTTTGCCGGGGCGAGCAGGTAGATGCCCTTGATGACGCCTTCGACGTCGAGCTCGGCAGGTTCTGCCGGCTGCACGATGGGTTCGTTGTAGACCGTGAGGTAGTACATCAGGTTCCGGTCGTCCGAGTCGGGCCCGTACATGCGTTCGAGGCCGTCGCGGATGATGTGGCCCATTTCGTAGCCGTAGGCGGGGTCGTAGGTGACGACGGCCGGGTTCGTCGATGCGAGCAGGGGGGAGTGGCCGTCGGCGTGTTGGAGGCCTTCGCCGGTGAGGGTGGTCCGTCCTGCGGTGGCGCCGATGATGAAGCCGCGGGTCATTTGGTCTGCTGCTGCCCAGAAGGCGTCGCCGGTGCGTTGGAAGCCGAACATGGAGTAGAACACGTAGACCGGGACCAGGGGTACGCCGTGGGTGGCGTAGGCGGTTCCGGCGGCGGTGAAGGCTGCCACGGCGCCGGCTTCGTTGATGCCGGGGTGGATGAGCTGGCCGGCGGGGGATTCCTTGTAGGCCAGGACGAGGTCGCGGTCCACGGACAGGTAGTTCTGGCCCTTGGGGTTGTAGATCTTGGCGGTGGGGAAGAACGCATCCATGCCGAACGTGCGGGCCTCATCCGGGATGATCGGGGCGATGTGCTTACCGAAGTTCTTATCCCGCATCAGGTCCTTCAGGAGCCTGACGAACGCCATGGTGGTGGCCGCCTGCTGCTTGCCCGAGCCGCGCTTGGCAACCTCGTAGGTCTTCGCTTCGGGCAGGACGATCTCGGCGTGCTTGGAACGGCGTTCCGGCACCGACCCGCCAAGGGCTGCGCGGCGCTCCATCATGTACTTGATTTCCGGAGCGTCCGTGCCCGGGTGGTAGTACGGCGGGCGGTACGTGTCCTGCTCGAGCTGCTCGTCGGTGACCGGGATCCGCAGGTGGTCGCGGAACTTCTTCAGGTCATCAAGGGTCAGCTTCTTCATCTGGTGGGTCGCGTTGCGGCCCTCGAAGTGCGGTCCGAGTCCGTAGCCTTTGACGGTTTTGGCGAGGATGACGGTGGGTTTGCCCTTGAATTCGGTGGCGGCTTTGTAGGCTGCGTAGACCTTGCGGTAGTCGTGGCCGCCGCGTTTGAGGTTCCAGATCTGGTCATCGGTGAGGTCCGCGACCATGTCCTTGGTGGCGGGGTCCTTGCCGAAGAAGTGTTCGCGGACGAAGCCGCCGGATTCGGCTTTGTAGGTCTGGTAGTCCCCGTCGGGGGTTTCGTTCATGATTTTCACCAGGGACCCGTTGGTGTCCTGGGTGAGGAGGTCATCCCATTCCCGGCCCCAGACGACCTTGATCACGTTCCAGCCCGCGCCGCGGAAGAACGCTTCGAGTTCCTGCATGATCTTCCCGTTGCCCCGGACCGGCCCGTCCAGGCGCTGGAGGTTGCAGTTGATCACGAAGTTCAGGTTGTCCAGGTTCTCGTTCGCGGCGAGCTGGAGCAGGCCGCGGGACTCGGGCTCGTCCATTTCCCCGTCGCCCAGGAACGCCCAGACCTGCTGGTCGGAGGTGTCTTTCAGGCCGCGGTTGTGCAGGTACCGGTTGGACTGGGCCTGGTAGATCGCGTTCATCGGGCCGATACCCATGGACACGGTGGGGAATTCCCAGAAGTCCGGCATCAGGCGCGGGTGCGGGTAGGAGGACAGGGCGTGGCCGGCCCGGGACTTTTCCTGCCGGAACCCGTCCAGATCCTCCTCGGACAAGCGCCCTTCCATGAACGCGCGGGCGTACATGCCCGGGGACGCGTGGCCCTGGAAGAAGACCTGGTCCCCGCCGCCGGGGGCGTCCTTGCCACGGAAGAAGTGGTTGAAGCCGACCTCGTACAGGGTCGCGGCACCGGCGTAGGTGGAAATATGCCCGCCCACCCCGATCTCGGGCCGCTGCGCCCGGTGCACCATGACCGCGGCGTTCCACCGCATGTACGCCCGGTACCGGCGCTCGTACTCTTCGTTGCCCGGGAACGGTGCTTCCTGGTCCACGGGGATCGTGTTCACGTAATCGGTGGTGGTCACCATCGGCACCCCGACACTCTGCGCGCCCGCACGCTGCAGCAGGCTTCGCATAATGTACTGGGCACGCTCGGTACCCTGTTCCCGGATCAACGCATCCAGGGACTCAACCCACTCCGCAGTCTCTTCCGGATCACGATCAGGCAGCTGGTCAGTCAACCCGCTGAGGATATGGGAGGTATCTTCTCCTGCAGCCACGTCCAACCTCTCTTTGCGCGCATAGATCGGCGCACTCAGGCCAGGCAGGGTGACTGCCCGGCAAACGTACGCCGTGTGCGACGTATCGGTTACATCAGCCCGGTCATGTGTGCCGGGCAGGGTTCCTAGAGCTCCTACGTCTGCACGGAGTTACAAGGTTGTTGTCCTGCAGGCATAGTCGTCATCAGCCACTCTAACCGTCGGGGCAAGCCGATGCGTAGCCGTGGCTTGGGCGCGACAGTTGTATTTCGCCGTCATACTGGTTGTGTGACGAAGGGCCGCTGCGACGCAGGCAGGAACCCCCGGTGTGACGCAGAATATGCGCAATTCCGGGTATGCCAGCTTGAAGCGCAGGCACAAAGGGTGTTGGCTTGGGAGTAATGGAAATCACTATGCAGAGTGCATATGAAACGTATTGGAGGAACACGTGAGCGAGGCCGACGCCGCCACTTCGGTAAATGTGGCGGAAAAATTGGGTTTCAAAAATGGGGATCTGATTCAGGAGTTCGGTTACGACGACGACGTCGACTTCGACTTGCGTGACGACATCGAGGACCTTACCGGCGCAGACATGCTCGACGAGGATGACCATGAAGTGGCGGACGCCGTCATTTTCTGGTGGCGTGACGGCGATGGCGACCTTGTCGACAGCCTGATGGACTCGCTGACCACCCTCAGCGAAAGCGGCGTGGTCTGGATCCTGACGCCGAAGTCGGGCCGGGACGGATACGTCTCGCCTGCCGACATCCAGGAAGCAGCGCCCACCGCTGGCCTGCACGTCACCACGTCGGCCGGGGTCTCCAAGGACTGGAGCGCAACAAGGCTGGTCAGCAGGAAGAACAAGTGACGCAGGCGCCCGCTGCTGCTGCATCCCTGCTGGCGGTTGGCGACCCGGCGCCGGATTTTGAACTTTCCAACCAGTTTGGCGAACCGGTCCGGCTGTCGTCGTTCCGGGGCCAAAACGTTGTTCTGGTCTTCTATCCGTTTGCCTTTTCCGGCATCTGCACGGGCGAACTCTGCGAGATCAGGGATAACCTTGCCTCGTTTGAGGACTCGAATGCCGCCGTCCTGGCTGTCTCTGTCGACAGCAAGTTCAGCCTCCGGGCCTATGCCGGCCAGGAAGGCTACAGCTTCGACTTGCTCGCAGACTTCTGGCCACACGGCGGCGTCGCCCGCACGTACGGAGTCTTCGATGAAGACAGCGGGATGGCCAAGCGTGGCACGTTCATCATCGACGCCGGCGGCGTCATCCGGTACACCGTGGTCAACCCCCGCGGCGAGGCGCGTAACTTCTCTGCCTACCGCGAAGCGCTGTCCGGGCTGGAACGGGCCTGACAGCAGTGGACAAGCCGCGGCATGGGGTCGGACTCACCGGGTTCGCCAGCATGCCGCGCGTCGATCCGGCGCACCCTTCCAAAAGGGAACTTGAGGCCCTGGGCCTGATCCGCGACCTCCTGTCGGGAGCGCCGTTCGCCCTGCTCACAGGGGCTGGCCTGAGTACTGATTCCGGGATTCCCGACTACCGCGGTCCGGGGTCCCCGCCACGCTCACCCATGACCTACCAGGAGTTCGTCAGGGACCCGGCCAACAGGCAGCGGTACTGGGCGCGGAACCACATCGGCTGGTCCCACCTCCGCCATGCAGACCCCAACCATGGACACCTCGCAGCAGCAGAGCTCGAGCGCCGGGGATACCTGACGGGCCTCATCACCCAGAATGTGGACCGGCTCCATGAGGACGCGGGAAGCACCAATGTGGTGGACCTCCACGGCAGGTATGACCAGGTGGTCTGCCTCGATTGCGGCCGTACCTACTCCCGCGGGCTCCTGGCTGGAATGCTGGGTGAACTTAATCCGGGTTTCCTGGAGCAGGCCGAGGAATCAGGCCTCGTGGAGATGGCCCCTGACGCGGACGCCACGGTGGAAGACCTGGGCCTGATCGGCAGCTTCGTCGTTGCAGTCTGCCCTGCATGCGGCGGGACATTGAAGCCTGACTTCGTGTATTTCGGCGAGAACGTGCCCAAGGACCGTGTGGAACGGTCTTATGCGATGGTGGATGAGGCAGCGGCCCTGCTGGTGGCCGGTTCATCACTGACGGTCATGAGCGGCCTGCGTTTTGTCCGCCATGCAGCCAAGGACGGCAAACCGGTGGTGATCATCAACCGCGGCGAGACCCGCGGGGACGACAAAGCCACCATCAAGCTTGAGGCTGGCGTGAGCGAATCATTGATGTGGTTGGCGGAGCGGCTTCCGCCGCTCTGACCGGCCGGAAGACCCGGAAGGCGGGGCGGGATCCCGATTCGCGTTTAGCCGCCTCTGTCGGGTAGAGTCTATGTTCGTTGGTTTGCGGCTTATCGAAAGCAAGCCAATCGGCAAGGGTCTTTAGCTCAGCTGGTAGAGCGCCACGTTTACACCGTGGATGTCATCGGTTCGATCCCGGTAGGACCCACAAACAACCCGCCTCGCGTGCTTCATTGAAGCACGCGAGGCGGGTTTTTTCTTTCTCTTTTCCTGGCACAGTGCCGGCATGGTCCACCCGGAGTGCGGTGTCAGACCCTCGCCATAACGTACAGGGCATGGAACACGTGATAGTTCGCGACGACGGCGATGGAATACCTGCATCTGTGGTTTGCCGGGGCCGGGAGTGGCTGGTGGGCGCCGAACCGGTCAGGTGGTTTGAACGGGTCAACTGGTGGGAGACCAACCGCCGGATGCCCAAGGGCCGGAGCAGGGTGGACGTAGAGGTCCTGCAGGTCCAGGTACGCCTGGGAAGCAACGCAGGCTCAGCGCTGACCACCATGCTGCTTGAGCGCGACGGGCTCGGCGGAGGATGGCGGCTGCGGGACGCCGTGGCGGACGCCGCTTAAGGGGCCAGAACAGGCAGCGCGGGGCTTCAGGGCATTGGAAAACCCTCCACCGCGACTATTGGGGGATGCCGCGGTGGAGGGCCTGAAATGAATATACAGTGAAGTTCCGGAAACAAGAAGTCATTCCGGAATGTGTGTCGCCGGGAAAGCGGAGAAAGCGGCCAACCTGCGGCTGCCCGTGCGGCTCAGTGCTTGACCGGGATGAAAACCCGAGGCTGTTCTGTCCAGGAATCGGACATCTGCGACATCGTCCTGCGCATGATGTGGTCGGATGCCTCGCGGGCAGCGGCTGCGTCGCCCCGCGAGATTGCTTCGGCAACATCCACGTGCCACTGCAGGGCGGCCTCGTGCGGATGGTCGGGCATGAGGCCGTGGACCGTGCGTCCGGTCAGCGTCTCGGCTACCTGGCCCATCAGGTTGGCGAACATCTCGTTGCCGGAGCCGGAAAGCAGCAGTGAGTGGAAGTGGATGTCGAGCTCGAGGAAGCGGGGCACCTCACCTTTGTTGCCGGCGTCGCGCATGGCGTAGGCAACGTCAACCAATTCCAGGCGCAGCGGCGCGGGTGCGTTCTGGGCCGCCAGCTCAGCTGCCACTGGCTCTACGGCCGCGCGGAGCTCGGCAAGGGACCGCAACTGGGCCCCGCGGGCGTTGCTTGCCAGCCGCCAGCGGATAACCTGCGGATCGAACGGATTCCACCGGCTGGCGGGCAGGACACGGATGCCCACCCGTTTGGTGGTCTCCACCAGTCCCAGGGACTGCAGTACACGGACAGCTTCCCGGATCACCGAGCGGGAAACTTTCAGCTCGACTTCGAGCTGTTCGGCAAGCATGAGGTGGCCTGCGGGCAGATCACCCGAGATGATGCGAGTGCCAAGATTTTCGATGGCACGGTGGTGCAGGCTGCTTGTCATGCTGCAAGCCTAGTGCGCAGCAGCGCCGGGCCATGCTCCGGGGATGGACCGCGGCACGCCCGGTCTGGTCCACTGGATGGGCGTTACTTTCCTGTGACCCGAAGAATATATATGCTTTATTCCGACAGCTTGATCAGCGCAGCGCCACCCCGCCGGGGCAGGCCAGCCGCACTTTCCGTCGTACGCAATGAATTGGAGTTTTGATGTCTGCACACATCGGTGTCACCGGCCTCGCGGTGATGGGCGCCAACCTGGCCCGTAACCTGGCCCGCAACGGCTTCACCGTGGCCCTGCACAACCGGTCCGTGGAAAAGACGGACACCCTGCTGGAAAAGTACGGTACCGAAGGCGACTTCGTCCGCACCGAGACCCTGCAGGAGCTTGTCGATTCGCTGGAGAAGCCCCGCCGGGTGCTGATCATGGTCAAGGCCGGCAAGCCGGTCGACTCGGTCATCGAGCAGCTTGAGCCGCTTCTCGAAGCGGGCGACATCATCATTGACGCCGGAAACTCGCACTACGAGGACACCCGCCGGCGTGAAGCGGCCCTGGCCAAGAAGGACCTGCACTTCGTGGGCGTTGGCGTGTCCGGTGGCGAGGAAGGCGCCCTGAACGGCCCGTCCATCATGCCCGGCGGCTCCAAGGAGTCCTACAAGGCCCTCGGCCCCCTGCTCGAAAAGATCTCCGCCAAGGTTGACGGCGAGCCCTGCTGCGCCTGGGTTGGCACCGATGGCGCCGGCCACTTCGTCAAGATGGTCCACAACGGCATTGAGTACGCCGACATGCAGGTTATCGGTGAGGCCTTCGACCTGCTCCGCTCCGGCGCAGGCATCGAGCCCGCCGAACAGTCCAAGATCTTCACGGAGTGGAACAAGGGCGACCTGTCCTCCTTCCTGATCGAAATCTCCGCTGAGGTCCTGGGGCACGTGGACGCCAAGACCGGCAAGCCCTTTGTCGACGTCGTGGTGGATGCTGCCGGCCAGAAGGGTACCGGCCGCTGGACCGTTATCTCCGCACTGGAACTCGGCTCGCCGGTGTCCGGCATCGCCGAATCAGTCTTCGCCCGTGCACTGTCCTCGCAGGCGGGCCAGCGCAA
The DNA here is from genome assembly GCF_042731175.1 of Pseudarthrobacter sp. NPDC059871. Taxonomy (NCBI): domain Bacteria; kingdom Bacillati; phylum Actinomycetota; class Actinomycetes; order Micrococcales; family Micrococcaceae; genus Pseudarthrobacter; species Pseudarthrobacter sp. NPDC059871. The sequence goes on from NZ_JBHWJV010000001.1 coordinate 495,289, forward strand.
GCTCGGCCAGGAACTGCTGGCCGGCAACGAGGTTTCGGTTGAAATCCCGGAGACGTTCGTCGAAGACGTCCGCCAGGCGCTCTACGCTTCCAAGCTCGTTTCCTACGCCCAGGGCCTGGACATGCTGACCTCCGCGGCCAAGGAATACGGCTGGGACCTGAAGCTGGACGAGATCGCCTCGCTCTGGCGTGCCGGCTGCATCATCCGTGCGGAACTCCTCAAGGACATCACCAAGGCCTACGCCGCCGACGAGAAGCCCGCCAACCTGCTGTTTGCACCGGCCTTCACCAAGGCCATCGCGGACGCACTGCCGGCCTGGCGCCGCGTCGTGGCCACCGCTGTGCAGCTGGGCATCCCGGTGCCTGTGTTCTCGTCCTCGCTGGCCTACTACGACGGCCTGCGCCGCAAGCGCGTCGCCGCCGCCCTTATCCAGGGCCAGCGCGACCTGTTCGGTGCCCACACCTACGGCCGCGTGGACGCCGAAGGTACGTTCCACACGCTCTGGGGCGAAGACAAGTCCGAGATCGAAGCGGTAGACACCCACTAGCATCCGCTGACACAAAGCAGAAGGCGGGCAGTTCCAGGATAATCCTGGTACTGCCCGCCTTTTGCGTGCCTCCGGCCATGGTGCGTCCAGCTTCATTTGGGTGCGCCCGGCCGGGCGTCAGATGCGGTATTCGATGTCGTACTCGGCGGGGTCGACGGCGGGTTTGGTCTCCCGCTGCGCGTCGCGGTGCCGCCATTTGGCAGGCACGCCGGTGACGATCGACTCCGGCGGAGCGTCCTTGACCACCACGGCGTTGGCGCCCACAGCGCTGTCCCGGCCGATGGTGATGGGGCCGAGAATTTTCGCGCCGGCGCCAATGGTCACGCGGTCACCAATGGTGGGGTGCCGCTTGATTCGGGCCAGCGAGCGGCCGCCCAGCGTGACGCCGTGGTAGATCATGACGTCCTCGCCGATCTCGGCGGTTTCACCGATGACCACGCCCATGCCGTGATCGATAAAGAACCGGCGGCCGATGGTGGCGCCGGGGTGGATCTCGATTCCGGTGGTGAATCGGCCAAGCTGTGAAATGAGCCGGGCAGGAAAACGCAGCGCCGGGTTCTGCCACAGGCGGTGTGTCAGCCGGTGGATCCAGATGGCGTGCAGGCCGGAATAGGCGAAAAAGTTCTCGACGGAACCCCTCGACGCCGGGTCATGCGACCTGGCGGCGTCGAGGTCTTCCTTTAGTCGTGCAAAAAAGCCCACAAACTTCTTTCTACAGGAAACGGGCGGAGGGCGGTCTGATCAGCCGCGGATGTCGTCATAGAGAACGGTGGAGATGTAACGCTCACCGAAATCGCAGACGATGGCAACAATCAGCTTCCCGGCGTTTTCGGGGCGCTTAGCCAGTTCCAGGGCGCCCCAGACGATGGCACCGGACGAGATGCCGCCCAGAATGCCTTCCTTGACGCCCAGTTCGCGGGCAACGCGGACGGAGTCCTCCAGCGTTGCGTCCAGCACCTCGTCGTAAACGTTGGTGTCCAGCAGTTCGGGAATGAAGTTGGCACCCAGGCCCTGGATCTTGTGCGGGCCCGGAGCGCCGCCGTTGAGGATGGGGGAGTCCTTGGGCTCGACTGCCACGATCTGGACGCCGGGCTTGCGCTCCTTGAGGACCTGGCCCACGCCGGTGATGGTGCCGCCGGTACCGATGCCGGAGACGAAGATGTCCACGTCGCCGTCGGTGTCGGCCCAGATTTCCTCGGCAGTGGTGTCGCGGTGGATCTGCGGGTTGGCCTCGTTGGCGAACTGCTGCGCCCAGATGGAGTTTTCGGTGTTGGCCACGATTTCCTGGGCCTTTTCCACGGCACCGCGCATGCCCTCGGATCCAGGCGTCAGAACGATTTCGGCACCGAAGGCCCGAAGCATCACACGGCGTTCCGTGGACATGGTTTCGGGCATGGTGAGGATGACCTTGTAGCCGCGGGCTGCACCCACCATGGCCAGGGCGATTCCGGTGTTGCCGGAGGTGCCTTCGACGATCGTGCCGCCCGGCTTCAGCGCACCTGACTTTTCGGCAGCGTCGATGATGGCCACACCGATGCGGTCCTTCACGCTGTTGGCCGGGTTGTAGAACTCAAGCTTTACGGCAACGGTGGCACCCAGCCCCTCGCTGAGCCGGTTCAGCCTGACCAGCGGGGTGCGGCCTACCAGCTGCGTTACGTCGTCATAAATCCGTGCCATGTAGATACGCCTATCTCTGAGGGGTGAATACTGAGGTCAGCCTAACGAGGCCGCGTAATGCTGGCTAAGCGTTAAGCCATGCAGAGTAATATTTCCTGGCCTTGGCGAGTTTCGGGTTGATGATGACCTGGCAGTAGCCCTGCTCGGGATGTTTTGCGTAGTAGTCCTGGTGAAACTCCTCGGCAACATGGAACCGGGGGAGGCGGCTGACCTCAGTGACGATCGGATGGCTCCACAGGGCCTGGTTCCGGTCGATGGCTTCCTCGAACAGGATTTTCTCCTCGGTGGTTTCATAGAACATCGAGGAGCGGTACTGGGTCCCCACGTCATAGCCCTGCCGGTTCAGCGTGGTGGGGTCGTGCAGGGCGAAGAACATGTCCAGGATGACCTCGGCCGGGATGATCTCCTCGTCGAAGGTCACGGCGACCACCTCGGCGTGACCGGTGGTGCCGCTGCAGACTGAGTAGTAGTCAGGGTACGGATCGTGGCCGCCCGTATAGCCGGACACCACCGCCGTGACACCCTTTGTTTTCTGGTAGACGGCGTCGAGGCACCAGAAGCAGCCTCCGCCTAGAACAAAAGTTTTCATGACCTCTTCAATGGTTGGCAGCGCCGGATGATTCCCCGCGCGTCCCGCGTCACACCGGCGGCATGCCTGCGCCTGCCGGGCGATGGGGTAAAACTAAGACTATGGAACCTGTGGACACCGACGTTACCGGTCCGGACGAGCACGACGGCGACACCTCCTTTGCCGGGCAGGCCGGCGACGAGCCGGACGGGGCTCCCACCCTCGGAGACCTGCTGCTCGCCGTGGAGGAACTGTGGCCTGAATCCCTGGCCGAAGGCTGGGACGAAGTGGGCCTGGTGGCGGGCCACCCTGCAGCGCCGGTCACCAAGGTGATGTTCGCCGTCGATCCCACGCTGGAGGTGATCGAAGAGGCCGTCGAATGGGGTGCAGAGCTCCTGATCACCCATCATCCGCTGCTTCTTAAAGGGGTCACGTCCGTGGCGGCCACGACTCCCAAAGGCCGGGCGGTCCACCGGCTGATCGAGTCCGGAACCGCCCTGCTGACGGTTCACACGAACGGTGATTCCGCCGTCGGGGGTGTGTCTGATGTGCTGGCTGACGCGCTGGGCCTCCAGGACGTTGCCCCGCTGACGCTGGCGGCCAACGGGTTGCCGGAGGAGGGAATCGGACGCGTAGGGGACCTCGAGGACGCCATGACACTGGGCGATTTCGCGGCCAGGGTGTTCGGCATCCTACCGTCCGTAGCCGGGGGAGTTCGCGTCTCCGGTGACAAGGACGGCCTGGTCCGGCGGATCGCTGTGTGCGGTGGCGCGGGCGACTCGCTGTTCAACGAGGTCCGGGCCAGCAACGCCGACGTCTACGTCACGGCCGACCTTCGGCACCACCCTGCTTCGGAGGCGCGGGAAGCCGCGCTGAACGGACGCCCCTACCTCGTGGATGTGTCCCACTTCGCCAGCGAATGGCTCTGGCTTCCGGCCGCCGCGGCCGCCCTGGGCAACGTCCTCGCCGACCAGGGGCACGACGTCGAAATCCAGGTCAGTACCACCAACAGCGATCCCTGGGACTTCATCCTTACGCCCGGCTGACCCGCCACGGGTCCGGTGCGGTCTGGCGAGGCAGGGACGCGGGCCAGGCGCTAGAGTCGAGGAAGCGCCGGTTAGGTGCCCGGCCGCGGCCGGAGGGATCAAGCGGAGGTAACAGTGGCGAAGGCAGCACCGGCGGAACAGATCAAGTTGCTCGACCTGCAAGGCCTGGATGCAAAGCTCAAAGCCCTTTCCAGCCGCCGCCGCTCGCTGGAAAACGATCCCCGGATCAAAGACCTTGAGGCTGCCCTCTCCGTGGCCAGCGGCGAACTCGGTGCCGCAAAAGTGGCAGTGCACGATGCCGAGGCAGAGTTGAAGCGGGCTGAGGCTGACGTTGAACAGGTGGCCACGCGCATTGAGCGGGATGAGGCGCGCCTGAACAGCGGAACGGGTCTGTCCAAGGACCTTGTGGCACTCCAGAAGGACATCGCTTCGCTTAACAGAAGGCGTTCGGACCTTGAAGACGTGGAGCTGGAAGTCCTGGAACGCCTGGACACGCTCCGCGAGCGGCAGTCTGCGCAGCAGCAGATCGTGGACGATATCCAGGGCTCGTTCGGCAGCATCCGCGCGGAACTGGACAAGGAGCTCGCCGCTGTCGACGCGGAGGCCGCAGACGTGCGGGGCAGGCGCAATGAGTTCGCCGCCGGACTGGACGCCGGGATGCTGGCCATTTATGAGAAGACCCTGGCCAAGCGCGGTGTGGGCGCTGCCCGGCTGTTCCACGGGACCTCGGAGGCCTCGGGCATGAAGCTGAGCCCCGGCGACCTTGCGGAGATCACCGCCGCTTCCGTAGACGACATCGTCTTCTGCCCCGATTCAGGTGCCATCCTGGTCCGCTCGGAGGAGTGGGCCTGACCCAGGTACGCAGCAGCTGGCGCCGTCTTCCCGGGCCAAACGGCGCGTGGCGCTAACCGTTGGGCAGGGGAGCCTCAGCCGGGCAGGATGATGTTCAACGCATGCGGTTTCCGGGCTGTTCCGGGAACGAGCTCCGCAGTCCACCGCTCCTGTGCGGCCTTCAGAAGGCCGGCCGGCGTTGAGGGCGCTTTGCCGCGGCGCGAGAGCAGGTGCCGAGCCAGCTCGCCGCGGGTGTGCTTGGCGAAGTGGCTGACGACCTTCCGCACGCCGCCGGCTTCGGTGAAGACATTCACGGACACCGTCTGTCCTGCCGGGGGAGCCCACGCGGCCGCGTAGGTGCTGGACCGGCAGTCCACCAGCAGATGGTCCGCCACCACGGAGGCGAGGGCCTCCGAAAGCTGCGGCTTCCAGAACGTGGCGAGGCGTCCGACGTCGGGCAGTGCCGTCCCCATGGACAGCCGGTAGGCGGGCACGGAGTCGCCGAAGCGGATGGCGCCCCACAACGCCGATACCACCAGCACCGACTCGTCAGCCCTGCGCCGCTGGGCCGGCGTCAAGGTCCCGTATCCAAGGGCGTCGTAAAGGACGCCCGAGTAGATGCGGTGCGCAGGGGCCGCCGGTTCAGCGTGCAGCCGCGTATTGCGTACGACGTCGTCACGCAGCGATGCGCCCACGCCCAGGAGGTCGAGGGCGTCCTCGTGGGCACTGACGGTCCCCAGCGCCTCCAGCACCTTTGCCCGCGCAGGGTTGAGGCCCGGAAAGCCCAAGGACGACCATTCGACGGCGGCACCGTTGACCGCGGGGGTCTTGCCTTCTGAAGGGGGGAGCAGGATCAGCACCGTCCGATCCTACCGGCGGCAACAGCAGCCGCCGGCGCCGGTAGACTGGAAGCGGATGGGACAGCCAGGCGGCCGCGCGTCACGAAAGTGGCTCGAGGAACGTCCGGGCTCCACAGGGCAGGGTGGTGGGTAACGCCCACTCGGGGTAACCCGCAGGCAAGTGCCACAGAGAATAGACCGCCTGCCCTTTCCGTTTTCGGAGAGTGGCAGGTAAGGGTGAAACGGTGGTGTAAGAGACCACCAGCTTCCCGGGTGACCGGGAAGGCTAGGTAAACCCCACCCGGAGCAAGGCCAGACAGGGCACGTTTGAGGGCTGCCCGCCCGAGTGTCCGGGTAGGCCGCTAGAGGGTGCCGGCAACGGTACCCGTAGATGGATGGCCGTCGCCCCCGTGACGGCAACGGCACGGGGGAACAGAACCCGGCGTACCGGCTGTCCCATCCGCACAACCCGGTTTGACCTTGGAAGATGTGTTGGGGATCCTGAACCGTGCCCGCAAATACCGATCCGCAGCCGGCCGGCCGACCCGCCGGACCCCAGGCCCGTAACCTGCCCACGCAGGTCCTGGGCCTGCTGGCGTTCGTTGCCCTCTCCGTCACGGCCTGGGCGTTGGCCACGGTTCCGATCCTGCTGAACATGCACGGCTGGTTCGCGGCTTCCGTGCAGGCACCCTGGATGCCGCCGCAGTGGATGTTCCGCTCCGTGTGGCTGCTGCTGTACGGCAGTATTGCCGTTGCCGCCTGGCTGGTCTGGCGGAAAGGGGCGCTCACCGGCGGCACCATGGCCGGCTACCTGCTCCAGCTGTTGCTCAATGCAGCCTGGCCGCTGAGCTACTTCGGCCTTTACCCCCTGCTGGGGCCGGCTGCACTTTGGGCTGCGCTGGTGGTCCTCACCGGACTGGCCGGATGCCTTGTGTTCCTGATCCTGCGGTTTGGACCGGTGAACGGACTGGCCGGGCTGCTGGTATTGCCTTACTTCTCCTGGGTGCTCTTCTCCTGCAGCCTCAACCTCTACGCCGCACTTCACAACTGAGCGCCGTGTGAGTGATTTCACGCCCGGCGGGCCTGTTCCCCGGGCCGCGCCAAATTAGAATGGATTCCGGACGTAGGGGTTCTTCCGCTGGAATCGCGTTCGCATCCGGCGGTTTTTCTTTGCACACGATCCAGGCGCCTGGGGGCCGAACCCCGCAGGCGTGGATGCCCCTGGACATCATCAGGTGGCCTACATCCGCATACGAGGACGTATGCGGCTGAACCGAGGAAGGTATTTCTGTGAGCCAGACGTCAGATTCTTGTCTTGATACGTGGATGGGCCGCGAGGCCCTCGCCGAGGCCATGATTCCGGTGATCGGCCGGCTGTACCGCGAAAACAACGTGGTCACGAGCATCCATGGCCGGAGCCTGATCAACAAGTCCACCATGAACATCCTCAAGGCACACCGCTTCGCCCGCCGGATGAGCAAGGACGAACTCCTCCTGGAGGAGACCGCACCCCTGCTGAACACCCTTGCCGGGCTGGAGCTCGGCGCCGCGGCCATCGACATCGCGCGGCTCAACCAGAAGTTCAAGGAAGAGGGCAACGGCGCCACCCTTGAAGAGTTCCTCCGCGCAGAGCTGGCCGACGTCGTGGGCAAGCGGGGCGGCGACGACCGCACCAGCACCGACGTCGTCCTCTACGGTTTCGGACGCATTGGCCGGCTCCTCGCCCGCCTGCTGGTAGAAAAGGCCGGAGGCGGCCACGGCCTGCGCCTGCGCGCCATCGTGGTCCGCCGCGGCTCCGACAACGACCTGCTGAAGCGCGCCAGCCTGCTGCGCCGCGACTCCGTACACGGCTCCTTCGAGGGCACCATCCGCGTCGACGAGGAGGCCAACACCATCACGGCCAACGGCGTCCGGATCCAGGTCATCTACTCGAACGATCCCGCCACCATCGACTACACCGCCTACGGCATCACCAACGCCCTGGTGGTGGACAACACCGGCCGTTGGCGCGACGCCGAGGGCCTGTCCCAGCACCTGCAGAGCAAGGGCGCCGCCCGAGTCCTGCTCACCGCACCGGGCAAGGGCGAGCTGAAGAACATCGTCCACGGCATCAACCACGGCACCATCGAGGACACGGACACGATCGTCTCCGCGGCGTCCTGCACCACGAACGCCATCACCCCGGTGCTGAAGGCCCTCAACGACAAGTTCGGCGTGATCCACGGCCACGTTGAGACGGTCCACTCGTTCACCAACGACCAGAACCTGATCGACAACTTCCACAAGGGCGACCGCCGGGGCCGGTCCGCCGCCCTGAACATGGTCATCACCGAAACCGGTGCGGCCAAGGCAGTTGCCAAGGCCCTGCCCGAGCTGCTCGGCAAGCTCACCGGCAGTTCCATCCGCGTCCCCACCCCGGACGTATCGCTGGCCATCCTGAACCTGACCCTGGAAAACGGGACCACGAAGGACGAGGTCAACAACTACCTCCGCGAGATGTCGCTGCACTCAGATCTGCGCAAGCAGATCGACTACATCGATTCCCCTGAAGTAGTCTCCACCGACTTCGTCGGTTCCCGCCGCGCCGGCATCGTTGACGGCCTCGCTACCGTCTCCACTGACAAGAACCTGGTGGTCTACGTCTGGTACGACAACGAATTCGGCTACAGCTGCCAGGTGGTCCGGGTCATGGAAGAAATGGCCGGGGTAAACCCGCCGTCCTTCCCGGCCAAGGAGAGCGCCAAGGCCCTGGCGGCCATCGCCGTCTGATCTTTCCTGTTTCGTGGGGTGAATTCCCGGCTGATTCTCTGGAATCAGCCGGGAATCGGGACCACACTTGGGGAATGGAAAACGATCAGACACTTGAGCACGAAACCACGCTGGAACACGCATTTGATGTAGCCAAGGCCAACCTCAAGGAAGCGCTACGGTTACTGGACGGCGCCAAGGCGGCCCATGCGTCCGGTGACGTCACCGCGGAACGGGTGCAGCAGCTTGAAAGTCTGCTGGCCGTCGCCGAGGAGGATCTCAAGAGGGTGTCACGGGAGTTGTAGCGGTCACGGCGTGAACCCTCACTCGTCCTGCACACTGTGGATATCCGAGGGCGGCGGTTCCCTCTGACCTAGGCTCATGGGGTGCACCGCTCCCGCCCCCGAACTGCAGCCCAGTGACCGTCAGTTGGTCCGCCTACCGGCGGGCGCGACGCCGTTCCCGGCAGGCCTGGGCACTGTTGATAGTGGGCGGTGCCGCCGCCCTGGGGCTGCTGGGCTGGTTCTTCACCGCGGGGCAATTCAACATTGCGGCACCCGCGGCGGAGGGCCCCTCAGCGGCTCCCGTATTCGATGCTTCCTGGATGAAGCCGGTGGCGGCGGTCCATGAAGTGCCCCGGGGCTCAGCCGCGGATGCGTTGGAAGACCTTCCCGTCAAAGGCCGGGCAGGCAAGGACAACTACACCCGCGAGGCTTTCGGGCAGGCCTGGCTCGACGTTGACCGCAACGGCTGCGACACGCGTAATGACATCCTTCGCCGGGACCTGGCCGGCGCTGTGTTTGCGGAGGGCTCGAAATGCCGCATCTCCGCAGGGCACTTCCAAGAGCCCTATACGGGCAAGCCCACCGAGTTCCGCCGCGGCCAGGACAGCAGCGCCGCCGTACAGATCGATCACGTGGTGGCCCTCTCCGACGCCTGGCAGAAGGGCGCTCAAGCCCTGACCCCGCGCCAGCGGCAAAACCTGGCGAATGATCCCCTGAACCTGATCGCTGCAGACGGCCCCAGCAACCAGCAAAAGGGCGCGGGCGACGCCGCCACCTGGCTTCCGAAGAACAAGTCCATCAGGTGCCACTACGTAGCCCGGCAGGTCTCCGTCAAAGCGGCGTACGGGCTGTGGGTGACGGAGGCCGAGAAGGACGCGATGAAGCGGGTCCTGGGCTCGTGCCCCGGCCAGCAGACCATCAGGGCACCCTGAGCCAGGTCACCGGCCGGTCAGTGCCCGAACGGGTCCGGGTCCACGCCCGGCAGCCAAGTCAGGCCGGGAACGCCCCAACCATTCTTCTTTGCCGTCTTCTTGGCCTTGCGGGCATACCTGTCCATCAGTCGGTTGACGTACAGTTTGCCGTCCAGATGGTCGTATTCATGCTGGATGACCCTGGCGAACCATCCGGTGGCCTCGAACTTCACGGGCTCGCCGTTGCCGTCAAAACCTTCCACCCGTGCCCACTCGGCGCGCTTGAGCGGGTACTGGTCGCCGGGAAACGACAGGCACCCTTCCTCTTCCTCATCGGGGTCGGGAGCAGCTCCGGAGATCTTTGACAGCGTGAGCACAGGGTTGACCAAAACGCCGCTGGCGGGTGCGTCGTCGTCGTTCGCGTACTTGTAGACGAAGATCCTCTTGCCCACCCCTACCTGCGGTGCTGCCAGCCCCACGCCGTTGGCGGCATCGTTCGTCTCAAACATGTCCGCAATCAGGGTGCGCAGTTCGTCGTCGAAAACTTCCACTTCGGAAGCCCGGCGGTGCAGCACGGGTTCGCCCCAGATGGTGATGGGCAGAACGGTCATCTTCGCTGTCCTTCGGCTTGCGGCCCCGCAGCGGGCGCAGGGCGGTGATGCAAAAAATAGTAAAAAGAAAGGAGGCCGCACCGGAATAATCCGATGCGGCCTCCTTTGGGCGGCTGCAATACCGCCCTCTGAGGGTGAGCTACGGGGGTTGAACCCGCGACCTCCTGGACCACAACCAGGCGCTCTGCCAACTGAGCTAAGCCCACCATGTGCCCCGCAGTGTGACCGGCTTCCCGGCCCTCTGGAAAGGCAACTCAAATAGCTTACCTGCTCTTTGGGGATGCTTTGTCCACTTTTGGCGTTTCCAGCAAAAAAACCTGAAAGTGTGGCGCAGATTACTTTTCGGGCAGGCCAGCCTCAGGGCTGGTAATCCGCCGGGCGATTTTCTGCGCCGTTGAGCTGTCCGGGCCGGGCGCCGGTACGAAGACTGCGTCCCGGTAGTAGCGGAGTTCGTCGATGGAGTCCCGGATGTCACCCAGGGCGCGGTGGCCGCCCTTCTTGGCCGGGGACTGGAAGTACGCGCGGGCAAACCAGCGGCGGGACAGTTCCTTGATGGTGCTGACGTCGATCACGCGGTAGTGCAGGTGCTCCACGATGGCGGGCATATCCCTGGACAGGAAGACCCGGTCTGTTCCCACCGAGTTGCCGCCCAGCGGTGCCTTCCGAGGCTCCGGCACCCATTCGGCGATGTACTCCATCACTGCCGTTTCTGCCTCGGCCATCGTCTTGCCCGCCGGGAGTTCCTTGAGGAGCCCGGATTTGGTGTGCATGTCCCGGACAAAGTCGTTCATCTGCGCGACGGCGGCGTCATCGGGTTTGATGACGACGTCGACCCCCTCGCCGAGGATGTTCAACTCGGAGTCGGTGACCAGCGCGGCCACCTCGATCAGGGCGTCGTTCTTGATGTCCAGACCGGTCATTTCGCAGTCAATCCAGACGATTCTTTCGTTTGTTATAGGCACCGGACCAGCCTACCGTTACACCTCCTGCCAACCGGCCGGTGCTAGGATTTCGAATACGTGGCGGGTCACCCCACCGCGTGGAAACGCGCCCCGGACAGGCCCTTCGGCCAGCGGGCGCGGCCTGCGAAAACGCACAAAGATTGGACAACCCTGATATGACGGCGCCTTTGCCCGCGGCGGGCGGAATGGCTGCCGCCGCCCCGGCCGTCAACGGCGGTGCCGAGATGGACGATCCCCGGTCGCCGATCCTTGCAGGCTTCGTTGGCTCCATGTTCATGCTGGCTGGATCCCTGGGGGTCGGCTGGCTGGCGCCTGTTTCCGAACTGCGCAGGATGCCGCTGTTCATCTGGATGCGCGCCGAGGCCGCCGGGGTGGCGCTGTCCATCATCCTGCTGGCGGTGGGCGGCATGCTCCTGGTGCGGGCCTGGCTTCGGCTGGGCCAGAAAGTCCACGTGTGGGGGCCGCAGGCGCGCAGCGCCACGCTCAAGGCGATCCTGGCATGGGGCCTGCCCATGGTGGTCTGCGTCCCGCTGTTCAGCCGGGACGTTTATGCCTACATCGGCCAGGGCCGACTCATGGTTGAGGGGTTCAACCCCTACGAGAACGGCATCTCAGCACTGTCCAACTACTTCCAGCTGGGCGCCGACAAAATGTGGACCGAAGCGCCGGTTCCTTACGGCCAGCTGTTCCTATGGATCGAGCAGTTCGTTGTCTGGTCCACCAATGTCCAGCCCGAAGCCAGCGTGATGCTGTTCCGGCTGGTGGCGGTAGCGGGGGTGGTGCTGTGCGTCATCTACGTACCCAAGCTGGCCGAACTGCACGGCGTCAACCCGCACCGGGCGCTCTGGCTGACGGCGGCCAACCCGCTGTTCCTGACCAACTTCATCGCCAGCGTCCACAACGATTCCCTCATGATCGGCCTGGCCCTCGCCGGCCTGTATTACTGCGCCACGCACCGGGTGGTGCGCGGCATTGTCCTGGTAACGCTGTCCATCGCGGTCAAGCCCATCACGATAGTCTTCCTGCCCTTCATCGGCCTGCTGTGGGCCGGGCAGAATGCCGGCTGGGTCCGCAAGTTTTCCTTCTGGGCGCTGACGGCCGGCATCAGCCTGGGCCTCCTGGTCCTGATGGGCCTGGTGAACGGGTTCGGGTTCGGGTGGATCAACGGGCTCTCGGCCCCCGGCAGCATCGCCATCTGGTACGCCCCGGTGGGCCTGATCGGGATGATCGTGGCCTCGCTGGCGACTTCGTTTGGCCTGGACGGCAGCGTCTTCGCAGGGTGGGTGTTCGACGCCGGAAAGCTCCTGGCGGTGGGCATCGTGGCCTGGCTGATTTTGCGGGGCGACTATGACCGGCTGATGCGGCGGCTTACGCTCGGATTCGCCGCCATCGTCCTGTTGGCCCCCATCATCCAGTCCTGGTACGTGGTGTGGCTCATTCCGCTCTTTGCGGTCACCGGCATCCGCAACGACTGGCAGGTCAAAGCGCTCTACTTTGTGGTGTCTTTCTTCATGATCTACGCCATCTCGGACCAGCTTGAAGTCTTCCCGTACCTCCAGGCCGATGACCTGGGCTTCGCGCTGACCCTGGCCCGGGTCGCGGCGGCTGTGACCGGCCTGCTGTTCGGCCTCTACCTGATTTTCTGGGATCCCTCGACGAAACGGCTGTTCCGAAAGTCCAGCGACCTGGTTGTTGTACGCCCGGTGATTTAGCGGCGCGCGGCCCGGCCGTTGAGCCTTCGCAGCGCTTCCCGCCGCGACAGGGGGCTGATGACGGCCGAGTGCTTAGCCACGAAGGCCGCCACCCAGTCCGGTGAGGTTTTGGCGTACTCCCGCAGCGCCCATCCGATGGCTTTCCGGACGAAAAATTCCCCGTCTCCCAGGTTTGGTTCGATCACCGCGGCCAGCAGTGCGGTGTCCGTGGCGGCCTTGGCCTTCAGTTGGGCGATGATGGATGCCCGCCTGAACCAGAAGTCCTCATCGGTACTCCAAGCGCGCAGCACCGCAGTCATTTCCTCGCGGTGGGCCTGAAGCAGGCCGAAGATGCGCCCAGAAACGCCATCCACGAAGTCCCACCAGGCGCCGGTACGGATGATTTCCTCGTAGACCGGCAGCATGTGCAGGTCCCGGGACACCATCCTGTTCGCGGTCAAATCAATGGCGGCGTACCGCTCCTCGCGCACCTCGGAGTGGCGCCACAGATCGAGGACTGTGGCACGCAGTTCCTCCCCGGACCGGAACGGCGCCGCGGCAGCCGCGTCCTTCGCGATCCGGCGAACTTCCGGCACCCGGACTCCCAGCGAGGGAAGGCTCGACCTCATGTACGCCTGGGCCCCCGCTGCCCGCGCGGGATCGGCATGTTCCCGCAGTTCAGACCGGATTGCTGCGAGCACCTCGGGGTTGGAAGTTGCTGGGCTTCCCATGAGGCAACCTTAGCCAGCCCGCCGGGCCATCGCAGCCACGGCCTCCACAGCCCCGGTAACGCTCAGGGCGCCGCTGTTGCAGGTTCGGGGGCGGCTGGCTGGCCGGGATACGTCCAACCGGCTCGCTCCAGCCACGCCGAGCACAGTGCCGGCCACTCCTCGGCGCCCGGTGCTCCGGCTGCCAGGCCGATGCCGTGCCGGCCATGCGGGAAGACGTGGAGTTCTGCGGGGACGCCGGCGTCGAAAAGCGCCTGCGCGTATCCCAGGCTGTGGCTGACGGGCACCGCCTCGTCGTCGGCCGTGTGCCACAGGAAAGCCGGCGGGGTCTGGGAGGTCACCTGACGGTCCGCGGAAAGAGTCGAGAGCAGGTCCGGGGACGGTGCGTGGCCCACGAGGTTGTCTACGGACCCCTGGTGCACGTCCCGGGTCAACGACACCACGGGGTAGCACAGCACTGCCAGGTTGGGCACGGCGCCGGGGACATCGAGGGCCCGGACTCCCGTGGAAACCGCCGTCGACAGTGTTGCAGCGAGGTGGCCGCCCGCCGAGAATCCCAGCACCCCGATCCTTTCCGGATCCACCGCCAGGCCATGGGCGCCGCCGCGGATGTACAGCATGGCTTCCTTGGCATCCGCCAGGGGAGCGGGGTGCCGGTGGGGAGCTACCCGGTAGCGCAGGACAAAGGCGTGAATACCCAGCGAAGAGAGCCATTCGGCCACGGGTTCGGCCTCATGGTCGGCCTGCCGCGCATAGCCGCCGCCGGGCAGGACCAGGACGGCGGGCCGCAACCCCCTGCCGGGGCAACTGGCGGGAATGAAGGTCAGGCCGTTCGGCACCATCAGTCCGTGGCCTCCGTACTGCGGCGCAACATGACCCTGCCGGTCACCGGAAGCGGTGCGGAATCCTGTTCGTCGCCGTCGGCTGTTAGTGGTGCAGTGGCCCTGGTGGCGAGCCGGCCAATCTCCTCCAACGGCAGGCTGACCGTGGAAAGCGCAGGCCTGAAATCGCGCAGGGTCTCAATGTCATCGAAGCCCGCGATCCGTGCATCACGCGGGATGCGGAGGCCTTCTTCCCGTAAAGCGGCCGCAGCACCGATGGCCATGACGTCATTGACAGCGAAAATACCCAGCCCCTGGCCGGCCGGCCGGCCGCTCCCGCCCGTTCCGCCGGCCTTGATCCGTGCCGCCAGCTTGAGGCCGGCCTCGTATCCTCCGGACCGGTTAAAGGAGTTCCGCAGTACCTCGGCGGGGCCGCGGCCTGCCCGGCTGAGCCCTTCCTGGAAGCCGCGGATCCGGTCATCGGAGGTGAAGAGCCCTTCCGGGCCGCCGATGATGACGAAGTCGCCGTCCCACCCCGCGGCCAGTTCCGCGGCCAAGTCTGCGGCAAGTTCCTGGTTGGGGACAGACACCACGTGGTAGCCCTCCGGGGCGGAGGCGCCCACTACGGGGTGTCCCACCACAGCAACCTGCCCTCCGTTGCGGCAGTAGCGGTCCAGCTCCGCGGCCAGTTCCGCGTTCCCGTCCCCATCCTCAGCCCGCGACGAGCGCGAGCCGGCGATCACGATCGAGTCTGCGCGCCGCGCAGCGAAGGCGGCAACTGCTTCCTTTTCTTCCCCGGGAGCTCCGCCTGTAGTGGCCAGCAGCACCATCCGGCGCTGTTCGCGGGCAGCCTCCTGGACGCCCCTGGCAATTGCCGCGAAGTAGGGGTCCGCGATGTCGTGGACGATCAGGCCGATCAGGCCGGAACTCGACTTCGCCAGTCCCTGTGCCTGCGCGTTGGGAATGTAGCCCAGTGAATCTGCCGCCTGGCGGACCCGCTCGGCGATGTCCTTGCCGGGCTTGCGCGCTGAGCCGTTAAGGACGCGGGAGGCGGTGGCGGGAGACACCCCGGCAAGCCGGGCCACCTCGGTGAGGGTACTAGCAGCCACAGCAGCTCCTGGACGTCGAGGAAGATAACGGTCACCACATTATGGCAGTTGAAAGTTCTTCCGGAAAGCGCTTGCCAACCTCGGCGCGCGCGGTGCATGATGGAACAAGTGGGAATGCGCTTTCCCAATCAGGCTTGAGTAAAACTTGCTCACTCACCGTGGAGGACACATGGGCTTCGAAACAAAGACGATCCGCATCGCCATGAATGGCATCACCGGCCGCATGGGATACCGCCAGCACCTGCTGCGGTCAATCCTGCCGATCCGTGACGCCGGCGGCTTCACCCTGGCAGACGGCACCCGCGTGCAGGTTGAGCCCATCCTGGTGGGGCGCAACGAGGCGAAGATCCGCGAACTGGCGGAGAAGCACAAAGTTGCCGAATGGACCACCGACCTGGAATCGGTCATCAACGATCCCACGGTTGACGTCATCTTCGACGCCTCAATGACCAGCCTGCGTGCGGCCACCCTGAAGAAGGCCATGCTGGCCGGCAAGCATATCTTCACCGAAAAGCCCACCGCGGAAACCCTGGAAGAAGCCATCGAACTGGCCCGCATCGGCAAGGAAGCCGGTGTCACCGCAGGCGTCGTCCACGACAAGCTGTACCTCCCGGGCCTGGTCAAGCTCCGCCGCCTGGTGGACGAAGGTTTCTTTGGCCGCATCCTCTCCATCCGCGGCGAGTTCGGCTACTGGGTGTTTGAAGGCGACGTACAGGCAGCCCAGCGCCCGTCCTGGAACTACCGCAAGGAAGACGGCGGCGGGATGACCACGGACATGTTCTGCCACTGGAACTACGTCCTCGAAGGCATCATCGGCAAGGTCAAGAGCGTCAGCGCCAAGACCGCTACGCACATCCCCGCCCGCTGGGACGAGGCCGGAAAGGAATACAAGGCAACGGCCGACGACGCCTCCTACGGCATCTTCGAGCTTGAGACCCCCGCGGGAGACGCAGTCGTGGGCCAGATCAACTCGTCCTGGGCCGTCCGCGTCTACCGCGACGAGCTGGTGGAATTCCAGATTGACGGCACCCACGGGTCCGCCGTCGCAGGCCTCAACAAGTGCGTTGCCCAGCAGCGCGCACACACCCCCAAGCCCGTATGGAACCCGGACCTGCCCGTCACCGAATCCTTCCGCGACCAGTGGCAGGAAGTTCCCGCCAACGCCGAACTCGACAACGGCTTCAAGCTGCAGTGGGAAGAATTCCTTCGCGACGTCGTCGCCGGCCGCGAACACCGCTTCGGCCTGCTCTCCGCCGCCCGGGGTGTCCAGCTTGCAGAACTCGGACTGCAGTCCAACGACGAACGCCGCACCATCGACATCCCGGAGATCACGCTCTAATGACGTCCCTCATCCTTCCCTCCCACGACGGCGGCACCAGGGAATACCGCCTGCAGGGCGGCACCACCTGGGCCCGCCCCGCTGCCCCCCTGACGGCGCGGCGGGCGTACGCCGCAGCCCATGTCATCCCCGAGGTCCTTGCCGACAACACCCCCGGCGCCCCGGCACGCCTGGACTGGGACGCCACGATGGCCTACCGCCACGAACTGTGGTCCTACGGCCTGGGCGTCGCCGATGCGATGGACACCGCACAGCGGGGCATGGGCCTTGACTGGGCAGCCACCCAGCAGCTCATCAAGCGCACCGGCGTCGAGGCGGCGTCCGTGGTCGCAGCGAACAACGCGGCCACCGCCGGCAAGTCCGTCCGTGACCTCGTGTCCTGCGGAGCAGGGACCGACCAGCTGGACATCGACTCCCTTCCCGTGGGCGAAGCCGGCCTCAAGGCTGTCCTCGAGGCCTACCGCGAACAGATTGCCGTCATCAGCGAAGCCGGGCCGAAGGTCATCCTGATGGCCTCCCGTGCCCTGGCCAAGGTGGCCAGCGGTCCGGAGGACTACCTGAACGTGTACTCCACGCTGCTGCAGGAAGTTGACCAGCCGGTCATCCTGCACTGGCTCGGCACCATGTTCGATCCAGCGCTTGCCGGCTACTGGGGCTCCGACGACGTCGCTGCTGCCACCGAGACCTTCCTGGGCCTCATCAAGGACAACGCGGACAAGGTTGACGGCGTCAAAGTCTCCCTGCTCGATGCAAGCCACGAGGTGGCACTGCGTGCGGCCCTGCCCGCGGGCGTCCGTCTCTACACCGGCGATGACTTCAACTACCCCGAGCTCATCGACGGAAACGGCACGCACCACTCGGACGCACTGCTCGGCATCTTCGCAGCCATCTACCCGGCCGCCTCGGTAGCCCTGCAGAACTACGACGCCGGCAACGCCGCCAAGGCCCGCGAGATCCTGGACTCCACCCGCGAACTGGGCAAGCACATCTTCAGCGCGCCCACGTTCTACTACAAGACCGGCATTGCGTTCATGTCCTGGCTCAATGGCAAGCAGCCGGGCTTCCAGATGGTGGGCGGCCTGCACTCCGGCCGCTCCGTCTGCCACCTGGCCAAGACCTTCGAACTCGCCGACCAGGCCGGCCTGCTGAAGGATCCCGCCCTCGCCGCCTTCCGGATGTCCGACTACCTGCGGATCAATG
This sequence comes from Pseudarthrobacter sp. NPDC059871, assembly GCF_042731175.1. NCBI lineage: Bacteria > Bacillati > Actinomycetota > Actinomycetes > Micrococcales > Micrococcaceae > Pseudarthrobacter > Pseudarthrobacter sp. NPDC059871. Next base: position 513,201 of record NZ_JBHWJV010000001.1, read on the forward strand.
GGGTGGGCGTATGAGCGACTTCTCAAGGTTGGCCATCAACAGCGCCACCACCAAGAAATGGACACTCGCCCAGGTGGTCGAGGGATGCGTCAACGCCGGCATTCCCTCCATCGGCCCGTGGCGGGACCGCGTGGAGGAGGCCGGCCTGGACAAGGCTGCCCGCCTGATCAAGGATGCAGGCCTGCGGGTCTCCTCGCTGTGCCGCGGCGGCTTCCTGACCGCGGCCGACGCCGAGGGGCAGGCGGCCGCGCTCGCTGACAACCGCGCAGCAATCCTCGAGGCCGTGGCACTGGACACCAGGGAACTGTTCCTGGTGGTCGGCGGCCTGGCGCCGGGGGAGAAGGACGTCGTGGCGGCACGGCAGCGAGTGGCGGACCGGTTGGCGGACCTTGTTCCGTTTGCTGCGGAAAACGGGGTCCGGCTGGTGCTGGAACCGCTTCACCCGATGTACGCCGCGGACCGCGCACTCATCTCCACCCTTGGCCAGGCGCTGGACCTCGCGGCGCCCTTCGATGCCGCGACGGTGGGCGTCGCCGTCGATACTTTCCATGTCTGGTGGGATCCGGAGCTGAAGGCGCAGATCGAGCGCGCCGGACGGGAAAACCGCATCGCTTCCTACCAGGTGTGTGATTTCAACATGCCCATTGCCGCTGATCCGCTGCTCTCCCGCGGATACATGGGCGACGGCGTCGTGGACTTCGCCACCATCGGCACCTGGGTGCGGGACGCCGGCTACACCGGCGACATCGAAGTCGAAATCTTCAACCAGGAGATCTGGGACACCGACGGCAACACCGTCCTGTCCACGGTCAAGGAACGCTACGCGGAGCTTGTCCTGCCGTACGCCTGACCTGGTCCACGCCGCGGGCCGCTGCCGCGCTCTCGAAAGTGACAGGCAGTGGCCTGCGCTCCACATACAGAAGACCCGGACCGCTTGCGGTCCGGGTCTTCTGCCTATCCCCAAGTCAGGCGTACAGGGAGGCGAACCGCCGGTATGCCGCCAGCACACCGGCGTCGTCCGTTCTCCGGGGGAGCACGACAGCGTCTGACGCCCAGGCAGGGAAAGCGCCAGTGAGCGCTGCGGCGGCCTGGCGGGCAGCGCCGTCGGCCACGTATTCTCCCGGCCGCGGTATGGCGACGGCGGCCCCCAACAGCCGTGCCGCGGCGTCCTGGACGGCCTCCGACTGCGCGCCGCCGCCCACCAGGACGATGCGTCTGGCCTCCACGCCCTGTTCCACGAGCGCGGCCAGCCCGTCCGCAAGGGAGCACGCCACGCCTTCGACGGCGGCGCGCGCCACGTTCGCCGGCGTGTAGTTTGCCCGTGTGATGCCGTGCAGGGAACCGGTGGCATCCGGCAGGTTGGGGGTGCGTTCCCCGTCGAAGTAGGGCACCAGTGTCAGGCCACCCGCGCCAGGCTGCGCTGACAGGGCCAGCCCGTTGAATTCGGCCAGGTCCACTCCCAGGAGCGCTGCTGTTGCATCGAAAACGCGCGTGGCATTCAGCGTGCACACGAGGGGCAGGTAGTGCCCCGCCGCATCCGCAAACCCGGCCACCAGTCCGGTTGCGTCGGCCGCCGGCGTCTCCGAAACCGCGAAGACGGTGCCGGACGTGCCCAAGGACATCACCACGTCGCCCAACCCTGCACCAGCACCCAGTGCGGCTGCAGCGTTGTCGCCCGCGCCCGATGCGAGAAGGCTGCCGGCCGGCGTCCTTCCCGCTGCTTCCAACGGACCAAGGACCCGCGGCAGCGTCGGTGTGTGGCCAAGCGATGCGGCCACGAGGTGGGGCAGGTACTTTCCTTCCGCCGTCGAGAAGTAGCCAGTCCCTGAAGCGTCCGAGCGGTCCGTCACCAGCGCATCAAGCCCAGCCGTTCCGCTCCCCGGTCCGTACCCGGCCAGGCGCCAGGTCAGCCAGTCGTGCGGGAGGCAGACGGCGGCAACCCTGGCTGCGTTTTCCGGTTCGTTTTCCCGGAGCCAGTGCAGCTTGGTCAGCGTCAGCGACGCTACCGGAACTGTCCCGGTGGCGTGTGCCCAAAAGCGGGCGCCGGCGGCAGCATCGCCGTCGCCCGCCATGTCAATGAGCTGCGCGGCGGCACCGGCGCTCCGTGTGTCGTTCCACAGCAGGGCAGGGCGGACCACCGCGCCGTCGGCGTCAAGGCAGACCATGCCATGCTGTTGCCCGGCGACGGAGATGGCGGCGACCTCGTCGAGGCCGCCGGCCTGGGCGACGGCGTCCTGGAGTGCGTCCCACCAAGCCTCAGGGTGGACCTCGGTGCCCTCGGGATGTGGCGCGCGGCCCTGCCGGACCAAAACGCCTGTACCGGCATCGCGGATTACTACCTTGCAGGACTGGGTGGAACTGTCGATTCCCGCGACCAGCGCCATGGTCAGCGGGCGTTGAGGAGGTGCTCGATGGCAAGCTGGTTGAGCCGGACGAACGCGAACGAGCGTTCGGCTGCCTTATCGGCGTCGAAGTCGTCGAATGCGGCGGCGTCAGCGAGCAGGTCTGCTGTGGTTTCGCCGACGTTGAGGGTGGGTTCGCCGAGTTCGAAGACGCCCGATGCCTTGAGGGCTTCCTGAACCTGCGGGTCCGCGCGGAAGGCCAGCGCCCGTTCCTTGAGCAGGAGGTACATCGCCATATTGGCCTTGGCGGATTCCCAGACGCCGTCGTAGCCGTCGGTGCGGGAGGGCTTGTAGTCGAAGTGGCGGGGGCCCTCGTACGTGGGGCCGCCGCCCGGGAAGCCGTTCTCGAGCAGGTCCACGGTGAAGAAGGCGCTGGTGAGGTCGCCGTGGCCGAAGACGAGGTCCTGGTCATATTTGATGCCGCGCTGGCCGTTGAGGTCGATGTGGAAGAGCTTGCCCGCCCAGAGTGCCTGGGCGATGCCGTGGGTGAAGTTCAGTCCGGCCATCTGTTCGTGTCCGGTTTCGGGGTTCAGGCCCACGATGTCGCTATGTTCCAGCTGGGCGATGAAGGCCAGGCCGTGGCCGACGGTGGGCAGGAAGATATCTCCCCGGGGTTCGTTGGGCTTGGGCTCGAGGGCGATGCGCAGGTTGTAGCCCTTGTCCTTGATGTAACCGGCGGCCGTGTCCACGCCTTCCCTCATGCGGTCCAGTGCGGCCGCGAGGTCCTTGGAGCCGTCGTATTCGCTGCCTTCGCGGCCGCCCCACATGACGAAGGTCTCTGCGCCGAGCTCTGCTGCGAGGTCGATGTTGCGGAGGACCTTGGACAGGGCGAACCGGCGCACAGAGCGGTCGTTGGAAGTAAAGCCGCCGTCTTTGAATACCGGGTGGCTGAACAGGTTGGTGGTGACCATCGGCACCTTGAGTCCGGTTTCGGCCAGTGCCGCGCGGAAGTTCTTGAGAATCAGTTCGCGCTCGGACGCCGGAGCGTCGAAGGGGACCAGATCGTTGTCGTGGAAGGTGATGCCATAGGCGCCGAGGTCCGCCAGCTTGTGGACCGCCTCCACCGGGTCAAGGGCTGCGCGGGTGGCCACACCGAATGGGTCGGCGCCGGTCCAGCCCACCGTCCAAAGGCCAAAGGTGAACTTGTCGGCAGGGGTGGGGGCGAGAGTCATGATGCGTCCTTGCGATCGATGGTCCGCGATTGGCGGAGGTTTAGTTTATTGCTTGAACTTTATGGGTGGACGTAGGCTGTGGTCAAGGGTCCGGCGGTGCGGACCAACAGATTTTCTTTGGCGGGATCCGCAGCGAGGAGTGCCATGAGGTTGCCGGTACCGGCGTCGACGCCCCACGGGCCAACGGCTCCGGGGAGCATGGGGGACGTGCGCAGGAGCAACCTTTCCCTGGTTCTCGGTGCCATCGCCGGTGCGCCCCGGGGAGCGTTCCCCACCAGGGCCCAGGTTGCTGCCGCCACCGGCCTGACCAAGGCGTCGGTCTCAAGCATGGTGACGGACCTTCTCGACGCAGGCCTGGTGCGCGAGGTCGGACTCAATGCACGGGGGGAGCGTGGCCGTCCCGGGGTGGGCCTGGACCTAAACACCATGCGGGCCGTGATGGGTATGGAGGTCAACGTCGACTACATAGCTGCCGGCGTGATGGACCTTTCCGGGACGGTCGTGTTTCTGGAAGTCCGGGAACGCGACAACCGTGGAAGCCAACCTGAACCCGTCCTGGAGGCGCTCGCTGTCCTGGCGGCCAAAGCGCGCAGCGACGCGGGGGAGCGGGGCGTGGAAATCCTCGGCGGCGGCCTCGCCGTGCCCGGGCTGGTGCGACACGGAGGGACGGGAATCCTGACCGCCCCCAACCTGGGGTGGACCGGTGTTGACCTTGACCCTGGTGCCTTGCTTCCGGAAGCCCCGCTGGCCGTCGCCCTGTTCAACGAAGCGAACGCTGCGGCCCTGGCTGAACTCCGGCACAGGCCAGGCAATGACGCCGACTTCCTGTTCGTCTCCGGCGAGGTGGGCGTTGGCGGCGGCCTGGTCCTGGGCGGCGAACTCTTCACCGGGCCCGCCGGCCATGCCGGCGAAGTAGGACACGTGGTGGTGGACCCGGCGGGAAGCCGCTGCTCGTGCGGAGGGACCGGCTGCCTGGAAACAATTGCCGGCCAGGATGCCATCTTCGCTGCCGCCGGCGTCGAAACGAGCGGCGAAAGCCGCTCCGCAGCCATGCGAAGCCTCCTTGCAGCGCTCGCCGCGGGGGATACCCGGGCGATATCCGCCGTCGAACGTGCCGGCAAGTACTTGGGCATTGCCCTCGCCTCAACTGCGCGGGTGGTGGACATCGGTTCGGTGGTGCTCGGCGGCCACTTTGCCGTCCTTGACCAGTGGCTGCGGGCTCCGCTGCTTCACAGCCTTTCCACGTATGCGCCAGGCAAGCTGGCCGCCGACCATGTTGTCACCTCAGCCGTGGGTGAGGAGGGCGCGCTCCTGGGCGCGGCGGGAAGCGTCCTGCGCTCGCTGGTAGACGCGCCGCACTTGCTGCAGCGCTAGCCGCGGGGTAGGCCAATGACCTCGCCGATCCATCCCGAGACACGGACAAACACCTGCGCATATCCTTGCCGTTGGCTGATTTCGGGAAGGTATCATCCACTTGTGTGGGTCTCCACGTCAACGTTTTTGGGGCGGGCGGTGGCGCCGGAAGGAACACGGATCGATGCAGCAAGACCAGCCGGGGTATGTCTCCGCGCATGCAGTTCAGGGTTATGGCTCCGCGCCAACTGTCAGTAGCAGGTCCTTCGTCGCCACCTGGCTCTTCGCCTTGTTTCTGGGTGGCTTGGGCGCGGACCGGTTCTACCTGGGCCGGACCGGCACCGGGATAGCAAAGCTGCTGACCCTGGGCGGACTGGGAATCTGGACCCTGGTGGACCTTGTGCTGGTATTGGCCAATAGGCAAACAGATGCGCTCGGGCTTCCCTTGCGCGACTACGGACGCCATAGGGTGCCTGCTTTTGTGGTCACCGGTGTTGTTGTCGTTTTGAACTTCGTCGCCGCAGCGGTTGTAGGTGTCATTCTCTTTGTCGCAGGCCTGCACGCGTCTGCGACGCAGGCACCTGGCAGCGCACACGCTGATTCTGCCCTGGTGTCGCCGCCTGCGCCGACCCATGGCCCGATGGGCCAGTTCACCACGGTCGCCACCCAGACCGTAACTGGTTTCGGGCCCGACCGCGTGAACACCCTGGAGCTTGACGGGCTGCCCGCGGTTGTGACTTTCCGGTGTGATGACTGCACAGGCAGTATCACGCTGCGGGCCAACGGGCTCGAAGGGATTCTGGTGGACACCACCGGGCCGTATCTCGGGGAGCACCTGATAGACATTTTCGACGGATCCATCACTGATGAATTCGAGGTCACCGCGGCGGGTCACTGGTCCCTGACGGTGCGGGATCTATCAGACATCCCGGCGTGGGATGGCCGCGTCGAAGGCCATGGCGACGCCGTGTTGTATCTCGATACCGAGGGAACCGAAGCCGGGTTAACGAACAACGGTGAAGGCCGCTTTATCGTCAGGGGGTTCGGCTCTGAGCTCACCGAAGTCCCGGTCGAAACCACGGGCAGATTCTCCGGCACGGTGAAGCTCACCACCCCGGGTTACATTCAGATCGTTTCAGATGGCGACTGGTCGGTTGACCCCGCCCCGGTCCCGCAGGCAGGAGTGGTATCGCTTCGCGCTGCGAGCCACCGGGGTTAGCCGGTATGGAAGCACCGCGCTTTGCGTTCACACGGATGCGATAACCCGGCCGGATTCCTGCGGGCCGTTTAAGCAACAGAGGTCCTGGCCTGCATGCGCAAGGCCAGGACCTCTTTTCGGTGCCCCAGGAGGGAATCGAACCCCCGACCGGCGGATTAGAAGGCCGCTGCTCTATCCCCTGAGCTACTGAGGCATCCGGTCTCCGGCCTCTCGGCCAGTGCCTCAAAAAGTTTACCCTGCCCGGGGTGCCGGTGCCGTCATCTACGGGTGACTCTTCCTCCACATCCGCCTGCGCCGGTGCGTTATGCACATAGCCCAACCGGCCCCTCCTTCCGGCTGCCTGGCGGCGCAATGCTGGTACTGCCTGCAAGGGCACCACCATTGAGACAGGACGTGAAAGATGAAAGACCTAATGACCATCCGGGGCTTCGTGGCCACGGATGTAACGAGTTCCACCACCGGGCGGGGCACCGCGAAGGCATCCTTCCGTGTAGGGGTTACCTCGCGCCGCTTCGACGAGTCCGCCAAGGCATGGGTGGACGAGCACACCAACTGGTTTACCGTCCACGGGTACCGCCAACTTGCGGGGACCATCGGGTGCAGCATCAGGAAGGGCCAGCCGGTCATCGTGGTCGGGAAACTACGGCTCAGCACCTGGGAGAAGGAGGGACGCGTCTACCATTCGACAGTCATCTACGCCGATGCTGTGGGCCACGACCTTTCGCTCGGCTCGGCAAACTTCACCCGCACGTCGTCCAAGCCCCCGCTGTCCCTGGTGGAGCCACCCGCCGTTCCCGACGACCCTCAGGCAGACGTGGGCCTGACCCAGGACGAGGCAGAAGACCACGACTTCGACCATCCCGACGACGACGCCCAACCAGCCGTTGTCATCGAGGACAGCAATGGCGAACTCGCTTCCCTCGATCTCGAAACGGGGGAACTCGCCGAAGTCTAAGGCCCATCAGAGTTCACCGTCCTGCCAGTCCCGGGCGGACGGAACGCGGCACACCCCGGCCGCATTCCGTCCGCCCGCCACACGCTGCCGGCGCTCAAGCGGAGCCCGCAACCGGATACGGCGGCCCGTGCCAACCTGGGACTGCCGGGATACCGCCGCGACCGGGTGGCAGCCCGGCACATGGCAGAATGACACCATGCGGCACTCTGTAACCTCCCGTCTCACCGCCACAACGGGAGCAGCTTTGATGCTGCTTTTGTCAGGGTGCGTCAGTGGCCCTTCGCCTGCCGGTCCGGGCGCGGACAATCCGGCCATGGACCAGCAGGCGCCGAGCCAGCCGGCCCCGGAGCAGCAGGCAGGCGGCACCCCGCCTTCGGCCTCTCCTGAAGTGGCGGCCACGCCCAGCGGACAGGCGCCGGCAACCACATCCGACGCGGACAAAGCCGCCACCGAAGCAATGAAACGTACGGTGACCCAGACCCTCACCGGGTTGGCAGCAGGCACACCAAAACCCGCAACTGCCCAGGTCACAGAGGTGCTCACGGCGGCCGGTATCGCCCCCGCAGCGCTTCAGGTATCGCAAAGCCGGACACCAACAGGGCTTGAAGCAGATGCCATCGAAGCCGCCGTGCTGCAGGGAAAGGATTGCGTGATCGGCCAGGTCCGCGAAGGGTCCGTCACCGTGACGGTCCTCCCCGTTCTCGCGAGCGGCAAGTGCTTCGTGGGCTCATGAGGCCGGTGGCCCATTCAACGCAAATGTGAGATATGCCCGCCAACCCACTAGATTTGGAACCATGGCGGAATTTATCTACACAATGACCAAGGCCCGCAAAGCCGTTGGCGAAAAACTCATCCTCGATGACGTAAGCATGTCTTTTTTCCCGGGCGCCAAGATCGGCGTTGTGGGTCCGAACGGTGCCGGTAAGTCCACCATCCTGAAAATTATGGCCGGGCTGGACACCCCATCGAACGGTGAGGCCCGGCTGAGCCCCGGCTACACCGTGGGCATCCTGCTCCAGGAACCGCCCCTGAATGAGGAAAAGACTGTCCTCGGCAACGTCCAGGAGGGCGTGGGCGAGATCTACGGCAAGATCCAGCGCTTTAACGAAATCTCCGAGGAAATGGCCAGCCCCGACGCTGACTACGACACCCTCCTCGACGAGATGGGCAAGCTCCAGGAAGCCATTGATGCCGCAGACGCCTGGGACCTCGACTCCCAGCTGGAGCAGGCCATGGATGCCCTCCGCTGCCCGCCGGCTGATGCTGACGTCACCAACCTCTCCGGTGGTGAACGCCGCCGCGTGGCACTGTGCAAGCTCCTGCTGCAGAAGCCGGACCTGCTGCTGCTCGACGAGCCCACCAACCACCTCGACGCCGAAAGCGTGCTGTGGCTCGAGCAGCACCTCTCCAGCTACCCCGGCGCAGTGCTCGCCGTCACCCACGACCGGTACTTCCTCGACCACGTGGCCGAATGGATCGCCGAGGTTGACCGCGGCCACCTGTACCCGTACGAGGGCAACTACTCCACGTACCTCGAAAAGAAGCGTGCACGCCTGGAAGTCCAGGGCAAGAAGGACGCCAAGCAGGCCAAGCGCCTCACCGAGGAACTTGAGTGGGTCCGCTCCAACGCCAAGGGCCGCCAGACCAAGTCAAAGGCCCGTCTGGCCCGCTACGAGGAGATGGCTGCCGAAGCCGACCGGACCCGCAAGCTGGACTTCGAAGAGATCCAGATCCCGCCGGGACCGCGCCTGGGCGGCGTCGTCCTGGAAGCCAAGAACCTCCAGAAGGGCTTTGAGGACCGGACGCTCATCGACGGGCTGTCCTTCACCCTGCCGCGCAACGGCATCGTTGGCGTCATCGGCCCCAACGGCGTCGGCAAGACCACGCTGTTCAAGACCATCGTGGGCCTGGAACCGCTCGACGGCGGCGATCTGAAGATCGGCGAGTCGGTCAAGATCTCCTACGCTGACCAGAGCCGTGGGGGCATTGACCCCAACAAGACGCTGTGGGAGGTCGTTTCCGACGGCCTGGACTTCATCCAGGTGGGCAACGTCGAAATGCCGTCCCGCGCCTACGTGGCAGCATTCGGCTTCAAGGGCCCGGACCAGCAGAAGAAGGCCGGTGTGCTCTCCGGCGGTGAGCGCAACCGCCTGAACCTGGCGCTGACCCTGAAGCAGGGCGGCAACCTCCTGCTCCTTGACGAACCCACCAACGACCTCGACGTCGAAACCCTCAGCAGCCTGGAGAACGCGCTGCTCGAATTCCCCGGCTGCGCCGTGGTGGTTTCGCACGACCGCTGGTTCCTGGACCGGGTGGCCACCCACATCCTGGCCTACGAAGGCGACGAGGAGAACCCGTCGAAGTGGTACTGGTTCGAGGGCAACTTCGAATCTTACGAGGAGAACAAAGTGGAGCGCCTCGGCCCCGACGCCGCTAAGCCCCACCGCGTGACCCACCGCCGCCTGACCCGCGACTAAGTCATGCGCCGGGGCCCCGGCTCCGGGCACAAAGAGGCCGGCGCAGGTGGACTATGGTCCACCTGCGCCGGCCTTTGCCGTGTGGTAAAGCGCCGCCAGCGGGCCAGCGGGCCAGCGGGCCAGAAGGAACCCGGCGGCCGGAGCCCTACGCCCGGCCCGCCTTGCGGAGCTGGTGTTCCAGCACCTTGGACTGCACGGCCCCTGCCACCTTGCTTTTCAGGTCCGAGGGCACGCGGACCATGCCCTCCTGGGCCACGGAGGCAACATGCTGTCCGGCCCTGTTGAAGATCTTTCCTGTTGCCAGGCCCCGGGCTGACTGCGCACTGGGTGACTCCTGGACGTACAGCAGCCACTCGTCCACGCGCGCCGGGCGGTGCCACCACATGGCATGGTCCAGGCTGGCCACGTTCATGCCCGGAGTGATCCAGCTGAGGCCGTGGCGCCGCAGGATGGATTCCAGGAGTGTGTAATCGCTGGCGTAGGCAAGGGCAGCACGGTGCAGGTTCGGGTTGTCCGGCATGGGGCCGAAGGTTTTCATCCAGACGGCGTTGGCGGCCTCTTTCTCGCCCGTCGCCGAAACATACAGCGGGGGATTGACGTGCCGGATGTCGAACGGCCGCTCATAGGCCCAGTGCCGGGCCACGGGGTGGTCGAACTTCCCCAGCAGGTCGGCCGTGGTGGGAAGGGTTTCGGGGTCGGGAATCCCGGCCGGCATCGCAGACTCGTGCTCGATGCCTTCGTCCTCAGTCTGGAAGGACGCGATCATCGACAGGATGGGTGTGCCTTCCTGGTAGGCGTGGACCCGCCGGGCGGAGAAGGACCGGCCGTCACGGAGTCGCTGGACACCGAACGTGATGGGCTTGTTGGCGTCACCGGGCCTGAGGAAGTACCCGTGCATGGAGTGGACAGCGCGGTCTTCCTCCACCGTCCTCGTGGCCGCAACGAGCGACTGTGCCAGCACCTGGCCGCCGAACACCCGGTGATGCGGCTGCTGCTGGGACGGACCAAGGAAAATATCCTCGTCCGTCCGCGCACCTTCCAGCTCGCCCAGGTCCAGGAGGTTAATGAGCGACGACGTAGGGTCATCGCCGGGAAGAGCCAGGATTCCGGCTTCGGCTTCAGTCATGGTTTGACTCTAGACGGACCCCCGGCAGCGCTCAAACAAGGCGCAGCCGGTAGTGTTCTTGGTGTGTCTGATCTTCTTACTTCGTCCTTCCGCTTCGCCGACCCGCGGGATCTTGCTGACCTGAAGACCTTCGCGGCCCGCGCTAAAGCGATTGACGACGGCGCCATCAGGTTGCAGGCGGCGGGCTCCGTGCTGGCAGCTTACGTCTGCGTGCTGCGGCCGCGGATCCTGGGCGAAGCCACCCCCACCATCCTTGGCCTGCGCACCATGGAGCTTGCCGCGCCGTCGGAAACCGATGTCACGGTGCCGCTGGCGGCGGTCCTGGACCGGCTGGCCCGGGCAGGGGCGGACGACGTTGAACTGCCCGTTCCACCCACCACCGTCACCGAATCGTGGACGGGCGTCGGTGCCCCGCGGGGCGGCTGGGAGCTGCTGGGTTCGGTTCCGGACGCCGAGCTTAAGTCCGCCGCGGAGGCCGGCATTGGCGAGGTGGCCGGCGCCGTGCCCAACAATCCCGGAGCGCTGATAGTGAACAACGCCCGAGCCGCAGTGTGGGGCAGGGAACTGGACGCCACCGGGCTGCCGGCCGGTGCCGCATTTGCCGCGCTGGCCCTTGGGTTCCTCGCCGATGGAGACCAGAAGCTCTACCGGGCCGGCCGCTGGTTCCGCCTCTCCGGCAGCCGCGGCCATGTCCTGGCGCGGACCGGCAGCGGACTCCTTTAGGCGGCTACGCGCCCGACGGACTGTTGATCATGGACAGCGCCGCGCGCTCCATGTACTCCCACAACGTGCCCTCGTAGAGTGCCGGCAGCTCCAGTGCGTCCACTGCGGCGCGCATGTGGAACAGCCAGCGGTCCTTGGCCTCGGGCGTCACCCTGAACGGCATATGCCGCATCCGGAGCCGGGGGTGGCCGCGTTCCTCGCCGTACGTGGTGGGGCCGCCCCAATACTGCTCCAGGAACATGAGGAAACGCCGCTTGGCCGGCTCGAGGTCCTCTTCCGGGTACATGGGGCGCAGCAGCGGGTCGGTGGCCACGCCGTCGTAAAACACGTCGATCAGTTTGACGAAGGTATCGTGGCCGCCCACGGCGTCGTAAAAGCTGTCGGTGTAGGCCGGCTGGCTGAAGGGATCGTTTTGCATCAGCTGGGGCCGCTGCGGCTCAATGGGGAGGCTCATGGCTACTCTCCGGCTTTCTGCTCGGTCTTCGTGTTCTCGGCGCCGTGGTCAGAGCTTTGGTCAGTGGTGCCCGTAGGCCCTTCATGCAGCGGCACGTAACGGCCCTGCGAACGGTTGCCCACCCGCAGGATCTCACCGTTGCGCAGATACCAGATGGCGCCGTCGTCGGACCGGACCCGGGTGATGCGCAGGCCCATGGATTCCACCACTCCCACTACCTCACTGGTTTCAATGACGTCGCCGATGCCGAACTGGTCTTCAATGGTGATGAAGATTCCGGCCAGGAAATCGCGGATCAGCTGCTGCGCGCCGAAGCCGATGGCCACACCCAGGATGCCCACGCTGGTCAGCAGCGGCGCAATATTGATGTCCAGGTTCTGGAGCACGTACATGCCGGTGATGACCACCACCAGTACGCCCACCACGCTGTTCAGCAACGAACCGATGGTTTCCGCGCGCTGTACGCGACGTTCGTGGTCCAGCGCCCGGAGCGCCGGAGCCACCCATTTGAAGGTGCGTTTCTTGAAGAAGTTGCTTCCGGCTGCCACGCGGGTGGTGATCCGCGAGATAACGAACGTCGCCACCAGCCAGACGGCAACACCCACACCGAGGCTGATCACAATCCCGGTAATGCTGATGCCGTTCGGATCGGTGGCGGCGGACGGAAGGACTGACAACATGCTGACCATAGGGGGGAAGTACTCCTTGAAACTTGGCTCTGTTCACCTTCAACCCTAGCGCCGTAGCGTGGAGCAATGCGCATCCTCGTCCTGGGCGGAACCGCCTTCCTGTCAGCAGAAATCGCCCGCCAGGCCATAGCCGCAGGCCAGCGCGTAACGTGCCTGGCCAGGGGCGCGTCCGGGCGGCCGCCGAAGGGCGCGGTGTGGCTGCAGGCCGACCGTTCACTGGGCGCGAACGCCTACGACGACGCGGCCGGGGAATGGGATGCAGTGATCGAGGTGGCACGCGACCCCGCCCTCGCACGCGATGCGCTGGCGAGCCTCGCGGCACGCGCTGGACATTGGACGCTGGTGTCCAGCTGCTCGGTGTATGCGGACCATTCCGTGCCCGGCGCCGCAGAGGACGCGGCACTGCTGCAGCCGCTGCCCGACGGGGAGGCCTCGACGCCGGAGACCTACGGCGAGTCCAAAGCAGCCATTGAAGCGGCCACCGCGGAAGCAGCCGGCGGTAAGGCCCTTATTGTCCGTGCGGGCCTGATCGCAGGCCCCGGCGACGGGTCGGACCGCTACGGCTACTGGCCCGCCCGCTTCGCCCGGGACAACATGCCTGCTGTAGTCCCTGGCATCGGCGCCGCCCCCACCCAGGTCATCGACGTCCGGGACCTCGCGGCATGGATCCTCAAAGCCGCCGGCCAGGGCATCACGGGCGCTCTGAACGCCCTGGGGGACCAGGTTCCTTTTGCCGCGTACGTGGCTGCATCGCGGGAGGCCGCAGGCCGCACCGGCCCCATTCTGGAAGCCCCGCCGGAGTGGCTCGCCGGCCAGGGCATCGCTTACTGGTCGGGGCCGGATTCGCTGCCGTTGTGGCTTCCGGCCGGCCACGACGGGTTCATGGCCCGCAGCAACCAGGCAGCCAGGGACACGGGGCTTGTGCTGCGCCCCTGGCAGGAAACCATCACGGATGTCCTGCGGGATGAGCGTGCCCGCGGCCTGCACCGGCCACGCAATGCCGGGCTGGCACCCGAGACCGAAGCCAGGCTGGCCCGCCAGTTCCCTGCGGAAGGGCGGGCCAGCGCCGGCAGCGTCGCCTAAGCCACCGCTGTGACGGGTTCGTGGCCTACCGGGAAATTGACGCTCCGGGCAATGAAGCAGACCTTGTTCGCCTCATGATGCAGTGACGCTGCCAGTTCCACCTGCCCCGGGTCCGCCACGGTGACCTGCGGATGCAGGGTCACGCTCTGGAACTGGCCGCTCCCGTCGCGGTTCAGCACCATCTCCCCGGTGGCGTCGTCACGGTAGTCCGTGACCACCACGCCGTGCTTCACCGCGACGTGAAGGTAGGACAGCATGTGGCACTGTGCCAGTGCGGCCAGCAGCAGCTGCTCCGGGTTGTACCGCTCACGGTCACCGTGGAAGGTAGGGTCCGCCGAGCCTTTCAGTACCGGCAGGCCCGGAATGGCGACGTCGTGGTCCCGCGAGTAACCGCGGTAGGACGAGGTCCCCTCACCGCGGTTACCTGTCCACTGGACGGTCAAGGCGTACTTGTGTTCGTGCAGGCCCATGGCTGCGTTCCCTTCCTGTCAGGCGTCCGCGGCGCGGGCGCGCAGTGCCCGGGCCACGCCGTCGCGGTTTTCCAGCATCATCCGGCGCAGCGCGGCGCTCTCGTGGGGGAGCGAGGCCAGGAATCCGTCCGTGCGGTCCACCGTGGCCTGGGTGGTCAGCAGCGCCGGGTAGAGCCCGACGACGATCTGCTGGGCAAGGGCGTGCGTGCGGGTGGCCACGATGCCCGGGACAGCGGCGAAATACTTCTCCGCGTAGGGTTCCAGCAGCGACCGGTCCAGCACCCGCATGAACCCGGCCACGGCCGAACCCTGCAACGCATTGGAGAGATCGCCCTTGACCACGATCGACTCCCAGGCGGCGGCTTTGGCCTCGGGGGTGGGGATGGCAGCCGTGGCCAGGGCCGCAGCGTTCTGCCCGCTGGCGGTCCTGTCCCGTTCCAGCTCGGCGTCGATTCCGTCCTGGCCGAGCCTGCCGCCGGCCACCAGCGAAGCCACCAGCTCCCAGCGCAGGTCCTGGTCCACGGTGAGGCCCTCCAAAGCGACTGACCCGTCCAGGAGTCCGGCCACCCGCTCCAGCTGTGAAGTGCTGCCGGCCAGCAGGGCGAAGGACTTAACGAACTGGAGCTGCGCGTCGGATCCGCCGGCAACTTCCCGCGCCAGGTCCCAGAGCCGGTCCGCGGCCGCGGCGGTGGTGGCTTCGCGGTGTTCCTCGGCCACATAGAAATTCAGCGTGGTGGCCAGCTGGCGCAGCTGCACCAGGATGACGGAGGAATCTGTTTCTGCGGCCACGTTGGCGAGGACCAGCTCCACGTAGGCACGCGCCGGAGTTTCGCCGTCCCGTGCTGCGTCCCACGCCGAATTCCATACCAGGGTGCGTGGCAGGCTTTCCTGGAAGTCCTTCAGGTGGGCCGTCGCGGTGGCCAGGGACTTCGGGTCGAGGCGGACCTTGGCGTAGGCGAGGTCGTCGTCGTTGACCAGAATGAGGTCCGGCTGCTGAAGCCCGGCCAGGGCGGGCACGTCGGTGCGTTCGCCGTCGACGTCCAGTTCCTCCCGGTGCACGCGTTCAAGCTTTCCGGCGGCGTTCAGGTTGTAGAAGCCCACAGCCAGCCGGTGCGGACGGATGGTGGGCCACTCGGGTACGGCGGACTGCAGGATGGCAAAGGAGCGCAGCGTCCCGTCGGAGTCCACGTCCAGTTCGGGAACCAAGGTGTTCACGCCGGCGGTCTCCAGCCACTGCCGTCCCCAGTCGTCCAGGTCGCGGCCGCTGGCCTTTTCCAGCTCCACCAGCAGGTCGCTCAACTCGGTGTTGGCCCAGGAGTGCTTGGCAAAGTATTCCCTCACGCCGGCCATGAACTGTTCCGGACCCACCCAGGCCACCAGCTGCCGCAGGACCGAGGCGCCCTTGGCGTAGGTGATGCCGTCGAAGTTCACCTCAACGTCCTGAAGGTCATTGATCTCAGCGAAGATCGGGTGGGTGGTGGGCAGCTGGTCCTGGCGGTAGGCCCAGGACTTCTCCACCGAGGCGAAAGTGGTCCAGGCGCTGGTGAAGGATGTGGCCTCCACGGCCGCCAGGTGGGACATGTACTCGGCGAAGGACTCGTTCAGCCACAAATCGTTCCACCACCGCATGGTCACCAGGTCGCCGAACCACATGTGGGCGAGCTCGTGCAGCACCGTGATGGCGCGCCGTTCAATTTGCGCCCCCGTCACCTTGCTCCGGAAGACGTAGCCCTCCAGGATGGTCACGGCACCTGCGTTCTCCATGGCGCCGGCGTTGAACTCCGGCACGAACAGCTGGTCGTACTTTTCGAACGGGTAGGGGCAGCCGAACTGTGCTTCGAAGAAGCCGAAGCCCTGGCGCGTGAGTTCGAAGATGTTGTCCGCATCCAGGTACTGCATCAGCGACTTGCGGGCAAAGACGCCCAGCGGGATGACCCGCCCGTCGGAGCTTGTGACCTCGCTGCGGACCGACTGGTAGGGGCCTGCGATCAGGGCTGTCACATAGGAGGACAGCCGGGGCGTGGGCGCGAAGGTCCACACAGAGCGGGCTCCGCCGTCGCCGGAGGCAGAGGTTTCGGCGGGTGCGGGCGTGGGGGAGTTCGAGATGACGTCCCAGTGCGAGGGTGCGGTGACCGTGAAGGCAAACGTTGCCTTGAGGTCCGGCTGCTCGAAGACGGCAAACATCCTGCGGGAATCCGGCACTTCGAACTGCGTGTACAGGTAGACCTCATTGTCCACTGGGTCAACGAAGCGGTGCAGGCCTTCGCCGGTGTTCATATACGGGGCATCCGCAACCACCGTCAGCTCGTTGTGCTCCTGCAGGCCGGGCAGCTCGATCCGCACGCCGTCGGCCACAGCGGCGGGGTCCAGGCTCTGGCCGTTCAGGGTGACGCTGTGCACCGTGTGCGTCACGGCGTCGATGAACGTCTCAGCCCCGGCAACGGCCCCGAATTTCACGGTCGTTGTGCTGCCGAAGACCTCACTGCCGCGGGTCAGGTCCAGGCTGACCTCGTAGGACTCGACGGTTATCAGTTCGGCGCGGGCGCGGGCTTCATCGCGCGTCAGGTTCATGCCTGGCAAGGAGACCTCCAGAAGACGTTGGCTGCTGCGGCGCCGGCGGTAGCCGGCTCCGGCTCAGATCATTCTTACACTGCCCGGAGCCCGGCACGTTGATCAGGTCACGTCCCCACTGCACCTTTCGCTCCGATCCCTCCGGGAGTGCCCGCCGGCGGGGGTAGCGTTAATCCATGGGAAAGATTCTGGACAGGGTGGACCGGAAGGCGCTGCGTTTCGCCATCGGCTTCCCCGTGGTCCTGGCCGGTGCGTTCGTCTTCTGCGCGTCGCTGCTGCGGCGTGACCTTCCGGAGCCGCTCGCCATCCAGTGGACGGACGACGGCGGTGCCGCCTTTGCGCCGTACGGCATCTACGTGGGCTGGGGCGCAGCCATGATCCTGGCCACCGGGTGGCTGGTCCTGTCACAGGCGCTTCCCCTGTCCCGCCCGGCCATCATGCGCCGGATCATGATGGGGGTCGGACTGTTCCTGTGCCTCTTCGTCACCACCGTGCTGGCCGCCGGCCTGGTGGGCCAGGCCGGCGTGACCGATGCCCGCACTTCGCACGTGGACGCGACAGTCCTGGCGCTGGGAAGCGGGGCGGCGGTTTCCCTGGGGGTCACCCTGGCCATGGTCTACAAGGCGGACCAGCACTGGTCCGTGGATGACGACCGGGCGCTCCGGCGGGCGGTGACGACGGAAGGGGACCCGGACCTGAACCGGGACACCATACGGCTGTGGGTCCACGCCCGCAGTTCCGTTTTCGTCATGATCGGCATTGCGTCCCTGTTCCCCGCCGCGCTGATTGCCATCGCGCTGCCCTGGCTCGGTGGCCTCCTGGTACTCCTCGCGGTGGTGGGTGCGGGCTTCCTCTTCGCCCGGGTGAAGGCGGACAGGTATGGGCTGAAGGTCCTGCTGGCGGGCGTCCTGCCGGTCATGGATGTTCCGGCCGGATCCATCACCGCCGCCAGCGCAGCAGACCTGAAGGCCGCGGACTACGGCGGGTGGGGCTACCGGCACCACGGCGGCACCGACGCCATGCTGGTGGGCAGCGGCCCCGCCGTCGTCGTCAGCAAAACCGACGGCCGCCGCCTTGCCGTCAGCGGCGGCAGCCAGGCATCCGCCGCGCGCCTTGCAGACGTACTCACCCGGGTGGCCGCCAGGGCCCGGAAGGGCGGAAACCCGTCATCCGGCGGGCAAGGCCCGGGCTCCTAGTATCCTTGTCCGTGTTGTTTCCCGGGCCGGCGCCCACCCCGCCGGCCGCCAGTGCCGCCAAACCGAACGGAACCCTGAACGTGACCTCATCCCCTTCCTTCCCGCGGGTCCACATCGCCACCGACCACGCAGGAATGGAGCTCAGCGCCCACCTGGTCTCCCACCTCACCGCCAAGGGCTACGACGTGGTGGACCACGGACCCAAGGCCTACGACGCCCAGGACGACTACCCGTCTTTCTGCATCAACGCAGCCCTCGCCGTCGTGGCCGACCAGCAGTCAGGCGTCCACGCCCTGGGCATCGTGCTGGGCGGCTCGGGCAATGGCGAGCAGATTGCTGCCAACAAGGTCAAGGGCGTTCGGGCAGCACTGGCGTGGAACCTCTCCACCGCCACGCTGGCCCGTGAACACAACGACGCGAACGTGGTTGCCGTCGGCGGCCGCCAGCACTCCGTGGAGGAAGCCACCGTGCTGATCGAGGCGTTCCTGGCAGAGCCGTTCAGCAACGACGAACGCCACGTCCGCCGGATCGGCAAAATCGCGGCCTACGAAACCACCGGCGAGGTCATCGAGTAGTGCCGGAAGGCCACTCCGTCCGCCGCCTGGCCCGCCAGTTCGGGGACGTCTTCACGGGAGAGCGCCTCGCTGTCTCCAGCCCGCAGGGCCGGTTCAGCGGGGGAGCGGCCCTGCTGGACGGCCACGCCCTGGTGGCCGCCGAAGCACACGGCAAGCACCTGTTCCTGCACTTCGACAACGCCCTGGTGCTGCACGTCCACCTTGGCCTGTACGGCGCGTGGAGCTTTGGCGGTGACCGGACGTTCACCGGGTCTTCCAGCATCGGAGCGCCCCGCCGGGTAGGTGAGCAGGAGTCCCCTGCAGGCAGTGAGGCCGACGCCGGGGCCGCCTACGCGGGGCCGCCCGCCCCCGTGGGTGCCGTCCGGGTCCGGCTGGCCAGCGGCCATGGCTGGGCTGACCTGCGCGGTGCCACGACGTGCGAAACCATTACTGCCGCTGAAGCCGATGCCGTGCTGGCACGCCTGGGGCCGGATCCACTCCGGAACCTGCGCGGTGACGCGGGGCGCTTCGCAAGGAACCTCCGCACCCGCAAGACTCCCGTCGCGGCACTGCTGATGGACCAGAAGATCATCGCCGGCGTGGGCAACGTCTACCGTGCGGAGGTCCTGTTCCGCCGCCGGCTGGACCCCTGGATGCCGGGGACGGACGTGACGGAACCGGACGCCCGGACCCTGTGGCGCGACGTCGTCAGCGTCATGACCGACGGCGTGGCGGACGGCAGGATCATCACCACGCCGCCGCGGTACTGGGCGGTCAACGGCACCACGGCGGCAAAAGCTGCGCGTGCCGGGCAGGACGTTCCGGCCAAGAGCGGCAGCTTTCCGCGGGGCGAGGACGCCCACTATGTCTACAAACGGCAGGGCCTGCCGTGCCGGGTCTGCCGCACCCTGGTGCTGATCGCCGAACTCGCGGGCCGCAACCTGTACTGGTGCCCGTCCTGCCAGCAGTCGCAGGCACACGCTTAAAGCACAAGGGCCCCTCCGAGGAGGGGCCCTTGCTGGTTGGAGGGGACGACGGGAATCGAACCCGCGTAATCAGTTTGGAAGACTGAGGCTTTACCATTAAGCTACGTCCCCGAAGGAAGCTCCGTTTTTCGCGGAATCTTCGGGCTGGCTGTTCAAGCCGGATACAACTAAACCTAATCCATGGCCCACGTGTCAAATGTGCATTCGCGACGCGTATCACCGTAGACTTGCCTGTGCACTTACGGGGTGTAGCTCAGCTTGGCTAGAGCGCCTGCTTTGGGAGCAGGAAGTCGCAGGTTCAAATCCTGTCACCCCGACTCTGCGGCCCGGCCACTCGGATCGGGCAGGAACATTGCGTTTCGCAGAGACCCATCCCACAATCCCAGGAGTACTTAGACCGTGAAGAGCGCTGTCGAGAACCTCACCCCCACGCGGGTCAAGCTCAACGTTGAGGTTCCCTTTGAGGAACTGAAGCCCAGCATCGACTCGGCTTACAAGACCGTAGCTTCGCAGATCCAGGTCCCTGGGTTCCGTAAGGGCAAGGTCCCCGCAAAGCTCATCGACCAGCGCGTCGGCCGCGGCTATGTCCTCGAAACCGCCATCAACGATGGCCTCAACGGCTGGTACCAGGCTGCCGTGCAGGAATCAGGCATCCGCCCGCTGAGCCGTCCCGAGGTTGAGATCACCGAGGTTCCGGACCCCACCGCCACCGACGGCGGCCTGAAGTTCGCTGCCGAAGTTGACGTCCGTCCCGAGATCGAGCTGCCTGACTACGCCGGCATCAAGGTTGAGGTTGCCGCGGCCGAGTCCTCCGACGAAGACGTTGACAAGGCCCTGGACGAACTCCGCGGCCGCTTCGGCACGCTGAAGTCAGTTGACCGCCCGGCCGCCGATGGTGACTTCCTCACCATCGACATCACCGCCACGATCGACGGCGAAGAGGTTGACTCCGCCGCAGGCCTGTCCTACCAGGTTGGCGCCGGCACCATGCTCGAGGGCATGGACGAGGCAGTGACCGGCCTCAGCGTGGACGAAGACGCAATCTTCGACACCACCCTGGTGGGCGGCGACCACGCCGGCGAAGCCGCGCAGGTAAAGGTTGCCGTCAAGGCCGTCAAGGAGCGCGAGCTGCCTGAGGCCAACGACGACTTCGCCCAGCTGGCTTCCGAGTTCGACACCCTCGCCGAACTGCGCGAAGACCTGGCCAAGCAGGCTGCTGAATCCAAGGTCGTGGAGCAGGGTGTCGAGGCCCGCGACAAGGTCCTGGACAAGCTCGTCGAGCTGGTCGAGGTCCCCGTGCCGGACAGCGTTGTCGAAGAGCAGCTCGAGGCCCACTTCAAGGAAGGTAACGGCCACGGCGAAGGCGAGCACGACACCGAGGAGCACCGCGAGGAAGTGCGCGCGAACACCGCCCGCGCTTTCCAGAACGAGATCATCCTCGACGCCATCGCCGAGAAGGAAGAAGTCGACGTCAGCCAGAACGAGCTGATCGACTACATCGTCACCACGGCCAGCCAGTACGGCATGGACCCCAACCAGTTCGCCCAGATTATCGATCAGAGCGGCCAGGTCCCCATGATGGTTTCCGAGGTCCGCCGCCGCAAGGCGCTGGCAGTTGTGCTGGGCCAGGCCACGGTCACCGACTCCGAAGGCAACACCGTTGACCTGAGCGACTTCGTCCGCCCCGGCGGCGAAGAAGAAGCTTCGGCTGCCGAGGTCACTGAGGCTGACGCCGCAGAGGGCGAAGCCACTGAGGCTCCTGCCGAGGACGAGAAGGCTGAAGCCAAGGCATAGCCTCCACACAGGCATCGACGAACGGCCCCCGGATCTTCTGATCCGGGGGCCGTTCGCGTTGAAACCCCGCGGCGGGGCGCCGGGCGCCGGCATCGTGCGCCGTCAGCGAACAGCCGCAGGGGCGCGAACAAAATGTCGGTGAAACCGGTTAGTGTCCAAGTAGTGATTTTCAGTGATGTCACCGTCACCAGCGAGAGGTAAGTAAACATGTCACAGCACCAAGAGGCCCCCCGGATGGCGACCGTCGATCCCGCAGCCCAGGACAACTACATTTACAACCGACTCCTGAAGGAGCGCATCATCTGGCTCGGGTCGGAGGTGCGTGACGACAACGCCAACGCCATCTGCTCGCAGCTGCTGCTCCTCTCCGCCGAGAACCCTGAGAAGGACATCTACCTGTACATCAACTCTCCCGGCGGATCCGTGACGGCCGGCATGGCCATCTACGACACCATGCAGTTCATCCCCAACGATGTCGTCACTGTGGCTACCGGCCTTGCGGCTTCCATGGGTCAGTTCCTGCTCTCCTCCGGCACCAAGGGCAAGCGCTACGCGACCCCCAACGCCCGCGTCCTGATGCACCAGCCCTCGGGCGGCATCGGCGGCACTGCCTCTGACATCAAGATCCAGGCTGAGCTCATCCTGCACATGAAGAAGGTCATGGCAGAGCTGACCGCCGACCAGACCGGCCAGACCGTCGAGACCATTCTCAAGGACAACGACCGCGACAAGTGGTTCACGGCCGCCGAAGCGCTCGAGTACGGCTTCTTCGACAAGATCGCCGCGCACGCGGGCTCCGTCTCCGGCGGCGGCGGAACCTCCAACGGCTCCGGCCAGTCGTCCTCCGAAAACTAATTCCCGGCTACCAGAACCCTTTCGATCAGGAGCAATAACTATGAACTACAACTTCGGGTGGTCCGCCGGTAATCTTCCGTCCAGCCGCTACGTCCTGCCGCAGTTCGAGGAACGCACACCCTACGGCTTCAAGCGCCAGGACCCGTACACCAAGCTCTTCGAGGACCGCATCATCTTCCTCGGCGTACAGGTGGACGACGCCTCGGCCGATGACATCATGGCCCAGCTGCTGGTGCTCGAGTCCACCGACCCGGACCGCGACATCACCCTGTACATCAACTCTCCCGGCGGCTCGTTCACGGCAATGACTGCCATCTACGACACCATGCAGTACATCCGCCCGGAGATCCAGACGGTGTGCCTGGGCCAGGCCGCCAGCGCCGCAGCGGTCCTGCTTGCTGCAGGAACCCCGGGCAAGCGCCTGGCACTGCCCAACGCCCGCGTCCTGATCCACCAGCCCGCCCTGTCCGGCGGCCAGGGTGGACAGGCATCGGACCTGGAGATCCAGGCAGCCGAAGTGATGCGCATGCGGTCCTGGCTCGAGGACACCCTCGCCCACCACTCCGGCCGGACGTCCGAGCAGGTCAACAACGACATCGAGCGAGACAAGATCCTGACCGCGGCAGAGGCACAGTCCTACGGCCTGATCGACCAGGTCCTGGATTCACGCAAGATCAAACCTCAGGCAATTACGAGGTAGCAGTACCCAAAAGGCCGGCGGGGCCAGTTCATTTTGGCCCCGCCGGCCTTTTCCTTCCACCCTTGGGAGCCAATGTGACCTAGAGTGGAAGTTGTCACAAACCGGCCCGCACGGTCCGGGGAAGATTCCAGCAACGGTGCAAGCTGCGCGGCAGCAGGATACTAAGGGGTTCACATATGGCTCGGATTGGCGAGAGCACGGATCTGCTGAAGTGCTCTTTCTGCGGAAAGAGCCAGAAGCAGGTGCGGAAGCTCATTGCCGGGCCCGGTGTCTACATCTGTGATGAGTGCATCGAACTGTGCAACGAAATCATCGAAGAGGAACTCGCCGAGGTCGCCGACCTCGGCAGCTTCGAACTTCCCAAGCCACGCGAGATCTTCGACTTCCTGCAGGAATACGTCATTGGCCAGGAACCGGCCAAACGGTCCCTCGCCGTGGCGGTCTACAACCACTACAAGCGCATCCAGGCCGGCCACGCGCCGAAGTCCGGGAACCTCGGCGACGGCGGCCACCACGACGACGTCGAGATCGCCAAGTCGAACATCCTGCTGATCGGCCCCACGGGCTGCGGAAAGACCTACCTCGCCCAGACGCTGGCCCGCCGCCTCAACGTGCCGTTCGCCGTCGCCGACGCCACCGCACTGACCGAGGCCGGGTATGTCGGCGAAGACGTCGAAAACATCCTCCTGAAGCTCATCCAGGCCGCGGACTACGACGTCAAGAAGGCTGAGCAGGGCATCATCTACATCGACGAGATCGACAAGATCTCGCGCAAGAGCGAAAACCCGTCCATCACCCGCGATGTTTCCGGTGAAGGCGTACAGCAGGCGCTCCTGAAGATCCTCGAAGGCACTGTTGCCTCGGTGCCGCCGCAGGGCGGCCGCAAGCACCCGCACCAGGAATTCATCCAGATTGACACCACCAACGTCCTGTTCATCGTGGCAGGTGCCTTCGCCGGACTCGAGGAGATCATCGGATCCCGGTCCGGCCGCAAGGGTATCGGCTTCGGTGCACCGCTCAATGACGCGAGCAAGAAGGTGGACTCCTACGGCGAAGTGATGCCGGAGGACCTGCTCAAGTTTGGCCTGATCCCTGAGTTCATTGGCCGCCTCCCGGTCATCACCACGGTTTCCAACCTGGACCGGGACGCCCTGATCCAGATCCTGTCCACACCCAAGAACGCACTGGTGAAGCAGTACCAGAAGATGTTCCAGATTGACGGCGTGGAGCTGGTCTTCGACGACGGCGCCCTGGATGCGATCGCGGACCAAGCCCTGGAGCGCGGCACCGGCGCCCGCGGCCTGCGCGCCATCCTCGAGGAAGTCCTGCTTCCGGTGATGTTCGATCTTCCCAGCCGGGAAGACGTGGCCAGCGTCGTCATCACCGAGGATGTCGTCCTCCGCGGCGCCGAGCCCACCATGATCCCGCACGTGACCAAGCGGCGGAAGTCCGCCTGAGCCGCGTTGCCCGCAACACCCCCGTCAGCGGTGGCTGCCGCCTGTGCAGCCACCCCTACCTGAAGGATTAGCCATGACTGAAACCGCTAAGAACCGGGCCGACTTCTGGTTTGATCCGTTGTGCCCGTTCGCCTGGATCACCTCCCGCTGGATCGGCGAGGTGGAAGCCGTCCGCGACATCGAAACCGTCTGGCACGTGATGAGCCTGGCAGTCCTCAACGAAGGACGCGACCTCGACCCCGAGTACCGCAAGTCCATGGACAACGCGTGGGGCATGGTCCGCGTGATTATCGCCGCCCAGCAGGAACACGGTGACGCCACCGTCAAGGCTCTCTACGATGCCATGGGCACCCTGATCCACGAGGGCGGCGAGAAGGACCGTTCAGTTGTCATCACCAAGGCCCTGGCCGAGTGCGGGCTTCCCTCCTCCCTGGCAGAGGCTGCTGAGTCTGACGCTTACGATGCCAAGCTCCGTGCCAGCCACGAAGAAGGCATTTCCCTCGTGGGCCAGGACGTCGGCACCCCTGTGGTCGCCTTTAACGGAACGGCATTCTTCGGGCCGGTCCTCACCCGCATCCCGCGCGGTGAGGTGGCCGGCAAGCTGTGGGATGCCACCACTGCGATTGCCTCCTACCCGCACTTCTTCGAGCTGAAGCGCAGCCGCAGCGAACGCCCCGAGTTCGGCTGAGCCGGCGCGCGGCTGCCGCTCCATAGTCTTCAAGGGCCCCGGAAGAACTACTGCCATGTAGTTCTTCCGGGGCCCTTGTGCTCGCCTGCGCACAGGATCAAAATAGTTCTTACCAACTTCGAAAGAAGGGGGACGCAGGAACCAAAGATCCAGTGAAATGTATTCGACGCAGCCTTTGGCGAAGTCGGATACGAGCTACCAGTGACGAGGTAGGAAGACCTGGAAATCCCCGGATTCTGCCAGACCATCAAGTTCGTCACGAGATGGCCGAAAAGTCGAAGCCCCACCAACGGCAAAACGCTGATGGGGCTTCCCCTTTGCCCTGAAACAGGGCGTGCACCGGACTAGACGGCCGCTGTCTCCTCGGGGGCAGCCAGGGTCACGTCGCTCACGGTCAGTTCCCCTTCGCCCACCACCAGGGTGATCTCCCGCGCGTTGGACGCCGCCTTGAGGTCGGACAGACCGGCCTGCAGCTGGGTGGTCAGAGCCTCCGAGGCGCTGATGGTGGCAGAGAGGACCTCGGTCCGCTGCTTCACCTTTGCCTCGGACTTTGCCTTGCGGACACCACTCAGTGCGTTGCCGACGGTGGCGAGCATGGTGGTGTCGCCGTCCACCTCGACGCCGGCCGGCCATGCGGCGCGGTGTACCGAGCCCGTGCGCCACCAGCCCCAGACTTCCTCGGTGGCAAACGGCAGGAACGGCGCGAACAGGCGCAGCAGCGTATCCAGCGTGGTGGCCAGGGCCGCCAGCACCGATGCCTGCTCCGCTTCGCCGGCCGCGCCGTAAGCACGGTCCTTGATGAGCTCCACGTAGTCGTCCGTGAACTGCCAGAAGAACGTTTCGGTCAGCTGCAGCGCCCGGGCGTAGTCGTAGTTATCGAACGCCTTCGTGGCCTGGGCAACGACGTCGGACAGTTGGGCCAGCAGGGCACGGTCCAGCTTGTTGGTCAGCACCGAAAGATCGCCGGACACCACAGAGTTCTCGGTGGCACCAAGGTTCAGCACGAACTTTGAGGCGTTCAGGAGCTTGATGGCCAGGCGGCGGCCGATCTTCATCTGGGCGATCTCGTAGGCGGTGTCGGCGCCCAGGCGGGCCGAGGCCGCCCAGTAGCGGACGGCGTCCGAGCCGAACTCATTGAGGACATCCGTGGGTACCACCACGTTGCCCTTGGACTTGGACATCTTCTTGCGGTCCGGGTCCAGGATCCAGCCGGAGATGGCTGCGTGCTTCCAAGGTGCGGTCTTCTGCAGTGCATCGGCACGGACAGCGGAGGAGAAGAGCCAGGTGCGGATGATGTCGTGGCCCTGGGGGCGGAGGTCGAAGGGGAAGACCTTGTCGAACAGGGTCTCGTCCCGGCTCCAGCCACCAACGATCTGCGGGGTCAGCGAGGACGTGGCCCAGGTGTCCAGGACGTCTGCGTCGCCGGTGAAGCCGTTGGGCTGGTCGCGCAGGGATTCGTCGAAGCCCGGGGCTGCGTCCGCTGCGGGGTCCACCGGCAGCATGTCATCGGAGGGCATGACGGGGTTGTCGTAGTCCGGGTTGCCCTGGGCGTCCAGCGGGTACCAGACGGGGATGGGCACGCCGAAGAACCGCTGGCGGGATACCAGCCAGTCACCGTTCAGGCCGGCAATCCAGTTTTCGTAGCGGGAGCGCATGAAGGCCGGGTGGAAGTTGATCTCCTGGCCCCTGGCGATCAGGCGTTCGCGGCGCTCTTCGTCGCGGCCGCCGTTGCGGATGTACCACTGGCGTGAGGTCACAACCTCGAGCGGCTTGTCGCCCTTCTCGAAGAAGTTCACCGGGTGGGTGATCTTCTTCGGTTCACCGTCCAGCAGGCCCGCAGCGCCGAGCAGTTCCACCACAGCTTCCTTCGCGGAGAACGCCGTTTTGCCGGCGATCGCAGCGTAGGCTTCCTTGCCGGCTTCTGTGGTGATCCAGTCCGGGGTTTCGGCGATGATGCGGCCGTCGCGGCCCATGATGGCCCGGGTGGGCAGCTGGAGTTCACGCCACCAGGTGACGTCGGTGAGGTCGCCGAAGGTACACACCATGGCGATGCCCGAGCCCTTGTCAGCCTTGGCCAGCGGGTGGGGCCTGACCTCAAGCTCGACGTCGAAGAGGGGAGACCGCACGGTCTTGCCGAACAGCGGCTGGTACCGCTCGTCGTCGGGGTTTGCCACCAGCGCGGCACACGCGGCCAGGAGCTCCGGCCGGGTGGTCTCGATGAAGATCTTGTCGCCGGCTTCGGTGAAGAAGGGGTAGCGGTAGTAGGCGCCGGGAACCTCGCGGTCCTCCAGTTCGGCCTGGGCCACGGCGGTACGGAACGTGACGTCCCACAGGGTGGGTGCCTCGGCCATGTAGGCGTCACCGGCGGCCAGGTTGGCCAGGAACGCGCGCTGGGACACCGCGCGGGAGGTGTCGTCGATGGTGCGGTAGGTGAGGTTCCAGTCGACGGACAGGCCGAGGGTCTGGAACAGGTTTTCGAAGACCTTTTCGTCCTCAACGGCCAGTTCCTCGCACAGCTCGATGAAGTTCTGGCGCGAGACGACGTCAAAGTCGCGCTGGTTCTTGGCAGGCTGCGCCGGCGGCCGGTAATCGGCGTTGTACGGGATGGCGGGATCGCAGCGGACACCGTAGTAGTTCTGCACCCGGCGTTCGGTGGGCAGCCCGTTGTCGTCCCAGCCCATGGGGTAGAAGACGTTCTTCCCGGTCATCCGCATGTACCGCGCCTGGACATCGGTCTGCGTGAAGGAGAACATGTGGCCAACGTGCAGCGAACCCGACGCCGTCGGCGGGGGAGTGTCGATCGAGTAGACCTGCTCCCGGGTGGTGTCCGGGTTGAACCTGTAGGTTCCTTCATCCAGCCAGCGCCGGGTCAGGGCAGCCTCGAGGCCTTCCAGTGCCGGCTTGTCGGGAACGTTGATGGGGGCGGTGGTGGGCGTGTCTGTACCCTGTATGTCTTCAGCCATTGGGCAATTCTTTCATGCTCCGTTCAATCCCGGAGAAACGCCAGTGGCTTGGGCAGCATCCTGCGGTAGATCCGGCCCACAGGGCGTCCCCTTGACGCTGTGTAACGCGCGGTCCGCCTGTTGCGGGAACCTCCCATTAGGGTGGTCCCATGACTGACGAATTGCAGCACAGCAAGGCAGCCCTGGTGACCGGTGCAAGCACGGGTATTGGTGAAGCGACAGTGCGCGCACTGCGCGCGGACGGCTGGACGGTGTTCGCCGTAGCCCGCCGCGAAGACCGCCTCGCGTCCCTGGCGGCCGAGACCGGCGCCGTCGCCGTTCCCGCCGACATTGCCGAGGACGACGACGTGTCCCGGCTGCTGGAAAAGGTCACCGCTGCCGGGGGTATCGATACGCTCATCAACATTGCCGGCGGCGCCCGCGGAGCGGACCGGGTGGCGGAAGCCAGCACCGCGGACTGGGAGTGGATGTACCGGGTCAACGTGCTGGGCACCATGAAACTGACCCGTGCGTTCCTGCCGATGCTCCGTGCCAACGGCGAGGGAACGGTGCTGAACCTGACCTCCACTGCCGCGATTGCAGCCTACGAAGGCGGAGGCGGCTACAACGCGGCCAAGTTCGCCCAGCACGCCCTCACCAATGCGCTCCGGCTGGAGGAAGTGGAAAACAACATCCGGGTGGTCGAAGTAGCGCCCGGCCTGGTGCAGACCGAGGAATTCGCGCTCAACCGCCTCGGCAGCGAACAGGCCGCGGACAAGGTCTACGAAGGCGTGGAGAAGCCGCTGACCGCGGCGGACGTGGCCGACGTCGTCCGGTACGCCGTCAGCGTCCCGCACCACGTCAACCTGGACGAAATAGTCATCCGGCCAGTTGCCCAGGCCGCCAACCACAAGCTGATCCGCAAGGGCTGAGCCCGCCGGCAGGCCACCGCCACAGCCCCACAGCCTTCCTGGGTGTTCAGGCGGCCGGAACCGCGACCGTTGCGAAGATAGCCGCGTGGTCAGTGCCGGGAACCCTGTGGACCTGGTAGCCACTGCTGCCCACCCGGGGACTTGTCACCACATGGTCGATGGCGATGCCGGGCAGGCGGGTGCCATCCATGGGCCACGTAGGCAGGAGCCTGGACCCGGCGGCGGCAGCCACGTCCACCAGGCCTTCCTCTCCAGCCCGGAGGAGGGTCCGGAATTCCGCATGGTCGTAGGTGGCGTTGAAATCACCCATCAACAGCCTGTGGCCGGGCCGTTCCGCCACCCGGGACAAGGCCGTGAGGTCGCTCCGCCATTGACCCACCCGGGTGTCCACCGGGGGCAGGGTATGGACGTTGGTCAGTTCCAGCACGGCACTGGCATCGGCTCCGCTTCCGGTGGCCGTGAGCCTGACCGTCGGCATTAGGAACGGCGTGTCCGGCAGCACACCCACCTGCTCCAGCGGATGACTGGAGTACACGGCGCTGCCCGCGCCGTCATCCGTGGGCTGGCTGATCCTGTGGGGCAGCAGCGCGTCCAGGCCTTCGGCGGCCAGCCGTTCCTGGAGAGCCTGGGAGTGTTCCTGGATGGCGAGGAACGCCACCTTCTTCTCCCTCACCAGCCGGACAATGGTGGCGGCGTCCGCCCGGCCATACTGGGAATTGATGCTCATGACGCTCAGCTCCACCGTGGCCGGTGGCTGCTGCTCTGTTGGTGACGCCGCCGGCGCTGCGGCAGCAGCGGGGGAGGGTCGGGCAACGTCCAGGGGAAACAGCCAGAAAAGCTGGCACACCAGGAGCGCTGCCGTCACCAGCTGCAGCCACCTCCGTCCTCCGAACACTGACAGGACCAGGGCCACGCCCGCAGGGACTGACAGCCATGGCGTGAAGGCGAGCAGCTGGACCACCAGGACCGGCCATTCCGCGCCGACCGCCCGGAATACGGACATCACCAGCACGGGCACTGCAGCCAGGACCGATAACCACGTGCACACCGTGGAGAGGCGCGAGGGGACCCGCCGGCCGGAAGCAGTCATGGAAGTGAGTCTAGGCACTGCAGGCGCCCGAACCCGCGGCTGACCAGTGCGCCGCCATGGGCCAGCCCCGGGGAATGGAAATGCAGGCGGACCCGATAGTAGACTCGTCAAAGGCTATGACCCGGCAATCACCGGTGAGCTTCCGGAAGAACCCACCACCGCAGCTCGCGGTGCGTGCCAGTAGAACCGGACGGGTAAGCCCGTTACAGCAGTAATGAGAGGCCGGGGCAGCACCGTTCCTGTGGAACACACTGCGCCGGTAAGTGAGGTGGTACCGCGGTAAGCGTGCAGTCCTTGGACCGCACAGCAAGCCGTCCTCGCATCCCGGAAAGTGGCCGGCAACTGCCGGTTAGCCCAGCTCAACCCAGGATGTCGAGAATGACGTATTATCCCAAGGCCTCAGCCTCCACCAGCGGCGGCCCGTCCGACGGCCGCGCAGGCGTTTCCGCCTCCGTGAAGTTTCCGGAGATCGAAGAGCGCATCCTGAAGTACTGGGACCGGGACGGCACCTTCCAGGCCAGCATCGACCAGCGCAGCGCAGACCTGCCCGGCGGCGAGCCCGGCAGCAACGAATTCGTGTTCTACGACGGTCCGCCGTTCGCCAACGGCCTCCCGCACTACGGCCACCTGCTCACCGGCTACGCCAAGGACCTGGTGGGCCGGTTCCAGACCCAGCGCGGCAAGCGCGTTGAGCGGCGCTTCGGCTGGGACACCCATGGCCTCCCGGCAGAGCTCGAAGCCATGAAGCAGCTGGGCATGACCGACAAAACCCAGATCGAAACCATGGGCATCGACAAATTCAACGACGCCTGCCGCGCCTCCGTGATGAAATACGCCGACGAATGGCGCGCATATGTCACCCGCCAGGCGCGCTGGGTGGACTTCGACAACGACTACAAGACGCTCAACGTCGAGTACATGGAGTCCGTCCTCTGGGCCTTCAAGCAGCTCCACGAGAAGGGCCTCACCTACAACGGCTACCGCGTCCTGCCCTACTGCTGGAAGGACGAGACGCCGCTGTCCAACCATGAACTGCGCATGGACGACGACGTCTACAAGAACCGCCAGGACCAGACCGTCACGGTCACGTTCCCCATCCTCGCGGGTGACTCGGAACTCTCCCGGCAACTGGAAGGCGTACAGGCCCTCGCCTGGACCACCACCCCCTGGACCCTTCCCACGAACGCCGCGCTCGCCGTCGGGCCTTCCATCACGTACGCCGTGCTGCCCGCCGGACCCAACGGCATCAAAGCTGCATCCGCCGATGCCCCTGTCACGGGCACCTTCCTCCTGGCAGCCGACCTCATCGCCGCCTACGCCAAGGACCTCGGCTACGACGGATTCGAAGACGCGGAAGCGGCAGTGCTGTCCACCCATACCGGTACCGAACTTGAGGGGCTGCAGTACCAGCGGCTCTGGGACGACTTCAGCGACAACGAAAAGTACGGCATGGAAAACGCCTGGCGCTTCCTCGTGGCCGACTACGTGACCACCACTGACGGCACCGGCATCGTCCACCAGGCTCCCGCCTACGGTGAAGACGACCAGAAGGTGTGTGAGGAAGCCGGCATTCCGGTGGTCCTCTCCGTCGACGAAGGCGCCAAGTTCCTGCCGCTGTTCAAGCACGGCGACCTCCACGACATCGCCGGCCTGCAGGTCTTCGAGGCCAACAAACCCATCACCCAGGTGCTCCGCGCCCAGGGCCGCCTGGTCCGCCAGGCCAGTTACGAGCACAGTTACCCGCACTGCTGGCGGTGCCGCAACCCGCTGATCTACCGTGCGGTGTCCTCCTGGTACGTGGAGGTCACCAAGTTCAAGGACCGCATGTCCGAACTGAACCAGGAGATCAACTGGATCCCCGGGAACGTCAAGGACGGCCAGTTCGGCAAATGGCTGGCAAATGCCCGCGACTGGTCCATCAGCCGCAACCGGTACTGGGGCAGCCCCATCCCGGTGTGGCAGTCCAGCGACCCCGAGTACCCTCGCACCGACGTCTACGGCTCCCTCGCGGAGATCGAAGCGGACTTCGGCCGCCTGCCCTTGAACAAGGACGGCCAGGTGGACCTGCACCGTCCGTTCATCGACGAACTGACCCGGCCCAACCCGGACGATCCCCGCACCCCGGAAGAGGGACAGTCCGTGATGCGGCGCGTGGAGGACGTCCTGGACGTCTGGTTCGATTCCGGCTCCATGCCGTACGGCCAGGTCCACTACCCGTTCGAAAACGAAGCCTGGTTCGACACCCACAACCCCGCGGACTTCATCGTCGAGTACATCGGCCAGACCCGCGGCTGGTTCTACATGCTGCACATCCTCTCCACCGCGCTGTTCGACCGGCCGGCGTTCCGCAATGTCATCAGCCACGGCATCGTCCTGGGCTCCGACGGGCAAAAGATGTCCAAGAGCCTCCGGAACTACCCGGACGTGTCCGAAGTGCTGGACCGTGACGGCTCCGACGCCATGCGCTGGTTCCTGATGTCCAGCCCCATCCTCCGCGGCGGCAACCTCGTGGTTACCGAGCAGGGCATCCGCGACGGCGTCCGGCAGGTGATCCTGCCGCTCTGGAACGTCTACAGCTTCTTCACGTTGTACACCAACGCTGCCGACGGCGGGCGCGGTTACGACGCCAGGCTCCGCTACGACGGCTACGCCGACACGATGGACCAGTACCTGCTGGCCAACACCGGAGACCTGGTCCGCAGCATGACGGAGCGGCTGGATGACTACGACATCTCAGGCGCCTGCGACGCGCTGCGCAGCTACCTGGACATGCTCACCAACTGGTATGTCCGCCGCAGCCGCCAGCGGTTCTTCGACGAGGACCAGGATGCATTCGACGCCCTGTTCACTGCCCTGGAGGCTGTTTCCCGTGCCGCTGCTTCGCTGCTGCCGCTGGTCACCGAGGAAATCTGGCGCGGCCTGACCGGCGGCCGTTCCGTGCACCTGGCTGACTGGCCGGACGCAAACCTCTTCCCGGCCAACCCGGACCTCGTTGACGCCATGGACAAGGTGCAGCAGATCTGCTCCACCGGGTCCTCCCTCCGCAAGGCCGCCAACCTGCGTGTCCGCCTGCCGCTGCAGGAACTCACCGTGGTGGCACCCGGTGCGGACGCGCTGGAAGGCTTCGCCGCCGTCGTCGCGGATGAACTCAACATCCGCTCCGTCCGCCTCCTCGACGCCGCCACAGCCTCCCCGGAGGAGTTCGGCATCCAGCAAAAGCTGGTGGTCAACGCCCGCGCCGCAGGGCCGCGCCTTGGCAAGAACGTCCAGCTGGCCATCAAGGGCTCCAAGTCCGGGGACTGGTCTGTGGATGACTCGGGCGTCGTCACCGCCGGGGGCCTGCAGCTCGAGCCGCAGGAATACACCCTCGAGACGGTGGTTGCAGAGTCCGACGGCGGTGCTGCCGCCTCCACTGCGTCTTCTGCTGTCGCAGTCCTCCCCGGCGGCGGCTTCGTCGTCCTCAACACCGAGGTCACACCGGAGCTGGAAGCAGAAGGCCTGGCCCGCGACATGGTCCGCGCCATCCAGCAGGCCCGCAAGGACGCCGGGCTCAACGTCAGCGACCGCATCCGGACCACCGTTACCGCCGCGCAGAACGTCGTGGACGCCCTGCAGGCCAACTCGGAACTGGTCAAGGGGGAGACGCTGACGGTAGACCTGACGGCCGAACCGGCAGATGTGCCGGAGCCCGCCGTCGTCGTAGAAAAAGTGGAGGCCTAAGGCATGACTGACGAATTTTCCGTGGAAAGCGTCTACGCCGAACTGCTGGGGCGTGCGCCGGAAAACAAGATGGAACCCCGGCTCGCTCCGCTGTTCCGCGCCATGGATGTGCTCGGCGAACCCAACAAGGCATTCCCGATCATCCACGTGACCGGAACCAACGGCAAGACGTCCACATCCCGCATGATCGAGTCCGTGCTGCGGGCCCAGGGCCTGAGCACCGGGCGCTACACCAGCCCGCACCTGTCCAAGGTCACGGAACGGATCAGCATCGACGGGCACCCGGTCTCCGACGAAACGTTCGTTCGGATCTGGGACGAGATCCGTCCCTACCTGCAGATCGTGGATGCCGAGCTGGAGGCGGAAGGGCAGCCCCGCCTGACGTACTTCGAATGCCTCACCATCCTGGGCTTCGCTGTTTTCGCCGACCAGCCCGTCAACGTGGCCATCATCGAAGTGGGCCTGGGCGGCATCACCGACGCCACCAACGTGGGCGACGGACAGGTATCGGTGATTACCCCGATCTCGCTGGACCACACGGACCTGCTGGGGGACACCACCGAGGACATCGCGCACGAAAAGGCCGGCATCATCAAGCCGGGCGGTTTCCTGGTCAGTGCCGCGCAGCCCTTGGACGCCGCACAGGTCCTGCTGGAGAAAGCCAAGGAAGTTGGCGTGCCGTTCCGCTTCGAGGGCGTGGAGTTCGGCGTTGAATCCCGCACCGTTGCCGTGGGCGGCCAGATGGTCACCATCCAAGGCATCGCCGGGCGCTACCCGGACCTGCTGGTGCCGCTCCATGGCGCCCACCAGGCGCAGAACGCAGCCGTGGCCGTGGCGGCCCTGGAGGCGTTCTTTGGCGGCGAAAAGGAACTGCCCTTCGACGTCCTGCAGGAGGGCTTCGCCGCTGCAACCTCGCCCGGCAGGCTGGAAGTGGTGCGGTCTGCGCCCACCATCGTTGTGGACGCTGCCCACAACCCGGACGGCATCAAGGCTTCGGCAGCGGCCCTGAAGGAGGCCTTTACCTTCTCCCGGCTGGTCCCCGTGGTGGGCGTGCTCAAGGAGAAGGACGCGGAAGAGATCCTCCGTGAACTCAAGGAATCCCTGGGAGACGTGGCAGAGGAATTCTGCTTCACGCAGTCCAACTCGCCGCGGGCCGTGCCGGCCGCCGAACTGGCCGAGCTGGCCATTGACCTCGGCTTCGGCGAGGACAACGTGCATGTTGAAGAAAAGCTCGACGACGCCCTGGAATGGGCGGTGGAACGGGCCGAAGCAAACGACGACCTCTCCGGCGGTGTCCTGGTCACGGGTTCGATCACCCTCGTGGCCGAGGCCCGCATCCTGCTCGGAAAGACGGAGGCGTAAAACATGGCCAGGCTGACCAAGGCCCAGCGCGAATGGCGCCCGGGCATGCCGAAGAAGCGGCGCTCCACCAAGGTCATGTTCGCCTCGACGGTCCTCCTGCTGGAGGCGTTCGTCATGTTTTTTGCCACCCTTGCAGTGTTCGGCCTGCGCCGCGGCGAGTTCCCGCCGGCGCTGATCCTGGGTGTCGGGATAGCCCTCAGCGTGGTCATGGTGCTGGCCTGCGCGTTCCTCCGCAAGCCCTGGGGCATCGGACTTGGCTGGGTGCTGCAGGTGGTGCTGATCCTTACCGGCATCTTCGAACCTGCCATGTTCCTGGTGGGCGTACTGTTCGCCATCTGCTGGTGGTACGGCATCCGCACGGGAATCAGGCTGGACCGCGAGGCCGGGCAGCGCGAACGTGAACAGGCCGCGTGGGAGGCAGCCAACCCGGACCAGCCCGCCGGATCCGGTCCGGCCCAGTAGGGCAGCCCCCGTAGACTTGACCCGAAACCCCACCAACGCATTGGAGCAGTTGTGACCACTGAGCGCACCCTCGTCCTGATCAAGCCCGACGGCGTCGCCCGTAACCTCACCGGCGCCATCCTGGCCCGGATCGAAGCCAAGGGCTATGTCCTGGCCGAACTCAAAAAGGTGAACGCCACCCGCCAGCTCCTGGAACAGCACTACGAAGAGCACGCGGGCAAGCCGTTCTACGAGCCGCTGGTGGAGTTCATGCTCAGCGGCCCGGTAGTTGCCGCGATCTTCGAAGGCCACCGCGTCATCGAAGGCTTCCGTTCACTGGCAGGCACCACCGATCCCACCACCGCGGCTCCGGGCACCATCCGCGGTGACTTCGGCCGTGACTGGGGTCTGAAGGTGCAGCAGAACCTTGTGCACGGGTCAGACTCCACGGACTCCGCTGAGCGCGAGATCAAGATCTGGTTCTAGGACCCGCCCTCCGCACCGCCATGGTGGTGCGGACCAACAGATAAGGCCAATGTTCTTCGTGAACATTGGCCTTATCTGTTGCTTCGGGGTTTGGACGGCTAGAACCCTGACGTGCCGGCGAACACCTGGATGAAGGCGAAGAAGATGCTGGCAATCACGCCCACGTAGATCAGCGCCACGATGATCCAGCCGGAATCTCCCACGATGCGGGCGGCACCCGACGGGACGGGAATGACTCCTGCCGAGATGTTGCGGATGGTGGTCCAGACAAAGAGCGGGATCATCGCGGCCCAGACGATCATGCAGAACGGGCACAGGACGTGGATGTCGTACAGGGCCTGGGACCACAGCCACGCCACGAAGATGAAGCCGAGGGTAACGCCGGTCTGCAGCCCGATCCAGTACCAGCGGGCGAACGTGGCGCCGGACAACAGGGCCATGCCTACGGTGATGATGATGGCGAACGCTACGATCCCGATGAACATGTTGGGGAAGCCGAAGAGTGAGCTCTGCCAGGTCTTCATCACCTCGCCGCAGGAGATAAACGGGTTCACGTCGCACACGGTGGTGTGGTTGGGGTCCTGCAGCACCGCGAGCTTTTCCAGGACCAGGGTTCCGGAAGCGAGCCAGCCGATAACTCCGGTAATCACCAGGAGCCAGCCGAAGGGCCGGTTCCGGGCCATCACCGGCGTGTTGGCCGCCGGGGCGCTGTCCGGGGTGATGGTCCGCTCCTGGGCTGGTGTGCCGCTGACGGGGGAGATGCTGGGCATTGGTATGGCGTCCTTTTCGTCCGGTGCTCCTGAGCCTGATTGTAACGCCGGCGGCTGGACGCAACGCCCAGGAAACAGAATGCCCCCGGTACCTTCCCACGTGATTTACCCCGCGTGTGAGAGAATGAACGTGGCTGGAAGCCGAACCACATTCGGTCTCCGGTCCGGTGGTTTGTTCCCAAGACCGCCAATGACGAGCAGGGCAGGCTTCGGAACGTTCCGACACTCCCGCAATCTCCATTGGACGGCACCTGGTTGTGGCATGTAGAACAACGGGTTTCAGAACTTTCCACTGGCTCCCACGGGCTGCCGCACCCCAATGCCGGTGCGAACCTGGGAGCATCCACTTGACTTCTGTCAGCGCCTGCGGGTTTTGACAATATGTGCCCCAATGGGTGCCGGATGTGGCGGTACGTCAGGGGCAGGAGTGTTGCCACAGATGAACAATGAAACTGAGCTTTCCGTTAACGAGGTTGAAGCGGCTGTGGAAGCCGCGGCCGAACCCAAAAAGGCTCCCCGGACCCGACGCAAGGCAGCGCCGAAGGCCGATGACGCCGTAGCCGCCGCCCCCGCCGCCGAGGTGGCTCCGGACGATGCTCCAGCCGCTGTTGCGGCGCCCGGCACTGCGGACGCCCCCGCGGCCCCGGTTAAAACCGCCGCCCGCCGGCCCCGGGCCAAGAAGAAGGCAGAGGCCGCCGAGCCGCTGCCCGCCTTCGCCACCGATGCGGACCCCGCTGAATCCGGTGCGGCCGCTGACGCGGCTCCCGCCGAAGCTGCCTCCGCCGTAGAAGCGACCGCGGCCGGCGAAGTGCCCGCGGAACCGGCCGCGACCAAGCCGGTCCGCCGCCGTCGCGTTGCCACGCGGAAGGCTGCTCCTGCGGGCGACCCCGCGGAAACACCGGCGCCCGCCGAAACGCCGGCCCCTGCCCAGGAACTGCCGGCCACCGCTGCCGCGCCGGACGCTGAAACGGCGGACCAGGGCGCCGTGGCCCGGGCGGCGGACGTAGAGGCAGCAGCAACGAAGCCCGCGGAACAGGAGCCCGCCACCGGCGAAGCTGCAGCCGAGGCCGCCCCGGAGGAGGCTCCCGGCACGGCAGTCGCCGCGGCAGTCGAGGAACCTGGCGCGTTTGCCTCCCTCTTCCTTGAGCCCGCCTCGCCCACCTCCGTGCTGTTCCAGGCACCGGACCTGAGCACCGTCGTCCGCCCCGCTGCGCCCGCCGCAGCGGAGCAGGTCGAGGACGAGGACGACGCCGAGGACAACGAATCCGAGGAATCCTCCGGCCGCCGCAGGCGCCGCAGCCGTGGCCGCCGGGGGCGCAGCCGGCTGGACGAGCGCGACGACGCCGGAACTGATGGCTCCGAGGCGGATGACGCCGCTGACGAATCTGACGAGGAAGAAGCCGGTCCGGCCGAGGACGGCGTGACGTCCCGCCGTCGCCGTCGCCGCCGCCGCGGTGACCAGGACCTTGAACTGACTGGCGGAAACGACGACGATCCGCCCAACACAGTTACCCGCGTGCGCGCACCGCGTGCCGTCAGCGAGGCACCCGCCAACAACCGGGTGACCAGCGTCAAGGGTTCCACCCGGCTGGAAGCCAAGAAGCAGCGCCGGCGCGAATCCCGGGACACGGGCCGCCGCCGCACCGTCATCACCGAAGCGGAGTTCCTGGCCCGGCGCGAATCCGTGGACCGGCAGATGATCGTCCGCCAGCGCGACGACAGAATCCAGATCGGCGTCCTCGAGGACGGCGTCCTGGCCGAGCACTTCGTGTCCAAGACCCAGCAGGATTCGCTGATCGGCAACGTCTACCTGGGCAAGGTCCAGAACGTGCTGCCGTCCATGGAGGCTGCCTTCGTGGACATCGGACGCGGCCGCAACGCCGTCCTTTACGCGGGCGAAGTGAACTGGGAAGCCGTCAACCTTGAAGGCAAGCAGCGCCGTATCGAGAACGCGCTGAAGTCCGGCGACACCGTCCTGGTCCAGGTGACCAAGGACCCCGTGGGCCACAAGGGCGCCCGCCTGACCAGCCAGATCTCGCTGCCGGGCCGCTACCTCGTGTACGTCCCCGGCGGTTCCATGACCGGAATCTCCCGCAAGCTGCCCGACGTCGAGCGGAACAGGCTCAAGCGCATCCTCAAGGACCGCCTGCCGGAGCAGGCGGGCGTCATTGTGCGCACGGCGGCCGAAGGGGCGTCCGAGGAGGAGCTGACCCACGACATCAACCGGCTCCGCGC
Source organism: Pseudarthrobacter sp. NPDC059871 (assembly GCF_042731175.1). Taxonomy (NCBI): domain Bacteria; kingdom Bacillati; phylum Actinomycetota; class Actinomycetes; order Micrococcales; family Micrococcaceae; genus Pseudarthrobacter; species Pseudarthrobacter sp. NPDC059871. Next base: position 552,103 of record NZ_JBHWJV010000001.1, read on the forward strand.
CCAGTGGGAAGGCATCGAAAGCCAGTCCTCCTCCACCAAGGTCCTGGCTCCGGAGCTGCTGTACGGCGAGCCCGACCTCACCATCAAGGTGGTCCGTGACGTCTTCAACGAGGACTTCTCCAAGCTGATCGTCTCCGGTGAGGAAGCCTGGGACACCATCGAGGCCTACGTCACCTATGTGGCCCCGGACCTGGTGGGACGCCTGGAAAAGTGGACCAAGGACCAGGACATCTTCGCTGCCTGGCGGATTGATGAGCAGATCCACAAGGCCCTCGAACGCAAGGTCTTCCTGCCCTCCGGCGGCTCGCTGGTGATCGACCGGACCGAAGCCATGACCGTGGTGGACGTCAACACCGGCAAGTTCACCGGCAGCGGCGGCAACCTCGAAGAAACCGTCACGAAGAACAACCTTGAAGCGGCCGAGGAAGTGGTGCGCCAGCTGCGGCTGCGCGACATCGGCGGCATCATCGTGATCGACTTCATCGACATGGTCCTGGAATCGAACCGCGACCTCGTCCTGCGCCGCATGGTGGAATGCCTGGGCCGCGACCGGACCAAGCACCAGGTGGCGGAAGTTACCTCGCTGGGACTCGTCCAGATGACCCGCAAGCGCATGGGCACCGGGCTCCTGGAAGTCTTTGGCGAGCAGTGCGAAGCCTGCGCGGGCCGCGGCGTCGTCACCCATGACGACCCCGTGGAGCACCGCCGCGCCAACATCGTGGCAGCCGAACAGCACGTCCACCGCTCAGACAACCGCTCCGATTCCCGCCCCAGCGGGAACCGAAGCGAGGGTAACCGCAGCGAGGGCCAGCGCAATGAGGGCCAGCGCACCGACAGCAGCCAGGAAGGTACGCGCGGCGAACGCAAGCGCCGCCGCGGACGTGGCGGCCAGCCGGTCGAACCCGCACCCGCACCCGCAGCCGTGATTGCCCACCCCGTCCAGCCGGACCCGCACGAGGCCGAACGCCACGCCAAGGCTGAAGCCACCAGGCTGGCCCTGGCCAACATTGCCGCTGCTGCCCACGCCGCACACCTGCACGATGACGAGGTGGCGGCCCGTCAAGCCCCAGCCCAGCAGGACACGGGCGCAACGGAAAAGCACGACGACGGGACGCCGGCACGCCCGGCAGCTGTCCTGACGTTCGGCGGCGAGAAGGTCGCGCTGCCCTTCGTTGAGCACGCAGACGAGCACCAGGCCTCACCTGCGCTGTCGCTTGACCGGCTGGCCGAAGCGTTCGCCCACCTGGGCCAGCCGGCTTCGCCTGTAGGCAGCCCGTCACGGGAGTCCGGCACGGCCCAGGCCGCGCCGGCCACCGCTGAATCGGTGGAGGCAGCGGTTGCGGCACCCCAGCAGCCCGCTGCGACTGCCGCCCCCGACCTGTCCCGGCAGCGCCGTCCGCGGCGTAACCGCAGTGCAAGCAGGGCGCAGGGCGCAGCCAACGAGACCACCGTGGAACACCATGAGAACGTCCCGTCGGCCAGCGAAGGCCACTCCCATGCCGCCAAGGCGCCCCAGCATGCCGCGCCGGCAGAACCTGCGGCCAAAGCCGATGCGCCCATCATCCTTGGCGTAGGGGTTCCTGCTTCCGAGCTCTGACCCGACCCAGGCACTGCAGATGCCCGGCCCTCCACTCCTTGTGGTGGGGCCGGGCATCTGCCGTTAACCGGGAACGGCCCTCGGCAGCGCACTTAACAGGTGCAGTCACCTTTCGGTTGACTGCCGTCCAGCGGCTAGGCTGGGGAACCGACACGGGGTGCCGCGCACCAGGCCCGGCTGAGATCCACACCCGTTGAACCTGTCCGGTTAGTACCGGCGAAGGGATGTCTCTTTTGTCTTCGACCCTTGCCATGCCTGCAGCCACCCCGCTGCCGAATCCCTCCGCGACCGTATTGCCGGCTGCCGGACGGGACATGCCCCGTGTCCTTGCCATCGCGGGCTCGGACCCTTCCGGAGGGGCCGGGATCCAGGCGGACCTCAAAAGCATCGCGGCCCACGGCGGCTACGGCATGGCCGCCATCACTGCCCTCACGGCCCAGAACACCCACGGGGTGACCGCGGTCCATGTTCCTCCGGCATCCTTTTTGGCACAGCAACTGGCAGCCATCAGTGACGACATCCACGTGGACGCCGTCAAGATCGGCATGCTCGGCGACGCCGACGTTATTGCCGCCGTGCGCACCTGGCTGGAGAAGGTGCGCCCCGCCGTCGTAGTCCTCGACCCCGTCATGGTTGCCACCAGCGGAGACCGGCTATTGCAGGAGAGCGCCGAAGCTGCGCTCCGCAACCTGGTGCCGCTGGCCCACCTGGTCACCCCCAACCTGGCCGAGCTGGCCATGCTGCTGGACGAAGACGTGCAGGACACGTGGGAGGCAGCCCTGGAACAGGGCAGGAGGCTTGCTGATGCCACCGGCGCTGCCGTGCTGGTCAAGGGCGGCCACCTGCAGGGCAGCACCTGCCCGGACGCCTTGGTTGGCCCGGCCGGCATGCTTTCAGCGGACGTCGTCGAAATCCCGGGGGAGCGGGTGGCAACGCGCAACAGCCATGGCACAGGTTGTACCCTGTCCTCCGCCATGGCCACGGTCCAGGCGCAGGTAGGCAACTGGGAAGTGGCCCTGCGGGAAGTGAAACCCTGGCTTGCGGGGGCGCTGGCGGCGTCTGCCGTGCTGGAGGTGGGAACCGGCAACGGGCCCGTCCACCATTTCCACCACATCCGCCAAGCGCTTCGGCCAGGCGACTTCACGGCGCAGCTGCGGAAAGATGCCGACGCCCACCTTGAATCGATCTACTCCCTGGACTTCATCCAGGCCCTGGCCTCGGGGACACTTCCGGAGGGCGAGTTCGCGTATTACCTTGCGCAGGATGCCATCTACCTGAACGGGTACTCGCGCGTCCTCGCCCGGGCCAGCGCGCTGGCTCCCACGGAAGCCGAGCAGCTGTTCTGGGCGGCGTCGGCCCAGCAGTGCCTCGAAGTGGAGTCGGAACTGCACCGTTCCTGGCTCAGCACCCGCACCGTCCGCCCCGAACTGGGGCCTGTCACCAAGGCTTACGTGGACCACCTGACCGCCGCTTCGGCGTCGGGCAGTTATGCAGTCCTGGCAGCAGCTGTCCTCCCGTGCTTCTGGCTGTATGCGGACGCCGGGGAGGTGCTCCATGCCAGGTTCCTTGCCGAGGGGGAGCCGGCAGGACACCCCTACGCCGACTGGCTCCGCACGTATGCCGACGAGGATTTCGCGGAGGCAACGCGCCGGGCCATCGCTGTGGTGGACGAAGCGGCACGCAAGGCCTCCGATGACGAGCGGCACGCCATGGCTACCGCTTTCCGGCAGTCCTGCCGGCTGGAAGTGGAGTTCTTCGACGCGCCGCGGCTCTACGCCTGAACCTGCCCCGGCCGTGCTGCCGGTACTATGGTGTGGCACGGCCCCGGTGGCGGACGATGTCTGTGGTTCCTATCACGGCCGACCCGCCGGAGCCAGCCTCATTTGCGGCCGGAGACGGAATTAGCGTATTCTAGATCTTCGGTGCTTACGCCAACACTTGGGTTATGACCCCGGGAACATGCCAACGTGGATAACACAAGGCAGTCCTGCGGGATAACTCATGGAGACCTTCGGGAAATCCACGGCGTTGAGGCACAGCGGGAACCCAGCCAAACAGTGCAACGGGTGCCGCACGCAATTTTAGTTATAAACGTCGAGAGAAGTGAGTTCCCAAGTGGTGTACGCGATTGTCCGCGCAGGCGGCCGCCAAGAGAAGGTTTCCGTTGGAGACTTCGTTACCCTGAACCGCGTCGCCGGTGGGGCTGGCAGCACCATTGAGCTGCCCGCACTGCTCCTGGTTGATGGTGACAAGATCACCACTGCCGCTGCTGACCTGGCCAAGGTGACCGTTACGGCTGAAATCCTCCAGGACCTCCGTGGTCCTAAGATTGTCATCCAGAAGTTCAAGAACAAGACCGGTTACAAGAAGCGCCAGGGTCACCGTCAGGAACTGACCAAGGTCAAGATCACTGGCATCAAGTAACCACTGGTTACTGTTCAGGTTTTCAGCAGATTCCCCAGAATTTAAAGGCAGGCATTTCAGATGGCACATAAAAAGGGCGCGAGCTCCACTCGCAACGGTCGTGACTCCAACGCACAGTACCTCGGCGTCAAGCGCTTCGGTGGCCAGGTAGTTTCCGCCGGCGAGATCATCGTCCGCCAGCGTGGCACCCACTTCCACCCGGGCGCCGGCGTTGGCCGCGGCGGCGACGACACCCTGTTCGCACTGACCCCGGGCGCCGTTGAATTCGGTACCCGCCGCGGTCGTCGCGTCGTCAACATCGTTGCTGCTGCAGCTGCAGAGTAACAACCAGTTCTGAAGCGGTGGAGCGGGCCAGTTGGCCCGCTCCACTGTTCTTTTAAGCGCATTACAATCGATAGGGCGTCCATGGGCGCCCACACGACACTGAGGAGATTTACGTGGCCAGCTTTGTAGACCGGGTAGTACTGCACGTATCCGGCGGTACCGGCGGCCACGGTTGCGTCTCCGTCCACCGTGAGAAGTTCAAGCCCCTTGGCGGGCCCGACGGCGGCAACGGCGGCAATGGCGGCGACGTCATCCTCCGCGTGGACCACCAGACCACCACCCTCCTCGACTACCACCACGCTCCGCACCGGCACGCCACCAACGGCGGTCCCGGCATGGGCGATTGGCGCGGCGGCAAGAACGGCGAAACCCTGGTCCTGCCTGTCCCCGACGGCACCGTGGTGAAGTCAAAGGACGGCACCGTCCTGGCAGACCTGGTGGGGGAGGGCACAGAGTACATCGCCGCCGCCGGCGGGCCCGGCGGTCTGGGCAACGCTGCCCTTTCGTCGCAGAAGCGACGCGCGCCAGGCTTCGCCCTGCTCGGCATCGAGGGTGAATCCAGCGACATCGTCCTTGAGCTGAAGTCCATTGCAGACATCGCCCTGGTGGGATTCCCGTCCGCCGGCAAATCCAGCCTTATCGCCGCCATGTCCGCCGCGCGCCCCAAGATCGCCGACTACCCGTTCACCACCCTCATCCCCAACCTGGGTGTGGTCCAGGCAGGCGAAGTCCGGTTCACCATCGCGGACGTCCCGGGACTTATCGAAGGTGCCAGCGAAGGCAAGGGCCTCGGCCACAACTTCCTGCGGCACGTGGAACGCTGCGCCGCCCTGGTGCACGTCCTGGACTGCGGCACGCTCGAATCCGAACGCGATCCCCTTTCTGACCTCTCCATCATCGAGACCGAGCTTGAAAAGTACGCGGTGGACATGAGCTACGCCGGCCAGGACGGCGAAGTGGTCCCGCTGAACCACCGGCCCCGCCTCGTGGCACTGAACAAAGTGGACCTGCCGGACGGCAAGGACATGGCTGAATTCGTCCGCCCTGAACTGGAGTCCCGCGGATACCGGGTCTTCGAAGTCTCGGCCACCAGCCACGAGGGCCTGCGCCAGCTCGGCTTCGCCATGGCCGAGATCGTCAAGGCGGCACGGGATGCCGTAGAAGCGGCTCCGCCGAAGGTTACCCCCACGGTGCTGCGTCCGCGCGCCGTCAACGAAACCGGATTCCGGATCCGCCGCGAGGAGAAGGCCAACGAGCCGCTGTTCCGCGTCCTCGGCGACAAGCCCGTCCGCTGGGTCAAGCAGACAGACTTCACCAACGAAGAGGCCATCGGATACCTGGCCGACCGGCTCGCAAGGCTGGGCGTGGAAACCGAGCTGTTCAAGATGGGCGCCAAGCCGGGCGACACCGTGGTGATCGGTGAAGACGATGGCGTGGTCTTCGACTGGGAACCCACCATGATGGCTGGCGCCGAACTGCTGGCATCGCCGCGCGGCACCGACATCCGTTTCGCCGACACCGGCGACCGCCCCACCCGCACCCAGAAGCGCGAGGAGCAGCAGGAACGCCGGGATGCCAAGGCCGCAGCCCGCGCCGAACTCGAAGCCGAACGCAAGGCCGGCATCTGGACAGAGTCCGTCAGTGGACGGCGCGCGGCCCAGCCCATTAAGGAAAGTGGCCTGGACTCCGGCGATGAGTCCTAGGGCAACAGCCACGGGACCGGCTTCCGGTTCCGTGGACAGGAGCGTGCTGGCCGGCGCCCGCCGGGTTGTGGTGAAGGTCGGTTCCTCGTCGCTGACAAGCATCAAGGGCGGCATTTCCGAGGAGTCACTCACGGCCCTCGCGGATGCCCTGGCTGCCAAACGCAACAGTGGCACCGAAATCATCCTGGTTTCCTCAGGCGCCATCGCTGCCGGGCTGGCACCCCTTGGCCTCCCGAAGCGTCCCCGGGACCTCGCCACCCAGCAGGCTGCTGCCAGCGTGGGGCAGGGACTCCTCATGGCCCGGTACACACAGGCGTTCGGCGCCCACGGCGTCACCGTCAGCCAGGTCCTGCTCACCGCAGAGGACCTGATGCGGCGGAGCCAGCACACCAACGCCTTCCGGGCCCTGGATCGGCTCCTGAACTTGGGCGTGGTTCCGGTGGTGAACGAGAACGACACCGTGGCCACCCACGAAATCCGCTTCGGCGACAACGACCGGCTGGCTGCCCTCGTGGCGCACCTGGTCCGCGCCGACGCGCTGGTGCTGCTCTCCGACGTCGACTCGCTCTACGACGGTCCGCCGGCCCACGGGGCCAAGCGCATTCCCGTGGTGGCCGGCCCGCACGACCTTGAGGGAGTGTCCATCGGCAAGGCCGGCAAAGCCGGAGTTGGCACCGGCGGCATGCTCACCAAGGTTGAGGCGGCCAGCATGGCCGCAGGATCCGGCATTCACGCCCTGGTGACCTCCACGCCCAACGCTGCCGCCGCACTCAACGGTGAGGACGTTGGGACCTGGTTTACCGTCAACGGCGCCCGCAAACCCGTCCGGCTGCTGTGGCTGGCCCACGTAGCCTCTGTCCAGGGCAGGCTTGTCCTGGACGAGGGCGCGGTCCGGGCCGTCCGCCACCACCGGACCTCGCTGCTGCCGGCCGGCATATCAGCCGTGCAAGGCGTCTTCGAAGCGGGCGACGCCGTCGAGATCGCAGGTGCCGACGGCACCGTCGTGGCCCGCGGCCTGGTCAACTACTCCTCCGAAGAGCTGCCCCGCATGCTGGGACGTTCCACGCGCGACCTCGGCGAGGAACTCGGCACCGGCTACGACCGTGAAGTTGTTCATGTTGACGACCTGGTGCTGGTTTGAACCGGGGCCTCGCCTAAACTTGAACCATGACTGAGGCCCTGATCCACACGACTGCCGACAACCCCGCAGACACCGCCGCCGCGACCACCCCGCAGCAGCAGGCCCCCTCAGCAGCTCCTGACCCGGCCGACGCTCCGCTCACCGACGCCGGGATCGAATCCGCGGTACACGCCATTGCCGACCGCAGCCGCCACGCCGCCCGACGCATGGCCATGGCCAACCGGGCCTCGAAGGACCGCGGCCTGCGCGCCGTGGGGGCGGCACTGCAGGCGAACGCGCGCGCCATTCTCGACGCCAACGCGCGCGACGTCGCCAACGGCAAAGCCAACGGTACGTCCGCAGCGCTGCTGGACAGGCTGACCCTCACCGACGCCCGCATCGACGGCCTGGTTGCCGCCCTGGAGAACCTCGCCAACCTGCCGGACCCCGTAGGCAACGTGGTCCGCGGCCAGACCCTTCCGAACGGACTGCGCCTGCGCCAGGTCAACGTTCCCATGGGAGTCGTGGCGGCTATTTACGAAGCCAGGCCCAACGTCACCGTGGACATCGCAGGACTTGCACTCAAGAGCGGCAACGCCGTGATCCTCCGCGGCGGCAGCGCAGCGGAGTCAACCAACGAAGTCCTGGTCCGGGTGCTGCGCGAAGCCCTGGAGTCCGTGGGACTGCCCGCCGACGCCGTCCAAACAGTGGACCAGTACGGCCGTGCGGGCGCCAACGTCCTGATGCGTGCCCGCGGCAGGGTGGACGTCCTGATTCCGCGCGGTGGCCGCGACCTCATCCAGTCGGTAGTGACCAACTCTGCCGTGCCGGTCATCGAAACGGGCGAAGGCAACGTCCACATCTTCATCGACGAATCGGCCAACGAGGACATGGCGGTGGAGATCCTCCTCAACGCCAAGACACAGCGGCCCAGCGTCTGCAACACCGTGGAAACCCTCCTGGTTCACTCCGGGTCCTCCGTCCTCCCCGCTGTGGCCACAGCGCTCAGCAAGGCCGGCGTCCGCCTGCATGCCGATGAACGCATCCGCGCGGCCCTGCCGGCCTCGGTAGCTGCCGATGCCGCCACGGATGAGGACTGGGGCACGGAGTACATGGACCTTGACCTTGCCGTGGCGATGGTGGACAGCCTGGATGACGCCGTCCGCCACATCCGAAAGTGGTCCACGGGCCACACGGAGGCCATCCTTACCAACGACCTCGCCAACGCAGAACGGTTCATCGCCGAGGTGGACTCGGCTGCGGTGATCGTCAACGCTTCCACCCGGTTTACCGATGGCGGGGAGCTCGGGCTCGGCGCCGAGGTGGGCATTTCCACCCAGAAGCTGCACGCCCGCGGGCCCATGGGGCTCACCGAGCTCACCACCACCAAGTGGATCGTCCAAGGCGAAGGCCAGGTCCGCGGGTAGCAACGCGGTAACATAGACCAGACGCCAAAAAGCAGCGGAAAAGTCCGCTGCCCCAAAATACTTGAACCTAGGGGAGAACATGCTGTTCCAGCAGATCGCCACGACCATCGCCGCAGCAGGCGAAGCAGAACACGAGGAACTCGCGCCGCTGTGGGCTGAGCCGTGGGTCTTCGGCATCGTCATGTTTGCGATCCTCATGGTCATGATGTTCATCACGCTGTCCTACAACAACCTAGGCAACCGCCACACCGCCACCGAGGAGCACGCGGACCCGCACCGCCAGCACCCGAACAAGCACGATCACGGGCAGGGCCACTAACATTTCCCGCACTTTGCGCCGGAGCAGTGACAAGGGCCGGATCCGGCTGGGCGTGATGGGCGGGACGTTTGATCCCATCCATCACGGCCACCTTGTTGCCGCCAGTGAGGTGGCTGCCGAATTTGACCTGGACGAAGTGGTTTTCGTCCCGACCGGACAGCCATGGCAGAAGTCCCATAAACGGGTGACCGAGCCGGAACACCGCTACCTCATGACAGTCATCGCCACCGCCTCCAATCCGCGGTTCACGGTGAGCCGGGTGGATGTGGACCGGCCCGGCCCCACGTACACCATCGATACCCTGCGCGACCTTCGCGCGCAGCGGCCGGACGCAGACCTGTTCTTCATCACCGGCGCAGACGCCCTCGCGCAGATCCTGTCCTGGAAGGACATCGACGAATTGTGGTCCCTGGCCCATTTCGTTGGAGTTACCCGTCCGGGCCACGTCCTTGACGGGATGGGCCGCGACGACGTCAGCCTCCTCGAAGTGCCGGCCATGGCCATCTCTTCCACGGACTGCCGCACCCGGGTAGCGGGGAACGATCCCGTTTGGTACCTGGTACCTGATGGCGTGGTGCAGTACATCGCGAAGTATGGCCTGTACGCCCCGGCAGCCGGGGACGATCAATCTTCCGAAGCACGCGAACGAGCCAGCACTGAATGAGTTCTCCATGAGCCAGGAACAGCCCCCCATCCGCAGCCGCCGGGAACTCCGGAAGGCGCGGGACGCCGCCCAGGAGTCGGCCGCCCCCACGGGTCAGGACCTCCTTTCGCCTGCCACAAAACCGTCGCCCTCCGCGCCGGACGGGACAGGTGGGAAGCCCCAACAGCCCGTGGCCGCCGCTGCGCCTGCGCCCGCCAAACCTGTTGCCGCGAAGCCTGCCGCCGCTCCGGACCAGGACCAGCAGCCCGTGGACCAGCCCGCCGCGGTGCCGGCGCACACACAACGGTCCTCGCAAATCCGTGCCAGGGACAGGGCAGCCCTGCGCACCATCAAGGATCTGGAGGAAAAGGAAGGCCAGCTTGCCGCCGGCGGTCCTCCCACCCGCCGTCAGCTCCGCCTGCAGCAGCTCAAGGAGCAGGCCCTCACCTCGGCCAACCCGATCGTTCCACCCGCCGCCACTGCGCCTGGTGTCCCGTCGAAGGCGCCTGCCCGGCCGGGACCCGTCGTCGACAGTAAAGCTGCACCCTCCGCCGGGGGAGAGGGCAAGGCACCGGCGGCGCCGGGTGCGCCTTCCGTCGCTCCAGCCCCGAAGGCTGCCGGCGTTCCTTCCGGCCCCGCAGGGATGACAGTGGAACAGGCGCTTGCTGCCCGTTCCCTGATTGCCGAGCAGGCCAAGAACCAGATCGCCAAGATGGAGCACATCGCCTCCATGGATCCGGAGGCGGTGGATCCCGGGATCCTTGCCGAGCAGATCGCCCTGGCGGAACGTGCGGCAGTGCTGAACCGGCGTGCGATGGCCCGGCAGAAACTCGCGGAGCAGGCCGGCGGAGCTGCTGCCCCCGGCGAGAGCCAGACTGCGGACGCCTCAACGACGCCGGCCCAGCCCAAGGCCGCGCACTTCGGGAACCCGGCGCCCAAGGCGGCATCGCCTATGGCTTCCCAGCCGAAGGCAAGCCAGCCAGGGGCAAATCCGCCCAAGGACCGGCCGGGCCCGTCCACCACGAGCAACCTGGCCATGGTCACGCCGCTGGAATTCGTCCAGGTTCCCGGCCTGGACCGTCCCGTCATGAAGCCGCCGGCCACATCCCACGTTCCGGTCACCACCCGGCCGGGAACCAAGGTTCCTGCAGCCGGCGGCAAGAAGAAGCCTGCTGGCAGGACCGGCCGCACGGCCGAGCCGGTGTCCGGCCGGTCGCAGGTCATTGCGCGGGCCGAAGCGGCGGCCAAGGCGGCCACCCGGCCGAAGCCAGTTGTCTTCCCGGACAGCCAGGCCACCTTCGAGGACGTTCCGCGGGTCCCGGCCAGCTCGGCCTACGGGCTTGAACCCCTGGATGCAGCCACCGCCGGCCTGGGCCGCGCGAGGCGCAACCGCATCCTGCAGCTCTGCATCCTGGCCTTCGGTGTCGTGGCCCTGGTGTCCGGCGTCGTCCTTATCATCAGCGGCATTACCCCCTGACCTGCCGCACCCTGTTTTTCCATCAACGAGGAGTCCCGTGACTGCATCAGATACATCCATCACCATTGCCCGCGACGCCGCAAAGGCTGCCGCGGACAAGCTTGCCCATGACATTGTTGCCCTTGACGTGAGTGAGCGCCTGGCACTGGCCGACGTCTTCCTCATCGCATCGGCCCCCAGCGAGCGCCAGGTCAACGCGATCGTAGACGGGATCGAGGAAGAACTTGCCAAGCAGGACCTGCGGCCCGTCCGCCGCGAAGGCCGTTCCGGCGGCCGCTGGGTACTCCTGGACTACTCCGACATCGTCATCCACGTCCAGCACGAAGAGGACCGGGTCTTCTACGCGCTGGAGCGGCTCTGGAAGGACTGCCCCGTGGTGGACCTGCAGCTGGAAGACGCCGCTGCGGCTGCGTCCGAAAGCGAATAAACCCGCGCCGCTCCGGGGAGTATTCCCGATTTGGAATTCTTGGAACCGCTGATCTAAGATATTGGAGTTGCTTCGGGGAAACCCGAAAAAAGCTCTCAGGAGCGGCAGCAGTTCGGGGCTGTGGCGCAGCTGGTAGCGCACCTGCATGGCATGCAGGGGGTCAGGGGTTCGAGTCCCCTCAGCTCCACCGGACAATCCGCCGGAATCATCATGATTCCGGTGGATTTTTTTATGCGTTCGATGGGCCGGCGGGTTTCCGGAGGCCTGGCCGGAGGGGGCGCAAGCATCTGCCAGGGGACCCCGGCGGCCCGCTCGCTGGAGCGATTTGGTGCTGCGCGGAAAGTGCATTAAGCTGGTCAGGTTGCTCCGGGGAAACCGACCGGGACAGCAAATTTTCCGGGGCTGTGGCGCAGCTGGTAGCGCACCTGCATGGCATGCAGGGGGTCAGGGGTTCGAGTCCCCTCAGCTCCACGGAAAAAAGGGAACCATCACTTGTGATGGTTCCCTTTTACGTTTCCGGCGGTGGCGTCACATCCACGCCGTGCGGCGAAGCGGAGGCTCGGCGCCGCCCGGGCGTTGCACCAGGACCTGGTTCACCCCGGTAAGGCCATTTTCAAAGCCTATGGCACTCGAGGCCATGTACAGCCGCCAGATCCGTGCCCGGCCAACGCTGGCCAGGGCAACAGCCTGGTCCCAGTTCTCCTCCAGCCGCCGCACCCACGCACGCAGCGTCAGGGCATAATGCTGCCGCAACGCCTCAACATCAAGGACCTCAAACCCGGCTCCCTCGAGAGCCACCACCATCTCACCCAGGCTGATCATCTCCCCGTCCGGAAACACATACCGGGGAATGAACGAGTCCGGGTCCGGATCGGTGGGGCCGGCATTCCAGGAAATGGCGTGGTTAAGGAGCCGCCCGCCGGGGCGGAGCAGTGAATACAGGGAGGAGGCGTAGCCGGGTGTTTGCTCACGGCCCACGTGCTCGGACATTCCAATCGAGCTGATCGCGTCGAACGGCCCGTCCGCCACATCCCGGTAATCCTGGACCCGGATCTCCACCTTCTCCGTAAGCCCCGCCTCGGCTGCCCGCTTGCGTGCCAGGTTGGCCTGTTCCGAAGACAACGTCACGCCCAGCACGGTGACGCCGTATTTTCCCGCCGCATGCAGGGCAAAGCTGCCCCAGCCGCAGCCCACATCCAGCACGCGCATTCCGGGCTTCAGGCCCAGCTTCCGGCACACCAGATCCAGCTTGGCTTCCTGTGCGGCGTCCAGGCCGTCGGCGCCGGTTCGGCGGCCACCAGTGCTGCTCTCTCTGGTGCTGCCCTCCCTGGCTTCACCAGGCGCCTCAGGCCAGACCGCGCAGGAGTAGACCATGGAGTTGCCCAGGACCAGGGCGTAAAAGTCGTTGCCGACGTCGTAATGGTGGGAGATGGCCGCGGCGTCACGGTGGCGGGAGTGCAACCGGCCTCTGCGGGCCACGCGGGCCTCCTCGGGCGGAGGCGCCGGGTTGGGTCCCACAGCGCCCAGCCGTACGGCCGTAGCCGCGAGCGTCCACAGCTCAGCAAGCGTCGGCCGGCGGAACGGTCCCGGCTCGGCAAACTTGCCCGCCGAACTCAGGGCCGTGAAAGCGGCGAAAACGTCGCCCGGCGCGTCGAGCTCCCCGGCCACATAAGCCCGGCTGAGTCCCAGCTGGCCCGGCGACCACAGGATCCGCCGCAGCGCCCGACGCGACCGAAACTCCAGGACGGGAGCATCCGGGGGTCCTGCTTCGGAACCATCCCAGGCTTTCAGCCGCAAGGGCACATCAGGTGTGCCCAGAACAATGGCCAAAGCCTTCGCCAGCCTGGCCGCACTGCTCCTGCCGGTGTCCGCTGCGCTGCGTGCTCTTCCTGCCATCATCGTCCTCCGGTATCGCTGGCCGGGCCTCTATGGGCCAACCCTAAGGCCAGCACATCCCGCCCGGCTATCATGGGGGAGTGATTGCTGCCCAAACCGATGTCGTAGTGATCGGTGCGGGGCAAGCCGGACTCTCCGCCGCCTTCCACCTGCAGCGCCGGGGGCTCGCATACGAGATGTTCGACGCCGAGGCCGGGCCCGGCGGCGCATGGCGCCACCGCTGGAAGAGCCTCCGCATGGGCACAGTCAACGGAATCAGCGATCTGCCGGACATCGCCAAGCCCGCAGTGGATCCCCGCGAACCCAGTTCCGAATTCCTCACCCGCTACTTCGGGGACTACGAGCAGGAACTGGGCCTGACGGTCCGCAGGCCGGTCAAGGTCTCATCAGTCAGCCGCGAAGACGATGACCCGGCAGGCCGGCTTCGCGTGCGCACCTCTAGCGGGGACTGGAGCGCCAAGGCACTCATCAATGCCACAGGCACCTGGACCAGGCCGTTCTGGCCCATCTACCCGGGGCGGAACAGCTTCCGTGGCAGGCAGTTGCACGTGGCGGATTATGTCTCCGCCACCGAATTTGTTGGCAAGCACGTCATTGTGGTGGGCGGGGGAATCTCGGCTGTCGGCCTCCTCGACGAAATCTCCCAGGTCACCACCACCAGCTGGTTCACCCGCCGCGAGCCGGTCTGGCGCGCCGACGAATTTGACGCCCGCGCCGGGCACGACGCCGTGGCACTCGTCGAGGAGCAGGTCCGGAAAGGCCTGCCGCCGCAGAGCGTGGTGTCAGTGACCGGGCTTATCAGGACGCCGGCGCTCCGGGCCGCTGCGGCACGCGGCGCCCTCGACAGGCAGCCCATGTTCACCGCGATCGAGCCCGGCGGAGTCCGGCTGGCGGACGGCGGATTCCTTGCGGCGGACGTGATCCTGTGGGCCACCGGGTTCCGGGCAGAGCTGGAACACCTGGCTCCGCTGCACCTTCGCGGGCCGGGCGGCGGAATCGCCATGCACGGAACCCGGGTGGCAGCCGAGCCGCGCGTCCACCTGGTGGGCTACGGCCCGTCGTCGTCCACCATCGGCGCCAACCGGGCCGGCCGGGCGGCAGTGGCGGAGATCCTCAAGCTGCCCGGATTAGCCCCGTCCCCGGAGCCGGCACCTTGGGGCTGACCCGGAGGGAATGGAGCACGGCCAATTCACGGGTGGAGGACACCCGGCAGCTAACGAACAACGGCAGGGAACACGTGGTGACAGACAGTTTTGACCGGATCTTCGGGATCCTCCGCCGGCACCCGGACGTGGAAGCGCCCAACCTGCAGGCATGGGACGCCACGGACAGGCTCCTCCTGGAAACTGCCGCAGCTTCGGCACGTCCCGGCAGCGCTGTCGCCATCATCGGCGACCGCTACGGTGCCCTCACGCTGGGTGCCCTGGACCTGCTGGCACCTGCCACGCTTCGCGTGCACCAGGACCTGGTCACCGGAGAACGGGCGCTGCAGCAAAACGCCGTCGCATGGCAAGCGGAAAAGGAAACGGACGACGCCGGCAGCGGCCGGGTGCCGGCGTTCCGCCAGTTGCCGCTCGGCGCCGAACTCCTCACCGGAGCAGAGGTGGTGCTGCTGCAGTTGCCGAAAACCCTGGCCGAGTTGGAGGAAGTGGCTGCCGCGGTTGCCCGGCACGCGGCGCCCGGGGCGATGCTGCTCGCCGGCGGGCGGGTGAAACACATGTCGCTCGGCATGAACGGCGTCCTCGAACGGTATTTCGACTCGGTCCAGCCTCAGCTCGCCCGGCAAAAGTCCCGCGTCATTGTGGCTTCCCACGCGAAGGAGGGCCAGCCGCCAACGTCCTTTCCCGTCGTCGTGCACCTCGACGAACTCGGCCTGGATGTGGCAGCCCACGGAGCCGTGTTCGCCGGCCCCAAACTGGATATCGGCACCCGGTTCCTGCTGACCTTCCTTCCGGCCATGAAACCGGCCCGGCATGCGGTGGACCTTGGCTGCGGGACAGGAATCCTCGCCGCCATGTACGCCAGGAAATACCCGGAGGCGCAGGTGACCGCCACGGACCAGTCGGCCGCGGCTGTTGCCTCGGCACTTGCCACCGCCCGGGCAAACGGGCTCGGCGAGCGGATCAGCGCGCTGCAGGATGATGCCCTGGGCACCATGCCCGACGCCAGCGCGGACCTGGTCCTGCTGAATCCGCCGTTCCACGTCGGTGCAGGGGTCCACGCGGGGGCGGGCCTGAAGCTGATTGATGCGGCCGGGCGTGTCCTTGCTCCCGGCGGTGAACTCTGGACCGTCTACAACAGGCACCTCCCCTACCTTCCTGCCCTGGAGCGGGAGGTGGGGCCCACCACTGTGGAAGGAAACAACCCCAAATTCACTGTCACGCGCAGTGTCCGGCGGCCCGCCAGATAGCCACGGACCGCCGCCACGCCGGGCAGCCAACCCGGCTATGTGTCTGTGACCACGCGTAACGTACGATTCAAGCAGCACCACAACTACGTGGCCCAAGACGTTTAGGGGTAACCGTGTCTGAAATCCGCCAATCCTCACCGAGGCGCGGAACCAACCTGCCACGGATGGGGGATTTCAACCTCACAGTCATCCTCGACGCCATCCGCCGGACCTCGGGCGGACTCAGCCGGGTTGAACTGGCCCAGATCGTCGGATTGTCCCCGCAGACCATCTCCAACATCTCCCGACGCCTGCTGGACCAGAACCTGATTGTCGAAGCAGGCAAGGAAGGCAGCGGCCCGGGTAAACCCCGGACCATCCTCCGCCTCAACCCCAAGGGCATGTACGCCGTTGGCGTCCATCTCGACCCCGCCGTGACCACCTTCGTCGTGATGGACCTGGTGGGATCAGTGGTCCAGCACGCGAGGATCGACACTCCCGGCGGCAACGATCCGTCAGCCGTCATTGCCACCATCGCCGCCCAGGTTGCCCGGGTAGTGGAGGAGTCCGGTGTCGACCGGGACCGGATCGCCGGACTCGGCGTGGCGGCGCCCGGCCCCATCGACCTGGACAACGGAACCGTGGTGGACCCGCCGCTGCTTCCGGGGTGGGACCGGGTGGAGCTGCGCAACGCCCTGTCCGAGGCCACCGGATACTCCGTCCTGGTGGACAAGGACGTCACCAGCGCCGCCGTGGCCGAAACCTGGGCCGGCGGTCCGAGCGGGGCCGGCAGCTTCGTCTTCATGTACATGGGCACCGGCATCGGCTGCGGCATTGTGCTCAATGACGAAGTCATCCGCGGCACGTCTGGCAACGCCGGGGAAATCGGCCACATCATGGTGGATCCGGATGGACCCCCGTGCGATTGCGGGCTGCGCGGCTGTGTTAAATCGTCCTGCATCCCGCAGGTCCTGGTGGCCGAGGCGGAGGCCGCAGGCATCCTCAACGGCACCCGGCCCGGCAACAGCGGCGCGGAGGTCCAGCAGAGCTTCGCGAGGCTGTGTGAACTGGCCGACGCCGGTGACGAACGCGCCATGGCCATCATCGACAAATCTGCCACGCTTGTGGCCCGCGCCATTTCCGTGGTGACCAATACGCTGGACGTGGAACGGGTAGTGTTCGGCGGACCCTTCTGGAGCGGCATGGCGGACCGGTTCCTGGCCAAGGTGCCCCAGCTGCTCGAAGCAAACAGCGCCGCCCGGCTCATCCATCCCATCGAAGTAGTCGGCACAGGCGTGGGCGAAGACGTGGGTGCGATCGGCGCAGCGTCACTTGTCCTCGAACACACCCTGGCGCCCCGGGCGCAGCGGCTCCTGCTGGAAAGCTAGGGGCGCCGTGTACGGCCGGTTCAGCCCGCTTCAGTCGATGTCTTCGAACACCACACCGAACGGCAGGGTGTCATCCACATGCGCCTGGTGGCCGGTGGATCCGGGGTTGTAGGTGACCCGGACGCCGTGGAGCTTGTCCGCTGCCGACTGCTGCAGGACAGGC
Source organism: Pseudarthrobacter sp. NPDC059871 (assembly GCF_042731175.1). Classification (NCBI taxonomy): domain Bacteria; kingdom Bacillati; phylum Actinomycetota; class Actinomycetes; order Micrococcales; family Micrococcaceae; genus Pseudarthrobacter; species Pseudarthrobacter sp. NPDC059871. Next base: position 569,400 of record NZ_JBHWJV010000001.1, read on the forward strand.
TTTACCGTGCTGATGAACAGCTCGCTTTTGTCGGAAAGAAATTCCTTGTAACTGGCTGGAAGCTCGCTCATGGCAAAAGGATAGACCTGCGTGCCCTGGATGGGGAGGGGTCCCCATCGGGCTGTCTTACCGGGACGTGGCGCACCGGATGTGGATAGGATTGCTGGCGGAGCGCAGCGGGCAGGCCCGCCGCGCCACGAACATCCACCAGGGGGAATCCAGTGCTTCAAACCAGCGCGTCCGCGAGAATCGAACCGGCCGAACTGGCCCGGGCGCAGCAGGTGGTGGCCGGCATTTCCCGCAGCTTCGAGGCCAAGGTGGTGGGCCAGGCCAGGCTCCGCGAATCCCTGCTGGTTGGCCTGCTGACCGGCGGCCACGTCCTGCTCGAAAGCGTCCCTGGGCTGGCCAAAACAACTGCAGCCCAAACCGTGGCGGAGGCGGTCAGCGCAGGATTCCGCCGCATCCAGTGCACCCCGGACCTCCTGCCCAGCGACATCGTGGGAACGCAGATCTACGACGCCGCCAAGGGCACCTTCGTCACGCAGCTTGGCCCGGTCCACGCCAATATCGTGCTGCTGGACGAGATCAACCGCTCCAGCGCCAAAACCCAGAGCGCCATGCTCGAAGCCATGCAGGAGCGGCAGACGTCCATCGGCGGCCAGGACTACAAACTGCCGTCCCCGTTCCTGGTGCTGGCCACGCAAAACCCCATCGAGCAGGAGGGCACCTACCAGTTGCCCGAAGCCCAGATGGACCGGTTCATGCTCAAGGACGTGCTGGACTATCCATCGCCCGCGGAAGAGGCAGAAATCATCAGGCGCATCGACGCCGGCGTTTTCAGCCCGGAGCAGGTCCCGGCCGCCGCCGTATCGCTGGACGCGGTCAGGGCTGCGCAGGACCTGGTCCGGCGCATCTACCTCGACCCCGCGATCGTCAACTACATCGTGGGACTGGTGTTCGTAACCCGCAACGCGGGCCAGTACATTGAACGGCGGCTGGCGGACTTCATCGAGTTCGGCGCCAGCCCACGTGCCAGCATCGCCTTCAGCCAAGCCGCCCGGGCCGTGGCCCTCCTGCACGGCCGCGACCACGTTATTCCTGAGGACGTCAAGGCTCTGGCGCACCGGGTGCTGCGCCACCGGATCATCCTCAACTTTGACGCCGTCGCGGAGCAGGTGCCGGTGGAAACGGTGATTGACGCCGTCGTAGCCGCCGTCCAGACCCCCTAAGGCTGCCGGGATGACCAGCCTCCTGCACAGGGTGAAATCGAAGATGGCCATCTTCGCCCACCGCAAAGCCCGGGGAATGCTCGACGGCGAGTACGGTTCAGTCTTCCGCGGACGCAGCCTCGACTTTGATGACCTGCGCGCCTACGTCCCCGGCGACGAAGTCCGCGATATCGACTGGAAAGCCTCGGCCCGGCACGGATCGCCGCTGATCCGCCGCTACGTCGCTGTCCGGCGGCAGACGGTCATCCTGGTCACCGACACCGGGCGGAACATGGCAGCTGTCTCGCGGTCAGGCGAAGTGAAAAAGGACATCGCCGTCATGGCCCTGGGCGTGGCAGGATACCTGGCCTACAGGCACGGCGACGTGGTGGGGCTGGTCAGCGGCGACTCTGCCGCCACCGGCACCATCCCCGCGAAGGCCGGCGAAGCCCACCTGGAACGGCTCCTCCGGCATATCGACTCCCGTGCGGGCCTGGATGCTGCCCCCAGCAGGATTGAGGACCAGCTGGACCACGTGGCGCGGACCATCAAAGGACGCAACCTCCTCTTCGTCGTCGCTGACGAAATCCCTGCGTCCCCTGCCCTGGAGCAACTCCTCCGCAGGCTCCGGGCCCAACACGAAATCCTCTGGCTCACCATCCGGGACGCGGATCTGGTGCCCTCCGGAGCCAGGCCCGGCGACGGTGCCGGGTACTTCAGTGTCAGCGACTCCGCTGTCCTCCCGATGCACCTTGCCGCCACAGAGGCCATTGCCGCCGCCTACGCCAATGCCGCGGCCGAGCGGGATGCGGGCCGCAACACTATGCTGCGGCGGGCCGGCATCACCGAGGGGACAGTGGACGGCAGCCAGGACGTAGTCAGTGCCCTCTTCGCACTCCTGGAAAGGCACCGCCGTGCAGGATGAGCCCGCCTTTTTCGGCCCCCTCCAGTACAGCCCGGCATGGATGTGGGCCGGCTTCGCCCTGATCGCGCTCGTGGCAGCGTGGTACGTCTTCGTTTTCGCCTCCACCCGTCCGCCACGCGCCGCGCCCGAAAACCAGCGGCCCGCCCAGCTGACCGACCTCGCCGCCCTCAAGGCCGCCTATATCCAGCGCATCAACGACGCTGAGCAGGACGCCGCGGCCGGAAGCACGGATGCCCGTGCGGCCCATCAGGACATCAGCCACCTGCTGCGCCGCTTCGTCCGCGACGCCTCAGGAGTGGACGCCCCGCGGATGACGCACGCCGACCTGGAACGGCATCCCCTGCCGGCGGCGGCCGCCGCCGTCGGAGCCATCTACCCGGGAGAATTCGGTCCTGAGCCGTTGCCGCCCGTATCGGCCACCGCGGCCACGGCCCGGGAGACGGTGCGGGCATGGAGCTGATGTTCTGGTGGCTGCTCCCTGGAGCAGCATTGGCGGCCGGTGCAGCAGCCTGGATCGCCGTGCGCCACCGGCAGGCGGACGTACGACGCCGTCCTGCCGCCCACAGCGACCGCCTCACCATGCTGCCCGAATACCAGGACGCCCTGCGCCGCCACCGCCGGTGGCTGGCCGTGGCAGGGCTTGCCTGCGCCGCGTTGCTGACATCGGCCGCCGTTGCAGCGGCGCGGCCCGTCCAGCTCACCACCACGGTGCCGGAGCAACGCAACCGGGACATCATGCTGTGCCTGGACGTTTCGGGCTCCATGAGCAGCGCCGACGCTGCCGTGGTGGAAGTCTTCGCCGAGCTGGCCCGGGAATTCGATGGTGAACGGATCGGGCTGACCGTCTTCGACAGCAGCGGCAGCCAGGTCTTCCCGCTGACGGACGACTACGGGTATGCCCGCGACCAGCTGCTGCTGGCACGCGATGCCTTCGACGGTAAACCGGGTAGCTCCGGTTTCCTGGACGGCACCTGGGGCGGACGCGGCTCCTCGCTCATCGGCGACGGGCTGGCCTCCTGCCTCAGCGGGTTCCCCCGTACCCAGGACAGTGACGCAGGCGCGGACGGCACGGCAGCGAAACGATCCCGGTCGGTGGTGCTTGCCACTGACAACTATGTATCCGGCAATCCGATCCTGACGCTTTCGCAGGCAGCGTCGCTGGCCAAGGACAGGACAGTTCGCGTGTACGCATTGAACCCGGGGGACCTGGACTACGGTCCCGATGCCGGGCAGCCGGGGGCTCAGCTCAGGAAGGCAGCGGAATCCACGGGGGGCTCCTACTACGCGTTGGACAACCCCGGGGCAGTGCCGGGAATCGTTGCCGCAGTGCAAGAAACGGAGGCCACCACTTTGAAAGGCGCCCCGAGGGCAGTGGTCTCAGACCAGCCGGCCCTTCCGCTGGGGGTGGCCGTCCTGTCCGGGATAACGCTCGGAGCCGCACTATGGAGGATGCGGCTATGAACCGGATCCGGTTGACGGGGCGGCGCCCCTGGCTGCGCCGCGGCGTGCTGGCAGTGTTCCTGGTGGCGGCGCTGTGCCGCCCTGCCCTGCCGGGGGGCACCTCGCAGGCAGCCACTACGGACCTGAACGTGTTCTTTGTAGTGGACACCACCACCAGCATGGTGGCCGAGGATTACGGGACCTCAGCTCCGCGGATGGATGGTGTCCGGCAGGACATCATGGCCATTGCCAAGGAACTGCCCGGGGCACGGTTCTCGCTGATTACCTTCGATACGAAAGCCTTTGTCCGGATGCCCCTGACCACTGACACCCTGGCACTGCAGACCGTGGTCACCGTCCTGGAGCCGCAGGTGACAGCCTTCGCCAAGGGCAGCAGCATCACGGCCGCCCGCCAGGTCCTTTCCAAGCGCCTCGACGCCGCGCGTGGGAGCCACCCGGAGCGCCCGCGGCTGGTCTACTACCTGGGCGACGGCGAGCAGACCAGCGGAAAGGAGCCGGAACGCTTCAACCTGGACGGCAGCCTGGTGGCCGGGGGAGCGGTACTGGGGTACGGCACCGCCGCCGGCGCACGCATGAAGGAAAACTCCGGTAATCCGGGTGAAGCTGCTGACGGGCCCTACGTGCGTGACGGTGCCGGGGCAGACGCCCTGTCCAGCATCGATGAGCCGCGGCTACAGGATGTGGCCGGGCAACTGGGCGTCCCATATGTGCACCGGCAAGCCGGAGACCCCGTTGGCCCCATGATGCAGGAGGCCCGTCCGGGCACCCTCGAGCGCAGCGGCGATTCCCTGGAAGGCCGGTCGGAGCTGTACTGGCTGTTTGCGGCGGGCGCCTTTGCGCTCGCCCTGCCGGATGCTGTGATGATCATCCGCCGGTACCGGGAGCTGCCCCGCGCAGCGTCCCCCGCCCCGGCCAAGGCAGTCGAACGGGGGGAGCGCGTCCCATGACCGCCACCAAACCCTTGCCACCCCGGGGCCCCCAGGGCCACACGGCGGAAACGGCACACGGGAGCCGGGCCAACGGGAAGGACCAACACCAGGGTCCTCAGCAGAGCCTTCGACGTCTGCGGAAACGACGCCTGCTGCTGGTGGGCTCGGCCGTGCCGGTCATCCTGGTACTCGGCATCGCCGCTAAGCTCCTGAGCCTGGGCGTCTTCGGTGGCCAGGCAGCGGCGGCATTCGACGCCAAGGATGCCCGCGCTGCCCGGGCCGCCGCCGGGTGGCTGCTGCCCCTCAATATTCCTGAGCCCCACAAGGCCCCGTTCGCCGCCGGGGACGCCGAAGTCCTCGGCGGGAACTTCGACGCCGCCCGGCAACGTTTCGCCGAAGCCCTGGACCTGGTTCCCGGAGCCGCCGCCGGGTCCGCCGATGCCTGCGTCATCAGGGTGAACCTCGTGCTGGCGACCGAACGCCTGGGCGACGACAAGCTGCGCGCGGAGGACCCGGCGTCGGCCGCAGCGCTTTTCTCCGACGCCCTGGACGTGGTCAAGGCTGCACCGGACGGATGCTTCGCCAGTCCCTCGGGGACAGGTGATGGTTCTGCGGGGGAGCGGCTGGACGAAGCCGGCGGACGCCTGGCCGGGAAACTGGAAGCCGCCGGGAAGGACGGTGACGCAGCACAGCAGCCCACCGAAGATCCAGGCCCCCTTGAAAAGGAAGCGGACTCTCCGCAGCAAAGCCAGCTGGAACAGCTTGAGGAGAGCGCACGGCAGTCGCAGCGCGAACGCAACACCGGACGGGAACGGGAGGACTACCTCAACGACACCGGGTACAACCAGGGCCCGGACCGGCCCTGGTAGGCGTGCGGACCCCGGTGGGGCAGCTGGAGCGAACAATCTTCAGCAGCGCGTCGAAACCGGGCGTAAGACTGCGTCTTAATTCGGGGGTGACTTGAACGGGCCGCCAGCCCGCTCATAGAGTCGTAGGCAAGTTACCTGGTAACGTGTCAGCGATCCTCCGTTCGGAGGGTGTGGGTGCCCCCATGTGGGCCTGACATTTGCTCACGGACAACTTCAACACAGGCGTAACAGTCCCGGCTGCGTCCCTGTGGAGTTCTTCCGTATTTCCCAAACTCAAATTCATTGCCGGTTCCCTGCAGCATCATCCGCGGGGAGCTCCAATGGCCCAAAGCCAAGGACGCAAATGTCACCGCCAAGCCCTATTGAGACACAGCCAAACCCCTCAGACGCCGCTCCGGTGGCGCTGTCCTACGAACTCTTCCCACCCCGTTCGCCGGCCGCTGCCGAAACGCTGTGGACCACCATCCGGGAACTGGAAACCACGGAACCGGACTACGTCTCTGTCACGTACGGTGCCAGCGGATCCAACCGGGACAACGCCATCGAGCTGATCGACCGGCTCCTCCTGGAAACCACCCTCCGGCCGCTGGCGCACCTCACCTGCGTGGGGAACACGCCGGAACAGCTTGCCGGCGTCATCGGCCAACTGCTGGACACCGGTGTCCGTGGGATCCTCGCCCTCCGCGGTGACTTTTCCAGCGACGCAAGCCAGCCGGTCAACGGCTCCCTGCGCTATGCCCAGGACCTGATCGATCTGATCCGCCGTGTGGAGCAGCGCCGGTCGGCCCTGCTGTGTGCGGGCAAGGTTGCGGTGGGCGTGGCGGCGTATCCCGCCCGCCACCCGGAATCACCCAGCGAGGAACACGACGTCGAAGTTCTGCTGGCCAAGCAGCGCTCCGGCGCCGACTTCGCCATCACCCAAGTGTTCTTCCATTCCTCGCAGTACCTGAACCTCCTCACCCGGGCACGCCGTGCCGGAGTGACCATCCCGATCATCCCGGGCGTCATGCCGTTCACCAGCCTTCGGCGCGTCAAGCGCCTGGGTGAACTCGCAGGCGTGGAACCGTCGGCGGAACTCACGGAGCGGCTGGCCGCGGCCGACACGGACACCGAGCGCCGCCGCGTCGGCGTCGATGCCACCGTGGACCTTGCCAACGCGGCATTGGACGCCGGCGCTCCCGGAATCCACCTCTACACGTTCAACGAGCACCAGAGCGCCCTCGAGGTGCTGGACAAGCTGGCCCTTCCACGCCACAGCCGCTCCGGCAGCCGCAGCATCGCCAACCGGGGACAGCTCGCCAGCTGAGCCGCTTCGCGGCGCTGCGTCACTTTCGCTTGATGGTGCCCCGCCGCCGTCGTGCTCTAATCAGGATTCCCAGACGATTTCGTCGTCCACCACGCCGTCCTCGTCGGCAGAGGCAACCAGCACCTCGTCCGTAAAGTGCTCGCCCAGCGTGAAGTCCAGGACAAAGTAGCGCTCGGGTTGCCCGGGGTAGATAGCGAGATGCCCCAGCTTCAGAGCCTTGAGGAAGACATCGTTGGTGAGCTGGCTGCGTTCCTCCACACCAAACACCTTCTGCAGGTGCTCGTCCTTGAGGGCGTTGCAGTGGAAGTGCAGGTACTCCTGCGGGCTGGTGCCTTCCTGGTCGAGTTCCTCGGCGATCATCTCGCGCACTTCATCGACGAGTTCAGGCAGGAAACGGAGCCGGTAGTCCACCTTGCGCAGGGCCGCTTCATCGAAGTGGTCGTGGGCAGTGACATTCAGGTCAATCTTGAGCGGGTGGCCACGCAGCTCATGCTTGGCGGCAAAGAGGTGATCCCTGCCGTGATTGAGCTCAATCTCGCCAAAATGCTGGCTGGCTACCTTGTTCATAGTTTCAACATAGCCCCCAAGGGCAGCGCATTCCAGCGTTCAGGCCTAATTCACCGCGGTGCGCATTCCGGCCAGTGTCTCCGCCAGCAGGTCGACAAACAACTGCACCCGGGCCGTTTTCCGGTCATTGATCAGGAGCGCAAAAACGTTGCGCGCAAGCCGGATTTCGGGGACGTCGAGTACCACGACGCCGGCGGGCTTGTTCCGCAGCGCCAGTTCGGGGACCAGCGCTGCACCCAGTCCGGCGGCCGCCATTTCCAGGCTGGCGTGGAAGTCGTCGCTGTGCGCCACGACGCGGGGATGGAGGTTGCAGCCGGCAAACAGCCGTTCGATCACCATCGCGTCGCTGGTGCCGGGGTGATGCATGATCCACGGCAGCTCGGACAGGTGTTCGGCCGCCACCCCGGCATCCGGCCGGAATCCCCAGTCACGCGGAAGGACCACCCGGAAGTCGTCATCGCCAATCCATTGCCTGTTAATGGTGGCCGGCCACGCCACCCCGGTCTGCCCCACCTGGAAAACCACGGCGAGGTCCAGGTCTCCGCCCGCGCGCAGCCCCTGGATGGTTTGTCCCGGCTCGGCCACCGAGACGCGGAGGTCAATGCCGAGGTTCTTCCAGGCCGGATTCTTGAGGATCCGGGGGAGGACATAGGTGGCAAGGCTGGGGAAGATGCCCAGCCGGAGTTCCTGGCTGGCGGCATCCTGGGTCTTCGACGCGGCGGCCATCAGGGCCTCGATGTCGGTGAGCACCTTGGCCGCATGCCGGGTCATGACGACGGCCGCCTCCGTGGGCACCACGCTGCGCGCCGAGCGCTGGAACAGTATGGTGCCCGTGTCCCGCTCCAGGGCAGACATCTGCTGGGACACCGCTGACGCCGTGTAGCCCAGGGTTGCCGCCGCTGCAGCAAATGAGCCCAGGCGGGTGACCTCCATCAGTGTCTTCAGGTGTACCGGATTGACCACCAGCCAACAGTACTCCGAGTGCCGTGCCCATAGGGTTGGACAGAAAGTTGGACAAGAAGCGCGGCAATCAGCCCATCCGCTTCGGGTCCGGCGCCGAATAGCCGTTTGTATAGCCGTCCAGCGGCAGATGTTCAGCAGAGGAGCATGGATTGTCACCTAACCCAGCAGCGAGTGGGGGCGAGAGGCGGCGCGTTGCCGTCATCGGCAGCGGAGTGGCAGGCCTGACCGCCGCCTACGTCCTCAACCGGCAGGACGACGTCACCTTGTTCGAGGCCGATTCCCGCCTGGGCGGGCACGCCCACACCCACGACATGCCCCAGCCGGACGGCTCCCTGATGGGCGTGGATACGGGGTTCATTGTCCACAACGAACGCACCTATCCCACCCTCCTGCGGCTGTTTGCCGAGCTTGGTGTCGAAACCCAGGACTCCGAGATGAGCATGTCCATCCGCTGCGACGGCTGCGGCCTGGAGTACGCGGGGGCCCGTGACGGAGCCCGCGGCATCATTGCCCGGCCGTCCAGCCTGCTGCGTGGACGCTATCTCTTGATGCTGCTGGAAGTCACCCGGTTCTACCGGAGGGCCCGCGCTCTGCTGAAGACTGCCCCGGCCTCTTCCGTCAGCGGCGACCCGAAGACGCCGGAACCTACGCTCGGAGAGTTCCTGGCCCGCGAAAACTTCAGCCAGTACTTCATTTCCCACTTCATGACGCCTGTGGTCAGCGCGGTGTGGTCGTGCGATCCGACCACCGCATTGAACTACCCCGCCCGCTACCTGTTCACCTTCCTTGGCCACCACGGACTGCTCGGCCTCAAGGGCTCGCCGCAGTGGCGGACGGTCACGGGCGGATCGGCGCGGTACGTGGAAAAGCTGGCGGCGACGCTGCCGGACGTCCGGCTCAACACGCCCGTTACCGCCATCCGGCGCCACGACTCGGGCGTGGAGCTCGCGGCCGGAGACACGCTGGAAGGCTTTGACGCCGTCGTGATTGCCACCCATCCGGCGCAGGCCCTCGGGTTCCTTGCCGACGCCACCCCGGAGGAGAAGGAAGCACTGGGCGGCATGCCCTATTCCGTGAACCAGACGGTCTTCCACCGCGACCCGGCCGTGCTGCCGTCCGCGGAGAACGCGAGGGCCTCGTGGAATTACCGTTTGCCGTCCTGTGATGCCCGGCCGGACAGGGTCCTGGTCAGTTACGACCTCACCCGCCTGCAGCGGCTTGAACCGCAGGACGGCCGCCCCTACCTTGTCAGCCTCGGCGAGTCCGATCTCATCGGCGATGGCACCGTGCTGGAGCGGATGGTGTACGAACACCCCCAGTACACGCCCGAATCGCTGAAGGCACAGGAAGCGATTTCGGCCCTGAGCGACAGCAAAGTTGCCTTTGCCGGCGCCTACCTCGGGTGGGGATTCCACGAAGACGGAGCCCTCGCAGGAGTCCGCGCCGCGGAGAAGCTGGGCCGCCAGTGGGCTCCCGTCCAGGCCGGCCCCACGGATGTTGCCGACGAGGGGGAGCGCGAGTTCGCCCAGGCGGCGGAACCCTCGTGAGCTACGGTGTAGCCATGAACGCGGGCACAGCCACCACCGATGGTGCCGCGGCACCTGCGGCGGCCATCTACCGGACCTCGATTTCACACGTTCGGCAAAGCCCGCTGAAGAACGCGTTCACCTACCGGAGCTACAGCTGGTTCGTCGACGTCGACCGGCTGCCCCGCGTCCCCGCCTGGCTGCGGCCGCTGGCGGGATTCCATGCCGGCGACCACCTTGGAAACCCGGAAGACAGCATCCGCTCAAACGTGGAACGCTACCTGCGGACCCAGGGCATAGAGCCCGACGGCGGCGCCATCCGGATGCTGACCAGCGCCCGGGTCTTCGGCTATGTCTTCAACCCGCTGTCCCTGTTCTGGTGCTACCGGAGCGATGGCGACCTCCAATGCGTCGTTGCCGAGGTCCACAACACGTACGGTGAGCGCCACTGCTACCTGCTCCGGACGGACTCGGCAGGCCGGGCCTCTGTACCCAAAGCGTTCTACGTCTCACCCTTCAACGACGTCGACGGGCAGTACCGGATGAAGCTGCCTGCGCCGGGGGAGCGGCTGGCGGTCTCGATCGTGCTGGAGCGCGAAGGCCAGCGGCCCTTCGTGGCCACCATGGACGGGCGGCGGCGTCCTGCTACCGCACGGAACATCATCGCCGCCGCCATCCAGGTCCCGGCCGCGCCGCTGCTGGTATCCGCCCTGATCAGGGTGCAGGGCATTAAACTCTGGGCAAGACGCCTGCCCGTCGTCACCAAGCCACACCACACCTCACAGGAGGCAGTTCAATGACAATGACGGACGACAACGGCACCGCCGCAGCCCACTCCAAGGCAGGCACACCGGGTGAGGGCAACGGCCCCGCCACCTGGACGCCCACCGGAGTGCCGGCATCGCCCGCCACCATCGATCCGGAGATCTGGCCGGGAGTTGCCCAGCCGCCGTCGGGAGCCAAAGCTGCCGTGGCCGGCAAGGCGGCAGGCCTGCTCTTCAAAGGGGCCGCCAAACGGCTTCCCCTCCGCGTGGCGTACCCGGACGGAACGGTGCTGGGCACGGGCGGTCCCGACGCGCCGGTGATGACGATGGTCCGTCCGGAAGCCTTCGAAGTCCGGATCGGTGACAACGGCCTGATCGGGCTCGGCGAATCCTTCATGGCCGGCGACTGGGAAGCCAGCGACCTCGCAGCCGTCCTGGAGGTCTTTGCTGCCTCCGTTGACAGCCTGATTCCCATGCCGCTGCAGAAGCTCCGGACGCTCTACCTGCCGCGCACGCCCCGGCAGGAACGGAACGCGGAGCAGAACACGCGAAGCAACATCTCACGGCACTACGACCTGTCCAACGAGCTGTTCGCCAACTTCCTTGACACCACCATGAGCTACTCGTCGGCGCTGTTCCCGTCAGGGGCGGGACCGCTGGACTCCGTGGACTTCGGCGTCCTGGCGGAGGCGCAGCAGGCGAAAATCGACAGGTTGCTGGACAAGGCCGGCGTTGGCGAGGGCACCAGGCTCCTGGAAATCGGCACCGGCTGGGGCGAACTTGCCCTGCGGGCCGCAGCCCGCGGCGCCACCGTCTACAGCGTGACGCTCTCCAGCGAGCAGCAGGCGCTGGCCCAGGCGCGCATCGCCGATGCCGGGTACGCGGACAAGGTGACCGTGGCACTGCAGGACTACCGCGCGGTGGAAGGCGAGTACGACGCCGTGGTGTCCGTGGAGATGATCGAGGCTGTGGGCTACGAGTACTGGCCCATCTACTTCCAGACCATCGACCGCGTCCTGGCTCCGGGCGGGAAGGTGGCCATCCAGGCGATCACCATGCCCCATGGCCGGATGCTGGCCACCCGCAACGCCTACACCTGGGTGCACAAGTACATCTTCCCGGGCGGGTTCCTGCCGTCAGTGCGGGCCATCGAAGGGGTTACGCAGCAGCACACCACCCTCCGCGTGCGGGAGCGCATGGGAATGGGTGACCACTACGCAGCCACCCTCCGCCTGTGGGAGGAGCGCTTCCTGACCAGGTCCGCCGAAGTGGACGGGCTGGGCTTCGATGCGGTGTTCCAGCGGATGTGGCTCTTCTACCTCTGCTATTCGCGTGCCGGGTTCCAGTCCGGCTACCTGGATGTCCAGCAGATCGTGCTGGACCGGCGGGAGGCGCAGCTCTAGCGCCACCTTCCCCGGGTGAAAGCTGGGGGGCGCACGACGCCGGCCTGCCGCCGTCGTGCGTTTGCTCACCCAAGGGGGTTCCGAAGGTCACTTCGGGACCCCCTTTTGGCTGTCCGGAACGGTCCCGCGGACGGCCGCGACACGCCGTCTTTTCCCCGACACGCTGGGGTTTAAATGTGGCTAAGTACTCCACAGGGTGTGGATGGCGTCCACGAAATCGCCGGGATTCCGGACATTTTGAAGGGGCCCGCCTGTGGATTAAAGGTGCATTAAATGACATACTTGTAATACATCATCTAGGGGTTCCTAAGCGGCGTCTGCACTACATGTAGTATCGACATACAGCTTGGACGGGGACACCGGACCAGCGAAGATTTCGACTAAGGGGACAGGGACAATGACCGTAACGGTTTACACGAAGCCTGCTTGTGTTCAGTGCAACGCCACCTACCGCGCTCTTGATAAAAAGGGCATCACCTACCAGAGCGTTGACATCTCCCAGGACGCCGAGGCACTCGACCGCCTGAAGGCGCTGGGCTACATGCAGGCTCCCGTTGTGGTCACCGACCAGGACCACTGGTCCGGCTTCCGCCCGGACAAGATCGAGGAACTGGCGCTTTCCGCAGTTTCCTCCGTGGCCTAGGAAATCCGCTTTTCCTTCAAACCAGCCAGCTGAGGTGACTTCCATCGCAGCACCAGCAGCACAGCAGGGACGCAGGGCCCTGCGCAACCACGCGGCTCAGCGCGTGGAGGTGTCCCCGCCCGTCCGGGCATCGGATGAAACCGAAGCAGTCCGGACCGGCAGCCAGCTCATCTACTTTTCCTCGACTTCCGAGAACACCAGCCGCTTCGTTGTGAAGCTCGGCCGGGAAGTGGCCCGGATCCCGCTCTACGCGAAGGACGCACCCCTCCTCGCCACCCGGCCGTTCGTGCTGGTGGTGCCCACTTATGGCGGCACCGGGGGAGAGGGGTCCGTCCCGAAGCAGGTCATCCGGTTCCTGAACAACCCGCAGAACAGGCAGCTGCTCCGCGGAGTGATCGGCGCCGGAAACACAAACTTCGGGGACAACTACTGCCTGGCGGCGGACATCATCGCCGCCAAATGCCAGGTACCCCACCTTTATCGATTCGAACTTATGGGAACGCCGGAAGACGTCACCCGGGTCAACCAAGGATTGGACACGTTTTGGACACGACTGTCGCAGACACAGAAGTAACCATGGCCCAGAAGCCGGAGATGCCTGCCGCCTACAAGGGTTTGGGCTATCACGAGCTGAACGCGATGCTTAACCTGTACGGCCCGAACGGAGAGATCCAGTTCGGCGCCGACCGCGAGGCAGCGCACCAGTACTTCCTGCAGCACGTTAACAACAACACCGTGTTCTTCCATGACCTGGAAGAGAAGCTCGAGTACCTGGTCAAGAACGACTACTACGAGCGCGAGACGCTCGACCAGTACACGATGAACTTCATCCGCGATCTCTTCAACCGCGCGTACAAGAAGAAGTTCCGCTTCGAGACCTTCCTCGGCGCGTTCAAGTTCTACACGTCCTACACGCTGAAGACGTTCGACGGCAAGCGTTTCCTGGAGCGCTACGAGGACCGCGTCTGCATGGTGGCCCTGCACCTGGCCCGCGGCGACGAAAAGCTTGCCCTCCAGATGGTGGACGAGATCATCGACGGCCGCTTCCAGCCGGCCACCCCCACATTCCTGAACGCCGGCAAGAAGCAGCGCGGCGAACTGGTCTCCTGCTTCCTGCTCCGCATCGAAGACAACATGGAGTCGATCGGCCGCTCCATCAACTCCGCCCTGCAGCTGTCCAAGCGCGGCGGCGGCGTGGCGTTTGCGCTGACCAACATCCGCGAGGTGGGCGCGCCCATCAAGCAGATCGAGAACCAGTCCTCCGGCGTCATCCCCGTGATGAAGCTCCTCGAGGACAGCTTCTCCTACGCCAACCAGCTCGGTGCCCGCCAGGGTGCCGGTGCTGTCTACCTGCACGCGCACCACCCGGACATCTACCGGTTCCTGGACACCAAGCGCGAGAACGCGGATGAGAAGATCCGCATCAAGACCCTCTCGCTGGGTGTTGTCATCCCGGACATCACGTTCGAGCTGGCCAAGAAGGATGAGGACATGTACCTGTTCTCTCCGTACGACGTCGAAAAGGTTTACGGCATGCCGTTCTCCGACGTCTCGGTCACCGAGAAGTACTACGAGATGGTGGACGACTCCCGGATCAAGAAGACCAAGATCAAGGCCCGCGAGTTCTTCCAGACCCTCGCGGAGATCCAGTTCGAATCCGGCTACCCGTACATCATGTTCGAAGACACCGTGAACCGGGCCAACCCGATCGACGGCAAGATCATCATGTCCAACCTGTGCTCGGAGATCCTCCAGGTTTCCCAGCCCACCACGTACCACGATGACCTGTCCTACGATGCCACCGGCAAGGACATCTCCTGCAACCTTGGCTCGCTGAACATCGCGAAGACCATGGATTCGCCGGACTTCGGCCTGACCATCGAGACGGCCATCCGTTCGCTGTCCGCAGTGTCCGACATGTCCAACATCACCTCCGTGCCCTCCATCGCCAAGGGCAACGACCAGAGCCACGCCATCGGCCTGGGCCAGATGAACCTGCACGGCTACCTGGCCCGCGAGCGGGTCCACTACGGCTCGGAAGAGGGCCTGGACTTTACCAACATCTACTTCTACTCGGTGGTGTTCCACGCGGTCCGCGCCTCGAACCTGCTGGCCATCGAGACCGGCCAGACGTTCGGCGGTTTCGAGAAGTCCAAGTACGCCTCGGGTGAGTTCTTCGACAAGTACACGGAGCAGGAATGGGTGCCGCAGACCGAAAAGGTCCGCGAGCTCTTCAAGGACGTGCACATCCCCACGCAGGCTGACTGGCTGGCGCTCAAGGCCTCCGTCATGGAGCACGGCATCTACAACCAGAACCTGCAGGCTGTCCCGCCCACCGGCTCGATCTCCTACATCAACAACTCCACCTCCTCCATCCACCCGGTGGCGTCCAAGATCGAGATCCGCAAGGAAGGCAAGCTGGGCCGCGTGTACTACCCGGCGCCGTACCTGACGAACGACAACCTGGAGTACTACCAGGATGCGTACGAGATCGGCTACGAGAAGGTCATCGACACCTACGCCGCCGCCACCCAGCACGTGGACCAGGGCCTGTCTCTGACGCTGTTCTTCAAGGACACCGCCACCACCCGCGACATCAACAAGGCCCAGATCTACGCCTGGAAGAAGGGCATCAAGACCATCTACTACATCCGTCTCCGCCAGCTCGCGCTGGAAGGGACGGAAGTGGAGGGTTGCGTCTCCTGCATGCTGTAGTTGTAGATTCAACTAATTAGCTCCGTACGACGGCGGGTGCCCGCCCGCCGTCGTACGCTTTGACTTAGAGAAACCCACCCAACGCTTAGGGGATGACATGACCGAGAAGGTCAAGCTGCTTAGCCACGTCGAGGCCATCAACTGGAACCGCATCCAGGACGATAAGGACGTCGACGTCTGGAACCGCCTGGTGAACAACTTCTGGCTGCCGGAGAAGGTGCCGCTGTCCAACGACGTCCAGTCATGGAACACGCTGACCCCCGTCGAGCAGCAGCTCACCATGCGCGTCTTCACCGGCCTCACCCTGCTGGACACCATCCAGGGCACCGTGGGCGCTGTCTCCCTGATCCCGGATGCGCTGACCCCGCACGAGGAAGCCGTCTACACGAACATCGCGTTCATGGAGTCTGTGCACGCCAAGAGCTACTCCTCCATCTTCTCCACGCTGGCCTCCACCAAGGAGATCGACGAAGCGTTCCGCTGGTCCACCGAGAACGAGAACCTTCAGAAGAAGGCCCAGATCGTCATGGACTACTACCAAGGAGACGACCCCCTCAAGCGCAAGGTGGCTTCCACCCTGCTGGAGAGCTTCCTGTTCTACTCGGGCTTCTACCTGCCCATGTACTGGTCCTCACGCGCCAAGCTGACGAACACGGCTGACCTGATCCGCCTGATCATCCGCGACGAAGCCGTGCACGGCTACTACATCGGCTACAAATTCCAGAAGGGCCTGGAGAGGGTTTCCGAGGAGAAGCGCCAGGAAATCAAGGACTACACCTTCGAGCTGCTCTTCGAGCTGTACGAGAACGAGGTCCAGTACACCCACGATCTCTACGACGGCGTTGGCCTGGCAGAGGACGTCAAGAAGTTCCTGCACTACAACGCCAACAAGGCCCTGATGAACCTGGGCTACGAGGCCATGTTCCCGGCGTCCGTCACCGACGTGAACCCGGCCATCCTCTCGGCACTGTCCCCGAACGCGGACGAGAACCACGACTTTTTCTCGGGCTCCGGATCCTCCTACGTGATCGGCAAGGCCGTGAACACAGAGGATGAGGACTGGGACTTCTAAGTCGTTCCTTTTTGCAGAGCAAATGGCCCCCAGCTCCATCGGGTGTGAGTTGCCAAGTTAGTTGGCACAAGTGACAAGTTAGTTGGCGAGTGACAAACGACATGGCATCCGTGACAAGTTAGTTGGCAGCGGTTTGGACGAAGGGTGGTTGGCGGCTCCGTCATATATTGCGGACCGCCAATGGCTCGTCCGCTTGGAAGTCTTGAGCTGTGAGGTCGGAGGCGCTGGTCGGCGGTTCGCGCGGTAGGTGGCGAACCTGGACTGGCAAGTTGACGTCTGAGTCTGGTCGGCGGTTAGCACACCAGATCGAGTCCCGGGACCGCTGACCCCGTCACAGCTCGAACTTCTGCCGTCCCCTGCCAAAGGCAACGGGGCACGCTGCCCGGCATACACGATTGGGCAGCACGTGCCGCCTGAGCCGAGCAATACCGAGTACACCGTCTAAAATCGCCGAGCCGCAGAGGACTGAGCAGTGTCTTATAGGAACAAGACTTACGTAGCATTCGCTAGCGAAGACATCCGGTACTACCGTCTCATGGAAGCTTGGCGCGACAACGACCACATCGGGTTCGACTTCTCGGACGCACACGACCTAGTCACGGCCCTGGATACGAGTCTGCCGGCAACGATCCGTCGGCGTTTGCGCGAGCGGCTGAATAACACGAAGCAGGTTGTACTTCTCGGCAGTGACCATGCCAGAAGAAAAGGTGGCGACGGCCAGTCCTTCCTGTCCTACGAAATCGAAACGGCCATCGAGCTGAAGTTGCCTGTGGTCGTAGCAAACCTGGACGGCGATAGAAGCATTGACAGAAAGTTCATCCCACAGCCCTTTTTGAACACCAACTACTACACTCTATCGGTGTCTTTCCAGCCAAAGATCATCATGCACGCCCTGGACGGTTACGCACCGAGCTTCGGCTCCAGCGGCAAGTCCGGACCGCATTATTATCAAGAACCTGTCTATTCAAGGCTTGGACTTTGAACAGGGGAGTCGCTAGAGATCTTCGGACCGCCCGGTTCTGGCGGACTCTTTCGATCCACTTTCTGGCCTGCTTCGGTCTGTTGGGCGCTGTCATTGGGCTCCTAGATATATTCGTGAAAGACACCCTCGATAAATTTGGTGGCTTTGGGCCAGCATCGGTGGTCCTGTTATCGCTGATATGGAGCCTTCATCGAGCTTGGCCTCGTCCTATCGAGCAGAAGTTTTCCACTCCCAACACGGAGATTCGGATCATAGAGGGGGACTTGTTCGCCCAGCCGGAGAACATTGTGGTTGGTATGGCGAATACCTTCGATACGGCAATTCCAGACATTATCCAGACCAATAGTGTTCAGGGACAGTTGCTGACTCGCGTGTTCCGCAGCGATGTCGCAAAGCTGAATAGCGAACTTTCCTCTGCGTTGGCTGGTGTTTCGCCTGTCGGCACAATCACAAAGGCAGGTAAAACGGATCAATACCCGTGGGGAACTGTTGCGCGGGTACGAGCAGGCGCAACATGCTATTTCTGTTTCGCGTACACGGAGATGAATGAGCACAATGAGGCCCGCACGACAGTGGGTTCTCTGTGGAGTAGCCTCGAGAATCTGTGGGATGAAGTCAGAAAGCACGCAAATGGCGGAGAGGTCTCAATTCCGGTAATCGGAGGGGGGCAGGCTCGGATTTCTCAGCAATTGCCAGCCCAAGACTCTATTCGGTTCATTGCCATGTCTTTCATTTTGGCGTCCCGCAAGGAAAAGGTCTGTGACAAATTGAATATTGTTGTTCGACCTCAGGATGCTCCCAGCATTGATATGTTGGAGATACAGGCCTTCCTCAAGTCGCTGCGGATGTCCTAGTGACCGATTCCAACCTGGAGGTTCCTGAAAAAGACTCCTGTGCTTTTTGCGACTATCTGAGCGGCAGACGGCCGTTTACGGTGCTATGGTCGGGGCCACTTATCGCAACATTGGTCACGCGAGAGCAGCGCGGACTACCTCATCTCTTGGTCGTGACTAAGCGTCATTGCCCAACAATCTTGGACGTGACCAGTGAGGAGTCCAAGGCGCTGATGGATGGCGTTGTCGCCGCCGCCCGAGCAATCGACCTCAACTTCAGCCGTCCCGGCATTGCCGTGTGGCAGAACAACGGTGTACCTGCCCATCAGGACATTCCGCACCTTCACTTTCATGTGGCTGGAACCCTCCCGGGTGGTGGAACCAATTGGGGTGAAGTTCGAGAGGTATCGGTCCAGGAGACCGACGAAATCGCCGACATCCTGCGCCGCGGAGTGTGAAGTGACATGCCGGTCCGGCAGCGCCGCGAGGCTGCGGGACCGAGCATCGAATACCCACTAAACTCAGACGGTGATAACAGGCGAAATCAAATCTCAGGTAGACAAGGTCTGGAACGCGTTCTGGACAGGGGGCATCTCCAACCCTCTGGAGGTGATCGAACAGATCACGTATCTGCTCTTCCTGAAGCGTCTGGACGAGAACCAGACGCGTGCGGAGAACAAGGCCAACCGCACCGGCAAGCCGGTCGAAAAACCTGTCTTCCCCGATGGCCTGGACGAGAAGGGCCGCTCCTACCAGGACTTCCGCTGGAGCAAGTTCAAGAACTTCTCCCGCGACGAGATGTACACCGTCTTCGCCGAGCACATCTTCCCGTTCCTCCGCACCGGGCTGGCTCAGCTGGCCAACGGCGAGGAATCCTCCTACGCCCAGCACATGAAAGACGCCAGATTCACTATCCCCAACGCCGGGCTGCTGGAAAAAGTCGTCGACATCATCGACGAAATCCCCATGGACGAGCGCGACACCAAGGGCGATCTCTACGAATATATGCTCGGCAAGATCGCCTCGGCGGGAACCAACGGCCAGTTCCGCACTCCCCGCCACATCATCGACCTCATGGTGAAGATGACGGCTCCCCAGCCGTTGGAAGCGATCTGCGACCCGGCCGTCGGCACTGCTGGGTTCCTCGTCCAGGCAGGGGAGTACCTGAGGAGGCAGAACCCGAACCTGCTCACCGCTCCGGAGCAGAGCAAGTTTTTCCACCACAGCCAGTTTCACGGGTACGACTTCGACAGCACCATGTTGCGCATTGGTTCGATGAACATGCTCCTGCACGGGGTGGAAAACCCCGACATCACGTACCGGGACTCGCTGGCCGACCTGCACGGTTCCGAGGAGGAAAAATACGACGTCGTCCTCGCCAACCCGCCGTTCGCCGGCAGCCTGGACTACGATAATGTCGCCAAGGACCTGCTGTCCCTGGTCAAGACCAAAAAGACCGAGCTCCTCTTCCTGGCCCTGTTCCTGAGGCTGCTTAAGCCCGGCGGCCGGGCCGCCGTGATCGTGCCCGACGGCGTGATGTTCGGCTCGTCGACGGCACACAGGGCGCTCCGGAAAATGCTGGTCGAAGACCACAAACTCGAAGGCGTGGTCAAACTCCCCTCCGGCGTCTTCAAACCTTATGCCGGCGTCTCCACCGCGATCCTGTTTTTCACAAAGACTAACTCTGGTGGCACCGACAACGTTTGGTTCTACGAAGTGACCGCGGACGGCTTTAGTCTCGACGACAAGCGCACCCCGGTGGGAACCTCAGACCTTGATGACGTCGTGTCTCGATGGCGGCAGCGGACGACGACTGAAGCCGGCCGGGCGCGCACCGATCAGTCGTTTTTGGTCCCAAAATCTGAGATCGCCGAGAACGGCTACGACCTTTCGGTCAACAGGTACAAAGAAGTTGACCACGAAGAGGTCGACCACAAGGATCCGGCCGAGATCATCGCCGCGGTTGAGGCCCTTGAGCAGGAAATCACTGTGGGATTGGCCGAGCTGAAGGTGCTGCTCAAGTGACAGCCTTAATCGAGCATCTGAAGCCCAGAGAACGCCACGACGGTTTGCGAGTCCCTTTAGGAGATGTGGCCGAATTCATAAACGGGGCGGCATTCAAGCCGACGGATTGGGGCGACGAGGGGCGTCGGATAATCCGGATCCAAAATCTAAACGACTCTACGAAGCCTTTCAATCGCACGACCAAGGACGTTCCCGAGAAGCTGAAGGTCCGCCCTGGTGATCTACTGGTCTCATGGTCGGCGTCTCTCGGCGTCTTCACCTGGGCAAACGAAGACGTTGCGGTTTTGAACCAGCATATTTTTCGCGTTGTCCCCGACTCCTCGAAAGTCGTCAAGGGCTACCTTCGGCACATGTTGACCGGGGCGCTTGTAGACATGGAGGAGCACCTGCACGGGGCGACAATGAAGCATGTGAATCGGCGAGAATTTCTGTCCACGAAGATTCCGCTCCCGCCCCTTGCAGAACAGCGCCGGATTGCGGCCATACTGGACCAGGCCGACGAGCTCCGCACCCAACGACGTCAGGCCCTCGCCCACCTCGATATTCTCACTCAGTCAATGTTCCACGATCTGTTGAGCCAAAACTCGGGGTCCGAACGGCGCCGACTCGAAGAAGTCGTAACGGCGGTCATCGACTGCCCACACACGACGCCTCAGTGGACAGAAACGGGAGTGACCTGCTTGCGTACATCCAATCTCGGCTTCGGAGGCTGGGACTGGAACGATCACCGATTCGTCTCCGAGGGTGAACATCATAAACGCTCAAAACGTGCCTACTTGGAGCCAGAGGACATCATCTTGAGCCGAGAGGGAACTGTGGGTGTGGCGGCAATCGTCCCAGAAGGCATGGTCGCTTCTCTTGGGCAGCGGTTAGTCCAAGTGCGCCCGAATCCGGAAATTGTTGTACCCCTGATGCTCCTCCACTATCTTCTGTTCACGCTCAGCCCTGTCAGAATCTCTAATCTGATGGTGGGAGCAACCTCCAAACACCTCAACGTCAAGGACCTTCGAAACCTAGCTGTCCCAGTTCCTCCTCTTGCCGCGCAGCACAAATTTGCGGCGAGGATCTCTGCTATCGAACACTTGAAGAACCAACACCGCATTCAGTTGTCCGAGACTGACGCCCTTTTCGCGTCGCTTCAGAGCCGAGCGTTCAAGGGCGAACTCTGATGAGGGAGACGACGTCTGTGATCACCGACTCGGAGGTACCGATTTGGCCGCTCTTTGTGACTCATGTGCTTCGCGCACTGTCCGACGGCGAAACACTGCACCGGCGAGACATCGTTAGCCGCGCCATCGACTCTGCGGACCTCTCTGGCGGGGCAAGGGTGGAGACCTTGAACACTGGTGGCCTCCGGTCAGAGCAGCGACTCGGCTGGGCTATCAGCAATCTCCTCAAGGCCGGGTGGATTGAACGGCCGGTCCGGGCCAATTACCGCATCACCGATGCAGGACGGGAGTGGTTCTCCAAACACCCGGAAGGTATCAGTGACTTTTCCACGGCGCGGACGCTGTTCGCGCCCTTCTGGCCCCAGTCGGATGCGCAGAAGCCGATGCTGTCCATCGTCGATGAGACGCTCGTGGAGGATATTGACCCGATCGAACAGATTGAATCCGGGATCAACCGCATTCACTCTGACGTCGGCGATGCACTCCTGACCCGTCTCCGGGAGAGTCACCCCGATTTCTTCGAGCAGGCGGTGGTCGACCTGCTCCTCAGGATGGGCTACGGCGGAGCCGAACAGCGTGGGAAGCGTATCGGCGGCAGCAATGACGGCGGCGTCGACGGGGTAATCGACCAAGACGCGCTGGGCTTGGACAGCATCTATGTGCAGGCTAAACGTTACGCCGAAGGCAATACGGTGGGGCGTGAATCTATTCAGGCCTTCGTTGGCGCTCTCCATGGTGTCGGAGCCTCGCGCGGCGTGTTTATTACCACCAGCGCTTTCACCTCGGGCGCACGGGACTACGTCAAGGCCGTTCCGTCGCGCATCATTCTGATCGACGGTCCCCGGCTTCTGGGGCTGATGATCAAGTACAGAGTGGGTGTCCAAGTGAAGCAGAGCTACGACATTGTCGAGCTCGACGAGGACTTCTTTGAGTAGCCACAAGCCTATGGAACCGATTTCGCCTTGCGGCGGGTTTGGGCTGAAAGCGGTGTTGCCGGGCCACATGCCGGTCACCACCATTTAGGCTCTAGAGAGAATTTCGACAGAGGAGTGGCAGTGGGGGATGTGAACAGCAACTTCGCTGTACTGCAGGCGGAGTGGCCGGTTATTGCGAAAGAAGCGCGGCTAGCCGAGCTGTATGCGCGGAAAGACCCTCGGTCTTCGCTGCTCTACGCGCGGCGGTCCGTCGAAGCGCTGCTGGCCTGGCTGTACGACGCCGACGACTCGCTGACGGTGCCTTACAAGAGCGATCTCAACGGCCTGATGTCGGAACCGACATTCAAGCGGCTCGCGGGCGAGACGGTCGTCAGCAAGTTCCACCTTATCCGCAAGGTCGCGAACAGCGCCATCCACACCAGTGCTGCCATCACCGTCCAGCATTCTGAGCAGACTGTTCGGGAACTCTTCCACGTCTGCATCTGGCTGGCGCTTCGCTACACCCGGGATCCTGCCAACCGCCCGGCCTCAACTGTTGAGTTCAACGGACAGTTCCTCAGCCCGATCCCTAAGCCGGGCGTTCCGGTGTCCGCCGAGAAGCCCCGCACTGCGGACCAGACGGCCAAACTCGCCGAAGAACTGGCGGCCAAGGACGCAGCGCTGGCCGCGCAGAAGCAGGACAACGAGCAGCTGCACGCCCAGCTTGAGGCCCTGCGCGCACAGATCGCCCGGGCGAAGGAAGAAAACAAGAAGCTCCCGGACAGCCACGACTATTCCGAAGCCGAAACCAGGGTCTACATCGATCTGTACCTGGGCGAAGCAGGGTGGGCACTCGACCAATCCGAGGACCGCGAATTCGAAGTCCACCACATGCCTACCCACGCCGGCCCCACAACCGGAACCGGGTTTGTGGACTACGTCCTGTGGGGATCCGACGGCCAGCCACTCGCCGTCGTCGAGGCCAAGCGGTCAGCCAAGTCACCCTACGAGGGGCAGCAGCAGGCCAAGCTTTATGCCGATGCGCTGGAGAAGGAGAGGGGCCAGCGCCCGGTTATTTACTACAGCAACGGCTACGAGCATTGGATTTGGGACGACGCCTCCGGCTATCCTCCCCGCCCTGTTCAAGGCTTCCACACGCGGGACCAGCTGCAGCTCATGGTGGACCGCCGCACCACCCGGAAACCCCTCGCCACTGCGGCCATCAATACCGAGATCGCGGGCCGCAGCTACCAGCAGGCCGCCATCCGGGCCGTCACGCATGCCCTGGAAACGGATAAGGAACGCAAGGCGCTGCTGGTGATGGCGACCGGTTCCGGCAAGACGCGCACCGTCGTCGCGCTCTCCAGCCTGCTGATGCAGGCGAACTGGGCCAAACGCGTTCTGTTCCTGGCCGACCGGGTCGCCCTGGTGGACCAGGCGGCCCGCGCCTTCAAAACCAATCTCCCCGGATCATCCCCGGTGGTGCTGGGCCGGGATGTGGAGGCTGACAGCCGCATCCACATCGCCACGTACCCGACGATGATGAACCTGATCAACGAACGGACGGACGACGACTCGGTCCTGACACAACGGTTCGGGATCGGCCACTACGACCTGATCGTCATCGATGAGGCCCACCGCTCCGTGTACCAGAAGTACCGGGCCATCTTTGACTACTTTGATGCGTATCTGGTGGGCTTGACCGCCACACCGCAGTCCGAAGTGGACCGCAACACCTATTCCCTGTTCGACATCGAGGACCACGTCCCCACGTTCGCTTACGAGCTGACGCAGGCGATCTCCGACGGCTACCTCGTACCGCCCCGGACCGTATCCACTCCGCTGAAGTTCCCGGTCGATGGAATCCGATACGAGGAACTTTCGGAGGAGGAAAAGGAGGAGTGGGACTCCGCCGAATGGGATGAGGATGGAGAGATCCCCGACGCCGTGGATCCGGCCATCCTGAACACGTGGCTGTTCAACGCCAACACCGTGGACAAGGCACTAGAAGTGCTGATGACCCGCGGGCACAAGGTCGCCGGGGGAGACCGGCTCGGAAAGACGATCATCTTCGCGAAGAACCAGAAGCACGCAGAATTCATCGCCGAACGGTTCAACACCAACTACCCCCAGTATGCGGGCACTTTCGCGAAGATCATCACGCACAGCGTCAACTACGTCTCCACCCTGATCGACGCCTTCGCCCGCGCCGAGGACAGCCCGCACATCGCCGTGTCCGTGGACATGCTCGACACCGGAATCGACGTGCCCGAAGTGGTCAACCTGCTCTTCTTCAAGGTGGTGCGCTCCAAGACAAAATTCTGGCAGATGGTGGGCCGGGGTACCCGGCTCCGGCCGGAGCTGTATGGACCTGGTGAGGACAAGCAGGACTTCTTCATCTTTGACGTCTGCCAGAACATTGAATATTTCAACGCCGAGCTGCCCGGTTCCGAGGGGTCCCTGGGACAGTCCCTGGCGCACCGCAGCTTCGCCGTCCGGGCACAGCTGCTGGCCGAAGCCAGCACGGTCGGGCTCGACGGCGACTTCGTGCCGGCACTTCAATCCGGCCTGGCGGGGCAAGTAGCGGGGCTGCCCCGGGAGAACTTCTTGGTACGCCCGCAGTTGGAGTGGGTGGAGAAGTTCTCGAAGCCCGCTTCCTGGGGCACCCTTGGCACGCAGGATCTGACGGACCTGCAGACCAGGCTGGCACCCTTGGCGACGCTGGCTTCCGCCGCCGATACGGAGGAAGCCAAACGCTTCGACCTGCTGATGTATCAGGCGCAGTTGGCTTCGCTGACCTCCGCGGCCGCCGTCGAACCGTACCGCAAGAAAATCGTCGAGATTGCCTCCGCCCTGCAGGATCAGCCGAACATCCCCGCTATCGCGGCCCAGATGCTTCTGATCCAGTCGATCCTGGAGGGAGGGGAATGGGGCCAGGTCTCGCCGCAGTGGCTTGAGCTGATCCGCGTGCGGCTCCGGGGGCTGGTGCACCTGATCGAGAAGAAGCGCCGCAAGGTGGTCTACACGAACTTCGAAGACACCCTCGGCGAGATCGTGGAAGGTGAGCTGAAGGGGACCGTGACCGGATCGGTAGATCTGGTCCGGTACCGCGAGAAGGCCCGGATGTATCTCCAGGGGTTCCTGGACCACATGGCAATCCATCGCCTACGCCGCGGGCTGCCCCTGACCGAGACAGATCTTGCCGAACTCCAGCGCATGCTGGTCGAGAGTGGCGCGGGTTCGCCCGAGGAGCTTGAAGCAGCCACTGCACAAGCCGAGGGACTTGGACTGTTTGTCCGGTCTCTGGTGGGTATGGACCGCCAGGCGGCGTTGGATTCCCTGTCGGAGTTCGTGGGGGACAAGACCCTGAACGCCAATCAGCTGCACTTCGTAGATATGATCGTCCAGCAGCTCACCGAGAACGGTGTCGTGGACGTCGGCGCTCTCTACGAGTCTCCCTACAGCGACGCTGCGCCTGCGGGGCCGGAGAGCTTGTTCCCGGAGGCGGATGTGGATCTGCTCGCCGACGCGTTGAATCGAGTACGCGTCTCCGCGATGGTGGGGTAAGCCGGCGGTCACGGTCAGGTTTGCAGTAGCCGAGTCGGAAAGGAATCTCTGTGGAAGCCGTGCCGGGTATTGCCATGTCGATGGTCGGAAAGCTGCTTGAGGAAGTCTCGTGGGAACACGCGACCAGTTACCGTCAAGGCGGCCGGGGCCGGGAGAATGTGCTCAGCGCAGAAGTCTTGATGGCGCTCGACTTCCTTCCCCGCGACCGCTTCCTCGGTGCGGCAATTCGTGCCGCCAAGGGCGCCGACCACGCCAGGAATGTCCTGGCCAAAGAGATCGAAGAAGCCGAACTTCGATTCCTGCCGGGGGATATGGCGCTCGCCCCGAACCGGTCAGGAACTGACCAGCTCGTGGTGCAGCCAGACGCTCTCGTCACTTCTCCGGGCTCTTTTGTCCTCGTTGAGGCCAAGCGCGTTCGATCGAGTTCATTCCAACCACAGCAGCTGGCAAAGGAATACGTGGCAACGATGGCGCATGCAGCTACGCGCACCCCTCTGATCCTGTTGCTGGGCGCGGCCCCTCCGGTTCTGGTCCGAGGCCGTGGCCGAATGACCCTCGAAGACGCCATTTCCGCCGAACTTGAGTCCGTACTACTACGCGCTAACAACGAGCAGCTGGCGTTGGAAGGGCTGGTTGAACGGATCCACGATGTCTTCTGCTGGATTACCTGGACGGAGCTCTCGGCCGTGATTGGCAATCAGGCTGCGGACTTCTCGACGACCGATCCGTCCGTCAACGCGTCCGTCCAGCGCCTCGCGAAATCCCTACGCTCGTCGATTGCCTGGCACGCGTAGTTGGCTGCAGCGTCCCCGGGACCATACACGCCAACGGCGGTGACCAGGTCGAAATCAGTGTGGATTTCTATTTCGGCGTCACCGGTCCGCGAACGTCCGGTGTGCCCGCACGGTGTTGCGCTGCAGAAGTGTCGAGGCGGATTCGCGCGTCGGCGCTCCCTGGAGGTCCACAGCGGCGTGCCGAGACTCGGGCGGCTCACGCGCCCGTTAGCGTGGCCCTATGACGACACTTCGAGTTGGCGGTCTCAGCGTCCCTTATGAGCAGGCCCAGAACTGGGCTACGGACTATCTGGTGAACCACCCAGGCGGTTCCGGATACCCCGCCTACGACACATATGAGGGGGCCGGGAAGGAAAGGATCGACGTCAGGCAGGCGGACCTTCTGGCAATCGCTTTGCTGAATGTCTCAAGGAACCCAATACCTACGTACTATGCCCTTGAAGCGCTCATACCAAAGCTGAACGAGCACCTCCAGGGCGTCGAATTCGACCTGCCGCTGGAGGAGGCGAGCTCGGACACCTTGGACGCCGTCGCAAAGCTTTTCAGCGTCCTCGACCCCAAGCGTCCGAAATGGGTCAAGATGACGAAGGTCGCCAAGGTGCTCGC
Source organism: Pseudarthrobacter sp. NPDC059871 (assembly GCF_042731175.1). Classification (NCBI taxonomy): domain Bacteria; kingdom Bacillati; phylum Actinomycetota; class Actinomycetes; order Micrococcales; family Micrococcaceae; genus Pseudarthrobacter; species Pseudarthrobacter sp. NPDC059871. The sequence continues at coordinate 596,641 of NZ_JBHWJV010000001.1, forward strand.
AAGGAAGCGGCCAGGACTCATCCCGATCTATGACAAGTACGTGGCTTACTGCTATACGGACTGCACGGATGCTCCAGTCCCACCGGTGAAGGGGCGGAGCTGGGAAGCATACAGCCGGTCTTGGCTTCAAGCCGTCCAGAAAGACCTCAGCGACCAGTTGGACCATTGGCAGGCTCTGGCGGCAATCGCTCCAGGCGAGAAGATCTCAGCGTTGAGGGCGTTGGACATCGTCGCATGGCGGGCCGGCCAGCAAGGGTTTCGGAAGGACGCCGCAGTGGAATCCGATAGTTAGCCGAGCGGATCTTGCTGGGGACTGCACAGGCAACGCCGACCGCCTCCCGGGGCGGAATCACCCATTCCTGTTGACGGATCCCTGCACGCTACCAGGTGACAAAGCGCTGCGAATAAATCGCCATATCCGTCCGAGCCACACCCGAGGACCTGTCCGGCCTAGACCCGGGACTTCAGAGTCCGCGAGAATGCCACATTCGCCTCTGGGCGAAGCCAGGGCGCACATTTTGGAAGTCTGGCAAGACACTGGTGCGTGCTACGGATGCTGAGGACATGTCAGCGATGGTCGAAAACTGAGCCATTTCGCGGGCTGAAAACTGAGCCACTTTGACGCTGGTTATTCTGCCGTATTTTCCGGTCTTGTCGAGG